>JBFWSW010000056.1:0-25230 GCA_050248155.1 Ilumatobacteraceae bacterium
TGCGGGCGCGCGCTCTGGGAGAACAACAGCGAGAACGGCAAGTACGGCACCACGATGGCGCTGATGTTGCTGCCGCACTGGACCGACGGCTGCATCACCAGCATGGAGGGCCTGTTCTTCGAGGCATCCGGCACCACGCCCTACAGCTTCATCACCACCGCGGCGATGAGCGAGCACGCGTCGAACCCGGTCCGCGAGCTGCGCTACACCGACAACAACGCTGCGGTCGGCGTGCCGTACCTGCAGACGCTGGGCGTCAAGTACGTGATGGTGTTCACGGAAGCGGCCAAGACGCAGGCCGACTCACAACCCGAGCTCACGCTGGCCGCGCAGTCGGGCCCGTGGAACATCTACTCGGTCGCCGGCAGCGACATCGTCGTGCCCCTCGACGTCCAACCCGTCGTGGTGAACGAGCGCGGAGGTGATCCGCGTGAGCGGAACCTCGAGCTCGGCATGAGCTGGTTCCAGAACCGCGACGAGTGGGCCGCGATGCCGGCGGACGGCGGTCCGGACGCGTGGCAGCGGATCGACGTCGCGATCGATGCGTCACGAGACGATGGGCTCGAGCCGGGGGAGTCCGGGCGGAAGATCGACATCGTCCAGCCGGCGGACTCGATCGAGGTCGTCGACCTGCCCGAGGTGACGGTGACCGACGTCGAGCTGGGTGATCAGGATCTCAGCTTCCACGTCGACCGCGTCGGGGTGCCGGTGCTCGTGAAGATGAGCTACTTCCCCAACTGGACCGCCCACGGCGCCGAGGGGCCGTGGCGCATCGCGCCCAACCTCATGGTGGTGGTGCCCACGTCACAGGACGTCACGCTCAGCTTCGATCGTTCGAACCTGGACATCGCCGCGTACGCGATGACCGCCTTCGGCATCTGCCTGCTCGGCTTCTGGCGCTGGCGGGGCGACGTGCAGCACCGCCGCTCGACGCCGCTCATCGCCGCCGGCGGGGTCGAGCTGTACGACGCCGAGCACGATCTCGACGGCGAACTGGCCGTCGATGTGGGCATCCCGCCCACGCCGGAGCCCGTGCGGGACCACGACACTCGCATGTGGGAGCCGGGCCAGTGGGACGAGGCCGACCCTGTCTGGGCCGACGACACCCGGTCGACGCGACTGCCACCACCGTCGGCCACGATCGATCCCGACCAGACGGCAGTGCTCGAGCGCGACGCCCTCGACCTCACCGTCCCGACGGAGCGGCCCGACGAGCAGACGGGCGAGCAGACCGGCGACTCCCGCGACCCCGGTCAGGAGCCGCCGCCCCCCGTCGATAGGTTGTAGCCCACATGTCCGAGCCCCGATCCACCTCACCGACCACCGGTTCGGCGGTCGACCTGTCGACCATCGTCAAGGCGTACGACGTCCGTGGCACCGTTCCCGACCAGCTCAACCCAGACGTTGCCCGTGCGCTCGGGGTCGGGTTCGCCCGGTTCACCGGCGCGACCACCGTGCTCGTCGGTCGCGACATGCGACCATCGGGCCCCGAGCTGGTCGACGCCTTCACCGAGGGCCTGAACGAGCACGGCGTCGACGTGGTCGACCTCGGGCTCGCGTCGACCGATCTCGTCTACTTCGCCGCCGGCAAGCTCGATGCGCCCGCCGCCGTCTTCACCGCGTCGCACAACCCGGCGGGGTACAACGGGGTGAAGTTCTGCCTCAGCGGCGCTCGACCGGTCGGGCAGGACACGGGCCTCGAGGACATCCGGGCGATCGCCCAGGCGGTGCTCGAGGGGCGCGGGCCCGTGCCGTCCGGGCGGTCCGGGTCTCGTTCGTCGAAGAACCTCTTGTCCGCCTTCGCCGATCACGTCGTGTCCTTCGTCGACACGACTGCGCTGCGGCCCTTGCGTGTCGTCGCCGACACCGCGAACGGCATGGGTGGTCTCGTGGTGCCGGCCGTGTTCGAACGCATCCCGCAGTTGACGCTCGAGCTCATGTACGGCGAGCTCGACGGCACGTTCCCCAACCATCCGGCCGACCCGCTGCAGCCGGAGAACCAGCGTGATCTCCAGGCGCGGGTGGTCACCGGCGGCTTCGACCTCGGCCTCGCGTTCGACGGCGATGCCGACAGGGTGTTCGTGGTCGACGAGACCGGGCGGGGGCTCAGCGGCTCGACCACGACAGCGATCCTCGCCAGCAACATCCTGCGCTCCCATCCGGGGGCGACCATCTTGCACAACCTCATCTGCTCGCGTGCAGTGCCCGAGGTCATCCGCGAGCACGGTGGTGTCCCGGTGCGCACCAAGGTCGGGCACTCGTTCATCAAGCAGGTGATGGCCGAGACCGGAGCGGTCTTCGGTGGCGAGCACTCGGCGCACTACTACTTCCTCGACAACTTCCGCGCGGACAGCGGCCTGATCGCCAGCGTCTTCGTGCTCGACGAGCTCAGCCGCGCTGCGAGCGACCTGTCGGTGGTGCGCAAGCCGTTCGAGCGGTACGCCTCGAGCGGCGAGATCAACACCCACGTCGAGGATCCGGCCGACGTCATCGAGCGGGTGGCCGAGACGTACCGCACGGCCGATCTCGACCGCCTCGACGGGCTCACGGTCGACAACGGGTCGTGGTGGTTCAACCTGCGCCCGTCGAACACCGAACCCCTCCTCCGGCTGAACCTCGAGGCACCCGACCGTGCCGAGTGCGACCAGCGCGTCGTGGAAGTGCTCGCGATCGTCACCAGTTCGTGACTTTCGATGTCGCAGGTCACCGTCTAGCCTGGGCGATGATCGATCACGAAAGGCGGCGGCTCCCGTGACTGAAACCGCAACACTCGACCCTCGGCTGCTCGCAGTGCTGGCATGTCCACAGGACAAGGGTCCCCTGTACTACCTCGGCGACGACGGAGGGTTGTACAACCCGCGTCTGCACCGTCGGTACCGGGTGCGTGACAGGATCCCGGTCATGCTGATCGACGAGGCCGAGACGGTCGACGACGCGACCCACGACGCGATCATGGCGAGGGTCGCGGCCGAGGGCATCGCGCCGACCTTCGAGGTGGAACAGCCATGATCGCCGCCAGACCGCACGCACGCTCGCGTATCCGGCGCCGGCTGGCCCTCGTGGCCGCCGTGCTCGTCGGCATCGTGGTGGTGCCGGCATCGCCGGTGTCGGTCACCCCCGCCGCAGCGGCGGGATTCGGGGCCGGGGGCGAGTACCACGCCCTCACTCCTCAGCGCATCTACGACTCCCGCGCCATCTCGCCGGTGAACGAGGCCAATCCCGGTCCGAAGCCCGCCGATCCGTCGGCGCCGACCTTCGACATCCAGCTCCTCGGCCTCGGTGGCGTGCCCACCGACGTCAACAACGTCCTCGCCGTGGTGGTGAACATCACCGTCGCCGAGCCGACCGGCGAAGGCTGGCTCAACGCCTACGGCGCAGGTGCCGAGGCCGGCACTGCGTCGATCCTGAACTTCGACACCAACCAGATCGTGCCGAACCTCAGCATCGTCCGCCCGGGCGCCGACGGCAAGCTGACCATCAAGCTCTTCTCGTCGCGACCCGGTGGCACCGCCCAGGTGATCGTCGACGTGTTCGGTTGGTTCTCGACGAGCGCGAACCCCGACCGCGGTGCGCGGCTCATCCCGGTCGCGCCCGGCCGGCTCTACGACTCCCGGAACCCGGGCAACCAGCCACTCGGCACCGCTGGGTCGGTCGAGCTCACCATCCAGGGGGCGACGCTCGAGAACGGCGTCACCGTGCCGTCCGATGTCGTGGGCGTGGTGCTGAACCTCACCGGCGTGAACGATCAGCCCGACAGCACCGGCACGTTCGTCTCGGTGGTGCCCGACCTCGCACCGGGTGAGAAGCCGTCCACCTCCAACGTCAACCTCGTGCGCGGGCAGGTCAAGCCGAACATGGTGATGGTGCCGGTCGGTGCCGACGGCAAGATCCACATCTACAACAACAGCGGCGCGACGAACATCGTCGTCGACGTGGCCGGGTACCTGCAGGCCGACCTCACCGAGTCGAAGGCAGGGCGCATCGTGCCGCTCACCGCCCCGTTCCGCGTGCTCGACACGCGCGAGGCCGCGTGGGGTGCGGTGGCGCTCGGCGCCGGCCAGGCCGAGGACTGGTCGTTCTCGTCCTTCGTGTCGTCGGTGAAGATCGGCACGGCGTCGGTCGGTGACCAGATGGCCGTCATCGGCAACCTCACGTCCGCCAGCCTCACGCCGGAGGTCGCCGGTTCGAACATCGGCAGCTTCCTCACCGTCTACCCGAGCGATCAGCCGCGGCCGAATGCGTCGAACCTCAACACCGTCGCGGGCAACAAGGCGGTGGCCAACCTGGCCATCCTGAAGTACAGCGCGAGCAAGACCGTGCGGGTGTACAACCTGCAGGGCTTCAGCCACTACCTGTACGACGCGGCAGCCGTCATCCTCACGGACTAGCCGGCTCCCTCGCGATACACTTCTCGTGCTTCACGGGGGCTGATCCGACCTGACCGGCGTCGCCGGGTCCGGCCGCAGCGTGTGCCAGTTGGCGCCGGCCTCCAGCCCTGTGTTTGCCGTCCCCGGAGGAAGACCCATGACGTCCACCATCAACACGCCGACGAGCGCGGGCCCGCACGGTCGCCGCGACTTCCGTGTCGCCGACCTGTCGCTCGCCCCGTTCGGGCGCAAGGAGATCCATCTCGCCGAGCACGAGATGCCCGGCCTGCGTGCCCTGCGCAAGGAGTTCGGCCCGCTGAAGCCGCTGGCGGGCGCGCGCATCTCGGGCTCGCTGCACATGACCATCCAGACCGCCGTGCTCATCGAGACGCTCGTCGAGCTCGGCGCCGAGGTGCGCTGGGCCAGCTGCAACATCTTCTCGACGCAGGACCATGCGGCTGCCGCCGTGGCGGTCGGCCCGGAGGGCACGCCCGACGACCCGAAGGGCGTCCCGGTGTTCGCCTGGAAGGGCGAGACGCTCGAGGAGTACTGGTGGTGCACCGAGCAGATGATGACCTGGCCCGCCGGTCCGAACGGCGAGGACGGCCCGAACATGATCCTCGACGACGGCGGCGACGCGACCCTGCTCGTGCACAAGGGACGCGAGTTCGAGCAGCTCGGTGAGGTGCCGGATCCGACATCGGCGTCGAACCCCGAGTTCGCGATCGTGCTCGGCCTGCTGCAGCGCTCCTTGCGCACCGACCCCACCAAGTGGACGCGGCTCGCCGCGGGCATCCGCGGGGTCACCGAGGAGACGACGACGGGCGTGATGCGCCTGTACAAGATGCACGAGCGCGGCGAGCTGCTGTTCCCCGCCATCAACGTCAACGACTCGGTCACCAAGAGCAAGTTCGACAACCTGTACGGCTGCCGTCACTCGTTGGTCGACGCCATCTGCCGCGCGACCGACGTCATGCTGGCCGGCAAGGTCGCCGTGGTGTGCGGCTACGGCGACGTCGGCAAGGGGTGCGCGCAAGCGCTGCGCGGGCAAGGCGCCCGCGTGATCGTCACCGAGATCGATCCGATCAACGCCCTGCAGGCCGCGATGGAGGGGTACCAGGTCACCCTGCTCGACGACGTCGTGTCCACCGCCGACATCTTCGTGTCGGCCACGGGCAACGACCACATCATCACGGTCGACCACATGCAGCAGATGAAGCACAACGCGATCGTGTGCAACATCGGTCACTTCGACAGCGAGATCGACATGGCCGGTCTGTCGCGCAGCGGCGCCTCGCACGACCAGCTCAAGCCGGGCACCGACCTGTGGACCTTCGCCGACGGGCACTCGATCATCGTCCTCGCCGAGGGCCGCCTGGTAAACCTCGGGTGCGCCACCGGACACCCGAGCTTCGTGATGAGCTGCTCGTTCAGCAACCAGGTGATCGCCCAGATCGAGCTGTTCAACAACCTCGCGAAGTACCCGCTCGGCGTCTACGTGCTGCCGAAGAAGCTCGACGAGAAGGTGGCCGCACTGCACCTCGATGCCCTCGGCGTCAAGCTCTCCAAGCTCACCGACGAGCAGGCCGAGTACCTCGGCGTCGACCCGGGCGGACCGTTCAAGAGCGACCACTACCGGTACTGATCGCACTGCGCCGCCTGGCTGCCATCGTGTCGCGCGGTGGCAGCGTCAGGTGCGGCAGGACCACGTGCACCAGTGGTCCGATGCCGACGGTGAACGCGAGCGTGCCGATGCCGACCGTGCCGCCCAGCGCGAGTCCCGTCAGCAGCACCACGATCTCGATCGCGGTGCGACCCCACTTGACGCTGATGCCTCGATCGCGCAGGCCCATCATGATGCCGTCGCGCGGCCCCGACCCGAGCCCCGAGCCGATGTAGAAGCCCGAGCCGAGCGCGATCAACACGATGCCGGCCGCGAGGTACGCCACTCGCGGCACCAGCCGATCGGTCTCGGGCAGCGCCGGCAGCACGAGGTCGACGACGAAGCCCACCTCGAGGGTGTTGAGCACCGTGCCGACGCCCGGCCGCTGGCGAAGCGGGATCCAGAGCAGCAGCAGCGCGACTCCGACCAGGATGATGACGAGGCCGATGGGGATGCCCGTGAGCTCGCTCAACCCTTGGTGGAACACGTCCCACGGTGCAGCGCCGAGCTCGGCCTGGAGGATGCCCGCGATGCCGGCGCCGAACAGCGCGAGTCCGAAGGCGCATCGGACGATCCGGATCGTCCAGTCGGCTCGGGGTGATCTGGGGATGTTCGAGACGGCGATCGGCACCGAGGGTGACGCTACAGAGCGGACGACGGCATGGTCGGAACCGGTTGTGGGGGAGGCGGACCGACGTAGCGCGCGCTCGGACGGATGATCTTGTTCGCCGCGGCCTGCTCGAGGACGTTCGCACACCACCCGATCACGCGGCTCGAGGCGAACGTGGGCGTGAACATCGCCGGCGGGATGCCGCAGTGGTCCATCACCACGCCGGCGTAGAACTCGACGTTGGTCCGCAGGTCTCGTCCGGGCTTCAGCTCGGCGAGCAGCTCGACGATCCGTCGCTCGACGAGCACCGCCAGCTCGACAGTCGGGCCGCCGAGATGACGGGCGACATCGCGCAGCATGAGCGAGCGCGGGTCGTCGGTGCGGTACACGGCGTGGCCGAAGCCCATGATCTTGTCGCCGCGCTCGATCATCGGCCGGACGACGGCATCGATGGCGGCGACGGGATCGGCAGTCCCGAGCACCGCCGGGCCTCCGATCTGGTCGAGCAGCGCGAGCGCGCGGCTCGGTGCGCCGCCGTGCAGCGGACCGCTGAGCGCCCCGATCGCGGCGACGACGGCGGCACCGACGTCGGCGCCGGTCGACGCGACCACGCGCGCCGTGAAGGTCGACGCGTTGAAGCCGTGGTCGATGGTCGAGATGAGGTAGCGCTCGATCGCGGCGACGTGCTCGGTGGATGGCTCGGTCGCGCCGAGCATGTGCAGGTAGTTGTGCGCCCAGCCGAGATCGGGATCGGGGTCGACGACAGCCCCACCGTTGCGCAGCCGCCACAGCGCGCACAGGATCGTCGGCGTGACGGCGCACAGCCGCAGCGCGTCGCGGCGTCGCTGGGCGTGATCGATGTCGATGACGGGCCGCATGCAGTCGGTGTGGGCGACGAACGACAGCGCGGTGCGGAGCACGTCGAGTGGTTCGGCGTGGGGAGCGAGCAGCCGGAGGAGCTCGACCGTGCCGGGGGGCAGCGTGCCGAGCGTTCGGACCTCCTCGCGGAACGCGGCGCGATCGGTCTCGTCACGGGGGAGTGCGCCGTCGATCATCAGTTGCCACACGTCCTCGAGCGAGCGACGCTCGGCGAGGTCGATCGCCGAGTACTGGCGGTAGTGGTAGAAGCCCTCCGTGCCCCGGACGTCGCCGACCTCGGTGTCGGCCACGACCACGCCCTTCAACCCGGGCGGGATCTCGGGTGGTCCGACCTCGGCGACGCGCATCAGATCGCGCAACGACAGCACCCCGGTCACCCGGCCGTGGTCGACGACCGGCATGTGCCGGTAGCCACGCTCACGCATGCGCTGGAGCGCCGAGCGTCCCTCGTCCGTGTGATCGATCGTGTCGACCGGGACGGTCATCGCCTCGCCCACGCTGACGGCGGGCGTGCGGCCGTCGGCGTCGAGCCGCAGGACGTCGCGTTCGGTCACGATGCCGATCGCGTGCAACTGGTCGTCCACGACGACGACCGAACCGACACGCTGGCGGTGCATGCGATCGATGAGCGCGACGAGCGGCTCGTCGGTTCGGGCCGTCACGGCAGGGGACGTCATGAGTGTCTCGATGGTCGTGCTCATGTCGTGCAGCGTGCATCGGTTGACGACAGATAGTCAATGTTGATTATGATCAATGCGTGCCCCGTGAGCTGATCACCGCCCAGCAGGCCGCCGACCGCCTGGGCGTCAAGCCGGCCACGTTGTACGCCTACGTGAGTCGCGGCGTCCTGCAACGGCGTCGCGCCGCCGATGGCAGGCGCAGCGTGTTCGACGCTGCCGAGGTCGACGCCCTCGCGAGGCGTGGCCGGCCGCGCCGAGCGAGCCGGCCGTTCGTGTTCGAGGTCGAGATCGAGACGTCGATCACCGAGATACGCGATCACCACCTGCGCTTCCGAGGGCACGACGCCGTCGAACTGGCGAGGACGTGCAGCGTCGAGCAGGTCGCCGAGCTGCTGTGGACCGGTCGGCTGCTTCCACTCGACGTGGCTCACGCAGCGACGTGGCCTGCCGCGCCGATCGACCTCCCGCGCGTGGGCGAGGGCCTCGACCGCATCCGGCTCGCCGTCGCCGGAGCCGCGGCGGTGGACCCCCTGCGCGCCGACCTGCGCCCCGAGTCGGTGGTCGCATGCGCTCGCGTCATCGTCTCGACCGAGGTCGACTCGCTCGACGGCCAGGGCGCAGAGCGAACCCCGCGGCTGGCACTCGGAGATGGATCACCGCTGCGTGCGACGCTCGCCGGCCGCATGTGGAGCAAGCTCGCGCCGGGGCGTGCGCGGCCCGAGCACGTCCGCGTGATGAACGCCGCGCTCGTGCTGCTGGTCGACCACGAGCTCGCCGCATCCACCCTCGCAGCGCGCGTCGCCGCGTCGACGCGCGCCGATCCCTATGCCGTGGTGTCGGCGGGTCTCGGTCCGGTCAGCGGCCCGCTCCACGGCGGGGCCAGCCGGGCCGCCCGGAGGATGTTCGACGCGGCGGCGCGCGCCGGCGGCGCCGACGCGGCGGTCGCCGAGGCGCTTCGGGAGCACGGACGCTGCCCCGGGTTCGGCCACCCCCTCTACCCGGGCGGCGACCCGCGCGCGGTGGCGTTGCTCTCGCTGCTGCGCGAGGCGTGCGGCGGCGACCGGGGGATGTCGGCGGTCGAGTCCGTGCTGTCGGCCGTCCAGCGCCGGGTGCCGGTCGCGCCCAACATCGACGCCGCGCTGGCCGCGTTCGGCCACGTGACCGGCATGCCGGTCGACGCGGGGGAGACCATCTTCGCCGTCGCCCGCACGATCGGGTGGATCGCCCATGCGATGGAGGAGTACCTCGAGGCACCTGTCCGGTTCCGCCCGCGAGCCCGATACGTCGGTCGATCCGGCTCCACGACGGGCACGGAACGCGCGTGACACCCGTGGCGCATGCTCGGTGCATGAGCCTCGCCTCCGCCCTCGGTCTGCCCGTCTTCACCAACAGGTGCGCCTGCTGCCGCCAGCCGGGCACCGACCTGTGCCGCTCGTGCCGCTTCGCGCTGGGCTGCTCTCGCGCGTCGGTGGTCGAGGGTGCGGGTGGCACTCGCATCCTTGCCGCGCTCCAGTTCGAGGGTGCGGTCCGCCGCGCCATCCTCGGGCTGAAGTTCGCCAACCAGCGCGCCGTCGCCCGGTACCTGGCCGATCTCGTCGTCCGCCGGCTGTCGGCAGCGGACGCCGAGTTCGACGTCGTCACGTGGGCGCCCACCAGCTCGCGACGGGCGCGTCGGCGTGGGTACGACCAGGCCGAGCTGCTGGCCCGGCACGTCGCCCGGCGGCTCGGCATCCCGTGCCGCCGGCTGCTGTGGCGCCGGCACGGTGCACCGCAAGCGGGTCGGGGCCGCGCCGAGCGCCTCGACGGGCCCGGCTTCCGCGGTCGGCCGGCGGCCGCACAGCTGCGGGTGCTCCTGGTGGACGACGTCGTCACCACCGGATCCACGCTCCACGCCGCGGCCGATGCGCTTCGGGCCGCGGGCATCGGCCACGTGACGTGCGTGGCGGTCGCCGCGGCGCCCCAGCGGGCGGGCCGGCCACGTGCTGCAACGCCACCGGACCGGCCCCCCGGTAGGCTCGAAGCCGCATGAAACTGCTCGACAAGATCTTGCGCGCGGGCGAGGGCAAGAAGCTCAAGGCGCTCCAGGGCCTGGTGCCGCACATCAACGAGCTCGAACCCGCGATGCAGCGCCTCAGCGACGCCGATCTCATCGCCAAGACCGCCGAGTTCCGCGGCCGGATCGAGCGGGGCGAGACGCTCGACGACCTGCTCATCGAAGCCTTCGCGGTCATGCGCGAGGCGTCGGTCCGCAACACCGGCATGCGCCACTTCGACGTGCAGCTGATGGGTGGCGCGGCCCTGCACTTCGGCTGGGTCGCCGAGATGAAGACCGGTGAGGGCAAGACGCTCGTCAGCACGTTGCCCGCCTACCTGAACGGCCTCGGTGGCAAGGGCGTCCACCTCGTCACGGTCAACGACTACCTGGCCAAGCGCGACGCCGAGAACATGGGCCGGATCCACCGGTGGATGGGCCTCACCGTCGGCCTGATCATCCCGGGCTTCAAGGACCGCCCGGCGCAGAAGCGCGAGAACTACGGGTGCGACATCACCTACGGCACCAACAACGAGATGGGGTTCGACTACCTGCGCGACAACATGGCCGGCACGCTCGCCGACAAGGTGCAGCGCGGGCACAACTACGCGATCGTCGACGAGGTCGACTCCATCCTGATCGACGAGGCGCGCACACCGCTCATCATCAGCGGCCGTCTGGCCGATGCCGCCAAGCTCTACTACCGCTTCGCCAGCGTCGTCCGGTCGCTGAAGCGCGACGTCGACTACGAGGTCGAGGAGGACAAGCGCGTCGTCGTCCCGCTCGAGGAGGGCATCGAGAAGGTCGAGCAGGCCCTCGGCATCGACAACCTCTACGACGAGGTCCAGCAGAACCTCGTGCACCAGCTCTCGGTCGCGCTGAAGGCGAAGGAGCTGTACAAGCGCGACAAGGACTACATCGTCGCCAACGGCGAGGTGAAGATCGTCGACGAGTTCACCGGCCGCATCCTCGAGGGCCGTCGCTGGAGCGAGGGCATCCACCAGGCCGTCGAGGCCAAGGAGGGCGTGAAGATCAAAGAGGAGAACCAGACCCTCGCGACGATCACGCTGCAGAACTACTTCCGCATGTACGACAAGCTCGCCGGCATGACCGGTACCGCCCAGACCGAGGCGGCCGAGCTGATGAACACCTACGGCCTCGCCGTGGTGCCCATCCCCACCAACATGCCGATGATCCGGGCCGACCAGGCCGACCTCATCTACAAGGGCGAGGACGCGAAGTTCGGTGCCGTGGTCGACGACATCGTCGAGCGCTACGAGCGCGGTCAGCCGGTGCTCGTCGGCACCATCAGCGTCGAGAAGAGCGAGCGCCTGTCACGCATGCTCGACAAGCGAGGGGTCCCCCACGAGGTCCTGAACGCCAAGCACCACACCCGTGAGGCCGTGGTCGTCGCCCAGGCCGGTCAGCTGCACGCCGTCACCGTCGCCACCAACATGGCCGGCCGCGGCGTCGACATCCAGCTCGGCGGCAACCCCGAGGGCATGGCCCGTCACGAGGTGCTGAAGGAGGGCCACGCACCCGAGGTGCTGGTCGACGACTTCGAGCTGCCCGAGGAGCAGACCGACGAGTTCAAGGCCGCCCGCGCCGCCGCCATCGCCCGGTACGACCAGTTGCTCGCCGAGTTCAAGCAGCAGTGCGCGCGCGACGGCGACCAGGTCCGCGAGCTGGGCGGCCTGTACGTGCTCGGCACCGAGCGCCACGACAGCCGACGCATCGACAACCAGCTGCGCGGTCGTTCGGGCCGCCAGGGCGATCCCGGCGAGAGCCGCTTCTACCTCAGCCTCGACGACGAGCTCATGCGCCTGTTCGCGACCGGCGCGCTCAGCTGGGTCATGGGTCGGGCCCTGCCAGAGGACGAGGCGATTGAGGCCAAGATGGTCACCAAGGCCATCGAGCGGGCGCAGACCACCGTCGAGCAGCGCAACGGCGAGATCCGCAAGAACGTGCTGAAGTACGACGAGGTGATGAACGAGCAGCGCAAGGTCATCTACCAGCGCCGTGACCAGATCCTCGAGGGCGAGGACCTGAAGGCTGCGGCGATGGAGTACCTGGCCGAGGCGGTCGACTCGCTCATCGAGACGCACTGCGCCAGCGTCGCCGACGACGAATGGGACCTCGACGCGCTCGCCAAGGAGCTGAAGACGTTCTGGCCCACCGAGATCGGCGAGCCCGAGCTGGCCGACTGCGGCACCACGGACAAGATGTACGACCTCGTCATGGCGGACGCCTCCACCTACTACGAGAAGCGTGAGGCCGAGCTCGGCTCGGTGGTCATGCGCGACGTCGAGCGGCAGGTCATGCTGCGCATCATCGACCAGCGCTGGCGCGAGCACCTCGACGAGATGGACTACCTGCAGGAGGGCATCAACCTCCGCGCGATGGGCCAGAAGGACCCGCTCACCGAGTGGCAGCGCGAGGGCTTCGAGATGTTCGGGGCGATGATGAAGGGCATCGCCCAGGACTTCGTCAAGTACGTGATGCACGTCCAGGTCGTGCGCAAGGAAGCGCCGGCGCCCGTCGTCCAGAACGTCCAGCAGTCCTCGTCCGACGACGTCGTCGGTGGCAACTCCTTCGCGGGCGCTGCCCGCGCGGCTGCGGCCGCAGGCGAGATCCCTGCGGAGACCGCAGCGGCAGCCGCAGCGCCCGCTCCGGTCAAGCAGCAGACGATCGTCAAGGACGAGTTCTCCAAGACCCCGCGCAACGCGCCGTGCCCGTGCGGCAGCGGCAAGAAGTTCAAGATGTGCCACGGCGCCACCGTGGCGTGATCGCATGCGCGACTTCTCCGACGAACTGAAAGAGCTGCGCCGTCGCCTGGGCGAGGCCGAGGGCTACCTCAAGGTCGAACCCAACCGGCTGCGCCTGCGCGAGCTCGAATCGGAGGTCGCTCGCCCCGATCTGTGGGACGATCAGGACGCGGCCAAGAAGCTCACCGCCGAGTACTCCAACATCAAGACCGACATCGAGCAGTTCGACGCGCTGGCCCGGCAGCTCGAGGACGCCGAGGTGCTCCACGACCTCGCCCGCGAGATGGACGACGAGTCACAGGAGCCCGAGATCGTCGAGGCCTGCGCGACGATCACCGCGCAGCTCGATCAGCTCGACCTGCGCAGCCTGTTCACGGGTGAGCACGACGAGGCCGACTGCATCGTCCAGATCAACGCGAAGGACGGGGGTGTCGACGCGCAGGACTGGAGCGAGATGCTGCTGCGCATGTACACGCGCTGGGCCGAGCGGCGTGGCTTCGCGCTCGAGGTCGACTCGGTCAGTGAGGGCACGGAGGCCGGCATCCTGTCGGCGGAGTTCACGCTCACCGGCCGCTACGCCTATGGGCTGATGACCTCCGAGCGTGGCACCCACCGGCTCGTGCGGATCAGCCCGTTCGACAACCAGGGTCGGCGCCAGACCAGCTTCGCGGCCGTGCAGGTGTGGCCGGTGCTCGACAACCCCGACGTCGACCTGAACGAGAGCGACATCCGGATGGAGGTCTTCCGGGCGAGCGGCGCGGGCGGTCAGCACGTCAACAAGACGTCGTCCGCGGTGCGCCTCATCCACGAGCCGACGGGTCTGGTGGCGAGCAGCCAGGAAGAGCGCAGCCAGCTGCAGAACCGCGAGAAGGCGATGGGACGGCTGCGCACGATGATCGCGGCCAAGGTCGAAGAAGAGCGCGAGGCCGAGCTCGCCACGATCGCCGGGCGGCAGGCACAGGTTGGCTGGGGAAGCCAGATCAGGTCGTACGTGCTGCAGCCGTACCAGATGGTGAAGGACCTGCGCACCGAGGTCGAGTCGAGCAACGTGGCGGGCATCCTCGACGGCGACATCGACGAGTTCATGGAGGGCTACCTGCGCTGGCGACGCCGCGAGTCCGACGGGGCACAGTAGGTTCAACGGCCGCATGATCAAGCTCGAGAACGTCACCAAGAGCTACAGCACCGAGGTCACCGCCCTCCGTGACGCCAGCTTCGACGTGGCCAAGGCCGAGTTCGTGTTCCTCGTCGGACCGTCGGGCTCGGGCAAGAGCACGCTCCTGCGCCTCATGAACCGCCAGGAGAAGCCCGAGAAGGGCGCGGTGTGGGTCGCCGGGCGGAACATCAACGAGATGCCCGACGCGAAGGTGCCGCACCTGCGCCGCAACATCGGCAACATCTTCCAGGACTACAAGCTCCTGCCGAACAAGACGGTGTTCGAGAACGTCGCCTTCGCCCTCGAGGTGATCGGCCGGCCCAAGCACGTCATCCGCCAGCAGGTGCCGGCAGTGCTCGACCTCGTCGGTCTCGCCGGCAAGCAGGAGCGCTTCCCCCATCAGCTGTCGGGTGGCGAGCAGCAGCGCGTGTCGATCGCCCGCGCGTTCGTGAACCGACCGCTCATCCTGCTCGCCGACGAGCCCACCGGCAACCTCGACCCCAGCACGGGCGAGGGCATCATGCGCCTGCTCGACCGGATCAACAAGACCGGCACGACGGTCGTCATGGCGACCCACGATCAGCGCATCGTCAACATGATGCGCAAGCGGGTCATCCAGCTCGACCGGGGCATCATCGTGCGCGACCAGGCGCGCGGCGTCTACGAGTGACGGACCCTCCACCTCGATGTTCTCGCGCCTCAGCTACACGTTCCGGGAGATGTCGGCGAGCCTTCGCCGCAACCTCACCCTCACCGTCGCCGCGGTCATCACCTCGTCGGTGTCGCTGCTGCTGTTCGGGCTCACGCTGCTCATCCAGCGCGGCTTCGACAACCAGCTCGAGCAGTGGTCGGGTGGCGTCGAGCTGATCGTCTACGTCGAGAACGACGCGACGCCCGAGCAGATCGACCTCATCCGCACCGAGCTCGAGAGCACGCCCGACATCATCGACGTGTCGAAGCTGCGCTACCTGAACACGGAAGAGTCGCTCGCCGAGGCGCAGCGGCTCTTCGCCGGCGATCCCGAGACCCTGCAACTCCTCAACCTCGACAACATCCCGTCCGAGTTCAAGATCGTGCCCACCGAGGCGACCAGCGTCGAGCTGCTGCAGAACCTCGCCTCGAGCATCCGCGGCCTGCCGAAGGTCCGTGAGGTCACGTTCCCGGGCGACCTGATCGACGTGCTCGGCAGCCTGCAGGGCTTCGTCGGGAACATCTTGTTGCTCATCACCGCCATCCTGCTGGTCTCGGCGGTGCTGCTGATCTGGAACACCATCCGCACGGCGATGTTCGCCCGAAGACGCGAGATCGAGGTGATGAAGCTCGTCGGCGCGACCAACTGGTTCATCCGGCTCCCGTTCATGCTGGAGGGTCTGCTGCAGGGACTGGTGGGCGGCATCCTCGCGAGCGGCGGCATGCTGGCGATGAACAGCTTCTGGACGCGCGGTGTGCGCGACTTCCCCTCCGAAGCCGGCCTCGGCGCCTTCGTGGTCACCGACGGCTACCCATGGTGGGTGGTGCTCTGGATCATCCTGCTCGGCATGCTCGTCGGCGCCATCGGCTCGGGCACCGCCGCGAGCCGATTCCTGGACGTGTAGCTCGCTAGGTTCGGGCGATGCCCGACTACGAACAGATCCTGTACTCGGTCGACGATCAGGTCGCGACCCTCACGATGCACCGCCCGGACAAGCTCAACGCGTTCACCGGCACCATGATGCGCGAGATGATCGACGCCTTCGACCGCATCGACGCCGACGACGACGTGCGCGCGGTCATCGTCACCGGCGCGGGCCGAGCGTTCTGCGCGGGCGCCGATCTGAGCAGCGGCGGCGAGACGTTCAGCGGCGGCGGCAGCGACCAGCAGAGCGGTGTCCCCGGTGTCACCCGCGACGGCGGTGGGCTCCTGACGCTGCGCATCTTCGAGTGCACCAAGCCCGTCATCGCTGCGATCAACGGTGCCGCGGTCGGCGTCGGGGTCACGATGACACTGCCGATGGACGTCCGTCTCGCCAGCGAGCATGCGAAGTTCGGCTTCGTGTTCGCGCGCCGCGGCATCGTGCCCGAGGCGTGCTCGTCGTGGTTCCTGCCACGGGTGGTCGGGATCAACCAGGCGACCGAGTGGTGCTTCACGGGACGGCTGTTCGGTCCGGACGAGGCCAAGGAGGGTCGGCTCGTGCGCAGCGTCCATGCCGCAGACGACCTGCTCCCGGCGGCCCGGGCGATCGCCACCGAGATCGCCGAGCACACCGCCCCGGTGTCGGTCGCGCTGACCCGCCAGATGCTGTGGCGGATGCTGGGCGCCGATCACCCGATGGAGGCACATCGCGCCGACTCGCGGGCGATCGCGTCACGGGGTCGCAGCGAGGATGCCCGCGAAGGGGTGACCAGCTTCCTCGAGAAGCGGCCGCCGAGGTTCCCGGTGAAGGTCAGTGAGGGGCTGCCCGACATCTTCCCGGATTGGCGTCACAGAACGTTCACGTAAAGCCCGCCACTCCGCGTGCCGATGACTCATCGACACAAGGGCAGGACGGAGGGCGAGTCAGATGAACGTACGAACCGGAGACGTGATCGAGGTGGACGTGAGCGATGAGGTGCTCACCGCGTTGGTGCTGCTCGCCACCCCCGAAGCGGTCATCCTCGACCCGTGTGACGGGTCGACGCCGCTGGTGTTCCGCCCCGAGCACCTCGCGGGCGCGCGCATCTTCGACGGCGCCAGCGCCTGACGCTCGCCGCATCCGCTCCTAGCATTGAGGTCGATGTCCGACGCGCCGACCCTCTACGACCGCGTCGGCGGCGAGGACTTCTTCCGTGCCCTCGTCGATGCGTTCTACGAGGGAGTCGCCACCGATCCGGTGCTGCTGCCGCTGTATCCCGAGCAGCCCGACCTCACGGGTGCGCGCCGTCGGCTCACCATGTTCCTGGTGCAGTACTGGGGCGGTCCGGCCACGTACTCCGACGAGCGGGGGCACCCCCGTCTCCGCCTCCGGCACATGATGTTCCACCTCGGTCCCCTCGAGCGCGACCGGTGGCTGCACCACATGACGCACGCGGTCGAGTCGGTGACCGACGACCCCGAGGTGCGCGGCGCCCTGCTCGGCTACTTCGTGCCTGCCGCCGAGCACCTGCGCAACGACACCGGCCTGCCGATCTCGTCACCGAGGCGATGACGGCTCACCGCAGCACGTAGCACGCGATCGCCGTGGCGGCGGCCACGTTCAATGAGTCCACCCCGTGGCGCATCGCGATCCGGGCGCGCACCGTCGCGGCCGCGAGAGCGGGCTCGCTGAGGCCGACCCGCTCGGCGCCGACGCACAGCACGATCCGCTCGGACCGCTCGACGTGGTCGAGGTCGAGCGCGTCCACCGCCGGCGTGAGCGCCACGACCGCGAACCCTCGCTCCGCGAGCGCGTGCAGCGCGTTCGGTACGTCGGCGGCTCGGGCGTGTGGGAAGCCCACGGCGTGGCCCATCGACACGCGGGTCGAACGGCGCGCGAGCGGATCGGCACTGGTGGCGTCGGTGATCAGTCCCTCCCAGCCGAGCCCCGCCGCGTTGCGGATGATCGCGCCGATGTTGGCCGGGTTGTCGACGGCTTCGACGAGCACGATCCGCCGGGCAGTCAGTGCGAGCTGATCGACCGTCGTCCGTGCCGGTCGCTCGAACACCGCGACGATCGCGCTGGGGACACCGAGCTTGGTGACCAGCGCGCGCATCTGCTCACCGCCGGCGTAGACGGGCACGTCCGGCGGGATCTCGTCGACGAGCGGCGGCGGGCGCGTCTCGTCCACCAGCACGGCGATGGGCTTGCAGCCGAGACGCAGCGCGCGCTCGACGACCAGATCGCCCTCGGCCATGAACAGCCCCTCGCCATCGTCGTTGCGCCGTTGCGGCCGGCTGGCGAGACCACGCTCGTTGAGGCGGAACACCCCGAGCCGCGGGTCGTCAGGGTCGTCGACGGCGATGACGGCCACGGGTCAGAACTGCCAGGGGAACGGGCTCCAGTCGGGCGCGCGCTTGTCGACGAACGACGAGCGTCCCTCCTCGGCCTCGTCGGTCATGTAGGCGAGACGGGTGGCCTCGCCGGCGAACACCTGCTGGCCGACGAGCCCGTCGTCGATCAGGTTGAACGCGAACTTCAGCATCCGCTGCGCGGTCGGGCTCTTGCCGTTGATCTCCTTCGCCCACTGCAGGGCCGTCGCCTCGAGCTCGCGGTGCGGCGCCACCGCGTTCACCATGCCCATCCGGTGTGCGTCGTCGGCGGTGTACTCACGGCCGAGGAAGAAGATCTCACGAGCGAACTTCTGCCCGACCTGGCGCGCCAGGTACGCGCTGCCGTACCCCCCGTCGAAGCTCGCCACGTCCGCATCGGTCTGCTTGAAGCGTGCGTGCTCGGCACTCGCGATGCTGAGGTCGCACACGACGTGCAGGCTGTGCCCACCACCGGCGGCCCATCCCGGCACCACGCAGATGACGACCTTGGGCATGAAGCGGATGAGCCGTTGCACCTCGAGGATGTGCAACCTGCCGGCGCGGCCGGCCTCGATCGAGTCCCGGCTGTCGCCGGCGCGCCCTTCGGCGTCGTCGACGGTGTACTTGTAACCGTCCTTGCCTCGGATGCGTTGATCGCCGCCGCTGCAGAACGCCCATCCTCCGTCACGCGGTGACGGCCCGTTCCCGGTGAGGAGGACGCAGCCGACATCGGTGCTCATGCGCGCGTGATCGAGCGCGGTGTACAGCTGGTCGACGGTCCGCGGCCGGAAGGCGTTGCGCACCTCCGGCCGGTTGAACGCGATGCGCACGGTGCCGTGGTGGACGCTGCGATGGTACGTGATGTCGTCGAAGTCGAACCCGGGCACGGTCCGCCAGGCCTCTGGATCGAAGATCTCGCTCGGGGAGCTGGTCGAGGGCTCGGTCATCACCCCATGATGCTGCATGGCGCGCTGCTACGTTCAGTCCGTGCCCTTGCAGATCTTCGGCGTGACCGGCTTGCCCGAGATCGAGCCCGGCGCCGATCTCGCCGCACTCATCCTCACCGCGGCAGTCGATGCCGGTACGCCCCTCGAGGACGGCGACGTCGTCGTCGTGACGTCGAAGATCGTCTCGAAGGCAGAGGGCCGGCTGGTCGACCTCGCCGACGTCGAGCCGTCGCGGTTCGCGACCGAGTGGTCGCGCACCTGGGACAAGGAGCCTGCCGTCACCGAGGTGGTGCTGCGGGAGGCGAAGCGGATCGTCCGCCAGCTGGGGCCGGTGCTCATCACCGAGACGCGCCATGGTTTCGTCTGCGCGAACAGCGGCATCGATCAGTCGAGCAGCGGCGCCCGCGGTCGAGTGGTGCTGCTGCCTGTCGACCCCGATGCCTCGGCCCGTGCCATCCGAGCAGGACTGCGCGCCGGCGGCGCCGAGGTGGCGGTGATCATCAGCGACACCTTCGGCCGCGCATGGCGCGAGGGGCAGACCGACATCGCCATCGGCATCGCCGGCCTCCAGCCCATCCTCAGCTACATCGGGCAGTACGACCCGCACGGCCACGAGTTCAAGGTGCAGGCCATCTGCACGGCGGACGAGCTCGCCGGCGCTGCCGAGCTGGTGAAGGGCAACGTGTCGCGCGTGCCCGTCGCCGTCGTCCGCGGCTTCGAGTTCGAGCTCGACGACACCGCGACGATCGCCCCGGTGCTGCGCGACCAGAGCCGCGATCTGTTCCGCTGACCGCCGAGATCAACGGGTCAGCGTGAAGCCCTCGTAGCCCGACTCGGCCTCGGCGTCGCACCGTGCGCGGAACTGGTCGTGACCTCCGACGTACATCATGAACCGGCGTGGCTTGCCCGGGATGTTCGCGCCGAGCCACCACGAGTCGGCGAGCAGGAACAGCGTCCCCTCGAGCGCGTCGGCGACGTGCTGCACCCACGCTGCTTGCGCCTCCTCGGTGGGTTCGACCGCGGTGAACCCGTGCTGCTCGGCATGGTCGATGCAGTCGGAGATCCACTCGACGTCGTGCTCGATCGACACCGGGACGTTGGTCAGCAGCGCCGGGTTGCACGGTCCGTTGACGGTGAAGAGGTTGGGGAACCCTGCGATGGCCAGGCCGAGGTACGCCGCTGGACCGTCACCCCATTCGTCGCGCAGCCGTCGCCCGTCGCGCCCGCGGATGTCGATCGCCGCGAACGCTCCCGACACGGCGTCGTAGCCGGTGGCGAAGATGATGACGTCGAGCGGGTGGTGGTCGTCGCCCACCTGGATGCCGGTCGGTGTGATCCGGCTGATCGGTGTGTCCTTGACGTCGACGAGGCGCACGTGGGGGAGGTTGAACGTCTCGAAGTAGTCGGTGTCGAGCACGGGGCGCTTGGCCGCGATCGGGTAGCCCTTCGGCACGAGCTTCTCGGCGATCTCGGGATCGTGGACGGTGCGGCGGATCTTGTCGCGGAAGAACTCGGCCGCGAACTCGTTCGAGGCCGGATTGGTCATGAGATCGTTGAACTGCTGCAGGACGAGCACACCGCCGTGTGCCCACGCTGCCTCGTAGCGACGCCGTGCCTCCTCCGGGGCGACCTCGTCGAAGGCTTGCGTCGGCGGCGGGAGCGGCATGGCGCCCGGAGAGCTCTTCGCGCGCCGCCAGACCTCGGGATAGGTCGCCTTGACCTCGGCGACGAAGTCGGGATCGAGGGGCGCGTTGCGAGCCGGCATGCTGAAGTTGGGCGTGCGCTGGAACACTGTCAGCTCGCCCGCCTCCCGGGCCACGACGGGGATCAGCTGGGTGCCCGTCGAGCCGGTGCCGATCACGCCCACACGCAGCCCCGCCAGGTCGACTGGCTCGTGTGGCCACTGGCCGGTGTGGTACCAGCGGCCTCGGAAGTCGTCGAGTCCGGGTATGTCCGGGATGTTCGCCGCCGAGAGCGACCCGATCGCGGTGACGACGTAGCGGGATGTCACCTCGTCGCCGGCGTCGGTCGTCACGCGCCAGCGGCGGTTGCCGTCGTCGTACACGGCAGCGGTCACGCGTGTGCCGAGCTGGATGTCGGCCCACATGTCGAAGCGGTCGGCGACGTGATGGAGGTAGCGCCGGATCTCGTCCTGGGCCGGGAACCGCTCGGTCCACTGCCACTCCTGAGCCAGCTCGTCGGAGAACGAGTAGCAGTAGAAGTAGCTCTCCGAATCGCAGCGTGCGCCCGGGTAGCGGTTCCAGTACCAGGCGCCACCGACCCCGTCGCCGGCTTCGAAGAGGCGGCAGCGGAACCCGAGCGCGCGCAGGCGATGGAGCGAGTAGAGGCCCGAGAACCCGGCGCCGACGATGACGGCGTCGAGCTCCCCCACGTCCGTCGCCATCGCGAAATCATATCTGATTGCCGTGCGGGGGATGGATCGTGGCGACTACGGTGGCTTCCACGGGGAGGGGAGCGATGGATCTCGAGCTGGACGGCAAGGTGGTCGTCATCTGTGGTGGCGCGACCGGGATCGGTCGCGCCTGCGCCGACGCGTTCGCGGACGAGGGGGCGCGGCTGGCCATCTTCGACTGGAACGCCGATGCGCTTGCGCTCGCCGCGGCCGACCTTCGCGGCCGCGGCGTCGAGGTGGTGACCGAGCATGTCGATGTCTCGCAGGGGCAGTCCGTCGACGCAGCTCACGCGCGGGTGATCGAGACGTTCGGGTGCATCGACGTGGGGTTCAACAACGCCGGCATCATCACGCCGAGCAAGGCGATCGAGGACACGACCGAGGCCGACTGGGATTCGGTGCTCGGCGTCAACCTCAAGGGGATCTGGCTCTGCACGCGTGCCCAGGTGCGTCACATGCGGCCGCGCGGACGGGGCGTCATCATCAACACGGCTTCCACCGTCGCCCTCGTCGGGGCGCCGGGCACGACGCCGTACACCGCGTCGAAGCACGGTGTGGTCGGCATCACGCGCACCGTCGCGCTCGAGTTGGCGACGTCGGGTGTGCGCATCAACTCGATCGCTCCGGCCACCGTCGACACACCGCTCAACTCGGTGCTGTTCGACAACGACGACCCCTTCGCCGACGCCCTCGTGCGCAAGGGCCAGCCGATCGGTCGCAACGCGTCACCGCGCGAGATCGCCGATGCCGTGCTGTGGCTGGCGAGCGCCCGATCGACCTTCGTCCACGGCTCGACCCTCGTCGTCGACGGCGCGTTCACCGCCCAGTGACGCGAGCTGCGCGGCGTCAGAGGTGCGCGCGGAGCCACTCCTCGATGTCGCGGTTCGCTCGGGCAGCGAGCGGGGCGTCGGCTGCGGCGACGTCGAAGCCGTGGAACCCCCCGGCGTACACGTGCAGGTCGACGTCCACGCCGGCCTGCCGGAGGCGCTCGGCATAGGCGACGTCCTCGTCGACGAAGCCGTCCGGTGAGCCGACCATCACGTACGCCGCTGGCAACGCCGACAGGTCGGTGGCTCGCGCGGCTGCGGCCGCAGCCGGGACGTCACTGCCGCCCTTCGCCTCGCCGAGGTACGCCGACCAGCCGAAGTGGTTCGCCGTCGGCGGCCACAGGGTGCCGGGCCAGCGGCTCGACTCCGTCACCTGGCGATCGTCGAGCATCGGGTAGACGAGCAGCTGGAACCCGAGGGTGAGGTCGGTCTCGTCAAGAACGCGCAGCGCCAGCGCGGCGGCGAGCCCCCCGCCGGCGCTCGCCCCTCCGATGCCGATGCGGGCGCGATCGATGCCGATCTCTGCCGCGTGGTCGAACAGCCAGGTCAACCCGGCGAGGCAGTCGTCGATGGCTGCGGGGTAGCGATGTTCGGGCGCGAGGCGGTACTCGACGGACGCTGCTGCGCAGCGCAGCTCGGAGCACCACCGCTCGAGCCGAGCGCCCTCCTCGGCGTACGACCCCAGCACCATGCCTCCGCCGTGGATCCAGTACAGGCACGGCAGGGCGTCGTCGGCGCCAATCGGGCGGTGGACGCGCAGCCGGACGGGGCCTTCGCCGACGACGTGATCTACGAACTCGATCGCGGGGTCGGGTTCGGGCCGGGGCAGCGCGGCGAAGGTCGCACGGGTCTCGTGCAGCGTGCTGCCGTCGAGACGAGCGAGCAGCGCGGCGATGTCGACCGGCGACTGCGCCAGCGCTGCAGCGCATGCGGCGTCGACAGCCGGTGCCGACGTCGTGCGATCGGGCGTCACCTGGCTGGGCTCAGTGCTCGGCCGTCGACATCGTGTCGCCGAGGTGCTGGAACAACCGCCGGGCCGTGCTCATCCGGTGCTCACGCGCGAAGCGCTCGATGACCTCACCGGCGGTGCCCTGCTCGATCATGTCGAGCATCTCGTCGTGTTCCGCGACGCTGCGAGCGGCGCGCTCGGGGATGTAGCTGAACGCCGACCGGCGGGTGGTGTCGAGCAGTGCCCACTCGCGCTCGAGGATGGCGAGCAGGTGCCGGTTGGGGCACGCCTTGAAGAGGATCTCGTGGAACCGACGGTTGAGCCGGGTGAACCGCGTCGCGTCGAAGTGATCGAGGGTGCTGCGCAGCCGCTCGTTCACGTCGCGGGCGCGGCGCAGGTCGGCGGCGGTGAGGTGCGGGACGGCGAGCCCCATCGCGATGCCCTCGATCGACGCCACGGCTTCGATGGTCTCGGGGTAGCGGTCGAGGTCGATCGAGGTGACGGTGGCTCCCACGTTGCGCGTGAACGTGACGTAGCCGTCGGCCTCGAGCCGGCGGATGGCCTCGCGCACGGGCACGACGCTGACGCCCAGGCCTCTCGCCAGGCGCTCGAACACGAGCCGGTCACCGGGCTCGTACTCGCCGCCCCGAATCGACTGCAGGATCGTCTGGTACGCGTGATCGGCCTTCGAGGTCGGCGCTCCAGGGCCCATCGGAGCCTCTGCCGCCTGCGTCCGACGCTTGATCGTCATGTGCCTCTCCGTCTCGGTGCGGAGGGGACAATATACGATCGGGCCCTGGCTGGCGAGCCCCGCGCCGCCCGTCACTCCACCGATGACCATGCTCCACATCCGCCGGCCCGGCAGGGGCAGCTCCCGCCGTCCCCTCTGCATCGCGTCGATCGCACTGGCACTCGTCGCGTGCACCGGCGGCGACGGGGATGGCGGCGGCAGCGATGGCCGCGCGACATCACCGACGACAGCGCCGGAAGGCTCGGCCGGTGACCTCGACGTCGCGCTGTCGAGCGGCGAGTCGACGGCGCCGCTCGGCGAACCGGTCGACATCACTGCCACGCTCACCAACGACGGCCCGCGCAGCGTGAGCGCGTCGGTCGAGTGGTCGCTCGTGATGCCCGACGGCACCGACCTCGCCTTCCATCGCAGCACGACCTTCGTGCCGACGGGTCGGTCGGTGTCCGAATCGGTCGCGGTCACCACGTCTCGATGGACGGGAGCGACCGGCACCTTCCACGTCTCGGTGGCGCTCACCGAGCCCGCCGGCTCACCCCCGGTCTCGCGTCCGGTCGAGGTGGTGCCGACCACTCGCATCGTCCCCGTCTTCGAGGACGTCACCGAGGCCGCAGGGGTGGTGACCGACGTGCCCGACCCGGTGTGCGGCCAGTTCGCCAACGGAGCCGCGTGGGGCGACGTCGACGGTGATGGGTGGCCCGACCTCGCAGTGACGCGCCTCGGCGAGCCCGTGCAGTTGTTCGTCAACCAAGGGGACGGCACCTTCGCGGACGAGTCGGCCGTTCGGGGTGTCGACGTCGCCGGAGCGAACGGCGCCGCCTTCGCCGACTACGACAACGACGGCGACGCCGATCTGGTGCTGGTGGGCGATGGTCCCGACGCCCTGCTCCGCAACGACGGGACGGGGCACTTCGCCGACGTCACGGCAGCAGCAGGTGTCGCCGGCGCCCCCGACCGTCGCGGCATGAGCGCGGCGTGGGGCGACTACGACGGCGACGGTCTGCTCGACCTGTACGTCACCAACTACATGGAGTGCACCGGCTCGTGGACGACCGAAGCCGAGGTCGTGGCCAACGTCGCGTACCACCCGGACGTGCTGTACCACAACGAGGGCGACGGAACCTTCGTGGACGTCACCGCCGAGCTCCCCGAGCCCGACGCCTCGGCCGGCTTCACGGCCGCGTGGTTCGACGCCGACGCCGACGGCGCGCTCGACCTCTACCTCGCCAA
>JBFWSW010000057.1:0-24987 GCA_050248155.1 Ilumatobacteraceae bacterium
ACCGAGATCTACCGGCGCACGACCGACGGCTGGAAGATGGCGCTCGGGCACTTCTCGATGCGGCAACGCTGAGCGCTCGACCAGCTCACTCGCCGTCGGAGCGCGGCGATGCCAGCAGCGAGCGCATCAGCCCGATCATCGTCCGCTGTTCACCTGCGCTCAGTGCTGACGCCCACTCGCGCTCGACGGCGTGCTGATCGGACAGGGTGTCGAGCACCATCTTGCGGCCCTGCTCGGTGAGCTCGATCGTGACCAGCCGCCGGTCGGCCGAGTCGCGCAGGCGCTCGACGAGCCCGTCGCGTTCGAGGGTGTTCAGCACGGCCGAGATGCTGGCACGGGTGACACCGGCGAGCGGCGCCACCTGGCGCGGCTCGAGCGGCCCGCAGACGAGCACCGCTTGCATGATGCGGAAGCCCGACCAGCTCCATCCTCGCGGCCGGTGGACCCGTGCGTCGAGATCGGCCAGCATCTGGGCGGACAGGCGGGCGAACAGGAACACCAGTGAGATCGCGTCCGGGTCGGCATTCGCATCGAGCTCGGGCGCGCGCCGGCGCAGCAGCTGCTCGAACTCGTCGAGGTCGATGCCGCCACCGGCCGGATCGCTCAACGCGAGAAGCTCGTCGCCAGTTCGATGAGGGTGCGTGTGCCGAACGCGGTGGCACCCTTCGACAGCCAGCCGTCGTCGGAGTCGGAGTCCATCGTGCCGGCGATGTCGAGGTGTGCCCACGGCACGTCGCCGACGAACTCGCTGAGGAACAGCGCGGCGAGGATCGCACCGCCGTAGGGGCCACCGACGTTCTTCATGTCGGCGACCTGCGAGTCGAGCAGCTTGCGGTACTCACGAGCGAGTGGCATCTGCCAGAGGCTCTCGTCGCTCCGCGCAGCGGCGGCCTTCACCTGCTCGACGAAGGCCTGGTCGTTGCCGAACACCGCGGCGATCTTCGTGCCGAGCGCACCCATCGCTGCGCCCGTCAAGGTCGCGATGTCGACGATCGCATCGGGCTCGGACTCGACGCCGAGCGACAGACCGTCGGCAAGGACGAGACGACCCTCGGCGTCGGTGTTCAGGATCTCGGCCGACTTGCCGTTGCGGAAGGTGAGCACGTCGCCGAGCTTCATCGCGCTGCCCGAGGGCATGTTGTCGGTGCACATGAGGTAGCCGGTGACAGCTGTGCGGCAGCGCAGCGCCTTGAGCGCGGTCATCGCACCGAGCACGGCGGCCGCGCCGCTCATGTCCATCTTCATCTTCGCGTGCATGCCGTCGCTCGGCTTGAGGCTCAGGCCGCCCGAGTCGTAGACGATGCCCTTGCCGACGAGGACGAGGTGGCCGGTGGCGTTGCGTGGCGACCATGTCAGCCGCACGACGCGCGGCGGCTCGGCGCTGCCCTTGTTGACGCCGATCATCCCGCCGCAGCCCATCGCAGCGAGCTCGTCCTTGTTGAACACCTCGACGCCGAGGCCGGCAGCAGCGGCCGCATCGACCGCTCGCTCGGCGAACTGGCGCGCGGTGAGATGTGACGGCGGGGTGTTGGCGAGGTCGCGCGCGAGGTGCGTCGCCGTCGCGGTCGCGACGCCACGGTCGACGCCCAGTCGGGCACCGGCGGTCCGCTTCTCGCCGACGACCAGGCTGAACCCGGTGAGGGTCGGGCCTGCGGAGGGATCGCTCTTCAGACCTGTGTACTTGTACGACGCGAGGAGCGCGCCCTCGACGACGGTCTGCGCCGCCGATCGAGCGTCGACGCCCTCCAGATCGGCAAGGGCCGTCGCGATGGTGGCTCGCTTGCCGGCGGCACGAACGAGCGCGGCAGCCGCGGCGCGCAGCACGTTCGGGCTGATGTCGGCGGGATCGCCCACGCCGACGGCGATCAGGGTCGGACCGGTCACGGCCGGCAGCACGAGCACCTGGTTCGCCTTGCCCTCGAAGCCGTGTCCGGCGAGCGCCGACCGTGACATGCCCAGCTGGCGCGGCACCGGGCCCGTGGACGGGACCGGCACCCCGAGGACCTCGACGGTACGGGGTGTGGTTCGGACGACTTCGACGTTGACGTTCATGGCCTCCCAGTCTGCCGGGAAATGCTCACGCGTCGCGAGCTGCCAGGCTCGTGCCCTCGTGCCACCGGGCCATGGTCCACAAGAGATCCGAGAGCCGGTTCAGGTACGGGACGACGAGCGAGGGTGCCTCCGCCGCCGTCAACGCGTGGCGCTCGGCGCGGCGCACGACGGTCCGACCGAGGTCGAGCCATGCCGCCACCTCGTTGCCCCCGGGCACGACGAACTCGGTCGGGTGGGTGAACCGCTCGTCGAGGTCGTCGATGATCGCCTCCAACCGATCGACCATCTCGGCGGTCACCGCCGACGCACCCGGTTGCAGCTTCGAACGGTTCTCCGGCAGCGTCGCGAGCTCGGCCATCAGCACGTACAGGTCGCGCATCAGCGGGACGAGCAGCTGATCGACCTCCGAGTCGGCACCGGCTCGCGCCCGCGCGATCCCGAGCACTGCTTGTGCCTCGTCGACGGTGCCGTACGCAGTCGGCAGGTCGCTGTCCTTGCGCACCCGTCCGCCGTAGAACAGCCCCGTCGTGCCGTCGTCGCCCTTCTTCGTGTAGATGCGCTCTCGTGCCACCCGGCCACGCTACGCGAGCGAGCGCGAACCGTCCGTTCTCACCGACTTCACACCCGGCCGCCGCACATCGCGCCACATCGGCTGCCAGCATGCATGAACTCTTCTTCACCCCCAGACGTAAGGATCGTTCATGACCCGCCGCGCGAAGATCATCCTCCTCAGCGTCCTCGGCGTGATCGTGCTCGGTGTGGGCGCGATCTACGCATACATCCTGTGGATCCGCGACGACGCGCCCCCTGCGCTGACGTCGGAGGATCTCGACGAGGCGCTCGCCGGCGACACGACGCTCCCGGCCGAAGGCTCGGCGACATCGCCCGCCCCGACCGGCGACGATCCGGCTCCGGCGGCGACCACTGGCGACGAGTCCGGCGACCCGTCGGGGACCTGGGCGATCACGAGCGACTCCACCGTCGGCTACCGCGTGAGCGAGGTGCTGTTCGGCGTCGACACAGAAGGCGCCGGGCGCACCAACCAGGTCACCGGATCGTTGGTGATCGACGGCACCACCGCGACGAGCGGCGAGTTCTCGGTCGACATGGCGACGGTCACGAGCGACGACGGCCGGCGCGACGGCCAGTTCCGCGGCCGCATCATGTCGGTCGACCAGTTCCCCACCGCGACCTTCACCCTGACGCAGCCCGTCGACTTCGGCACGGTGCCCACCGAGGGACAGACGCTCACGGCCACCGCGACCGGCGACCTCACCTTGCGCGGCGTCACCAACTCGGTGACCTTCGATGTCGAGGCCAAGCTCGAGGGCGGTCGCATCGGCGTGCTCGGCAACATCCCCATCAAGTTCTCCGACTACGACATCCCCGACCCGTCGAACCAGGCGGCCACGGTGAAGGACGACGGGCTGCTCGAGTTCGTGCTCGTGTTCGACCGCGCCTGAGCCTCATGACGGCGCGGGATGCGACCGCGCCCACGCCGCGGCCAGCGCGGCATACCGACCGCCACGAGCCTCGAGCTCGTCGTGCGTGCCGAGCTCGACCAGCCGGGCGTGGTCGATCACAGCGATGCGATCGGCACGCCGCACGGTCGACAAGCGGTGTGCCACCACGATCACCGTGCGACCGGTCATCAACCGTTCGAGCGCGCGCTCGACGATGACCTCTGTTCCCGGGTCGAGGTTGCTCGTGGCCTCGTCGAGCACGAGCACCGCAGGGTCGACCAGCGCAGCGCGTGCGAGCGAGATCAGCTGACGCTCACCGGCCGACAGGCGTGAGCCGCGCTCACGCACCTCGGTGAGCAAGCCGTCGGGGAACTCCGAGAACCGATCGAGCACACCGATCGATTCGAGCGCTCCGGCAACCTCGTCGTCGGACGCCGACGGCCTCGCGATGCGGATGTTCTCGAGGATCGAGCCGCCGAACAAGAAGCCCTCCTGCGGCACCACCACGACGCGTTCGCGCAGCGACGCCATCGACGCGAGCCGGAGATCGACGTCGTCGAAGGTCACCCGCCCACTGCTCGGGTCGTACAGGCGGGCGAGCAGCTTGGCGAGCGTGCTCTTCCCCGCGCCGGTCGGACCGACGAGCGCGAGCCGCTCGCCCGGAGCCACACTGATCGACACGTTCACCAGCGCCGGCCGCTCGGCCCCGTCGTAGCGGAAGCTGATGTCGTGCGCGACGAGCTCGCCGGTCGATGCGAGCACGACGGGATGCGGGTGCTCGGCCACGTCGGGCTCGGTGTCGATCAACCCGTACAGCTTGTGCAGCGACGCGGCCGCGGCCTGCACGGTGTTGTACAGCTGTGACAGCTGCTGCACGGGCTCGAACAGGTTGGCGAGCAGCAGCACGAAC
The DNA here is from genome assembly GCA_050248155.1 of Ilumatobacteraceae bacterium. GTDB lineage: Bacteria > Actinomycetota > Acidimicrobiia > Acidimicrobiales > Ilumatobacteraceae > VFMC01. The sequence goes on from JBFWSW010000057.1 coordinate 4,426, forward strand.
GCAGCGACGGTGCCGACGGTGATCGAGCCGTTGTGGGCGAGCCAGCCACCGACCCCGACCATCAACGCGATCGCGAAGACGCCGACGAACTCGACCAGCGCGAAGTACGACACGCTGATCCGCACCGTGTGCAGGTGCGAGCGGTACAGCGACCGGTTCGACTCGACGAACCGACGCTCCTGCTCGGCCTCGCGGTGGTACGCCTGGATGACGCGGACGCCGGCGATGCCTTCCTGCAGCGTCGCCAGGTTGTGCCCGACCTTCTCGCGCACGTCGAGATAGGCGGCGTTCGACCGGCGCTGGAACCGGATCGACGCCACGACCAACAACGGCAGCACGATCAGGAGCACGAGGGTGAGCTGCCAGCTGATGATCGCGAGCACGATGAGCGTGAACACCAGCAGCAGCGCTGCTTGGACGAATTGGAGCAGGCCGAACTGGATGAGCTCGCCCATGCTCTCGACGTCGGCGGTCATCCTGGCCACCAGCACGCCGGCCTTGTTGCGGTCGAAGAAGGCCATCGACTGCCGCTGCAGGCAGTCGAACACGCGGATGCGCAGGTCGCGCAGGAACCCTTCGCCGGCGACGTTGATCGCCATGAACTGCTGGCGTCCGACGACGTAGTTGACGACGACGACCGCGCAGTACGCGATCACCGCACCGTTCAGCGCTCGGGCGCTGCCGTCCTGCAAGCCGTGATCGGTCGCGAACTTCACGAGCAGCGGCCCGGCCACGGTGCACATCGTCGAGATGGTGACGAAGCCGAGCGCGGCGACGATCCACCGGCGGTGCGGTTGGGCGAACTCGAGCGAACGACGCAGGACGCGTGACGTCTCGGCCCGATCGAGCCGATCCTCGTCGCTGACCGCACCACCGCCCCACATCAGCGACCCACCTCGCCGACACCCTCGCCGTCGAGCATCTCGTCCCGTTCGCGCTCGGCCTCCTCCGCCGTGAGGGCGGCCAACACCTCGCGGTAGCGACCGTTGGTCTGCAGCAGGACGTGGTGCGGACCGTGCGCGGCCACCCGACCCTCGTCGACCAGCACCACGCTGTCGGCGAGCGCGATGGTGCCGGGCCGATGGGCGATCACGATGGTGGTGCGGCCTGCCATCACCGTTGCCATCGCCTCGCGGATCTCGTGCTCCTTCGACGGGTCGACTGCGCTGGTCGCATCGTCGAGGACCAGCACCCGCGGGTCGGCCAGGATCGCACGGGCGATCGCGATTCGCTGCCGCTGCCCGCCGCTCAGCGAGAAGCCACGCTCGCCGATCATCGTCTCGTACCCGTCGGGCAAGGCGGTGAGGAACTCGTGCGCGCCGGCGAGCCGAGCCGCGCGCTCGACGTCGGCGAGCTCGGCGTCGGGTCGAGCGAACGCGATGTTGCCGCGCGCCGTGTCGTTGAAGAGGAACGTGTCCTCGAACACGATGCCGACGGCGTGGCGCAGATCGCCGAGCGCGAGGTCGCGCAGGTCGATGCCGTCGAGGCGGATCGCTCCGTCCTGCACGTCGTAGAACCGGACGAGCAGGCGGGCGACCGTGGACTTGCCGCTGCCAGTGGCGCCCACCAGCGCGACGCTCGTGCCCGGCGCGATCGTCAGGTCGAAGCCGCGCAGCACCGGCGCCGCGGGGTCGTAGCCGAAGTGGACGTCCTGGAACCGGACGCCGCCCACCGCAGGTCCTCCCGGATCGTGGACCGGCAGGTGCTTGGGTCGGGCCGGATCGGTGACCTCGGGTGTGGTCGAGAGCACCTCGTTGACGCGCAACAGTGCAGCGGCGGCGCGTTGCCCGAACGCGACCATCATGCCGATGTTCCGCAGCGGCCACACGAGGAGTGCGATGTACTGCAGGAACTCGAGCATCGCGCCGTAGGTCATGCGACCGTCGAGCACACGGTGACCGCCGATCGCCAACACGGCGATCATGCCGAGGTTCGGCAACAGGTCGAGCGCGGGCAGGAACGAGCTGCGGATTCGAGCGGACTCGAGCGACACACGACGGATGTCGTCGGCCTCGACCAGGAGCTTGCCCGCCTGGACCTGTTCGGCGCCGAAGCCCTTCACGATGCGGATCCCGCTGACGGTCTCCTCGACCACCGTGGCCAACTGAGCCTGCTCGGCCTGCACGGCGAGCACGGCCGGATGGATCCGGCGCGAGAAGCGGTTCGCGAGCAGGTTGACCATCGGCAGAGGCGCGAGCGCGACGAGCGCCAGCAGGGGCTGCGACGTGAACAGCACCACGATGACCGCGGCCACCATCGCGACGTTCGACACGGTCATCGGGATCATCACGATGAAACCCTGGATCTGCAAGAGGTCGCTCGACGCCCGGCTCATGAGCTGCCCGGTTTGCGCGTGGTCGTGGTAGCCCACGTGGAGTCGCATGACGTGAGCGAAGATCTGCTCGCGCAGTCTCGTTTCGCTGAGACGGCTCTCCTGGAACGCGAGCAGGCGGCGCCACCCGGCGAAGACGCCCGAGACGACCGCCGCCGCGCAGATGAGGCCACTCCAGAACCACAGCGACTCGTGCCCGATCACCCCGCGATCGACCGCTTCACGGGTCAACCGCGGCACGGCGACCTTCGCTGCACTCCAGAGGAGGCCGACCACGACGCCTGCGATCAGCCCTCGCCGCTGGCCACGCAGGAGGTTGCGCAGCAGCGACCAACCCGAGCCGGCAGCCGCTGGTCCCGTCGCATCCACGACGGCCGACTCTACGCAGACGGGCCGACGCTCGCCCTGCCTAGAGTGACCCGGTGCACGTGCTCGCCTGGATCGTCGTCGGGCTCATAGCCGGGCTCATCGCGCGCTGGATCGTCCGCGACGACCGCAGCGGCTGCATCTACACGATGGTGGTCGGCATCCTCGGCGCGCTCGTCGGAGGTGCGCTGATGAAGGCGTCCGGACTGCGCAAGGGCAACGAGTTCCGCCTCTCCCTGGTGACCGCCACCCTGGGAGCGATCCTGCTGCTCCTCGTCCTGCAAGCCATCGGCGGCCGCAGCCGGCGTCGGTAGTCGGGCGCGGAAATGGCCGCCGGAGGGGTCTGACGCGCGTTCTGGGGCCTCGAAGGTCCCGAATACCTGGCCTGGCTCGGCGAACAACCCGAAGCCACGTGCCGCCCACAAGATCGTGTTCTCCTTGACGCTCGACGAACCACTGGCACGGGCCAACACGACCCTGATCCGCGGGAACGCCGGCGCATCCGTCGTGAGCGCGTCGGGCGGCCGTGGGCGAGCGGTGGGCGGCCACGCTGGCGGGAAACGTCACGACGTTGTCCTTGCGGACCGGACCGCACGCCATGACAGTTGCCAGATGGCGGCGCGTTCGCCAAACGGAGTCCACCATCGATGGCACACGGGAGATCCAATGACCGCGTTCATCTGTCATGGCTGCGGTACGCAGTACGCCGACTCGGAGCGAGCGCCAGTGGACTGCAGGGTCTGCATTGATGAACGCCAGTACGTCGAGTGGGCCGGACAGTCCTGGACCACGCTCGACGAACTCCGACACGATCACCGGGTACGGGTCGAGCACGACGCGGATCTCGTCGGCGTCGGGGTCACCCCCGGCTTCGCGATCCCACAGCGAGCGTTGTACATCGACACCGACGCCGGGCACATCCTGTGGGACTGCATCACGCTGATCACTGACGACGCCGTCGCCGAGCTACGGCGCCTGGGCGGTGTCGATCTGATCGCCATCTCGCATCCGCACTTCTACTCATCGATGCTCGAGTGGAGCGACGCGTTCGGTGGCGTCCCGATACTGGTGCACGCTGACGACCAGCGTTGGATCAGCCGACCCTCACCGAACATCAAGCCGTGGAACGGCGATCAGCTCCGACTGTCCGACTCCGTCACCTTGCACCACTGCCCCGGCCACTTCGACGGCAGCGCACTGCTGCACTGGACCGGCGCCCCGCGGGGCCGAAGCGTGATCCTGGCCGGAGACACGCTGCACGTCACCCAAGACCGCCGGCACGTCACCTTCATGTACAGCGTCCCCAACTACGTGCCGATCCGGCCCAGCTACGTCGCGCAGACCCGCGACCGACTCGCAGCCGTGCCCTACGACGACCTGTACGGGTTCACATGGGGCCTCAACATCATCGGCAACGCCAAGGAGGCAGCCGAAGCCTCGTTCGACCGCTACTTCCTCGCCACCGACCACCCGGAACTCACTGGCGCCGGCCGACTCTGATCCGAAAGGAATTGGCATGACAGCGATCTACACGTGGGACGTCTTCTCCACAGTCGACGGCTACGGCTCGTACTCCGACGGCGGCGATTGGGGCGGCTACTGGAGCAAACAGGGGCCGGAGTTGCTCGAGCATCGCGCCCGGCAGTTCGACGCCGAACTACGGATGGTGTTCGGGGCCACCAGCTTCAGGGAGATTGCTCCCATCATGACCTCCGGCGTCGATCCCAACACGCTCGATGAATGGAACGTCCGGACGATGCGGATGCCGGCGATCGTGATCTCGTCGACCTTGCAGGACACCCTCGGCTGGCCGGACGCAACGATCATCGCCGGCGACGCCGTCGAGACCGTTGCCCGCCTCAAGCAGGAATCCGACGTCCCACTTCGGTCGCAGGCGAGCTTGTCGTTGAACTGGTCACTGATGGCGGCCGGTCTCGTCGACCGTATCCAGATCACGGTCTTCCCCGTGATCACGGGTCGCACTGGTATCAGCCCGATCCTCCGAGGAGCCGGCGACTTCGATCTGGAACTCCTCGAGAGCAACACGTTCGACGGCCGCTCCGTGGAACTCGTCTACCGACCTTCCGTTCGGTAGCTGAGCCAGGCCCCACAAGCCGACCAGGCGCTCTCGACCTGCCCGTCGACCACCCTCCGGGACCTCTCACGGGTCGAGAGTTGGTCGGGTCCGCATCTTCGACGTCGCGCTCCACGCCTGGGACCTCGCCCACGCGATCGGCGCCGAGACGCCTGGCGATCCTTCCCGGTGGCCGAGAGCGCCACCGTCATAGGTGAAGTTGCGCGGGCTGATCGTGGTGAGCGCCCGCCGGGGACCGTAGGTGCGCGTCATGGTCGATGATCTGTTCCGGCAGATCGTCGTCGGCGACCTCGACGCACACCTTGCGTTGATCAACGAGCAGGCGAGAAGGCTTGCGTCCAGCCAGATTGAAGCGCCCCGGGATTCGTAGCTGACCTGCAGCCGCACCCACCTTGATGTGCGCCTCACGGAAACCGTGTCGGCGCACGGTCACCACAACCAGCCGGTGTTGCACGCCGCGAACGATGGGGGTCGACGCACTCAACCGAGCAGGTCGCGGACCCGGTCCTTGGGGCGGCCGATGATCGCCCGATCGCCCCGAACGAGGACCGGTCGCTGCATGAGCTCGGGGTGGCGTACGAGCAGGTCGACCACCTGGTCCTCGGTCGCGGCATCCTCGTCGGTGAGGCCGAGCCTGGCCCAGGTGTTGTCGCGGCGGACGAGGTCGGTGACCGGATCCTCGAGCTTGGCGATGATCGATCGGAGCGTGGCTGCGTCTGGCGGGTTCTTGAGGTAGAGCACCACGTCGGGCTGCACGCCGAGCTCGTCGGCCACCTGCATGGCGTGGTTCGACGTGCTGCACTTCGGGTTGTGGTAGATGGTCACGCCATCGCGAGCAGGCATCTCGCCATCGTATGGCACACCCCTCGCGTACGGTGGCCGTGCTTCCCCCGAACCGAGCCTTCTTCGTCGCCTTTCGGGGGTTTGCCATGTCGCGCCGTCACGTCACCCGTCGCCCACCACGGGCCCACCTCGACCCGGTCGCCGATGCGACCGACGCCCTCGCGCTGTTCGACTTCGCGATGCACCAGCCGATGCGGCCAGAGGTCATCGCCGTCCTGCTCGATGCCTCCGGTCGCGGCGGCACGATCGTCGTGGTCACCGACGCCGACGACCCCGATGCCGTCGTCGCCGTCGTCGAGACGATGAGCCTGGCGGCGCAGGCCGACGACCAGCTGTGCCGGCTGGTGGTCGCCACCGTCCGGCCCTGCGGCGCCACCCAGCAGGGCGATGTCGATCGATGGCTCGAGGCCAGCGCCATCGCCGATGCCCACGGCGTCGAGCTGATCGAGTGGTTCGTCATCGGTCCGGCCGGGCCGGAGTGCCCCCGTGACCTCCTCGGTGAACCCGAACGATGGTGAGCAGCGGCCGTCAGGCGCCGGCCCGTGCACGGCGCTCCGCCGGGCTCAGCCGCAAGCCCGCCCCACGCAGCCGGCGCAACAGCTCGCGGCTCTCGACCAGCAGCGCGCCCGCCGCGATCAGCTCGACGTGCAGTTCCTCGGGCACGTCGTAGTGGTCGCCTTGGAACCCGCGCCGAGGGATGCCGGTCCGCGCGGCGAACGCGTGGAGCTCGTCCAGGCTGTGATCGCTCACCAGGTGCGACCACCGCCGTCCGCGGAACCACCACAACGGCTGATCGATCAACACGGCCACCTCTCCAGGATCGCATGCCTAGGCTCGTCGGGTGACCGCGCCGGAGATCGAGCTGCGCACGGTGTGGCGCCGCGTCGCCGGCCCACGTCACGAACTGCTCATCGAGGGCTTGCTCGCCCGCCACCGCGAGCCGCATCGCCGATACCACACGGCCACCCACGTGATGTGGGTCTGCCGGCACGTCACCGAGCTCATGAGCCACCACCCCGTCGACGACGCGGGCGTGCTGCTCGCGGCGGCCCTCTTCCACGACGCTGTCTACGATCCGACGTCGTCCGACAACGAATGGCACAGTGCCGAGCTCGCCGATCGCCACCTGAACGACGTCGGTTGGGAGGCCGAACGGCGCGCGTCCGTACACCGGCTGGTGATGTGCACGGCGCACCACGAGCCCGGTGCGCTCGATGAGGCCGTGCTCGTCGACGCCGATCTCGCGATCCTCGGCAGCCCGGCGCACGAGTACGGGCCGTACACCACCGCAGTGCGCGCCGAGTACGCGCATCTCGACGACATCACGTGGCGTCGCGGGCGCGCACAGGTGCTCGAGCACTTCCTCGCCCAGGGGCACATCTACGCCACCTTGACCATGCGCGACGCCCGGGAGGCGAGGGCGAGGGCCAACCTCATCGCTGAGCTGGCGACCCTCCGGGCCGGCTGAGGCCGACCTCCCCGATCGTCGGCGAACCCATCCGGTCGAGCGCGGCCTCCCACTCGGGCCTGCGCGCGGCGATCTCATCCGAGCTCACCGTTCCGAAGACGAACGGATACGTGGCCAACGTCGCCTCGTGTGCCTCACGCCGGTCCGAGCAGCAGTCCGTCACGACCGTGGCGAGGTATCCGCGCTGCGTCGCGCTCGCCGCGGTGAACAGCACACAGGTCGATGTCACGAGGCCGGCGATCAACACGTGCCCGATGCCGCGCCGGCGGAGCAGGTCGTCGAGGTCGGTGCCAAGGAAGCCGTCGAAGGTGTGCTTGACCACGACCGGCTCGTCAACGCGCTCGACGGCGAACGGCAGTGTCTCGACGCCCGGCGTCCCCTCGACGCAGGGGATCCACCCGCGGAGGCGGTACCGAGCCATCCAGTTGCTGGCGTCGGGCGCGAAGCGAGCGCGCAAGTGGACGACGGTGATGCCCTCGCGCCGGGCGAATCCCAGCAGCTCCGTCGTGCGATCAGGCAGGTGCGGCGCGGTTGAGGCGGTCTCGGGCGACCAGAAGTCGTGCTGCAGGTCGACCAGCACGAGCGCGTGCCGGCGCCACCCCTCGGGCTCGCCGACGCTGCCGCTCAGCGGTGGCAGCCGCAACCCCCACCGCAGCACGCACCTCCGCCGCCGGCGCTCGGAGCCGGGCCGGCCGACGAGCCCACGCTCGCGAACATCGACAACCGTCGCATCGAGTCGATGTGACCGTGCGGGCATTCGGCGGGCGCGCCTGCCTCGGTCATCGCTCGGCGGAGCTCGAAGTCGGTGTCGCAGGTGCGGCAGCGGTACTCGTACAGCGGCATGGTGCGAGTCTAGGGGTCCATGGTTGACTGGGAGCCGTGAGCGAGATCGTCACCCTGCCGGCACCGGTGCAACCCGACCTCGACACCGAACAGGCGCCCGAGACTGGTGAGCCGACGATGGCCCACATCGTGAAGACCAAGCCCGGCGAGAACGCAGCCGCGAAGGTGCTCGAGGCGCGCATCTACGGCACACCGCTCGAGGCGCTGTGCGGCCACGTCTGGGTGCCGTCGCGCGATCCCAAGCAGCTGCCGCTCTGCCAGAAGTGCAAGTCGATCTACGACACCTACCGTGCGTTCAACGACGGCCTGAACGACAACCCCTCCGAATGACCCACGCCGCTCCCGATGGGCTGCGCATCCGTGAGGCGGTCCGAGCGGTCCTGCGGACGGACGATCACCAGGTGCTCCTCGTGCGGTTCGAGTTCCCCGCTGGACGGCGGTGGGCGTTGCCCGGCGGCGGGGTCGATCCGGGCGAAACCCCCGAGAGGGCGCTCCGGCGCGAGCTGCGCGAAGAGCTCGGCCTGCTCGACGTGCACATCGGCCCCCACGTGTGGAACCGCCTGCACATCATCCCGTTCGTCAACGGACTGTTCGACGGCCAGCGCGAGCAGGTCTTCCTCGTCGACGTCGCCGAGCGGTTCGAGCCGCGACCCGAGCTCACGTGGGAGCAGCTCAACGCCGAGTTCGTGCACGAGTTGCGGTGGTGGCGGCTCGACCAGATCGAGGGGGCGACCGACCAGTGGTTCGTCCCGAGCAACCTGGGCCGGCTGCTGCGCGCGTTGATCGAGGACGGTCCGCCGAACGAACCGATCGACGTGCCCGTCTGACGAATAGCCTTGCGCCGTGCCCGACGCCTCGACCTTCGCCGCCTTCGCCGTCGCCTCCCTCGCCCTGCTCGTCATCCCCGGGCCGGCCGTGCTGTACATCATCAACCGCAGCGTCAGCGACGGGCGGACCGTCGGCCTCGCTGCCGTCGGCGGGCTCGAGCTCGGCAACCTCGTACACGCGCTCGCCGCAGCCGTCGGCCTGTCAGCCGTGCTGGCCACGTCGGCCACCGCCTTCAACGCGGTGAAGTGGATCGGCGCCGGATACCTCGTGTTCGTCGGCATCCGCACCCTGGTGCGCAGGCCCGCCGTGCTCGCTGCCGATCGGTCCGCGATCAGCCACCGCCGCGCCTTCGGGCAGGGCGTCGTCGTGAACATCTTGAACCCCAAGGTCGCGCTGTTCTTCCTGTCGTTCCTGCCGCAGTTCATCGACCCCGACCACGGGGCATCGGGAGGTCAGGCCCTGGCACTCGGCATCACCTTCGTCGCGATCGGGTGCGTCACCGACAGCATCTACTCCCTCGTCGCGAGCAGCCTGCGGGGCGTGCTCGTGCGGGGCCGCAGCCTGCCGTTCATCCAGCGGTACGTCGCCGGCACCGTGTTCATCGGGCTCGGTCTCGTCGCCGCCACCGCGACGGCAGGCAACCAGGCTGCCGCGCGGAGGCACTGACGCGTGCTGTTCAGCATGGACGCCTGGCCGGGATTGGCCGACGGGTCGATCACCCTCACGTTCCGCAACTGGACGAACCCGCAAGCCAAGACAGGTGGTCGGTACCGCGTGGGCGGCATGCTCCTCGAGGCCGTCGACGTCCGGCAGGTCACGGCTGGCTCGATCACCGACGACGACGCTCGCCGCACCGGAGCACCCGATGCCGGCGCGGTGCGAGCGCGGATGAAGGTGACCGATCCCGAGCAGCTGGTCTGGCGGGTCGAGCTGCGCTACCTCGGCAACGACGACCGGATCGATCGCCGCAACGACGACACCCTGTCGCCCGACGAGTTCGCGGCGATCCGCGCGCGGCTCGATCGCTTCGACCGCGCCAGCACATCGGGCCCGTGGACTCGTTCCACGCTGCGGCTCATCGAGAGGTATCCCGGCGTCGTGTCGACCGTCTTGGCCAAGCACGCCAAGCAGGAGCGGCCCGCGTTCAAGGTCAACGTGCGCAAGCTGAAAGAGCTCGGCCTCACCGAGAGCCTGGGCACCGGCTACCGCCTGTCGCCGCGTGGCGAGGTCGTGCTGCGATCGTTGCGATGACCGCTCGTCCCGTCGAGGTACTGCTGCTCGCCGACACGCACCTCGGCCCCGGCCAGGGCTCCCGACTCGTCGAACGGCTGCCGCGCTCGCTCGCTGCGGCCGACGTCATCCTCCATGCAGGTGACATCGTCGACCAGTCGGTGCTCGACGAGTTGGCCACGTTCGCGCCGGTCCACGCCGTGCTCGGCAACAACGATCACGGCGTCGTCCTGCCCGAGCGGTGGGTGGGCTCGATCGGAGGATGTGAGGTGGCGATGGTGCACGACAGCGGGCCGAGCGCCGGTCGGGCCGGCCGGCTGCGCCGCTGGTTCCCGAGCGCGGACGTCGCCGTCTTCGGTCACTCGCACATCCCCTGGCACGAGACGCACGTGGACGACCGAGGTCACCTGCAGCACCACGTCAACCCGGGCTCGGCCACGCAGCGACGCCGTCAACCGAGGTGCACCGTCGCTCGGATGACGTTGCGCGGCGGCCAGGTGCTCGACGTCCGTCGCGTGGCCGTGCCCGGCAACGAGGCGTGACACGAGCGGGGGAATGCATCCGACGACGCAAAGGTTGAGGCCGCTACCACCCCCTGAGCCACCACCCGTGAGGCAAGGAGCGAACACATGACCGACTTCAACGAGTTCAACCGCGGAGTCATCGAGGAGTTCCGATCGAACGGTGGGGCCGTCGGCGGGCCGTTCAGCGGAGCGCCGATGATCCTCGTGACGCACCGAGGCGCGAAGTCGGGAAAGGAGTACACGACGCCGCTCGTGTACACGCGCGACGGCGACTCGCTCGTGATCATCGCATCGAAGGGCGGCGCGCCCGACGACCCGCAGTGGTTCCGGAACCTCGTCGCCAACCCCGACGTCGTGGTCGAGGTGGGTGACGAGCGATTCCCGGCCCGGGCCCGCGTCGCCCAGGGCGACGAGCGTGATCGCCTGTATCGCGCCCAGGCCGACCTGATGCCCAACTTCGACGAGTACGCGAAGAACACGACGCGCATGATCCCGGTCGTGGTGCTGGAACGGACGTAGCTCGTGGCGAGTGATGCTCGACCCTGCGGGACACCCGTTCTGCTTGACGACGCAGATCGCCGTGACTGACGAGGCGTAGGCTCGCGGGATGGAGTTGCACCCCGAGCTTGCCGAGGCCATCGACGCCGGCGTGCACGGTCACCTCGTCACGATCGGCGCCGACGGCAGGCCGCAGGTGACCATGATCTGGCTCGGCCGGGAGGGCGACGACCTGCTCGTCGCGCACCTGGGTGCCGGCCAGAAGATCCGCAACGTCGAGCGCGACCCGAGGGTCGCGGTGAGCTTCGAGCTGCCCGGCACCGCAGGTCCAGGTCTGGCCCGGTACGCGGTGCTGCACGGGACGGCGCGGCTCACGGAAGGCGGAGCTCCCGAGCTGCTGCAGGAGCTCGCGCCTCGGTTCCTCGGTAGAGGGGTGCGCTTCCCTCCGATGGACGACCCGCCGCCGGGACGCATCATGCACATCACCGTCGTGCGTGTCACCGGCAACGGGCCGTGGGCGTGACGGTCAGCGCCCACGCAGGGCGGCGACCACCGGTGCGAAGGCTTCGGCCTCGCGCACCACGAGGTGGCTGATCCCGAGCCGCACGCGCAACCCTTCGAGCTCGTCCACCACCTGCCCGACTGAGCCGATCAGCACGAAGGGCGTCTGCATCAACTCGTCTCGATCGAGGCCGAACCTGGCGGCCATCGATTCGAGCCGTGTCGATGCGTCGTCGGCCACGTCGGTCACCTGCACGAGAGCAGAGCGCTCGATGTGCTCGTCCCGATCACCAGCGATTTCGCTCAGCCATCGCTGACGCTGCTCGACGTCACCGATCGCGAAGCCACCGGGCTGCGGCCGACCGCCCTCACCGTGCGTCAGACCGGTGAACTGGAAGATGTCGGCGTGCTGCGCGGCCAACGCCATGACCCGCCGACCGTGTCCACCGACCAGAAGCGGCAGGTGCGGCTGCACCGGTCGCACGCCGAGGTCGTCGACCGCGATCGTGTGGTGCGCGCCGTCGAACGCGCACCGACCGTCATCGAGCAGATCACGCAGGACGCGCAGCGATTCACCCATGCGCTCCACACGTTCACCCGGCGATCGCAACGCCACTCCGATCGCGTCGTGCTCGGCCTGGGCGTAGCCGGCGCCGATGCCGAGCGTCAACCGCCCGCCGCTCAACCGATCCACCGTCGCTGCGGTGCGCGCCAGCAGCACCGGGTGGTGGAGCTCGTTGTTCAGCACCAGCGGGCCGATCCGCAGTGTCGTCGTCGCCTCCGCTGCGACCACGAGCGGCACGAACGGGTCGACCTCACCGATGTGGTCGTAGGTCCACAGCTCGTCGTAGCCGAGCTCCTCCGCGCGTCGAGCCTCGGCGACCAGCACCTCGTGGTCGGCGAGGGCGCGGCACTGGTAGCCGAACCGGAACGGCCGCGTCACGCCGGCGGTCCGGCCCGCCGCACCTCTTGCACCACCCACGTGTTGCCGTCGGGATCGTGGAACGAGCAGAACGAGTTGTAGTCGCCGCGCTGCGGGTCGGGTCCGGGTCGACGCTCGCCCTGCTCGAAGTGGAAGATCTCGGTCACACCGACGCCGCGCTCAACGAGGTGCAGGCGGGCGGCCTCGATGTCGACGACGATCAGGTGCAGACCGTGCAGCGAGCCCGGCTCGCTCTCGGACACGCCCTTGCCGAAGGTGATCGAGCACGCCGACCCGGGCGGGGTGAGCTGCACCACCCGGAACGCCTCGCCGGCGTCGTGATCGACGTCGACGGGCCAGCCGAGCTGGTCGGCGTAGAAGGCCTTGGCACGATCGACGTTGCTCACCGGCACGATGACCAGCTCGAGCTTCCAATCCATGACGATCCTCCTCGATCCGGCCCGGTCCCGTCCATCTTGTCATCCGAGTGCCGAGGGTTCACCTGGGTGCACGTCGGCACTCGGGCGAGACGCTCGACCCTCGGATGACCCCCAGGGACTCGGATGGGCTAGTGGAAATCGCGGCTGGCGGCACTGGCGGGCACCGGAAGAGGGACGAGCGCCTCGGCGACCACGTTCACCACCCCTTCGGCTCGCTCGAGGCGGCCGCGCACCAGCAGCGCCGACGCCTCACGCGCGATGACCCGATGACGCGCCCAGCAACCCTTCGACACGACGATGTTCATGAGGCCGGTCTCGTCCTCGAGGTTCATGAACGTGGTGCCCTGCGCGGTCATCGGGCGCTGGCGGTGGGTGACGATGCCTGCCACCGTCACCCGTGTGCGCGGCTCGGCGGTCTGCAGGTCGACTGCGGTGAGCACGCCCTGCCGGTCGAGCTCGTCGCGCAGGAACACCGTCGGGTGCCCGTTGGCCGACACGCCGGTGGCCCACAGGTCGGCGACCGTCGTCTCGACCGGATCCATGCCCGGCAACGTGGGCGCGTCGGCACCCGTCACCACGCCGGCCAGCCGGTCGGGCCGCGACTGCACCGCAGCACCCACCGACCACAGCGCCGTGCGCCGCTCGATGCCGAAGCACTCGGTGAACACACCTGCCGTCGCCATCGCCTCGAGCTGGGTCTGGCTCAGCTCGGGCACGCGCCGCACGAGATCTTCGATCGACGCATACGGCCGACCGGCCTCGATCTGCTGCGCGAGCTCGTCACCGACCCCCCGTGTCGAGCCGAACCCCAACCGCACCGCGACGTCACCTGCCGAGCCGGTGCACGGTTCGAGCGTGGCCTTCGCGAGCGATGCGTTCAAGTCGGGTGAGTGCACCGTGACCCCGTGGCGCTGCGCATCCTGCACCAGTGAGTGTGGGCTCCAGAACCCCATCGGCTGCGCGTTCAAGAGCGCCGCACAGAACGCCGCCGGCTCGTGGTACTTGAGCCACGACGACGCGTAGACCAGGTACGAGAAGCTGACCGAGTGCGACTCGGGGAACCCGTAGTTCGCGAACGCAGCCATCTTCATGAAGATCTCGTCGGCCACCTCGCCGGTGATGCCGCGTTCGGCCATGCCTGCGTACAGGCGCTCCTTCAGCAGCTCCATCCGCCGCCGACTGCGCTTGGACCCCATGGCCTGGCGCAGCTGATCGGCCTCGCTGGGGGTGAAGCCGGCGACGTCGATGGCCATCTGCATGAGCTGCTCCTGGAACAGCGGCACGCCGAGCGTCTTACCCAAGCTGTTCTCGAGCAGGGGGTGCAAGTACGTCACCGGCTCCTGTCCGTTGCGCCGGCGGATGTACGGATGCACCGAGCCGCCCTGGATGGGGCCCGGCCGGATGAGCGCGACCTCGACCACGAGGTCGTAGAACCGGCGCGGCCGCAACCGGGGCAGCGTCGCCATCTGCGCGCGGCTCTCGATCTGGAACACCCCGACGGTGTCGGCGCGGCACAGCATGGCGTACACCTCGTCCTCCTGGGGGATGGTGGCGAGGTCGACCTCGTAGCCGCGGTGCCGGCGGATGAGGTCGACGCAGTAGTGCAGCGCCGACAGCATGCCGAGGCCGAGCAGGTCGAACTTCACGAGGCCTGCCGCCGCGCAATCGTCCTTGTCCCACTGCAGCACGCTGCGCTTGTCCATGCGTGCCCACTCGACCGGGCACACCTCGATGACGGGACGATCGCAGATGACCATGCCACCCGAGTGGATGCCGAGGTGCCGCGGCGCGTCCTCGATCTGCAGCGCGAGGTCGAGCACGGTCTGCGGCACGTCGTGCCCACCTTGCTGCACGGTGGTCGACACCGTGCCCCACGCGTCCATCTGCTTGCTCCACGCATCCTGCTGACCGGCAGCGAACCCGAGTGCTCGAGCCATGTCGCGCACCGACGAGCGCGCCCGGTAGGTGATGACGTTGGCGACCTGCGCGGTGTGGTGCCGGCCGTAGCGCTCGTACACGTACTGGATGACCTCTTCACGACGATCGCTCTCGATGTCGAGATCGATGTCGGGCGGGCCGTCACGCTCGGGCGACAAGAACCGCTCGAACAGCAGGCCGAGCGACACCGCATCGGCCTTGGTGACACCGAGCGCGTAGCAGACCGCGCTGTTGGCCGCGCTGCCACGTCCCTGGCAGTAGATGTCCACCCGGTTGCAGAACTCGACGATGTCCCACACGACGAGGAAGTAGCCGGCGAAGCCGAGGTGCTCGATGACGGCGAGCTCGTGATCGATCGTGCGCCAGGCACGGGCGCGCAGCGAGAGGTCGTCGTGCGGCGCCGGTCGTTCGCCGTAACGGCGACGGGCACCGGCTTCGGCGATCTGGCGCAGGTACTGCATCTCGGTCAGCGGGCGGCCGTCGGGACCGTTCGGGCACGGATAGGGCGGCAGGCTGGGCGCGACGAGCGAGAGGTCGAACGCGGCGGCCCGACCGATCTCGGCCGCGGCCTCGATCACACCCGGGTAGCGGAGGAAACGGCGGGCCTGCTCGGCCCCGCTGCGCAGGTGCGCACCGGTCGATGCGGGGAGCCACGGGTCGAGCTCGTCGAGACTGCGCCGGGCGCGCACTGCGGCGATCGCTGTGGCGAGCTGCCGCTGTGCGGGCACCGCGTAGTGGACGTTGTTGGTGGCGATGCAGGTGAGGTCGTGTCGCGCGGCCAGCTCGGCCAGCGCGTCGTTGCGCGCCGAATCGAGTGGGTCGCCGTGATCCCACAGCTCGACCACCACCCGGTCGCGGCCGAACGCGTCGATCAGGCGGTGCAGCTCGCGCGCCGCCGCGCTCGGGCCGTCGGACATCAGTTTCGACGGGACGCCCCCCTTGCGGCACCCGGTGAGCACCCACCAGTGCCCGGCACCAGTGTCCGCGAGGTCGGGCAAGGTGAACTGCGGCGAGCCCTTCTCGCCCGCGAGGTGCCCCAGGCTGAGCGACCGCGCCAAGCGCGCGTAGCCCTCGGGCCCGTCGGCCAGCACCAAGAGGTGCGTGCCGTGCGGGTCGGGCGCGTGCCGTTCGTCGTCGGTCGCCACCTTCAACTGCTGCAGCGTGTCGGCCTCGGCCCGCGCGACGCGCCGTTCACCGTCGACGGCGAGGGTGATCTCGGCGCCGAACACCGTGGGCAGGCCGACGGCGCGCGCCGCCTCGGCGAAGCGCACCACGCCGTACAGGCCGTCGTGGTCGGTGAGCGCGAGCGCCTCGAGCCCGAGGCGATCGGCCTCCTCGGCCAGTTCCTCGGGGTGCGAGGCGCCGTCGAGGAACGAGAAGTTCGAATGGCAGTGCAGCTCGGCGTAGGGCACGTGACCGGTGTCGGGGCGCATGAGCGGGCGGGTGGACTCGGGCTCACGGGGCTCGTACGGTTGGCGCTTGCGGCTCCACGCCGGGCCGTCACCGCCTGCGTTCCACGACGGTGAACCGGGCGCGCGGCCGTCCTTGCGCCGACCCGACAGCAGCGCCTCGACCTCGCTCCAGGGCATCTGCGGATTGTTGAAGCCCATCCCGCGACCGTATCGAACACATGTTCGATCATCAAGATCGCGATCGTCCGCGACGGAAGATGGTCATCCCGAGCGACGAGAGGGGGTGAGCGTGATGTCCGTCGAGCCAGCCGACCCTCACGCCGGGTTCCTCGAGCTCTACGAGCGCAGCCTCGGCGAGGTGTACGGCTACTTGGTCCGGCGCTGCCCCAACGAGGCGACGGCCGAAGACCTGACCGCCGAGACCTTCCTCGCCGCGGTTCGCGCCTACCGGGCGGGCTCGACCGACGTGTCGGTGCCGTGGTTGATCGGCACCGCGCGCCACAAGCTCGTCGACCACTGGCGGCGCGAAGGCCGACAACGCGAAGCGCTCGACGACCTGTACGTCGACGCAGCGAACGCGGTCGACACCGGCGATCCGATCGAGACCTTGCACGTGCGCTCGGTGCTGTCACAGATCCCCCCGCACCACCGGGCCGCGCTCACCCTGCGCTACCTCGACGGGTTGCCGGTCGAGCAGGTGGCACAGCACCTCGACCGGTCTGTGCACGCCACCGAGTCGTTGCTCGTCCGGGCGAAGGCCTCGTATCGACAAGCGTGCCCATCAGAGGGAGGTGCGCCATGACCGACGCGTTCGACGCACTCATCGCCGACACCGCACCCATCGAGCCCCCGCGCCGCTTCGCCGACGAGCTCCGCCAGCAGATCGTCTCAGCACTGGAGGAACCCATGAACACGCCCACCACGGCAGTGCGATCCATCGGCGTCCGGCCCTACCTCAGCGTCGCCGGCGCCGCAGCCGCGATCGACTTCTACGTCGCCGCGTTCGGCGCGGTCGAGCACCATCGGCTGGTGGGTGACGACGGCCGCGTCGGCCATGCAGAGATCACGATCGGAACGACCCGACTGCGCCTCGCCGACGAGTACCCGGAGTACGGCATCACCGGCCCGGTCACACGTGGCGGCTCGCCGGTGACGTTCACCGTCGAGCTCGCCGACGCCGCCGAGGTCGACTCGATGTTCCGTCGGGCCATCGAGCTGGGCGCACGCGAGCTACGACCGGTCGAGGACCAGTTCTACGGCCATCGGCAGGGCACGCTCGCCGATCCGTTCGGGTACGAGTGGTCGATCAGCGCGCCGATCGCCGGCTTCGACGACGAGCAGTACGTCGCCAACAGCGCCGCCCAGGGCTTCACCGTCGTGCCCGCCACCGACGCACACCCCGCGAACACCATGCACCAGGTGAAGCCGCACCGGCCGGGCGACCTGTTCTACTTCACCCTGCCCACGGTGGACCTGGCCCGAGCGCAGGTGTTCTTCAGCGCCGTGCTCGGCTGGCAGTTCCTCTCCCCGGAGAACGGTCACGTCGAGAACATCGCCGCGCCGCCGGGAGGGTTGAACGTCGTCGACGAACCCGGCGCCCGCCTGTGGTTCGTCGTCGACGACATCCATGCCGCCGTCGCCCGCGTGCGCGAGCTCGGCGGCACGGCCACCGATCCGGTCCAGTACGACTCGGGTTGGAACAGCGACTGCACCGACGACCAGGGCACCACGTTCAGCCTCAGCGTCCCGGCGCCGAAGTACACCCAGTGATCCCGAACTTCGGGGCTCCGGGGCGATGAATTCGCCCGTCAGCCCCGAAGTTGCGGGACGAGGGCCGGGTCAGGAGTCGGCGAGGAGGCGGTAGAGCTTGCGCCTCGCCTCGTCCATGATCTCGACGGCCTGGTCGACGAGCTCGGGGCTACCGGTCATGGCCACCTGCTTGGCGGCCATGATGAAGCGACCCATCGCGTGCCGGAAGTTGCCGTGTGAGCTGCCCTCGTCGTCACGCATCCACGGCGTACCGCCGGCGTCGGCTGTGCGGGTGGCGAGCTCGCCCTGACCGGCCTCGGTGATCTCGTAGACGCGCTTGTCGTCGACCTGGCTCGAGCGGACGAGACCCTGCTCGTCGAGCATCTGCAGCGTGGGATACACCGACCCGGGGCTCGGACGCCACCGTCCGCCGGTGCGCTCCTCGATCCGCTGGATGAGCTCGTAGCCGTGGCCAGGCCCATCGGCGAGGGCGCTGAGCAGCGCCCACTTCATGTCGCCACGACGTGAGCGCGGACCGCGCCCTCGCCCGTGGTCGTGCCCGGTGCCTCGCCCGGGACCGCGCCGGGGACGTCCCCGGAACTGCTCTGGCCCATCGGTCGGGCCGAACTCTCGTGATCGCATCATGTTCTCCTTGCACTCGTCTTTCGATCCATCTCGATCTGTTACGTGCCATCACGATATATCGGTATCTAGGCCGAACAACCGCCTTGCCGAGGAATTCTTCGTGAGCGCTCACGGGCTCGGAGCGTTTGTGTGGTCACGCAGATCTCGGCGACCTTGCCTGTGTGAGCGCGCGCGATCGCGGAGCGTTTGTGCGCGAGGTCGGGCCGGAGAGGTCGGGCCGGAGAGGTCGGGCCGGACGGGTGAGGCCGCGGCCGCGGCGTCAGGACCAGATGGAGGTGCGGGTGGTCGCGTCGAAGTAGTGGAGGTTCTCGGTCGTCACGACGATGTCGGTCGAATCGCCCATGCGCACCTGCGACCGCGGGCTGAACCGTCCGACGCCGTTGGCCTGCCCGGTCCGCTCCTCGACCGCATCGGGGTCGCCGGCGTCGACGGTGAGTGCATCGATGCCGAAGTGCACCATGATCTCGGATCCGAGCGCCTCGAGCAGCATCACGGCACCACGGATGCGGCGACCGTCGCTGTCACCGGTGACGAGCGCAGCGTCCTCGAAGTCCTCGGGCCTGATACCGATGATGAGCCGTTGCCCGTCGTAGTTGCGCAGCGCAGGACGCGCTGCCAACGTCGCCGCCGGAACGGCGAGCTTCTGCGAGCCGATCTCGACCCACGCGCGCTCGCCCTGGAGCGAGAACTCGGCGTCGTACAGGTTCATCGACGGCGAGCCGATGAAGGCGGCGACGAAGACGTTGTCGGGGTGGTCGTAGAGCTTCTGCGGTGTGTCGACCTGCTGGAGGTAGCCGTCCTTCAACACGGCGACCCGGTCGCCCATCGTCATCGCCTCGGTCTGGTCGTGGGTGACGTAGACCGTGGTCACTTGCAGTTCGCGCTGCAGCGTCGCGATCTCTGATCGCATCTGCACGCGCAGCTTGGCGTCGAGGTTCGACAGCGGCTCGTCCATCAGGAACGCCTTCGGCTGCCGGACGATGGCGCGACCCATCGCGACGCGCTGACGTTGACCTCCGGAGAGCATGCCGGGCTTGCGATCGAGGTACTTCTCGAGCTCGAGGATCTGCGCGGCGCGACGCACCCGCTGGTCGATCTCTTCGCGA
Organism: Ilumatobacteraceae bacterium; assembly: GCA_050248155.1. Lineage (GTDB taxonomy): Bacteria > Actinomycetota > Acidimicrobiia > Acidimicrobiales > Ilumatobacteraceae > VFMC01. The sequence goes on from JBFWSW010000057.1 coordinate 24,166, forward strand.
GGCAGACGCGACAGCTTGAGCGCGAAGCCGATGTTGTCGTACACCGTCATGTGCGGGTACAAGGCGTAGTTCTGGAACACCATCGCGATGTCGCGATCCTTCGGCTCGACGGTGTTCACGACACGGTCGCCGATGCGCAACTCGCCGCTGGTGATCGACTCGAGGCCGGCGATCATGCGCAGTGCGGTGGACTTCCCGCAGCCCGACGGGCCGACGAGCACCAGGAACTCCTGATCCGCGACCTCGAGGTCGAGGTCGTGGATCGCATGGAACCCGTTGTCGTAGACCTTGTTGATCTTGTCGAGCACGACTGTGGCCATCGCTCCTCCTCGATCCCGGCTGAATCAGGTGTGCCCTGATTCGGATCGAAGGGTATCGCGCTCGCTCGAAGCAGGCAGCCAGACGTAGTGGACGTCGGGCGCGCGCTCCTCGTTCGCTGCGCCATCGGTGTGCTCGACGGCCTCGAACCCCAGCCGTTCGTAGAACCGTCTCGCGCCGCCGTTCGCTTCGAAGGTCCACAACTGCAGACCCTCCGGCAGCGCGGCCTGGGCGCGCTCGACGAAGCGCACACCGAGGCCCCTCCCCATCCATGCCGGGTCGAGGTAGAGCTGCTCGATCCAACCCGAGCGACGGCGCGGGTCGCGGCCGAGCACCATCAGGCCGACGATCGTCCCGTCGATCTCGGCGACGGTGACGTCCTCGTGCGGGATGACCTCATCGGCCATCCAACGCCGGACGTCGGCCTCGTCGTGGATCGGGGGCACCTCGGGGATCGCGAACCGGCGGGACCGGAGGTACACGTGCGCGCACTCACGGGCGTCG
>JBFWSW010000058.1:0-24904 GCA_050248155.1 Ilumatobacteraceae bacterium
GTACCCACCCCGGATGCGACACCGTGTCCGGGGACAGCCAAGCCGACCACCTCCAACCCCACGCCCACGGCGGTGATACGTCCACCACCAACGGCGGACCCGCCTGCGGCAAGCACAACCGATGGCGATACACCCACCACGCCCGCACCGTCCTCGACGAACGCGGCTACTGGCACACCTACCGCAACGACGGCACCGAAGTCGCCTGAACGAATTCGGTGCCGTCGGCGGGGTCGGGGATCGTCACCAGGTCGCGCCGGCGACCTGGTGGGTGGCCGCGTTCAGGCGGTTCCACACGTTGATCGAGGCGATCGCCAGCACCAGGGCGGCGAGCTGCTGCTCGTCGTAGTGGCGGGCGGCCTCGGCCCAGACGTCGTCCGGCACCGGGTTCGAACGATCGCTCAGGCGGGTGACCGACTCGGCCAGCGACAGGGCGGCGCGCTCGGCATCCGAGAAGTACGGGGCTTCGCGCCAGGCGCCGACCGTGTCGATCCGCTCGTCGGGCTCGCCGGCCTTGCGGAGGGCGTGAGCATGGCCGTACACGCACACGCTGCAGCCGTTCAGCTGACTGGCCCGCAGGTGCACGAGCTCGAGGGTCGTCGGCGCCAGGCCGCAGTCGTGCACTGCCTTGGCGAGTGCCTGCAGCGCAGCCATCGCTCCGGGCACGACGAAAGCGGGGTTGTCCATTCGCTGTTGCAGTGGTCGTGCTTGCATGGGGTCTTCTCCTTCATGGCATGTCGTTGTCACAACGACGGTGTTCCAGGGGTCATCGATGTGACCCGCCGACACGGAGGAACGTGACCGATGGACGCAAACAACCCGATGGCCAGGGAGTTCGACGCCAGCCGTAACCACCTGCGCGCCGTCGCCTACCGCATGCTCGGCTCGCCGACCGAAGCGGACGACGCCGTGCAGGAGACGTGGATCCGGGTCGCCCGCGCCGACACCGACGCGATCGAGAACCCGCGCGGCTGGCTCACCACGATCACCGCTCGAATCTGCCTCAACATGCTGCGGTCGAGGACCAATCGGCGTGAGGACGCGCTCGACTGGCACGTTCCCGACCCCGTCGTGACGAGCGAGTCGAGCGGCGACCCCGAGGGTGAGGCGGTGCTCGCCGACTCGGTCGGACTGGCCCTGCTCGTCGTCCTCGAGACGCTCGAGCCGGCGGAGCGTCTGGCGTTCGTCCTCCACGACATGTTCGCCGTGCCGTTCGACGAGATCTCGTCGATGCTCGAGCGATCGCCCGAGGCCACCCGCCAGCTCGCGAGCCGCGCCCGCCGCCGGGTGCAGGGCACCACGTCGAGCGGCCATGCCGACCGTACGCGCCAGCGCGAACTGGTCGACGCGTTCTTCGCCGCCGCCCGCGGTGGCGATCTCGCCGCGTTGGTCGCCGTGCTCGACCCGGACGTCGTGGTGCGCTCGGACGGAGGAACGGCACGACCGATCGCGTCGATCGTCGTTCGTGGTGCCGAGACGGTCGCCAACCGCGCGCTGATGTTCCACCGGCGCGACGCCGTGCTGCGGCCGGTGCTGGTGAACGGAGCGCCGGGCGTGGTGATCGAGATGAACGGCGTGCCCGACACGATCATGGGCTTCACCGTGCACGGTGACCGCATCGTCGCGATCGACATCCTCGCCGACCCGGAACGGCTGGCCACCCTCGACCTGCCGAGTTGACCGATGACCACACAACCGTTCCGTGAAAGCAGTGACTCGCCCCCTACTGTTGGGGACCATGTCGACCGGACGTGTCCCTCTGCTCGCGTCCGGGTTCGCGCTGTCGGCTGGACTCGTCTGGAGCTTCGGCGGTGTCACCGCCCGGTCGGCCGAGCACTCCGACGCGTTCCAGTACCTCATCTGGCGATCGATCGGCATCATCGTCGTCATCGAGCTCCTCGCCCGATGGCGGCGCCGTCCGGCCGTCACCCCCCTGGCGTTCAGGTCCGGCCGGATGATGTTGCTCGCCGACGTCATGCTGCTGCTGGCATCGATCGCGTTCGTGTACGCGCTGAAGACCACCACCGCGGCCAACGCGGCGTTCCTCGCCTCGATGACACCGCTGATCGCCGGCGTCTTCGCTCGCGTCTTCCTCGGTGAGCGCATCACCCGGGTGACGGTGGTCGCGATCGCGGTCGCGCTCGTCGGCCTCGTGGTCACCGTGTGGGGCGACATCGAGGCGGGCGACATGGTCGGCAACTTCTCAGCCGTGATGTCGTCGGTGGGATTCGCGGGATACACGGTGTGCGTGCGCACCGACCCGCACCGCGACTGGTCGCCGGTCATGCCGGGCTACGCGGTGATGATGATCGCGATCTGCACCGTCGTCACCCTGTCCGGTGGCAAGACGTTGGTGCCTCCCGCCGGCGACATCGCCTACGGGCTGCTCCACGGCGGCGTGTTCATCGTTGTCGGCACACTGCTGTTCAACATCGGTGCGCGCCAGGTGCCAGCAGTGGCGATGGTCGTGTTCGCCCAGACGGAGACGATCTTCGTGCCGGTGTGGACCTATGTCTTCCTGTCCGAGACGCCTGCGGGGATGTCGCTGCTCGGGGGAAGCATCATCCTCGCGGCCGTGATCGGCAAGGCGGTCGTCGATGCGACCCGTCCGCATCCGGTCGAGTCGCCGGACGTGGTACGAACGTCGCATGCCTGACCTGTCCGCGCTCGCTCGGCGTCATCTGTGGATGCACTTCACGCGGCTGGAGGGCTTCGGCGCCGGTGAGGTGCCGATCATCACCAACGGCGACGGGTGCTTCGTGTACGACCAGCACGGCACGCGCTACCTCGACGGGCTGTCCGGTCTGTTCACTGTGCAGGTCGGTCACGGGCGCGCCGAGCTCGGCGAGGCCGCGGCCCGCCAGGCATCGACGCTCGGCTACTTCCCGACGTGGTCCTTCGCCCACGAACCGGCGATCGAGCTTGCGACGCGCTTGTCGTCCATGGCTCCGGGCGACCTCAACCGGGTCTTCCTCACCCCGAGCGGCGGCGACGCGGTCGAGACCGCGTTCAAGCTGTCGCGCCAGTACTGGAAGCTGCGCGGCCAACCGTCCCGGACGAAGGTCATCTCGCGCTACCTCGCGTACCACGGCACCTCGATGGGCGCGCTCAGCATCACCGGTGTCCCGTCCATCAAGACACCGTTCGAACCGCTCATCCCTGGTGCGATCAAGGTGCAGACGCCGTACCGCTACCGCTGTGTCGATTGCTCGCACCTCGATGCATGCACGCTCCGGTGCGCGGACGACATTGCGCTGCGCATCGAGATGGAAGGTCCCGACACGATCGCCGCGGTGGTGATCGAGCCGTTGCAGAACACCGGCGGCGCGTTCGCCCCGCCACCGGGCTACTGGGAGCGCGTCCGCGAGATCTGCGACCACTACGACGTGCTCCTCGTCAGCGACGAGGTGATCTGCGCGTTCGGGCGCCTCGGCCACATGTTCGGTTCGCTGCGGTACGGATACCAGCCCGACATGATCACCTTTGCCAAGGGCGTGACGTCGGGTTACTCGCCGCTCGGCGGTGTGCTGATCAGCGATCGCATCGCCGAACCGTTCCTCGGCGACGCCGGACCGTTCCTCCAAGGGCAGACGTTCGGCAGCCACCCGGTGTCCTGCGCCGTCGCCAACGCGAACCTCGACATCTTCGAGCGCGAGGACATCTGTGGCCACGTGCTCGCCCACGAAGGCGCCTTCGCGGCGATGCTCCAGTCGCTGCGCGACATCCCGCTCGTCGGCGACGTGCGCGGCGAGGGCTACTTCTACGCGATCGAGCTCGTTCCCGATCGCGCCTCACGGGGGACGTTCAGCGACAGCGACGCCGACTGGCTGCTGCGTGGCTACCTCTCGCCGAAGCTGTTCGAGGCCGGCCTCATCTGCCGCGCCGACGACCGGGGCGAGCCCGTCATCACGTTGAGCCCGCCCTTGATCGCGGGTCCGACGGAGTTCGAGCTCATCCGCACGATCCTGCGCGACGTGCTCACGGCCGCGTCGGAGGAATGGGCCCGCCGCGCCTGATCACACGGGCGGCCGGCGCGCCGACCACTCCGGCATCGCCAGCTCGAGTGCACGGCCGACGCGCAGCACGTCGGGCTCTCGCCAACGACGACCGACGATCTGCACACCGATCGGCAGCCCCTCGTGGATTCCCGGTCCATGAGCGCCGCACGGCACGCTCATCGCCGGGCAGGGGGCGACGAGGTTGAACACGCCCGTCATGTCCATCGCGTGATAGCGCTCGTCGTCGGGGAGTTCGACGTGCGTCCGGTCGGCTTTCGCTGCGACGACGGGAGCCACAGCCATCGTCGGGCACACGATGCCGTCGCGGCCGCGCAACGCGGCGCTGACCCGGCGCCACACGTCGGTGCGCGCGATCTCGAGTCGCTTGTACTCGGTCGCGCTCATCGAGTTGCCGATCTCGATCAGCTTCAGCACGTCGGGATCCATCACCTCGTGGTGCTCGTCGACGAGGTGCCCGAAGTACCCCGACATGAACACTCCCCACAGCTGCACCCACACCAGCTCGTCGTCCGCAGTCAGTGGCAGATCGACCTCCTCGACCGTCGCGCCCGAGTCGGAGAGCGCCTCCGCAGCTGCGCGGACCGCCGCCTGGATCTCGGGGTCGACCGCCCATGTCGTGAAGTCGACGCTCAGGCCGAGCCGCATCCCGCGGATGTCTCCTGACGTCGGCTCGGCCAGGTCGAGCGGCGACGTCACGGACATGATGTCCGCCTCGTCGGGTCCTTGCGTCGCGGCGAGGAAGAGTCGAGCGTCGTCCACGCTGCGAGCCAGCGGTCCGTGGTGGCTGATGGAGTCGAACAGGCCCGGGAGCACATCCATCGGGATCCGACCGAGCCCCGGCTTCAGGCCGACGACACCACACCACGCCGCGGGGATGCGCACCGAGCCACCCATGTCGCTGCCCTCGGCGACTGCCACGCATCCGGTCGCGACCGCGGCCCCGCTGCCACCGGACGAACCGCCCGGCGAGAAGTCGGGGTTCCACGGGTTGCGTGTCGGGCCCCACAGCGGGCTGTCCGTCTGCAAGGTGTGAGCGAACTCGGGCGAGGTGGTCTGCGCGAGGACGATCGCACCCGCGCGTCGCAACGCCCGAGTGATGTACGCATCGTGATCCACGACGACATCTCGGTGTGTGAGCGAACCGAGCGTGAACGGCTTGCCCGACACCTGTGTGGTCTCCTTCAGCGCGATCGGAACGCCGTGGAGCGGTCCGAGATCGTCGCCTCGAACGACGGATTCGGCGGCCCGGTCGGCTGCAGCCAACGCGTCGTCGGCCCACACGTGCGTGAAGCAGTTCAGCCGTGGCTGGACGTGCTCGATGCGAGCCAAGGAGTTCGTCACGAGCTCGCGCGGCGACACCTCGCGCGCAGCGACGAGCCGCGCCTGCTCGCCCGCCGACGCGTACGCGAGGTCGAGATCGACGGTCATCGGCGGATGGTAGGCGCTTCTCGCCAGGCGTCGCGGCGTGCAAGGCTGGTGGTGTGCCCTGGCTGGTGTGTGATGGCAACGTGTTGGCCTCGGCGGAGGTGGCGGATTCACCCCGATCGAAGGGACGCGGGCTGCTCGGCCGCGACGGTCTCGAGGGCGCGCTCGTCATCGAGCGGTGTCGGTGGGTGCACACGTTGGGCATGCGCTTCCCGCTCGACGTCGCGTTCGTCGATGCCAACGGTGCCGTCATCAAGACGCTGCGGATGAACCGCCATCGGCTCGGCGCGCCCGTGTTCGGTGCGCGCAGGGTCATCGAGGCGCAGGCAGGCGCCTTCGCCCGCTGGGGGCTGAACGTCGGCGACGTCGTCGAGCTGCGCGAGTGACCGCCGGTCTCGTCCTGGTGGCAACCCCCATCGGGAACCTGGGTGACCTGTCGCCTCGAGCCATCGAGGCGCTGCGGACCGCGGCGCTCGTGTGTTGCGAGGACACCCGTCGCACCGGACGGCTGCTCCAGCACGCGGGCATACGCGCCGCTCGGCTCGCCGTCGCCAACGAGCACACCGAGGCCGCGTGCGCCGCCGAGGTCGTCGATGTCATCACGGACGGCGGCAGCGTCGCGGTCGTCACCGACGCGGGCACACCGGGCATCTCCGATCCGGGAGCCCGTCTCGTACGCGCGGTGATCGACGCCGGCCTACCGGTGTCCGCCGTGCCCGGGCCAGCCGCTCTCGTGATGGCGCTCGTCCTCAGTGGGTTCGACACGACGCGCTTCGCGTTCGAGGGCTTCGTGCCGCGCAGCGGTGGTGCGCGGACGGAGCGACTCGGTGAGATCGCACGCGAGCGCAGGACCGTCGTGCTCTACGAGGCGCCACACCGCATCGAGCGCACGCTCACCGACCTCGCCGAGCGCTGCGGCAGCGGCCGCCGGGTCGCGCTGGCGCGCGAGCTGACCAAGTTGCACGAGGAGGTCTGGCGCGGCACGCTCGGTGGCGCAGCCGCGCACGTGGGCGACAGCGGCCCACGCGGCGAGTACGTGCTCGTGATCGAAGGCGCCCCTGCTCCGGAGGCCGCCGATGACGACGCGATCCGTGCGGCACTCGTCACAGCCCTGGCGAGTGGCGCCACCCGCAAGGACGCGATCGCTACCGTGACTGCCGACCTCGCGGTGCCGAAGCGACGGGTCTTCGACATCGCCACCACGCTGCCCCGCCCCAGCGCCTGACGGGGCCACCACGGAAGGACCGGGATGAGCGAGTACGCCGGCATGACGACGGGTAGCGCCAGCGCCGCGTTCTTCGATCTCGACCGGACGCTCATCAGCGGGTCGAGCGCGTTCGTGTTCGGCATCGCCGCCTGGCGGGCCGGCCTCATCGCCAAGGGACAGTTCGCGAAGGACGCTGCCGGCGCGCTCAAGTTCCGGTTCGGGGGCGCGAGCGACCGCACGAGCCACAGCGTGCGCGACCGCATCCTCGGGGCAGTCGAGGGCGTCCGCTACGACGACCTCGTCGGCCTGAACACCGACATCGTGCCCAAGCTCATGGCTCGTGTGAGGCCGGAGGCGCGGGACCTCGTCGATCAGCACCGCCACGCCGGCCGGGCCACCTACATCGTCTCGGCATCGCCCGTCGAGCTCGTCGATCCCCTCGCCGGCGCCCTCGGGATGACGGGCGGCATCGGCACCGTGAGCGAGATCGTCGACGGCGTGTACACCGGCCGTCTGGCGGGACCGTTCTGCTACGCGGAGGGCAAGGTCGAAGCGATCGAAGAGCTCGTGCGGTGGGAGGGTTTCGATCTCCGCCTCTGCTACGCGTACAGCGATTCGGCCAGCGACCTGCCGATGCTCGAAGCCGTCGGACACCCGGTTGCCGTGAACCCCGACTCGAAGCTGGAGCGCATCGCGAACCGGCGCGGCTGGCCCGTCGTCATCTTCAGCCGGCGCACGAAGTCGGTCGTGCGGCGCAGCTCGCAGGCCGTCGCCGCGGCGTCGCTCGCCGCCGGCTCGTTCGCTGCCGGCATCGAGTACGCGCGTCGGCGCGCATAGTCAGGCCGTCTGGGCGACGAGCGCGAGCTGCCGGCTCATCGCGACCAGCCGTCCGGCCGAATCCCACAGCTCGCTGTCCTCCTCGAACATCCCGTTCGTGACGAACCGGGTTCGGAAGACGGCTCGCAGAGGCCCTGGCGCTGGGATGTCGCGCACATGGACGGTGAGCTCGACCGTCGGGACCCAGCCATCCGGCAGCTCGAGGTGGAACACGGCCGGCGGGAAGCCGTCGGCAGCGAGACCCAGCGAGAGCGGATCGCTCGGCCTGCCGTCGGCGAAGGCGAACCAGCCGCGCACCTCGGCGATGCCCGACTTCTCGTCCGACTGGAATGGTGCCGTCGCCGGGTCGAGCCGGACGTCGAGTCGATCGAGGAAACCTGCCGGGAAGCGCATCGACGCCGAGTTACGAGGCACGCACTCGTCGAAGGGCGGGAGCTCCGGTGGCGCACCGTGGACGAACTCGGGCGCCGTGCCACCGTTGGTGAGATCGCCGAACGTTCCGAGCAACCGCAGCATCTCGCGACCGTCGGCGGTGACGAGTGACGACGCAACCGTCACGAACCGACGGCCAGCCTTCACGATCTGCGTCGTCGCCTCCACCGGTCCCGGTCGGCCGGGCGACAGGTAGTGCGCGGTCACCGTGATCGGATGAGGACGCTCGCTCGCTTCGACCATCGCACGGAGTGCGAGCGCGAGGAGGTACCCGCCGTTGGCGTTGCCACGGATGTCCCATCCGTCGACGATCTCGCCGGAGAACCGACCGACACCGTGCTCGTCGACGAAGCCGGTCATCAGCGTCGCACTGTCGAACTCGCTTGCCCCGATCTCGGCCATCGGTCCTATCCTGAGCGCCGTGACGAACGCGATCCAAACCCGGCGAATGCGCAACGGCTGCTGATCAAGCCGTCTGCTCGCCGTTCGTTCGAAAGGATCCCACGATGACTCGTGAGTTCATCACCACACCCATCTACTACGTCAACGCCCGACCACATCTCGGGCATGCGTACACCACCATCATCGGCGACGCACTGGCGCGCTGGCACCGCCTCATCGGCGACGACGTCTACTTCCTCACCGGTACCGACGAGCACGGCCTCAAGATCCAGCAGGCGGCGGAGGCGCAGGGCAAGACGCCGAGAGAGCTCACCGACGAGATCGCTCCGCTGTTCCAGGACGCCTGGCGGCGGCTGAACATCTCGAACGACGACTTCATCCGCACGACCGAGGCGCGCCACCGCGTGGGTGTCGAGCAGCTGCTGCAACGCTGCTACGACGCAGGCGACATCGAGCTCGATGTCTACGCAGGCAAGTACTGCGTGGCGTGCGAGGAGTACTACACGGATGACGAGCTCTTGCCCGGCGACCTGTGCCCGATCCACAAGCGACCGGTCGAGTACTTCGAGGAGGAGAACTACTTCTTCCGGCTCTCCCGCTTCCAGGATCGACTGCTCGACTGGTACGCGCAGCACCCCGGAGCGATCGTCCCCGAGTTCCGCGGCAACGAAGCGCTCGGTCTCATCCGTGGTGGCCTGCGCGACTTCTCGGTCAGCCGCACGAGCCTCCAGTGGGGCATCCCGCTGCCCTGGGACCCCAAGCACGTCGCCTACGTGTGGTTCGACGCCCTCGCCAACTACATCACCGCAGTCGGCTACGGCAGCGACGAGGACCGCTTCCACTCGTGGTGGCCAGCTCGGCACCTCATCGGCAAGGACATCATCCGCCACCACTGCGTCTACTGGCCGGCGATGCTGCTGTCGGCCGGCATCGAGCCGCCGAAGGGCTGGGCCGTCGGCGGCTGGCTGCTCGTCGGTGGCGAGAAGATGAGCAAGACGTCGGGCAACGTGGTCAACCCGCTCGATCTGATCGACGAGTTCGGCGTGGACGGCTTCCGCTACTACGTGCTCGCCGAGACCACCTACGGGCAAGACGGTGACTTCACCTACGAAGGGCTCACCTCCCGCTACAACAGCGACCTCGCCAACAACCTCGGCAACCTGCTGTCGCGCGTCGCGACGGTGGTCGGCAAGCAGTGCGGCGGCGTCGGTCCGGCACCGCAGTCCGACTCACCGCTCGCCGAGGCCGCCACCTCCGCGTTCGAGGGTGCGGCCGCGGCGTGGCAGGACGTGCAGACGAGTCGCGCGCTCGAGTCGACGTGGACGCTCATCCGCGCGACGAACGCGTACCTCGAGGCGAACGAGCCCTGGAAGGCAGCCCCGGGCGCCGCGGTCGACGCGGTGATGGGCGACGCGCTCGAGGCGCTGCGCATCGTCAGCGTGCTCGCGTCGCCCGCCGTCCCCGACACCTGCCAGCAGGTGTGGGAACGCATCGGACTGCCGGGATCGGTCGGCGACCAGCGCCTGCCCGAGGCCGCGGCCTGGGGCGGGTACCCCGGTGGTCTGACGGTGACGAAGGGCGCTCCGCTGTTCCCTCGGAAGTAGCTCATCGCCCGACGGTTCCGGACGCCGAGCTCCATCGGCACGCCGCACGCTCGTAGCCTCGGCTCGATGGAGCTCATCGACAGCCACTGCCACCTCTACGACACTCGGGGGGTGCCGCTCGATGATGTGATCGGCGCCGCGCGCGCGGCCGGCGTCACGACGATGGTGAACGTCGGCTGCGACGCGGCGACGACTGCGGCGGCGATCGACATCGCATCGCGCTTCGACGGCGTGCACGCGACGGTCGGGCTGCATCCCCATGACGCGACCGACGGCATCGACTCGGTCACGGCGTTCCTCGACGACCCGCACGTCGTCGCCGTCGGCGAGGCGGGGCTCGACTACTACTACGAGCACTCGCCACGAGACGTCCAGCGTCAGGTCTTCGCCGCGCAGATCCAGATCGCCCACTCGCGATCGCTCCCCCTCGTCATCCACACCCGTGACGCGTGGCCCGACACCTTCGATGTCCTCGCTGCCGAAGGCGTGCCCGAGCGCACGATCTTCCACTGCTTCACGGGCGGGCTCGACGAAGCGAAGCGGTGCATCGAGCTCGGCGCGTTCGTGTCGTTCAGCGGCATCGTCACCTTCTCCGCCTCGAACGGTCTCCGCGATGCGGCCGCGTGGTGTCCGCTCGACCGCGTGCTCGTCGAGACCGACAGCCCCTACCTCGCGCCCGTACCGTTCCGGGGCAAGACGAACCAACCTGCGCATGTGCGCCACACGGCACAGGTGGTGGCCGATGTGCGCGCGATCGACGTCGAGGCCCTGGCTGCGGCCACCGTCGAGAACACCCTGCGGGCATTTCCGCTGGTCGCGGCGCACCGCATCTGACCAGGCCCCGGTCGGGGTGCCTTGTCATGGGGGCTGCCACTTCGTAGCATTTTGCGCGATGGAGGTACACGACCGGCGGCGCCTCGTCATCGCGGCCGCGTTCACGCTGGTGGCACTCCCCTCCATCTGGCTGTTCGACCGCGACGATCCGACGTCGCCGGGTGCGGGCACCGTCGCTGCTGCCGGCGTCGAGACGCCTCGTGCCGTGGCCGAGGCGACCACACCGTCCACCGAGCCCGAGCAGCCGATCTTCCTCGACAACTCCGTGCTGGCGGCCGCGCCGGCGGTCATCGACGTGGCGCTGCCGGCACCACCGGGCGATACCGAGGCCACCGGCAAGGCCACCTACCGTCGGTACGACGGCACGATCATCTTCCGACCCTGCACCAGCTACCTCGCCCCGTCCGGCGCGACGATCACGGTCACCAACATCGACAACGGGCTGTCGACGACGTGCACCAACACGCTCACGATGCCGAAGCCGCCCGATGCCGACCTCATCATGGACACGAACGTCTACGTGGCGATCGCCGCACTGGTCGACGCTCCGGTGCCCGTGAAGCTCAGCTGGTAGCTGCCCCGGTGCTGTCGCGCGGCGACATCGACCAACTCCTCCGCGATCACGGCTTGGCACCGCGTCGCACGTTCGGGCAGAACTTCGTGGCCGATCCGAACACGGTGCGCCGCATCGCCCGCCTCGCCGGGGTCGGACCCGGCGACCACGTGCTCGAGATCGGTGCCGGGCTGGGATCGCTCACCCTCGCGCTGGCCGAGACAGGCGCGTCCGTCACAGCCGTCGAGATCGACCGCGGCATCGTCCCGGTGCTGCGCGCCGTCGTTGCCGGAACCGGCGTCGAGGTGGTCGAGGGTGACGCAACCGAGCTCGACTGGGGTGCACTGCTCGACGATCACGCCGACTGGGTGCTCGTCGCCAACCTGCCCTACAACGTCGCGACACCGCTCGTCTGCGACCTCCTCGACGGCGTGCCGCAGATCGCGCGCATGCTCGTGATGGTCCAGCGCGAGGTCGGCGAGCGTCTGAGCGCCACGCCGCGCAGTCACGCCTACGGCGCGGTGAGCGTGAAGGTGGCGTACTGGGCGACGGCGCGCATCGCAGGGCTGGTGCCGGCGAGCGTGTTCGTGCCGAGACCGAACGTCGAGTCCGCGCTCGTCGAGATCACCCGGCGACCCGAACCGGCCACCCCTGCCGACCCCGCGACGCTCTTCTCGCTCGTCCGCACGGCGTTCGGGCAACGTCGCAAGATGCTGCGTCGCTCGCTCGCGGGTGCGGTTCCTGCCGAGGCGTTCGAAGCTGCAGGCATCGACCCGAGCCGGCGCCCCGAGGAGCTCGACGTGGTCGAGTGGGGACGTCTCGCGCTGGCGTGCGACGATCTGACCCGTGCCGGTCGTTGACGCCCCCGCGAAGCTCACCCGTCGGCTCAAGATCACGGGCGTGCGGCCCGACGGCTACCACCTGATCGACGCCGAGATGGTCACGCTCGAGCTGTGCGATCGGCTGACCATCGACCCCGACGCCGAGGGCCTGGACGTGTTCGGCCCGTTCGCCGAGGGCGTGCCACTCGACGGGACCAACCTGGTCGCGCGGGCGCTCGAACTGCTCGGACGGCGTGCCAGGGTGCGAATCGACAAGCACATCCCCCACGGTGGAGGACTGGGTGGAGGGTCGGCGGATGCGGCCGCCGTGCTGCGCTGGGCCGGCTTCGACGACCTCGTCGTCGCGTCCCGCCTCGGCGCGGACATCCCCTTCTGCACGGTCGGCGGACGGGCGCGCGTGCGTGGGATCGGCGAGGTGGTCGAACCGCTCCCGTTCGTCGCGCTGGACGTCACCTTGATCGTGCCGCCGCTGGCGGTCAGCACGCCTGCGATCTACCGCGCGTGGGACGAGATGAGCGGGCCGACGGGCGCCGTGAACGATCTCGAGCCGGCGGCCGTCGCCGCCGTCCCAGCCCTGGCCGTTTGGCGCGACCGCATCGCGGCCGTGGCGGGTGTGGAGCCCACGCTCGCAGGGAGCGGAGCGACGTGGTTCATCGAAGGGCACCACCCGGGCGTGCACGTGCTCGCCCCGGAGGCGACGGTCGTGCTGACCCGAACCCGAGCCTGACCAGTTACTTGCGACGCTGGTGACGGGTGCGCCGCAGCATCTTCTTGTGCTTCTTCTTGCGCATCCGCTTGCGGCGCTTCTTGATCAGTGAACCCATAGCTCGTGAGACGCTACCTGGCGTCGCGGCCCGAACCAAACGGCACCTGGGGCGCAGCGACCCTCCGGGTAGTCTGCTCGCGGCTCGATCCGGGGTCGTTCAATGGTAGGACAGCGGTTTTTGGTGCCGCGTATAGGGGTTCGAGTCCTCTCCCCGGAGCTGCGCACGGCCTGTGCCGAGGTTCGCGCCGACGGGTGCGATAGAACACGTGGCATGGGAGTTTCGGCGATCGTGCTCGCTGCGGGTGAGGGGTCGCGGATGCGGTCGTCGCGTCCCAAGCCGCTCCACATGATCTGTGGCCGGGCGATGGTCATGCACGTCATCCACGCGCTCGAGCAGGTGCACGTCGACCGCACCGTGCTCGTGGTCGGCCACGGCGCCGAGCGCGTCACCAAGAAGGTGCAGGAACAAGCCCCCGGCTGGGCCAACGTCAGCTTCGTCGAGCAGACCATCCAGCGCGGCACGGGCGACGCCGCGATGGTCGGCATGAGCGCGATCCCCGGTGACGACCTCGACGACGAATCGACGGTGGTCGTCCTCCCGGGCGACACGCCGCTGCTCCGCCCCGAGACGCTCGCCCAACTCGTCGCCACCCACACCGCCTACGACTTCGCGGCCACGCTCACGACGAGCACCTTCGACGACCCGACCGGGTACGGCCGCATCGTCCGATCGGGTGCCAAGAACGAGTCGGGACGGGTGGTCGGCATCGTCGAGCAGCGCGACGCGACCGACGAGCAGCGCGAGATCCGCGAGGTGAACATGGGCATCTACGCGTTCCGCCGCGACCTGCTCGGTCCTGCGCTCCGCCACCTCTCCCCCGACAACGCCCAGGGCGAGTACTACCTCACCGACGTCGTCGGCGTCCTCGCCAGCATGGGCCACCGCGTCGGCACCTTCGAGGCGTCACCGCACGAGTCGCAAGGCGTGAACGACCGCTGGCAGCTCGCCGTCGCCGAGCGCGAGCTGCGCGACCGCACCAACCGCAACTGGTTGCTGAACGGCGTCACGATGCTCGACCCGGCGCAGACGTTCCTCGACGTCACCGTCCGCCTGGGGCGCGACGTCACGCTGTACCCGGGCACCATCCTCCAGGGCGACACGGTGATCGGTGACGGGTGCGAGATCGGGCCCGACGTCCGGCTGAGCGACTGCCGTGTGGCCGCCGACTGCACGCTCCAGCACACCGTCGGCGCCGACGCCGAGGTGGGCGCCGGCGCCACCGTCGGGCCGTTTGCGCACCTCCCGGCGGGCAGCTCGGTCGCATCGGGCGTCACGACCGGCGCGTTCTACACTGCAACCACCGGCTGACGACGCACCGGCCAAGACAGGGAGCTCCCATGGAGAAGGTCACGACCAAGCGGATGTCGCTCTACTCCGGCCGGACCCATCCTGCGCTGGCCCTGGAGGTCGCCGAGCACCTCGGCGTCGAGCTCGGTCACCCCAACCTCGTCGAGTTCGCCAACGGCGAGGTGCGCCCGCGCTTCGGCGAGAGCATCCGCGGCAGCGACGTCTTCATCATGCAGACCCACTACGGCTGCGACGGGCGGAGCATCAACGACTCGATCATGGAGCAGCTCATCATGATCGACGCTGCGTATCGCGCCTCCGCCAAGCGCATCACTGCCGTCACCCCGTTCTACGGCTACGCCCGCCAGGACCGCAAGGCAGAGGGCCGCGAACCCATCACCGCCCGCCTGATCGCCGACCTCTTCAAGGCCGCCGGGGCCAAGCGCATGGTGTCGATCGACCTCCACAGCGGTCAGATCCAAGGGTTCTTCGACGGACCGGTCGACCACCTCACGGCCATGCCGGTGCTCGAGGACTACGTGCGCACCCACGCCGACAACCCCGTCATCGTGTCGCCCGACGCCGGGCGCATCAAGGTGGCCGAGCGCATGGCCCAGCACCTCACCGACAAGGGCGCCGACCTCGCCTTCATCTACAAGCGCCGCCCGAAGGGCACGGCCAACCTCGTCGAGGCCAAGGAGGTCATCGGTGAGGTCGACGGGCGCCTCTGCATCCTCACCGACGACATGATCGACAGCGGCGGCACCATCTGCAGTGCAGCCGAGCTGCTGCTCGACCGGGGCGCGACCGAGGTGTGGGCGATGGCCACCCATGGGGTGCTCAGCGGCCCGGCGGTCGATCGGTTGAAGAACTCGCGCATCGACCGAGTGGTGCTCACCAACACGCTGCCGCTGCCCCCCGAGAAGCAGATCGACAAGATCGAGGTCCTCTCCATCGCCCCTCTCATCGCCGATGCGCTCAACGCCGTGTTCGACGACACCAGCGTCAGCGAGATCTTCGGCGGCGAGAACCAGGCCTGACGCGGTTTCGGAACCCGGTCCGGCGCCGGTAGGCTCGACGGCCGTTCTGGAACGAAGTTGATCGAGGCCGTCATGTCGCAAACCAAGCTCGTCGCCACCACCGGTCGTGCCACCGGATCCGCCGCGTCCCGCCGCCTGCGCGCGGAGGGCCACATCCCCGGCGTGCTGTACGGCCACGGGATGACTCCGGTCAGCGTGACCGTCGAGCGCCGCGACCTGCGCCTCGCGCTCAGCGGGCCGGCCGGCGCCAACACCGTGCTCGACCTGCAGGTGGACGGCACGAGCTACCCGGCCGTGGTGAAGGAGATGCAGCGCCATCCCGTGCGGCGCACCGTCAGCCACGTCGACTTCCTCCAGGTCAACATGAACGAGGAGATCACGGTCTCCATCCCGTTGCGGTTGGAGGGCGAGGCCAAGGCGGTCATGGCCGAGAACGGCCTGGTCGATCCGGCTGTCGACGCGATCGAGGTCGTCACCAAGCCGGGCAACATGCCCAACGAGTTCGTCATCGACGTCACCAACATGCAGCCGCACGAGGTCATCCGCCTCGCCGACGTGCCGATGCCCGACGGCGTCACGCCGACCGGCGACCCCGACATGGCGATCGTCACGGTGCTCGTGCTCCGTGGTGCCGGCGCCGAGGAGACAGCGGCGGCAGCCGAGGGCGAGGGCGAAGCACCGGCTGCCGAGGCGGCCGAGGGCGGCGAGGCTGCGCCCGAGTCGTCCGAGTGACGGCTCGCGCCGTCGGCTGAGCACGGCGGGGCTGACCCACGATGGCCGTCGACTTCCTGGTCGTGGGCCTCGGCAACCCCGGCAAGCAGTACGCGCGCACCCGCCACAACGTGGGTGAGGAGGCGGTCGGCATCCTGGCCGATCGGCACGGGGTGTCGCTGCGATCCGGCCGCGACAACGCCCTGGTCGCCGAGTGCACGATCGCCGACCATCGTGTCGTGCTGGCGTTCCCGCTCACCTACATGAACGAGAGCGGCCGCTCGGTGCGCGCGCTCATGAAGCGGTTCCACCTCACCGACCCCGAGCAGCTCGTCGTCGTCCACGACGAGCTCGACCTGCCGCCGGCCGTGGTGCGCGTGAAGGCCGGTGGCGGGCTGGCCGGCAACAACGGTCTGCGCAGCATCACCGACCATCTGCACACACAGGACTACCTGCGCGTGCGCATCGGCATCGGCAAGCCGCCGTCGAAGGAACGGGGCGCGATGCACGTCCTGTCGAAGCTCAGCAAGGCCGAACGCGAGGCCATGGACGTCGCCGTGCAGCTGGCCGCCGATGCCGTGGAGACCATCGTCGGTGGTGGCCTCGACGCCGCTCAGCGCCGGTTCAACATCAAGGCATCAGCCGACTGATTCGTCCCCTGTGATCCGGCCGGCGTCGAGGGTGAGACGCCGAGTGAGGCGCACGTGGTCGAGCAGGGTGCGGTCGTGGGTCACCAGCAGCACCGTGCCGCGGAACGACTCGAGCGCCGTCTCGAGTTGCTCGATCGCGGCGAGATCGAGGTGGTTGGTCGGCTCGTCGAGCACGAGGCAGTTGGTCCCCGTCGCCATCAGCAGCGCCAGCACGGTGCGGGTTCGCTCGCCCGGGGACAGCGACGCCGTGGGCCGTCCCACCTCGGCCGCCCCGATGCCGAACTTGGCGAGCAGCGTCCGCGCGTCGGGGATCGACATGCCGGTCGATTGCATGAACGCGTCGAGCAGGCTGGTGTGGTCGGCGAGCTGCCCGCGTCGCTGCTCGAGCTCTCCGGCGACCACACCGGGTCCGAACCAACGCTCGCCCGAGTCGGGCTCCCTCCGCCCGAGGATCACGTCGAGCAAGGTGCTCTTGCCGCTGCCGTTCGCGCCGAGGATGGCGACGCGCTCGCCCGCCCCGATCGTCAGCGACAGCGGGCCGAGGGTGAAGCCGCCGACTTGACAGACGGCGTCGGTGAGCCGGACGACCACGTCGCCACTGCGCGCGGTCTCGCCGAAGGACAGGCGCAGCTGCCAGGCCTCACGCGGCTCGTCGACGACTTCGAGCCGCTCGATCGCCCGCTCGGTGCGCGCCGCGCGACCGGCGAGCTGCTCGGTCTGGCTGATCTTCCAGTTGCGCACGTTCTTGTCGTTGTCGACAGGCTTGTTCTTGGCGCGGCTGAGCCCCTGGCTCGCCCACTCTCGTTCACGTTGCGCTCGACCGGCGAGGGTGCTCCGCTTCTCGGAGTACTCCTCGAACCGCTCGCGGGCGTGCCGCGCAGCCGTCTCGCGCTCGTCGAGGTAGGCGTCCCATCCCCCCGCATACAGCGTGAGGCCGTGGGTGAACTCGTCGAGCTCGGCGACGTGGGTGACCGTTCGCCGCAGGAACTCGCGGTCGTGGCTGACCACGACGAGACCGGCTTGCAGGTCGAGCACCCAGCGTTCGAGCTTGGCGAGGCCGTCGAGGTCAAGATCGTTGGTCGGCTCGTCGAGGAGGAACACGTCGTACCGTGCGAGCTGCAGCGCGGCGAGGTTGACGCGCGCCGCCTCGCCCCCGGAGAGCACGGCCATCGACCGGTCCTTCAACTCGTCGGAGAGTCCGAGCTCGGCCCACACGCCGCTCACGCGCACGTCGAGGTCGGCACCACCGAGAGCCAACCAGCGTTCGAGAGCCACCGCGTAGCGGTCGTCGGCACCCAACGCACCCGCGGCCAGCTCGGCCGTGGCGTCGTCGAGCGCCGCAGTGGCCGCCGACACACCCGTGCGACGCGCGATGAACTGGGTGACCGTCTCGCTCGGGTCGCGCTCGGCTTCCTGTGGCAGGTACCCGACCGTCGCATCGGGCGGGGTGAGCGCGATCGACCCCGAATCGACGGGCACCATGCCCGCGACGACGCGCATCAACGTCGTCTTCCCCACTCCGTTCGGACCGACGAGGCCGATCCTCCGTCCAGGGGAGACCTGCAGGTCGACGTCGTCGAGCACCACCGTGCGCCCGAGGCTGAGCGCGAGCGAACGGCCCTGCAGTGTCGCTGACATGACACCAGTCTGGGCCGGTCAGCCCCCGGAACGCACTCGAATTGAGGTCGGTACGCTGGTTCCGGTCATGCAGCTCTCGTCGCTCCCCCCGCTGCTGCGCGACGAACCGGGGCTCACCCACGCGTTCGGCGATCCGCAGGCGCTCGTCGCCGTGCCCGAAGCAGCGCGGGCCGTGGTCGTCGCCGCGCTCAGCCAGCTCGGCGGTCGACGCCCCCTGCTGGTCGCCACGCCGACAGGCACCGACGCGGGTCAGCTGTTCGACGACGTCAGCCAGTTCCTGCCGGCCGACGACGTCGTCCACTTCCCCGCGTGGGAGACCTTGCCCTTCGAACGAGTCAGCCCAAGCGTCGAGACGATGGGCCGTCGGCTCGAGGTGCTGTGGCGGCTGCGCACCGCGGACCGCACCCCGGCCGTCGTCGTCACCAGCGTGCGCGCGCTGCTCCAACGCCTCGGTCCGGGTGCGAACGCGATCGAGCCGGTGCGGGTCGCGCCCGGCGACGTGCTCGACGCCGACGACCTCCTCGCCACCCTCGTCGCCTACGGATATCGGCGCGAGGAGCTGGTCGAGCACCGCGGCGAGGTCGCCCGGCGGGGTGCGATCATCGACGTGTTCCCGTCCACGGCAGAGGCTCCGGTCCGCATCGACCTGTGGGGGGACGAGGTCGACCGGCTGACCGAGTTCACGGTGAGCGACCAGCGCAGCACCAACGACCTCACCGAGGTCTGCATCTTCCCGGCGCGAGAGCTCGTTCCCACCGACGACGTCCGCGCGCGAGCCGCATCGCTGGTCGCCGACGAGCCGTGGGGGCGTGAGCAGTGGGAGCGCCTCGCCGAAGGTGCGCTGTTCGACGGCATGGAGAGCTGGCTGCCCTGGCTGGTCGACGACGACCTGCTGATCACGAACGTGCTACCGGAGCACGCCAAGGTCGTGCTCGTCGAACCGCGCCGCATGCGAGACCGAGCCGAGGACCTCCTCGCCGAGGAGGACGATCTCGCCCGATCACTCGCCGGCACCTGGGCGCGCGACGCCGACCGCGAGTTCCCTCGGCTGCACGCCGGCACCGACCGGTTGCTGTCAGCGCAGCAGCAGATGTGGACGATCAGCTCCACGCCCACAGGGCCTGACGAACCGGCCGTCCAGGCGTCGGGCTGGGGACCGGTCGTCGGCGACGGCGAGGGTCTGGCGCTGCGGCTGAAGGAGATGCTCGTCGACCGGTTCCGCGTCGTGGTCGCGGCCGACGGTGAAGGTTCGGCGCAGCGACTCGCTGCGCTGCTGCGCGACCGCGGGCTCGACTTCACCACAGCCGGCACCGGGACCGACCTCACCAGGCCGGGCGGCTACGTCGTCGTGGCGCCGCTGCACCGAGGCTTCTCATTGCCCGGGGCCAAGTTGGCCGTCGTCGCCGAAGGCGATCTCACCGGCCGCCGCCGCACCCATCGCCGGCCGCGCCCGCGCAAGCGCCAGAGCGCCGGGTTCTTCGAGGACCTGAAGCCGGGCCACTACGTGGTGCACCACCAGCACGGTGTCGGCCAGTACGAGGGGATGGTCAAGCGCACGATCGGGGGCGTCGAGCGCGACTACCTCCTGCTCGCCTACAAGGGTGGCGACAAGCTGTACGTGCCGAGCGACCAGATCGATCTCCTGCGCCAGTACGTCGGGGGCGAGACGCCCACGCTCCACCGTCTCGGCGGCGCCGACTTCGCCAAGGCCAAGGCGCGGGTCCGCAGCGCGGTGCGCGAGATCGCCCAGGAGCTCGTGGTGCTGTACCAGAAGCGCGTGCACGCGCAGGGCTACTCGTTCGGGCACGACACGCCGTGGCAGCACGAGATGGAGGAGGCGTTCCCCTTCGCCGAGACGCCCGATCAGCTGAAGGCGATCGACGACATCAAGGTCGACATGGAGCGGCCCTACCCGATGGACCGGCTGCTGTGCGGCGATGTCGGGTTCGGCAAGACCGAGGTGGCGATCCGCGCCGCGTTCAAGGCCATCCAGGACGGCAAGCAGGTCGCGGTCCTGGCGCCGACGACGCTGCTCGCGACGCAGCACGGCAACACCTTCGCCGACCGCTTCGCCGGCTTCCCCATCCGCGTCGAGGTGCTGTCGAGGTTCCTCACCGCCAAGCAGGCACGCACGGTGATCGAGGGGCTGAAGACCGGCGAGGTCGACTGCGCCATCGGCACACACCGATTGCTGCAGGAAGGCGTGGTGTTCAAAGACCTCGGGCTGTTGATCGTCGACGAGGAGCAGCGGTTCGGCGTGCAGGCGAAGGAGGCGATGAAGAAGCTCAAGACCAACGTCGATGTGCTGACGCTGTCGGCCACGCCCATCCCGCGCACGCTCGAGATGAGCCTCGTCGGCATCCGCGACCTCTCGCTGCTCCAGACGCCACCGGCTGACCGGCAGCCGATCCTCACCTACGTGGGCGAGTACGACGAGCGCGTCGCGGTCGAGGCCATCCGCCGCGAGCTCTTGCGGGAGGGTCAGGTCTTCTGGGTCCACAACCGCGTCGCGACGATCGACATGGCCGCAGCGCGGCTGCGCGAGCTGGTGCCCGAAGCGCGCATCGCCATCGCCCACGGCCAGATGGACGAGGGGTCGCTCGAGCAGGTGGTCGTCGACTTCTGGGAGGGCCGGTTCGACGTCCTGGTCTGCACCACGATCATCGAGAGCGGCATCGACATGCCCACGGTGAACACCTTGGTCGTCGAGCGCGCCGACCTGCTCGGGCTCGGGCAGATGCACCAGCTCCGCGGTCGCGTGGGTCGCAGCGGATCGCGCGCCTACGCGTACTTGTTCCACCCGCAGGACGCCCGCCTCACCGAGGAGGCCTACGAGCGCTTGCGCACCATCGGCGAGGCCACCGACCTCGGCAGCGGGTTCAAGATCGCGATGCGCGACCTCGAGATCCGCGGCGCCGGCAACCTGCTCGGCGAATCGCAGAGCGGGCACATCGCCGCCGTCGGATACGACCTGTACTGCCAGATGGTCACCGAAGCGGTCGGCGAGATGAAGGGCGAGCCGGTGAAGGAGCCGAGCGAGGTCAAGCTCGACGTGCCCACCGACGCGTACCTCCCGAAGGACTACGTCGCCAAGGAAGAGCTGCGGCTCGAGGCCTACCGCCGGCTCGCCGGTGTGATGACGCCGACCGAGGTCGACGACATCCGTGTCGAGTGGGAGGACCGCTACGGGCCGGTTCCCGCGGCTGCCGAAGCCCTGCTGCACGTCGCCCACCTGCGTGCCGAGTGCCACCGGTTGGGTCTGCGCGACGTGTCGATCACGGGGAGCGCGGCGCGGCTGGCACCGCTCGAGCTGAAGGTCAGCGAGGGCATGCGGCTCAAGCGGCTCAGCCGCACGGCGATCTACAAGGACGATCAGCAGCAGCTGGTCGTTCCCATCCCGGCGGGGAAGGACCCCGCGCTGTTCCTCGTCGGCTTCCTCCGCGAGCTGATACCGGGCTGACCCCGCCGACCGATGCGCCTCCAGTTGGCCAAGCCCACCGAGCACCCGGCGCTGGTCGACTGGCCCTTCGTCGAACCGCTCGCCGAGTGGGCGATGCCCTCGGTGCACTCGGTGATGGGCCTGCACCGGCACGTGGTGCGGATGGTCGAGACCGACGAGAGCGCCTACGTCGTGAAGGAGCTGCCCGACGATCTGGCACAGCGCGAGTACCGGCTGCTGCGCGAGCTCGACGAGGCCGGGCTGCCCACGGCCGAGGTCGTCGGGCTGGTCACGCAGCGTCCCGACGAGCAGGACGGCTTGCTGATCACGAGCCACATCAACTACTCGCTGCCGTATCGAGTCCTGCTCTCCGGGCGCGGACTGCAGATCCCGTACCTCGGCGAGCGCCTGCTCGACGCACTCGCCGGACTGCTCGTCCGGTTGCACCTCAGTGGGTTCTACTGGGGTGACTGCTCGCTGTCGAACACACTGTTCCGCCGCGACGCCGACGCGCTCGCCGCGTACGTCATCGACGTCGAGACGGCCGAGCACCATGCGCAGCTGTCGGACGGCCAGCGCCACCTCGACCTGCACATCGCCACCGAGAACGTCGCCGGCGACCTGTCCGACCTGCAGCTCGGTGGGCTGCTCGCCGACGGCATCGATCCGATCGAGACAGCGCTCGCGATCGAGCAGAGCTACACCGACCTGTGGGCCGAGCTGACCGTCGAGGAGGAGTTCAACGTCCAGGAGACGTTCCGAGTCGACCAACGGCTTCGCCGGTTGCACGATCTCGGCTTCGATGCCTCCGAGCTCGAGCTCGTCAGCACCGCCGACGGCACGCACCTCAAGCTCGTCCCCAAGGTGGTCGAGCACGGCTTCCACTCGGCTCGCCTCCGGGCGCTGACCGGGCTGCAGGTCGGCGAGAACCAGGCACGGCGTCTGTTGCACGACATCCGCCGGTACGGCACGACGCTCGAGCAGCGGGAGGGCCGGCGGGTCCGCGAACCGATCGCCGCAGCTCGGTGGCTCGAGGGGCGCTTCCAGCCGACGATCGCGGCGATCCCCGAGGGTCTGGTGGGCAAGCTCGAGCCGGCCGAGCTGTACCACCAGGTGCTCGAGCACCGCTGGTTCCTGTCGGAGCGGGCCGGGTTCGACGTCGGGATGGGCGAGGCGATCGAGTCCTACGTCCGCGACGTGCTCGCGACGGCGCCCGACGAGCAGCGGACGTTGCCCCCGCTCACGCAGGAGCTGCCGCTGATCTCGCCCGCGGGCGGGCCCTCCGGCGACGACGCCAGCTAACGTTCCCAGCCGTGATCCGTCGCTCTGCCCTTGCCCTCGGTGCGCTCGTCGCCGTGGTCGGCCTCACGTCGTGCTCCACGCTCTCGTCGAACGACGACGTGGCCAGCGTCAACGGGCACCACCTGTCGCAGGACGACGTGCAGCGCATGCTCGAGAGCGAGCTCGGTGGTCAGCTGCTGGGTGGCGCCCCGGTCGACGGTGTCGCCGCCGGTCAGAGCGTGCGTGCGCTGCTCTCGGCCTGGGTCGTCGCGACCGCGCTCACCGACACCGGCGTCGGCGCAGACGTCGATCGCGCCCAGATCGAGGCCGACCTCGCAGCCGATCCCCAGCTGGGCGATCCCTTCGGTGCGGCGCCCCAGCAACTGCGCGATCTGCTGATCGACTCGCAGGTGCTGCGCAACGCCGACCCGACGCTGACGACCGAGGACCAGATCCTGAAGGTCACCTCCGACGCGGACATCGACATCGATCCGCGCTACGGGTACTGGGACGGCACGACCGGTTACGTCGTTGCCTTCGACTGACCGACCCCGCATCACCGTCGTCGGGTTGGGGCCGGGCGACGAACGGTTCGTCACATCACAGACCCTCGACGCGATCGCGGCAAGCCAGGTCCGCTTCGTGCGCACGACCCGCCATCCGTCGGCGTCACTCGTGCCGGACGCAACCTCGTTCGACGACGTGTACGAGACGGCGGACCGGTTCGAGGACGTGTACGCGACGATCGCCGACCGGCTCGTCACCGCGGCGGCCGATCACGGGCACGTGCTGTACGCCGTGCCGGGCTCGCCGCTGGTGCTCGAGCGCAGCGTCGCCCGCCTGCGCCACGATCCGCGCATCGAGTGCGAGGTGCTGCCGGCGATCTCGTTCCTCGACCTCGCGTACGCAGCGCTCGGCATCGACCCGGTCGAGGCGCGGGTGCGGTTGATCGACGGCCACGAGTTCTCGCAGTCGGCGGCGGGCGAGACGGGTCCGCTGCTCATCGCCCACGCGCACGCGAACTGGGTGCTGAGCGAGATCAAGCTCGCCGCCGAGTCGGCGACGGGCGACGAAGCGGTCGTCATCCTGCAGCGCCTCGGGACCGACGACGAGGCGATCGTGCGCACCACGTGGTCCGAGCTCGACCGCACCGTCGAAGCCGATCACCTCACGTGCGTCTACGTCCCCCAGCTCGGTGCGCCGGTCGGCCACGAGCTCGTCCGTTTCCACGAGCTCGCCAGGGTGCTGCGCGAGCAGTGCCCGTGGGACCGCGAGCAGACGCATCGGTCGCTGGTGCAGTACCTGCTCGAGGAGACCTACGAGGTCGTCGACGCGATCGAGGCCCTCGACCCCGCCGATCCGGCGAGCGACGACCACCTGGTCGAGGAGCTGGGCGACCTGCTGTACCAGATCGAGTTCCACGCGACGATCGCCGAGCAGGAGGGCCGGTTCACGATGGCCGACGTGGCACGCGAGGTGCACGACAAGCTCGTGCGCCGGCACCCCCACGTGTTCGGTGACGTCGCGGTCGCCGGCTCGGACGACGTCGTGCAGAACTGGGACGCGATCAAGCAGGCCGAGAAGCAGCGCTCGAGCGTGTTCGACGGCATCGCCCACTCGCAGCCGTCGCTCGGGTACGCGTTCGCCGTGCAACGCAAGGCTGCGAAGGTCGGCTTCGACTGGCCCGACATCCACGGTGCCGTGCCGAAGATCGCCGAGGAGACGGCGGAGGTGCTCGACGCGCTCGAGCGTGGCGAGCACAGCGAGGTCGCGGGAGAGATCGGCGATCTGCTGTTCGCAGTCGTGAACGTCGCGCGCCATGCGGGCGTCGAGCCCGAGTCGGCCCTCCGCGCCGCCGCGCACAAGTTTCGCGCAC
>JBFWSW010000059.1:0-23850 GCA_050248155.1 Ilumatobacteraceae bacterium
GCGCGGCGGGGACGATCGAGAGCGGCGCCCGCACCAGCCGCCGGGCGATGGGACCGGCGACGAACGCGATGAACGCGATCGGCCCGGCGGCTGCCGTCGCCACCGCGGTGAGGGCGACTGCGACGAGAACGAGCGCGAGACGAGCCCGCTCGACTCGGACCCCGAGCCCCTTGGCCGTGTCGTCACCGAGCTGCAGCGCGCGCAAGGGGCGGGCGAGGAGCAGCACCGCCGGGAACAGCACGAGCATCGCCCAGGTGACCGGGCGCAGGTGGTCCCAGCTCCGTCCGTTCAACGAGCCGGTCAGCCACACCATCGCCTGCTGCACCTCGAAGATCTGGGCACGGGTCAGCAGGTACGACGTGGCGGCCGTGAGCACCGCGGCGACACCGATGCCGACGAGCACGAGACGGTACGACGAGACGCCGCGACGGTAGGCCAACAGGTAGATCGCGAGTGCCGAGACCATCGCCCCGACCAGCGCGCCGATCGACACGACGTACCCGCCGCCGTGGAAGATCACGATCACCACGACCGCGGCGGTCGAGGCGCCTGCGGTGATGCCGATGAAGTCGGGGCTCGCCAACGGGTTGCGAGCGAGGGCCTGGAAGATCGCGCCGGAGAAACCGAACGCAGCGCCGACCACCACGGCAGCGAGCGCTCGCGGCAGGCGCAGCTGGCGGATGACGAAGTCGGAGTCGGAGCTGCCGAACCCGAACACGGCGGGCACGACGTCGCGCAGCGGGACCGGGAAGTCGCCCACCGAGATCGACACGCAGAACACGACGACCGTCGCGACCGCGAGCGCCACCGACACCACGACGCTGCGAGGGTGGGTCAGCAGCATCGACTCAGAGCTCCGCCAGCTTGCGCCGTCTGACGAGGACGACGAAGAAC
The DNA here is from genome assembly GCA_050248155.1 of Ilumatobacteraceae bacterium. Lineage (GTDB taxonomy): Bacteria > Actinomycetota > Acidimicrobiia > Acidimicrobiales > Ilumatobacteraceae > VFMC01. The sequence goes on from JBFWSW010000059.1 coordinate 895, forward strand.
GGCGCGCCGATCAGCGCGGTGACCACACCGACCTGCAGCTCGCCGGGCCGGATGACGACACGACCGATGACGTCGGAGCCGAGCAGCAGGATCGGGGCGAGCACGGCCGAGTACGGAAGCACCCACCGGTAGTCGGGTCCGGTGATGGCTCGCGCGCCGTGCGGGACGGCGAGGCCGACGAAGCCGATCGGGCCGGCCGCTGCGGTTGCGGCGCCGACGAGGAGGACGATCGACAGGGCGGCAAACGCTCGCGACCATCCCACGCGTTGGCCCAGCGATCGGGCGACGTCGTCGCCGAGGGCGAGCGCGTTGAGTGAGCGTCCGGAGAGCAGCGCCATGAGCGAGCCCACACCGATGAACGGCGCCATCTGCGCGGCGATGTCGCCTCCTCTGCCCGAGAGCGAGCCGACCGCCCAGAAGCGGAACTGGTCGAGCGTCGTCAGGTCGGAGATCAGGATCGCCGTGGTGATCGAACCGACGAACGCGGTGATGGCTGCGCCGGCGAGCGCGAGCTTGACCGGTGTCGCACCCTCACGGCCGAGCGATCCGAGCGAGTACACGATCACCGATGCGATCGCCGCGCCGGCGAAGGCGAACCAGACGTAGCCGAGCAGCGTCGCCACGCCGAAGATGTGGATCGCGATGACGACGAACAGCGCTGACCCCGCTTCGACACCGAGGATGCCCGGGTCGGCAAGCGGGTTGCGAGCAACCCCCTGCATCACGGCACCGGACAGACCGAGGGCGACGCCGACGAGCAGACCGGTGATCGTGCGGGGCACGCGGAGCGTGCGGATGATCAGGTGATCGTTCGAGCTCGCGTCGAAGCGGAACAGAGCGTCGAGGACGTCACGGAACGGGATCTCCTTCGAGCCGAATGCCAGCGAGCACATGACGACGCCGATGAGAACCACCGCAAGCCCCACGAGCCCGAGCGCGCGTGCTGACCGTCGATGCACGAGGCCTCGTCGCTCGGCGCGCACGATCGCCGAGTCGGGCTCGATGACGTCGTCGACGCGCAGCGATTCGGGCACCAACGTGAGTGTCACAGAATCAGTATGGCATGCCTAACACTCTTCGTGAAGTTAATACGACATCGACTCTGCCGAGGAGTTAAGGTTGCCTAACAGTCACCGTCGAACGGAGGTCTTCCACGTGCACACCCAACCACGCCATCGGCCCGCGATGTTCGCCGCTGCCACCGCCATCGCCCTGCTCATCGCTGGCTGCGGCGACGGCGAGGACGACTCGGCCGCGGCCGCTGCAGCGCCCCGATCGACCGAGACGTCGTCGGCCGCAGCGCCGTTCCCGGTGAGCGTCGAGCACGCGCTGGGCACGACAGTGATCGAGTCCGAGCCGACGCGCGTGGTGACCGTCGGCGTGACCGAGCAGGACTTCGTCCTCGCGCTCGGGGTGGCGCCGGTCGGGGTGACGGACTGGTACGGCGATCAGCCGTTCGCGACGTGGCCGTGGGCGCAGGACGAGCTCGGTGACGCCCAGCCCGTGGTGCTCTCCACATCGGACGGCCTCGAGTACGAGCGCATCGCCGCGCTCGAGCCCGACCTCATCATCGGCACCAACGCCGGTCTCGACGAGACGTCGTACACGTTGCTGTCCGAGATCGCACCGACGATCGCCCACCCCGCGGGCGCTCCGGCCTACTTCTCGCGCTGGGACGACCAGGCGCAGCTCATCGGTCGAGCGCTCGGGCGCGCCGCCGAGATGGATGCGATCGTCGCCGACATCCACGACCAGTTCGCCGACGCCGCCGCAGCGCATCCCGAGTTCGCCGGCACTGACGTCGTGTTCCTCCAGAACGCGTTCTACGACGGTGACGCCATCGCGTATCAGGAGGGCCTGAGCACCGCGTTCCTCACCGACCTCGGCTTCGAGATCCCGAGCGCGCTCGACGAGTTCGCGACACCTGACGGCCAGGCCTTCATCCCGATCGAGCAGCTGGGCGTGCTCGACGCGGCCGACGTGCTGTTGTGGGCGACCGAGACCCCGAGCGATCGGGCCGCGCTGGAAGCCGAGCCGCTCTACATGGCGCTCGAGGAGGTTCGCGACGGGCGGCTCGTGTTCACCGACGGCGTCACCGCGGGAGCGATCTACTTCACGAGCCCGCTCAGCCTGCCGTTCGTGCTCGAGCACCTCGTCCCTGCGCTCGCCTCGACGATCGCCGGCCACGGCCCGGCCACGATCACCACGCGGCCCGGCTGATCGACGCTGGTCCCCTGATCCCGACCGCCGCCCCATCCGAGTCCCCGGCCGACATCCGAGGGATCAGAGGTCGAGGTCGAGCAGGGCGGCCAGCCGGGCGGGGCTCATCGCCATCATCTCGCCCGCCGGCTCGGGGAGTGATGCGAGCAGGCTGCGGACCTCCTCGCGACCGATCGGATCGAGCACGGACTCGCGAGGGGTCCGGCCGCCGAGGGCAGGGATCGACTCGTCGAGCCAGTGGCGCTCCATCTCGGCCATGTGCTCCTCGAGGGCCCGGCGGATCTCCGGATCGTCGGACATCGACACGGGCGCCGGGCGCTCGGTGTCGAATTCGTCGAGGAACCGCTCGTGGTCGTCGATCAGGCTCGAATCCGGAAGGTGCTGACCGATCAGCTCGATCAGGCGAGCGGCACGCTCGTCGGAGTTCACCTCACCGACGAGCCGGCCGCCTGCCTGGTCGAGCGAGAGCGATGCCAGCAGCGTGTCGGGCCGGCCACCCGCCACGCCGGTCAGCGTCCAGCTCGTGCCGTCCTCGGTCGTCAGCCCTGCACGCGCGAGCGCGGCGGCGACATCGGTCTGCGCATCCACCGACCACGTGAGCGTGTGCAACACCATCTCGTGACCATCGGTGTTGCGCAGGCTCGGCGGTCTGAACACGTCGGCGATCACCTCCACGATCCTGTCGGGATCGCCACTGTCGAGCGCATCGAGCATCGGGCGCAGCGATTGGTGCGGTAGGGGGAGGAAGCCGCCGAAGGCGCGATGCGAATCCCCCACCGGCAACGGACGACCGAACAGCACGCTTCCCCTCCGGACCTCCCTGTCGAGGGTGAGGTTCACGACCGTCAGGTCATCGCCTGTTCGCAGATCGTGGACATCGACGCGCTCGTGATGGATGTCGACCACCTCGAACACGCTCGAGTCGACGAGTGCCCACTGCGCAGCGAGCATCGCCTCATCGTCGGGCAGGAGCCAGCTGCGCTCTTCGAGGAAGTCGGCGAAGGTGTCGAAGTGGTGCAGGACGAGGTCGCCGACGAACGGCGACTCCGCGAGCTCGTCGACGTGCCACGGGTCGCCGGACAGCAGGTCATCGGCGACCTCGCGGAGCGTGTCGTGGTCGTTCGTCCGGGCGTACCGCATCGCTTTGTCGTACAGCCACTTCGCTCGGTCGGCGAGCGGATGCATCTCACGCCCGAGATGGCACGCCTTGTACTTGCGTCCCGAGCCGCACGGGCACGGCTCGTTGCGGCCGGCGGTCGCCCGGGGCCGGTTGAGCGCGTACGGGGCGACCTCGTCGAGCAGGCGGCAGGCCTCGTCGTGCTCGTGCTCCTGGTCGTCCGCCTCGACGTCGAGCGCGCCGGCCCGGTCGAGCAGACGATGCGCGGTTGGGGCGTCGCCACGGTCGGACGCGTAGCCCGCGAGCGACAGCAGTGCCGGACGATGGGTGCACGACGCGCCGACCGCTGCCTCCAACAGCGCAAGGGCACCACGGCTGTCGCCGAGGATCTCGCGCACCCGCGCACGCGCCCACGCCACCCCGGAGGCTGGCGATCCGTCTGTTCGCTCGGCGAGGTGGTCGGCGAATCGGCCGACGTCCTCGACGGCGACCCCCCGACGCTCCGTCTCCTCCAGGAAGGCGGCCGCGACGTCGCCGTCGTCGAGCAGCCCGCTCAACAGCACGGCCGAGCTGTCGCGCTCGACCTCCGACGAACCCAAGGCATCGGGCCCTTCGGACGCGAACTCGTCGCAGGCACCGACGAGCGCAGCGAGCACGTCCGCCTGCTCGTCGTCGAGACCGTACATCCGCTTCGTCATGTTCCGGCGCTGCCAGGCGTGCAGCACGTCCCAATCGAAGCCGATCGGGGCGATGATGCCGTTGCGCTGCTCCAACCCGGCGGCGCCGTAGAGGTCGGGGAGGGCGGGCACCGGCGAGTCGACGAACGCGTCGCGATCGATGAGCACGGCTTCGTACACGGACCCGTCGCCCACCGCGTAGCCGGTCGGCCGACCGTCCTCCTCGTCGTCGGACCAGCTGCGGAGATCTCGCTCGAAGCCCTGCCGAAGTGCGTCGATCTGTCGTCGCGTCGGCCCGGGCGGTGCGTCGAGCGGAGCCAGGCGGATCGCTCCCCCGGCGACGGTCACCGACGCCCATCCGCCGGCGACGGCGTCGAGCCAGTGCGGCGGGCCGTAGACGACATCGATGTTCCGATCGTCGATCCACCGGTCGTCGGTCGACAGGTCGCCGAGGACGTCGCCGTCGGCCGAGACGAGCTCGACCCCGCCCTCGATCAGCCACCAGCTGAGTGGGGCGAGGTGCAGATGGCTGCGGACGAACCCCTCGGCGGCGTCGGCCGCATCGACGTGCACGGTCCACGTCGTGCCCTCCAGCAGCGCAGGCACGTAGACCACGCCGTCGGCAACCTCGGAGAAGGTCGTGTCTCGTTGGAGCAAGCGAGCGACGCGCTCGTCGATCGAGCGGTCCGATCTGTCGGCCTCTCTGAGGGCATCGACGATCTCGTCTCGCGGGCGCGCTCCGGTTCCGAGGAGTTCGACGATGGCGGCACGGACGGCGTCAGGCGAGGGCATCTCGACGATCCTGCCACGCGAGCGCTCGTCGGGCCGGATGCTCAGCGGCTGGAGCGCGACACGCGGACGGCGATCGCCGCGACGATCAGGATCGCGATGATCGAGATGATCCAGACAGGGTCCATGTGGCCGCGTACCCGATGCCGCGCACTTCGACACCCTCGCCGAAGCAGGGGCACTCCGATTGCCTCGTCATGGGCTGGGTAGATGCATGGGGTGCTGTCTGTCGCTCTGATCCGGTGCGTCCTCCTCGGGGTCGCGGGCGTTGGCCTGTTCGCGTCGCCCGCACCCGCGGACGCGCAGTCCGAAGCGGCCAGTGGCCCCGTGTACGTGATGCGGATCACCGGCACCATCGATCTCGGGTTGGCACCGTACGTCGACCGGGTCGTCTCCGAGGCCGAGGATCACGATGCCGCGGCGATCATCATCGAGATCGACACGCCTGGCGGTCGTCTCGATGCCGTCATCCAGATGCGCGACGCGATCATCGACACCGACGTGCGCACCATCGCGCTGGTCGACTCGACCGCGTACTCCGCAGGCGCACTGGTCGCCATCGCGTCGAACGAGATCTACATGACGCCGGGCGCGGTGCTCGGCGCGGCCACACCCATCGAGGGTGACACCGGCGAGACCGCTGACGAGAAGACCATCTCGGCGGTGCGCGCCGCGTTCGAGTCCGCCGCTGAGGAGAACGGGCGCGACCCGCAGGTGGCCGCAGCGATGGTCGACACCCGCGTCGAGATCGACGGGCTCGTGACCGACGAGGAGCTGCTCACCCTCACCGTCTCGGATGCCCTCGAGTTCGGCTACGCCGAGGGCACGGTCGCGAACCGAGATGCGCTGCTGAGCGAGCTCGGCCTCGACGACAACGAGCTCGTGGTGGTGCAGCTGAGCTTCGCCGAGCAGCTCGTCCGCTTCCTCACCAACCCGATCGTCGCAGGGCTGCTGCTGCTCGGCGGCTTCCTCCTCCTCATCGGTGACTTCATGAGCGGTGGCCTGGGCATCACGGCGGTCGCGGGCGTCCTGCTGTTGGGGGTGTTCTTCTGGGGTCACCTGCTCGCCGGTCTCGCGGGTTGGGAGGACGTCGCCCTGATGCTGGTCGGCATCGCCCTGCTCGCCATCGAGATGTTCGTCGTGCCTGGCTTCGGCGTCGCTGGCATCCTCGGCCTGATCTCACTCGGTGCCGGCGCGTTCTTGGCGATGATCTATCGCGACTTCGACTTCGTCACGAACGACGCGCTGTGGCGCGCCGGGCTGACCGTGGCGTTCACGTTGCTCGCCGTGGTGGCAGGCGCCGTCCTGCTGATCGCGATGGTGTCGAGACGTGGCGCACCGAGCGGGCTGGTGCTGGCGAGCCGACTCGGCAGCGACACGGCCGTCACCGAGCGGACGTCACGGGGGTGGGCCGGCTGGTTCGGCGTGCACGACCGGCTGGAGCGCGACGACGATACGCGAGCTGCAGCGCTGGACGCACCCTCCGAGCCGTCGTTGCTCGGGGCCACGGGGACGGCGTCGAGCGACCTCCGGCCGGGCGGCATCGTCGACATCGACGGTCGACGAGTCGATGCGATCACCTCCGGTGAGTTCATCCCTGCCGGCGAGCCGATCGAGGTCGTTCGCGATGACCGCTATCGACGGGTCGTCCGACGGCGGACATGACGTTGCGGCCACGTATCGCCATCTGCACCGCGGGGTAGGAGTGCCAGATGGACATCGGCACCACTGCCCTCATCATCATCGGCGCGGCCGTGCTGCTGGTGTTGATCCTCTTCTTCTACTTCGTCCCGCTCGGGCTGTGGATCACGGCGATCTTCTCCGGTGTGAAGGTTCGCATCGGCACGCTGATCGGCATGCGGCTCCGCAAGGTCGCTCCGGCCGCGATCATCCGGCCGCTGATCAGCGCGACCAAGGCGGAGATCGACCTCGACATCGGTCAGATGGAGGCGCACTACCTCGCCGGCGGCAACGTCGAGCGCGTCGTCAACGCGCTCATCTCGGCCGACCGCGCCAACATCGAACTGCCGTGGAAGCGAGCGGCCGCGATCGACCTCGCCGGCCGCAACGTCCTCGAGGCGGTGCAGATGAGCGTGAACCCGAAGGTGATCGACACCCCCCGTGTCGCAGCCGTCGCGAAGGACGGCATCCAGATGGTGGCGGTGGCCCGGGTGACGGTTCGAGCGAACATCGATCGACTCGTGGGCGGTGCCGGCGAGGAGACGATCATCGCTCGGGTCGGCGAGGGCACGGTGTCGAGCATCGGCTCCGCCGACTCGCACAAGTGGGTGCTCGAGAATCCCGATGCGATCTCGACGCGCGTGCTCGAGCGCGGCCTCGATGCGGGGACGGCGTTCGAGATCCTGTCGATCGACATCGCCGACGTCGACGTCGGTCGCAACGTCGGCGCCGAGCTGCAGACCGCTCAAGCAGAGGCCGACAAGAACATCGCCCAAGCACGCGCCGAGGAGCGGCGAGCGATGGCGGTGGCCGAAGAGCAGGAGATGCGCGCCAAGGTCGTCGCAGCCGAGGCCGAGGTGCCGCTCGCGATCTCGGAGGCGTTCCGCAGCGGCAACATCGGCGTCATGGACCTCTACCGCATGCAGAACGTGCAGGCGGACACGCAGATGCGGTCGTCGATCGCCGACGAGGGTGATCGGTGAACACGGAGCGGCGCCGGCTGCCGCCGCCTCCCACACGCCAACGACCGCCGAGCGTCAGGACGGTTCAGGCTCCCGCGCACGAGGAGGTCAGCGAGGAGGTCAGCGAGAGGGTTCCGCCTGACGAGCAACGAGCTGCGCCGAGGCGGCGACGCTCCACCGAGCCGCCGCCGAGGTCACTCGGCGTCCGGTCACCGTCGAGCCGAGTATTGCTGCACCGTGCGTTGTCGTCGCCGCGAGCCGCCCGCCAGGCGTTCCTGCTGCGCGAGGTGTTGGGGCCACCCGTGTCGATGCGCACAGACACCGACCGCTGAACGGCTCACCCCGACGCTCACATCGGCAACACGTCCCCTGATCCCCGGCTCGCCTGCTGGATCACGCTGAGGCTGCCGTCGGATTCGAGGACCACAGCGGCAACCTGGTCGAGGCCGCCGACGCCGGCAGCACGGATCGATTGGTGCACGTCGTCAGCTCCCAGCCGCTGACGGCGCAGCTCGTCCTCGAGCAAGCGGCCGTCTCGTGCCACCACGGTTGGCTGCGCCTCGACCAGCCGCCGTCCCCAACCGCTGCGTGCCGTCGCGAACGCCACGACGAGCTGCAGGACGACGAGAGTCACGAACGCAGCCAACCCCTCGACGATCGCGACGTCGGACGACAGCGCGATCGTCGCCAACGTCGAGCCCAGCGCGATGGTCACCACCAGATCGAAGGCGCTCAGCTTGGCCAAGGTGCGCTTGCCCGAGATCCGCAGCAGCACGACGACCGCCACGTAGGCGATCGTCGCCGCGACGAGCACCCGACCGACCTGCCCGAGGGTGTCGAACCACATCGTCATCTCGTACCCCCGGGCACTGAAGCTCACACGTGCCGCGCCCGTCAGCGCTCGAGGTCGAGCACGCGGCGGTATCAGCTGGTGCGCGGCATCTGGCGACCCCACGTGACGCTTGCCTGCACGACTTCAGGAACGAGTTCACGTAGCGCCGCGTCGGGTGATGCGCCGAGCGCTCCGTTGATCGTCGAGAACGCGAGCCGCAGTGCGACGTAGACCGTGATCCCGAAGATCTGCTCGTCCGTGTAGCCGGCGGCACGGAGGGACTCGACGTCGTCGAGGCGCGTCGACGACGGGTCGGACACGACGCTGCGCGCCCACTGCGCCATCGTGCGTTCGGCTGGGGTGAGGTTGGTGTCGTCGCCACGCAGCACACCGGCCGCCGTCTCGGGGTCGGCGTGCGTGGCGAGCCGGCCACCCCAGGCGAACGAGCAGTACGAGTCACCGAGCGTCGAGGCAGTCGCCGTCACGAGGATGCCCTTCTCGCGCATGCCGAGCCCGGCGAGCTCCGACGCCCTGTTCATCAGATCCTTCAGCGTCGTGAGCATCGACGGCTCGAAACCCCACAGCCTGGTGAGGTTCATGACGAAGCCGGGGTCGAGGAGATCGCTGTCGAGCAGGGCCTGGCCGTCGACCGATGACGGCGGGTCGCTGAGGAAGTGCGGTCGATCAGCGGTCTCTGTGTCGGCGGCGGTCATGACGAGGCTCCTCTCGAGGCTGGACGGCCGTCACGGTAGACGTCTCGCCGCATGCCTGCCGGACGTCCGAGCCTCGAGGTGTGCCGCTCACCTGAACGGGTGAGCGGCACACCTCTTGACCACGGGGCCGGTCAGCCGAGGTCGACCGGCAGCATCACCGTCTGACCGACGGCGTCGTCGAGGCCGTCGTTGTCGGTCACCATGTACGCCGTGCCGCCGAGGGTGACGCCGAGGCCTTCGAGCTTGTCGGGCGTCCACACCGAGGCGGCGGTCAGCTCGTCGAGGACGTCGGCCAGCAGCGTCTTCGGTACCACCGGCAGCGGCGTGCCGGTGACGTAGGGCTGGAAGTCGGCGTTCGCCAGGTCGACGCCGTAGATCCGCTTGATGCGGGCGACGGTGCCGAGCTGGTTGTCACGCTCGATGACCGCGAACGTGCCGTCGGGCAGCAGCGTGATCTCCGACAGCCCCACCCAGCCACCGAAGGGCGACTCGACCGGATCGAGGGCGTAGGCGACGAACGTCCACGTGCCGCTCGCCACCTCGTAGCGCCCGATCTTGGTCGTGCCGGCGGCATCGCTCGGCCACGGACGCTGGATCACGACGTACACGACCTCGTCGGCACCCGAACCGGTGACGGCGACACCCTCGAAGCCGCTGCTCGTCTGGCCGTCGGCGAGCAGCCCGGCGGGCAGCCCCACCTCGGCCTGCACGACGCCCGCATCGTCGACGCGGATGATGCGGTTGCTGATCTCGTCGTTGTCACCCTCCGACGCGAGCCAGAAGCCGCCGTCGGCTCGGCGGGCGATGCCTTCGAGGTCGAGGTCGTCGCGCACCGTCGTGTCGGGGTCGGTCACGAGCATCCGGTTGGTGATGACCGCGGGCTCGTCGGAGGTGTCGATCGTGTAGATGCCGGCCTCGCTGAGCGCGGAGTCGTTCACGGCGTACAGCGTGTCGTCCTGCACCGGATCACCCGACAGGCCCGACATCGCCACCCACGGGATCGGCAAGCCGTTCGGGAGATCGCCGCTCTCGAGCTGCGGGTACTCGGGCTCGCCGCTCTGGCGCTCGTAGATCGTGATCATCGAGGGGATGGTCCGTTCGGCGGCCGGGTCGTCCTCGTCGACCGACGTCTCCGACGCGATCACCAGCAGGCCTCGCTTCTCGATCGCCTTCATGCCCTCCGGGCCGATCCCGGTCGGCAGCATCTGCAGCAGCTCGGGCTGCTTGCCGTCGAGGTCGTACACGCCGACGATGTTGGCCCGCTCGGCTCCGATGAACAGCAGGTCATCGCCGTTGAACTCGCCGTACTCGAGCGCCTCGGGCTCGACGCCCTTGGCATCGGAACGGCCGTCGTTGTAGTGACCGGCCCTGATCGATGCGTACTCGAACGCGGGACCCGACTCGTACCTCACGTGGCCGCGCGTGTCGAAGATGGTGAACGAGCGGCTGCCACCGTTCTCGGCGTAGTCGCCCTCGTTGGCGATCGCGAACGCGTCGTCGCTGACCCAGTTCACCGTGTCGGGCTCGCGCAGGCGTGTGATCGTCTCGGTCATCGACAGCAGGTCGTCGTCGGTGGCGTCGACGTTCTCGAGCGTCACCTCGCCGGCGGGGAAGTTGCGCACGATCTTGCCGGTGCGCAGGTCGACGACGGCGATGTGGTTGTTCTCCTGCAGCGTCACGACTGCCTGGTTCTTGCGGTTGATGTCGACGAACTCGGGCTCGGGATCGTCCGCGTCGGCCATCGGGAGCGAGGTGAAGTCGACGAAGCGCAGCGGCCACCAGTCGGGGTTCCCCTGCGTCTCGATCACGACGAGCTGGCCGCCCGGCAGCTGAGGCAGGGCACCGTCGTTGAGGTCCTCGTTGCGCTGGTTCTCGAGGACGATCGCCGCGTACTTGCCGTCGGGTGAGAGCGCGACCGAGTCGGGCTGCCCACCGAGCTGGAACGTCTTCACGATCTGGCGCGTGCCGACGTCGATCACGTGCAGCGTGCCCGAAGGAGACAGGAAGTCGTCGTCAGAATTGCCGTCACCGTCGTCGCTCGTGTCGACCGCGACCAGTGCGTACTTCGAGCCGACGGCGACGCTGGTGGGCGAGCCGCCGACGGCGACCGTCCCGGCAGGTGCCGGCGCTGCCGGGTCGGTGATGTCGACGAACCCGACCGAGCCCTGGCGGAGTCGGAGTAGACGAGCGTCCTGCCGTCCTTCGTCGCGGCGACGATCTCGGCGACCTCGTTGCCGTTCAGCCGGACGTCGAACGTGCCGACGTGGTTGAACGAGCGTGGTCCGCGATGGTTCCATCCGCCGTTGCGTGCCAGCACCGGGCTGGCCCCGACGGCGACGACTCCCATCGAGAGAGCAAGCACTGTCGCGAGGCTCTTCCTCCGAACACGTGCGTTCGAGAACATTCGTTCCTCCTTGGATCCGGGACGGGCCGAACGTAGGAAGGGCGTGTCGCGTTCTGGCTGTGTTCGGATGAACGGGCGGTGAACCGGCTTCGAACACTTGGGCAGCGGGTAGGAGCAGACACCATGAAGATCGGTCGATCCTTTGCCGCGGCCGCCGTCGCGGCCACCGCCGTGGACGCCTCGAGCGCCGTACCGACACCCACCGGGGTGACCGAGGAGGACGTGGCGTGGTTGGCCACCGCGCACCGGAGCAACCTCGCCGCGATCGCGGCCGGCCGAGCGGCGCAGGATCAGGCGGCCTCGCAGGAGTTGAGGGAGCTGGGGGCGACCTCGCTCGAGGAGCACGCGCGGCTCGACGCCGATCTCACGGCTGCGGCAACCGCACTGGGCGTCGCCCTGCCGACGACGCCGTCGCCGGACGCGCAGGCGTCGCTCGATCACGTCATGTCGCAGACGGGCCCGACGTTCGACACCCTCTGGGTTGCGTCGCAGACCGAGACGCAGCAGCACACCGTCGAGACGACGAGAGCCGAGGTCGACGTGGGCTCGAACGAGACCGTCGTGCAGCTCGCGACCGCGGCGCTGCCGGTGATCGAGCACCACCTCGGCCGGCTGGTTGACGCGCGGCGGGCATGACAGGATCGCGCTGACGACACCATGGCACGCGTGCTCATCACCGGTTCGACGACCGGCCTCGGGAAGGCGGCCGCCGAGGAGCTCCTCGACGGCGGCCACGAGGTGATCCTGCACGCCCGCAACCCCGAGCGCGCAGCGGATGTCGCCGAACTCGGTGCTCGCGTGGCGGGCGTGCTACTCGGTGATCTCGCCGCGCTCGGTGACGTCCGCTCGCTCGCCGGCCAGGCGAACGCGATCGGCGGCATCGACGCCGTCATTCACAACGCGGGCGTCTACGCCGAGTCGTCGCGTGGCGACACACCCGAAGGCCACGCGCGCACGTTGGCCGTCAACGTCCTCGCGCCGTACCTGTTGACGTTGTGGATCGAGGGACCGTCGCGGCTCGTCTACCTCACCAGCGGCATGCACGAGCAGGGCGACGCGTCGTTGCGCGACATCGACTGGACCGCACGCCGCTGGAACGGCATCCAGGCCTACTGCGACAGCAAGCTCTTCGTGACCGCGCTCGCGTTCGCAGTCGCCCGTCGGCGGCCACACGTGCATACGCACGCGGTCGACCCCGGATGGGTGCCGACGAGGATGGGTGGGCCGAGTGCTCCCGATGACCTCGAGCTCGGTCATCGCACGCAGGCCTGGCTCGCCGTCACCGACGATCCCGCGGCGATCGGCGACAGCGGCTACTGGTTCCACCAGGAACAGCAGACGCCGCCGACCGCGGCGCAGGACGTGACCTTCCAGGACGCGCTGCTCGACGAGCTTGCCCGCCTCACCGGCGTGCCGTTCGCCTGAGGCGACGACGGGTCGCTCAGCCGCTCGTCGACCGGGCGAACTTCCGCGTGGTCAGCACGGCGAACACGACGGTGATGCCGAGGGCCCAGGCGAGCGCAACCCATGCGTCGTTGCCGGCGTCGTAGCCGTTGTACAGGGCGCGGCACGCGTTGGTCAGCACCGTGAAGGGGTTGTTGCGAGCGATCGGCCGCAGCCAGCTCGTCATCCGGTTGACGTCGACGAACGCCGACGACACGAAGGTGAGCGGGAACATCCAGATGAAGCCCGCCGAGTTCGCCGCCTCGACCGAACCGACCGACAACCCGATCAGGGCCTGGATCCAGCTGAACGCGTACGAGAAGAGGAACATCAGGCCGGTCGCTGCGATCGCGCCCATGAACGACCCCTCGAAGCGGAACCCGATGAGGAACGCGACGACGATCATCACGGCGAACGTGACGACGTTGCGCACGATGTCCGAGACGGTGCGGCCGATCAGCACCGCCGACGGGTACATCGGCAGCGAGCGCAGCCGGTCGATCATCCCCTTGCTCAGGTCGTCGGCCACGCCGACGCCGGTGAACGCGGAGTTGAACAGCACGGTCTGGGCGAAGATGCCCGGGATGACGTACTGCACGTAGTCGATCGGTACCTGCACCGACCCGCGGAACACGTACACGAACAAGACGATGAACATGATCGGCTGGATGGTCGCGAAGATCAGCAGCTCGGGGTTGCGCGGGACGGCGCGCAGGTGACGGGTCGCCTCGGTCCACGCGTCCTTCAGCAGCCACTTCGCACCGGTGGGTGTCTCGAAGTGCTCGATCGGGCCGGTGTCGGCGACGGGCGGGCGTGTGGTGGTGGTCGTCATGATGTCGCCCCCTCCTCGGCGGCGTGCCCGGTGAGTGCGAAGAAGACGTCGTCCAGCGTGGACTGCCGTCCGACGATGTCGGTGAACTCGACGTGCTCGGCATCGAGCCGCCGCACGGCCTGCGCGGTCATGCCGGAGACCTCGACGACCGGTACTCGGACCGTTCGCACCGGCCCGTCCTCGGCACGGTCGACGACGATCTCGCCGCAGGCGAGGCCGGCGAGCGCCGAGATCACCTGCTGCACCGCGTCGGCGCTGGCGACGCTGACCTCGAGCACGTCGCCGCCGACCTGCAGCTTCAGCTCGTCGCTGGTGCCGCGGGCGATCACCCGGCCGTGGTCGATCACCACGATCTGGCTGGCGAGGCGCTCGGCCTCGTCGAGGTACTGGGTGGTCAGCAGCGTGGTCGTGCCCGCCTCGGTGAGCTCGCCGATCAGGTCCCACACCGACTGGCGGGCACGCGGGTCGAGCCCCGTCGTCGGCTCGTCGAGGAACAGCACCGACGGGCGAGCGATGAGGCTCATCGCGATGTCGAGACGGCGGCGCATGCCGCCCGAGAAGCCCTTCACGACGCGGTCGGCTGCGTCGGTGAGATCGAACCGTTCGAGCAGCTCGCGGCCGCGCGCACGCGCCTCGGGCACTCGCATGTGGAAGAGGCGGCCGACGTGTTGGAGGTTCTCGAACGCGGTGAGGCGCTCGTCGACGGCTGCGTACTGACCCGTCAGGCCGATCCGCGCCTTGGCGCGCCGGGGGTCGGCGACCACGTCGATGCCGTCGACGAACGCACGCCCGGCGTCGGGCCGGATGAGCGTGGTGAGGATGCGGACGGCCGTGGTCTTGCCGGCACCGTTCGGGCCGAGCAGGCCGACCACCTTGGCGCGATCGACCTGCAGGTCGACCCCGTCGAGGGCCTTGGTCTCGCCGAAGGACTTGTGCAGGCCTTCGGCCAGGACCGCTGGGCCGTCGTCGGCTGGGGGGTGGTGATGTCGCATGTGGGGGGCCTCATGTGTCGGTTGTGCGTGCCGGGCAGTCGCCCGCACCATGTTCGACGGTACGAGAACGCGGGACTCATCGGGCGCTCTTTTCGATCGGACCGCCGTTGCCACAGGTGTGACAGAGGTCCCCCACGCGCGTGGCAGGATCGCGCCACCGCACCATGGCACGCGTTCTCATCACCGGCTCGACCCGTCTCACCCGCGGGTCGCGCCCATGACCCGGCCGACGCTCCCCTCCCCCGCCACGATCGGCGTCGTCCTCGCGACGCTGCTCATGGGCGCGAGTGTGATGGGCACCCCGTTGTACGTCGCATCGGCGGCGTCGGCGGCCGTGACCGATCAGCTGGCCCATGCCTGCCCGAGTGACACGGCGCTGTCCCTCTACATACCGCCCGGTGAGACGCCGAGCGAGGTGATGCGCCTGGCCGAGTCGGTGGCACACGTCGACCCGCCGATCGTGACGGAGCTGACCCGGGTTGCGATCCAGTCCGACAGCCCGGTCCCGAAGTCGATCTCCCTCGTGACGCGCACCGGCGACCTCGGGCAGGTGCACCCGGCGTTGCAGCCGCTCGGTCCCGACGAGGTCGCGCTGTCGCGGACCGTGCTGCGACAGCTCGGCGTCCGTGTCGGCGACCGGCTGCCGGTCGAGACGGGTGACGGAGGGGTCGTCGAGCTCGCGATCACGCAGGCGTTCGACGACCTCCCGTTCCGACCGGAGCCCCCGTATTGGTGCGGGTTCTCCTTGTACCTGCGGCCGAATCGCCAGGGTGACGCCGGGCCGCCGTGGGGCATCGTCGCGAGCAGCACCCACGAGCAGTTCGGCGACCTGACGGACCGAGGGCTCGAGTACCGCCCCACCAGTGCGACGCTCACGATGCCCGAGGCGCGTGGGATGGAGGACGACTTCGCAGCGGTCCAGGCCGCTCACGCGGCGGCGTACGGCGAGGATGCCACGGCGACCGAACTGCCCGATGCGCTCGACCGCGCCGCGGGACTGACGACCGGCGTCGAGCGCTCGGTCGAGCCCACGGGGCTCGCCGGGCTCGTCGCCGCGCTGGTCACGCTCGTGGTGGCCGCGACGTTCGTGGCCAAGGAGCGCGAGCAGGAGCTGCGCCTCGTGGCGATCCGTGGGCAGTCGCCGTGGCGCACGGCGATCGGTCTCGCGCCTCGCCTCGCAGCGCCGGTGCTCGTGGGCGCGGCCGCAGGGGCCGCCGTCGGCGTGCTGGGGGTGCGCGGGCTCGGTCCGTCGCCAAGGCTCGAGAGCGAGACGATGGTGCGTGCCGGGCTCGGCCTCGTCCTCGCATGCGTGGTCGCGCTCGTCCTGATCGTGGTCCGCATCGCCTTCATCGGTGACCGCACGATCGACGCAGACAGCACGGCTCGACGCCGTCATGCCGTGCCGCTCGAGCTCGTCGCGATCCCGCTCGCCGTGATCTCGTACCGGCGACTGGCCGACGGCCACGCGCTGCGGATGGTCGGTGTCCACCCTCAGGGTGGCGAGCTGCTGACGCAGGCGTTCCCCTTGCTCGGGCTCGTTGCGCTCGCCGCGGGGACGTACCGGCCGCTCAGGTTCGTGGCGCGGCGGCTGCGGGTCGCCGGTCGGCGGCTGCCCCGAGCCGTGCGCCTCGGGTTCCGACGCGTGGTGCTCGACGCGCGCGCGGGTGCGCTCCTCGTCGTCGTCTTCGCGTTGGCGACGGGCTGCTTCACCACAGCGCGGGTCCTCGCTCACACCGCGGAACGGGCGCTGTCGGACAAGGCGCTCAACTTCGTCGGCGCCGACCTCGCGGTCGAGGTGTACGGCCCTCCGCCACCGATCCGCCCCGGGATCGAGTCGACCGAGGTGAGCCGCATCGCCGGGCACCTCGACGGCACCTCCGTCAAGATCCTCGGCGTGGACCGGTCGACCTTCGCCGGCGTCGCCGGCCTGCGCGATGGCGCGGCGAGCGAGTCGCTCGGTGCGCTGCTGGCGCGGATCGCGCCCACGTCGTCGGCGACCCTGCCGGCGATCGTGGTCGGCGATGCGTCGCTCGACGGCACCATCCGGCTGGTGACGACGGTCGGTCGCCCCGACATCGTCGTGACCGCCGTCGGGCACACGGCGTTCTTCCCCGGGTCGGCCAGCGGCGTGATGGTGGTCGTCGACCGGACCGCGCTCCAGGCGCAGGCCGACTTCGGGCGGCGCGAGCTCTGGTTCGACGACCCGCCTGCGGACGTCGTCGAGATGATGCGCGCCGACGGTGCGAGGATCGGTTCCGTGACGAGGGCCGCCAACGTCTTCGACAGCACGAACTACCGGGCGCAGACATGGTCGTACGAGCCGCTGGCGGCGCTCGGCGTGCTGTTCGTCGTGATCGCGCTCGGTGTCCAGCTGCTCGTCATCAACGCGCGGGCGGCGGTGCGCCAGCAGGCCGATGTGGTCATGCGGCGATCCGGCTTCCGCACGCGCGACCTGTGGTGCGCTGCCGTCGTCGAAGCCGGCGTGCCGGCGATCCTCGGCACGGTGGCGGGGATGGTGGGTGCGTGGGTGGTGGCGCGCATCTCGATCGAGCACCTCGACACCATCCCGGCTGCCGAGCCACCACCGCAGCTGGTGCTGGTGCCGTCGACCGTGCTCATCCCGGCCCTCGCGACGGTCGCCATGATCGTCGTCGTGACCGGCATCATCGTCCGCTCGACGCGCCGCGCCGACCAGATGAAGGCGATCCGTGGATTCGCGACCGCAGGCTGACGATCTCGTCGTCGAGGTCGAGCGCGTCTCGAAGCGCTTCACCATGCACGGTCGCGACGAGATCGCGCTGCACGAGGTGAGCCTGCACGTGCCGCGCGGTTCGTTGGTCGCCGTGGCCGGTCCGAGCGGCTCGGGCAAGTCGACGTTGCTGTCCATCATCGGCTGCCTCGCGCGCCCGACGAGCGGGAGCGTCCGCTTCGAGGGTGTCGAGATCACCGAGCTGTCGCGCAGCCGGCGGCGAGCGCTGCGCCGCACCGAGCTGACGAATCTGCTGCCGCTGCCGAGCGACAACCTCTTCCATCGCACCGACGGCTACGGAAACGTGCGCCGGGCAAGCGGCCGCCGAGCGACGACTCGCGACGAGGTCACTGCGCTCCTCGATCGGTTCGGCATCGCCCACTGTGGTCCGAAGCGCGTCATCGACATGAGCGGCGGCGAGCAGCAGCGCCTCGCACCGGTCTGCGCGCTCGTGCGCACGCCCAAGTTGATCGTCGCCGACGAGCCGACGGCATCGCTCGACCGGGCCAACGCGAGGCTCGTGATCGACGCGCTGGTGCAGGCCGCGACGCTCGGCACGACGGTGATCGTGGCGACGCACGACCACGACCTGATCGAGGCCGCCACGTCGGCGGTGCACCTGTCGCACGGCGTCGTGGTCGCCGTCGGGGGCGTCGCGCCAGCAAGCGGTGGAACGACATGACCGCGCGCGTGCAGGTGATCGGCGTGGCCAAGCGTTGGGCCGATGGCTCGGGCCTCCTGCCGACGTCGTTCGACGCGGGTGCCGGGCAGATCGTGGTCGTGGGTGGGCGCTCGGGGAGCGGGAAGTCGACGTTGCTCGCGATCCTGGCCGGCCTGTGCGAGCCGGACGAGGGGTCGGCGGTGCTCGACGGTGTCGAGCGGGATGGTGCGATCCCGTCGTGGCGTGACCTGACGTTCGTGCCGCAGACGTTCGCCCTGGCGAGCGAGCTCACCGTGCTCGAGAACGTGCTCGACGTCGGATCGCGGCTGGAGCCGCGAGAGGTCGATCAGCTGCTCGTCGACCTCGGCCTGCGGCACCTGGCCGGATCGCCACCCGACGAGGTGTCGATGGGTGAGCGCCAGCGGTGTGCCGTGGCGAGAGCGCTGGTGACGAGGCCCCGAGTCGTGCTCGCCGACGAGCCGACCAGCCACCAGGACTCGCTGCACGCCGAGGCGGTGCTGCGGTGCCTCCGCGCCGCGGCCGAGAACGGGACAACAGTGGTCGTCGCCACCCATGACCCCGACGTCGTCCGCTCGGCGTCGGTCGTGGTCGACCTCGAGTCGGCCCACCTCGTGTGAGTTGCCGAGCCTCACCAACGCTTCTACACTAACCGTTACTTAGAAGGGAAGGAGACAACGGTTGTGGCCACGCTGATCCGGAGCCGTTGGGTCTCCTCGTTCAAAGGAATGAGCCGGCGGGACAGGCAGGGGTGCTCGTATGACGCCTACCTCCCCGATCCGCTCACGGGCTGGGAGCTGTCGCTGCCCGCCGACCTGGTGGCCGACCTCGGCGACGCGGACGCAGCGATTCGCAGGCTGAACGCAGCCGGAACGTCCCACGTCAGCCTGGAAGGGTTGGCGAGGTTCCTGCTGCGCGCCGAGTCGGTCGCCTCGTCGAAGATCGAGGGACTCGAGGCAGGACCGCGGCGCCTCCTCGATGCCGAGGTCGAGATGGCCCGGGGCGGCGACGCCGCCGACCGGATCGCCGTCGAGGTGCTCGCCAATGTCGCTGCGATGGAGGCCGCTGTCGAGCTCGGCTCGTCGACCGAGACCATCACGCTCGACCATCTCCTCGACATCGACCGCGTGCTGATGGAGCGATCGGCCACGCCTGAGATCGGTGGGTCGGTGCGCACCACCCAGAACTGGATCGGTGGCAGCAGCTACAACCCGTGCTCGGCGGCGTTCGTCCCGCCGCCACCGGAGCACCTCGATGCCCTACTCGACGACCTGCTCGCGTACGTCAACGGCGACGATCATCCTGCGCTCGTGCAGGCAGCGATCGCCCACGCCCAGTTCGAGACGCTCCATCCGTTCGCCGATGGCAACGGCCGCACCGGGCGTGCGCTCATCCACGTCATCCTGCGCAGGCGTGGGCTCGCGCCGCGATTCGTCCCACCGATCAGCCTCGTGCTCGCCACGTGGGCGCGCGACTACATCTCCGGGCTGACCGCGTTCCGGCACGTCGGCGAGCCCGATGGCGCCCAACGATCGGCGAGCACGAGCGCCTGGCTGCGCACGTTCGTCAGCGCGGCGCACCGTTCCTGCACCGACGCCGAGGCGTTCGCGAGCAAGATCGAGTTGCTGGGTGCGCGATGGAGGGACCGGCTCGGGCGGGTCCGGGCCAACTCAGCCGTCGAACTGCTGCTCGATCTGCTGCCCGGTGTCCCGGTGATCACCGTCGACAGCGCCGCTCGGCTGATTGGCCGTTCCGAGATGCGCACCGGTGAGGCCATCAACCGCCTCGAGGCGGCCGGCGTGGTTCGGCAACGCAACGTCGGCCGCCAGCGCTACCGGGTCTTCGAGGCGTCGGATGTCGTCGACCTGTTCACTGGGCTCGAGCGTGCCCTGGCAAGTCCGACCGGCGACACAGCGGCGGAGCCACCTGTGCGTCGAGCTCCCCGGCGACCGACGTGAACACCGCGCTCACTCGAACAACGTCGGCTGGGGTCCCGGGCCAAGTGGGTCGGTACGTGCAGCGACGCCGACGAGGTCGTCGAGCTCGCTGACGCTCGTGGCAGCGGCCCGGGTGGTGCCCAGGCGCTCACGACACGCAGAGGCAGAAGGGGTGCCCGGCAGGGTCGAGGAAGACCCGGAACGTGGTGCCAGGTTGGTGTTCGGCCCGGGTTGCGCCGAGCTCGAGGACCGCTCGCTCCTCGGCGTCGAGGTCGTCGACCATGACGTCCATGTGCATCTGTTGAGGGATGTCCTGCCCGGGCCACTGCGGCGGCTGGAAGTCGTCGACGCGCTGGAAGCAGATGCACTGATCACCCGCGGCGTTGCGAACCTCGCCCCATCCGTCGTCGGAGGTCACGTTCCAGTCGAGCAAGGCGCCGTAGAACTCGGCGAGGCGGCGAGGGTCGTCGCAGTCGAGGACGAACGAGGGGAAGCGGGCGATGGCCATGTATCGCACCGTATTTGCCATTGCGGACAGATCGTGACCGGAACCGGCAGCCGAGGAGAGGAGTGGTTCGTCCCATCGCGAGCGACCGACGTGAACGCCGCGCTCACTCGAACAACGTCGGCTGGCGCTCTGAAGCGGGCGGCTCGGCACGTGCGGCCACGGTGACGAGGTCGGCGATATCGCTGACAGGGACTCCGCCCATGTCGACCAGTTGCGGGTTGCCGGGGCCGGCGCCGGCGCCGATCCACACCGCGACTCGACCGAAGCCTCGGCGCAGGGCTTCGCGCGCACCTTCCCATGTGCCGCCCGAGCCCGAGTCCGCGCACACGACCAAAGTGACGTCGGCCAAGGCGTAGATGAGCTTGTTGCGCCCCATCGCGTTGCCGGCGGTGAAGCGCACGCCCGGGCCGTACGGGCTGGCGACGCACAGCTGGCCGGAGTGGACTCGTTGCCGGACCTCCGGATCGCGGCCGGCCACCCGAATGCCCTCCGACGGCACCCCGATCACCGCGACGCCGCCATCGAGGGCAGCTGCCATCGCCGCTTGGTCGACGCCCCGAGCGAGACCGCTGACGACGGCCATGTCGTGGGCGGATGCCGTCGCCGCGACCGAGGCCGCGACCTCGAGCGCCTCGGGCGATGCGTCGCGTGACCCCACCACACCGAGCGCCTGCGACTGGAGGAACGGCAGCGGTCCGCCGACGAGGAGGAACGCCGGGCACGCCCCGCCGAGGCGGGCGCGCAGGCGCTCGGGGAACGCGTCGTCGAGCGCCGAGATCAGCCGCACGCCCTCCTCCTCGAGTCGCTCACGTTCGAAGGCGAACGCAGTGCGGGCTTCGAGCAGACCCGTGAACCGCTCGGCCTCGACGTCCGTGATCGACAGCGTGGTGGCGAGCTCGCCGACGGTCATGCCGGCGAGCGACGACAGGTCGTCGACGGCCTGGTGCAGCGACCAGAACTCGCTCGCCGACAGCGGCTTGTGACCCACGTCGACGATGCGGTTGGTGAGCAACAGCGCTGCGAGCGACGCATCTGTCACGGTCACGAGTCTCGCCCCTGCAGCGAAGCGAGGACAAGAGGGTGTACCGGGCCCGAGCCCTTCTCGCGCAGCAGCGCGCCGATCTCGGTGAGCGTCCAGCGTGAGTCGACCGTGTCGTCGACGAGGAACACCGGTTCGGCCGACGGGGCGGCGCGCAACCGGAACGCGCCCTGCACGTTGCGCTCCTGGTGCGCACCGTTCTGCTGGCGCTTCTGCGGCGGCGTCTCACGCACCTTCTCGACGATGTCCACGAGGGGCAGACCCATCCGTTCGGCGATGCGACGGGCGAGGTCGGGCACCACGCCGGGACGCCGCAGCGAGGGCACGTACGTCACCCAGGTGGGCATCGGACGCGGTGACCAGTCGTCGACCATGTCGGCGACGGATGCGATGAGGCGATCGTCGAAGTGGCCGCTGTCGCGTCCCTGGGCGACGAGCCTGCCCCACCCCGCGTCGTTCCACAGACAGAGCGCCCGACCGGGCTCGAGGCGGAGGTCGTCGGCCAGCTTCTTGCCAAAGCGCTGCTTGCGCGGCTCGACGAGGGCGTAGCCGCGCCGCAGGTACCGCTCGGCTTCGGCCACGAGCGATTCGTCGAGCTCGATCGCGTGTCGCGATCCGCTGCACACGTCGCACACACCACACGGGCCTCGTCGCGGGTCGTCGAGCACGCCCGTCAGGAACTCCATCCGGCACGTCTCGCCACGTGCGTAGGTAGCCATCTGTTGCTGTTCGAGGCGCCGGTCAGCGGTGACAGCAGCGACGCGCTCCGCTGGGTACGTCCACGGCTTGAGTGTGCGCTCGTAGGTCTGGCCCGACAGCCGGCGGAGCACGCCTTCGACGGTGAGCTGCTTGAGCACGAGCTCGACGTCGCCGCGTCGCATGTTCACCTCGTCCAAGATGCGTCCGAGCGTGACCGGACCTTCGGCGAAGGCGAAGACGGCGAGCACGGCGTCGACGTCGCCCGCATCTGGGAAGGCCGTCTCGATGAACCAGTCCTGGATCTCGCGGTCTTCGGCACCGCGCAGCAGGATGCCGGCCGACTGCTCGAGCTGCCGCCCGGCTCGCCCGACCTGCTGGTAGTACGCCACCGGCGAACCAGGCGCCTGGAAGTGCACGACAAACGCGAGGTCGGGTTTGTCGTACCCCATGCCGAGCGCCGAGGTGGCGACGAGCGCCTTCACCTCGTTGCGCTGCAGCCGTGCCTCGGCATCGAGGCGGTCGTCACCGTCGGTGCCGCCCGTGTACGGCAGCACGTGGTGGCCGTGCGATCGCAGCCATTGCGTCACCTGCTCGACATCGCGCAGCGTGAGGCAGTAGATGATGCCGGTGCCGGGAAGGCCGGGCAGGGTCTGATGCAGCCACGCGAGGCGTTGCGCCGCAGCA
>JBFWSW010000060.1:0-22566 GCA_050248155.1 Ilumatobacteraceae bacterium
CGGTCGGGTCGCCGCCGCGCAACTGCCGCAGCACCGGCCAGTCTCGGATCGTTCGCAGCTGCACGGAGCCCCTTTCGGCGAGGAGTACGTGCGACACCTACCCCGAAGGCCGCGCCGGAGAAACGTGTCAGGCGCGGTTGCGGGCCTTGGCCTGCTGCTCGCGGCGCAACCGGGACTCGGCCTGCTTGCGCTCCTTCGCCGCCTTGCGGCGCGCCTTGGTCTCGTCGTCGGCGGTGCGCGCCGGCAGCACCGGCGCGACCGGCTCGGCCTCACGGGCCGGCAGCGCCAGCACCTCGTCGTGCTTCAGCACCCGGGTGAGCATGGTCGACGCGGCGGCCTCGCCGGCGATCGACATCGCCAGCGTGAGACGCACGATCGGCAAACCGTGGCGCTCGATCAGACCCGGCGTCACCTCGGCGAGGTCGGCCTCGCTGGGGTTGTCGGACTTGTCGCCGAGCTGCTCGATGCAGTCGGCCAGGCACTGGTCGGTGAGGATCGTGGCGATCTGCTCGAGCGCTCCGCTCATCCGGCCGCGGGCGACCGCGCTGCGGACGGCCAGCGTGCGCGCCGCCGAATCCTCGAAACCCGACTCGTCACGCGCGCCGGCGATGCGGTCGAGGGCCGTGCGGTGGTCGTCGGGGAGCTGCTCGACAGCCGCTTCGAGCTCGGCATCGGTCATGGAGGCCATCGCGCGATCGAGCAGCGACAGGGCCTGCAGGCGGTTCTTCATGTTCACGGCCCACGAGGCTACCCAGCCGCCCTCGCGATGAGAGATGAGTGGCCAATCGCCGCTCATCTCTCATCGGAGGGCGGAGAACTGATGGCGCGAGGGACCATCCATGCCGCGGTAGCCAGGTCAGACTGGGGGATCGAATGGCCGTCGGCCGATTGCATCGAGCCGATCCAGCTGGTCGGCGTCGAGGTGAAGATCGAGAGCGACCAGGCTCTCGCCGAGTTCTGCGGGCGTCTCGGGGCCGACGATCGCGGCGGCGACTGGTCGACGGGACAGCAGCCAAGCGAGCGCGAGGCCGGTCGGAGCGTGGCCCCACTCGGTGGCGAGCTCGCCGAGCTCTGACGCCACATGTCGCTGCTCGTCTGTGTAGTCGTAGGAGAGTCCCCAACGCCTCATGCCACCGTGCGCTCGGTCGATGGCAGCGCCGCCGGCGAGCACACCGCCCGCGAGCGGGCTGAAGCAGGTGAGTCCGAGCCCGAGATGGTTGGCTGCCGGAACGACCTCTCGCTCGGGCCAGCGGTTGGTGAGGTTGTACACCACCTGGTTGACGATCGGTCGGCTGAGTCCGTGTCGCTCGGCGGTCATCACGGCCTCGGTCATCTCCCAACCGGCGTAGGTCGACAGCCCGACGTAGCGGATCTTCCCGTGACGCACCAGGTCGTCCGCGGCCCGCAGGCTCTCCTCGATCGCCGTCTCCGGATCTGGGTGATGGAAATAGTACACGTCGATGTGATCGGTGCCGAGGCGGCGCAGACTTCGTTCCACCTCGCGCATGATGTGGTAGCGGCTCAGCCCGCCGCCTTTGTCGCCGAGCCCGGCGATCGAGATGCCACCGTCGTTCGGGCCGGCGCCGACGGGTTCGGACACCTTCGTGCACAGGACCACGTCATCACGGCGGCCTTTCAGGGCCCGTCCGAGCAACTCCTCGGCATGCGCGCGCTCGACCGATGCAGGCGAACCCGGTCGGTCGAATGCGGCCCGATTGCCATAGGTGTTGGCGCAGTCAAAGAGGTTGATTCCTGCGTCGAGTGCTGCGCCGACGAGCGCGTCGCAACCGTCTTCCGGAGGTGCGATGCCGAACACTGCGGTGCCGATGGCGAGCCGCGAGACCCGCAGGCCGGTGTTGCCGATGAGTGCGTACTCCACGCCAGAAACCCTGGCACATCGATGTCTTCGATGCGGAAGACCTCGAAACGGTGAAAGAGTTCGCAAGAAGTTGACGACTTCTGAAGGGTTGGGCTCGCCTCGCTCGTGCACATCCACGATGAGGAGACAACGTGACCGATCGCTCCCGTTCGGGCTCCATCGAACGGCCTGGGCCGAAGTCCGAGGCGTGTTATGCGGCCGTTGATGCCCACACGGGTGGTCTGTCTTCACAGGCTCGGCTTTTCCCCGTTGCCTTTCAATCCGGCTCGGGCGTGTACCTCGACGACGTCGACGGAAACCGGTATCTCGACTTCTCGTCCGGCATCTACGTGGCGTCGCTCGGCCATTGCCACCCCGTTGTCTCGGGGGCTGTCGCCGACGCTGCTCACCAGTTGATGAACTGCCACGACTTCCCGACGCCCGCCCGGGCCGAGGCCCAGCGGCGCTTGGCCGAGATCGCGCCGGGGGATCTGAGCATCGCGCAGTTCTACGACAGCGGGACGACTGCCGTCGAGGCCGCGTTGCGCGTGGCGCGCGTCGCCACCGGGCGCCGCTCGTTCATCGGCTTCGATCATGGCTTCCACGGCAAGACGCTCGGTGCGGCGAGCCTCGGAACGCCCGACCCGTGGAAGGGGATCCGCGCCGACGGATTCGTCCGCGTTCCCGGGCCGTACCCGTATCGTCCACCCGTTGGGGTCAGCGTCGAGATGCTCAGCGACGCCGTCCTGGCCGAGGTGCAGCTGGCGATGGAGGCCGCGCCTGACGGTGTTGCCGCCGTGTTGATCGAACCGGTGCAGGGATGGGGCGGCTCGATCGTTCCCCCTGACGACTTCCTGCCGCGACTGAGCGAGCTGTGCACCGCGAACGGCACGATGCTGATCGCCGACGAAGTCCTGACGTGCTTCGGCCGAACCGGCCGCATGTTCGCGGTGAACCACTGGGGCGTCGAGCCGGACCTCATGACGCTGGGCAAGGGCCTCGGCAACGGTTTCCCAGTGAGCGCCGTGATGGCACGCTCCGACTTGCGCGAGGCCATGAACAACGCGAGCGCGTCGACCAGCTATGGCGGCAACCCGATGGCCTGCGCTGCCATCCTGGCGAGCCTGTCGGTCATCGAGGACGAGGAGCTCTGCCAACGGGCCGAGAAGCTCGGCGCGCTGGTGCTCGACGAGCTCCGTGCGATGCAGGAGCGACACCCCATCATCGGCGAGGTCCGTGGGCTGGGGTTCCTGCTCGGCATCGAACTCGTCAAGGATCGCGCGACGAAGGAGCCGGCAACGGCCGCCGGAACGTTCGTCTACCAGGAGGCGTTCCGGCGCGGCCTCGCCTGGATCCCTGCGGGCCACATCCTCCGACTCGCGCCGCCGCTCGTCATCAGCCAGGACGAGGCGTTCCGCGGACTGAGCATCATCGAGCAGGCCATCGCCGAAGCGGAACGTCGGCCGGAGTTGCTGACTTGACGAGTTCGTCATCCGTGCACGCCGGGATCGACCTGAGCACGACGACCGCGCGATGCGTGCTGCTCGACGGCGCCCTGAACGTCATCGCCGTCGGACGTCAGCGGCACACCGGCCTCGCCGACAACCTGCGCCAGCGCGCCGGACGCTGGATCGGCAGCGTCGAGCGCGCCGTCGCGGAGTCGGCCGCGGCAGCGGGCGTCGCGCTCGACCGGATCGGCTCCATCGGGATCGCCACCCAGGGTGTTGCATCGGTCATGGTCGATGAGGCCGGCAACGAGCTGAGTGACGCACAGGGTTGGTTGTCCGCCGGAGACGAGCCGACACCCGAACTCGCGACGGCGACGATCGAATCGTGGTACTCCCGATCGGGCCGGCGGATCTCGCCCGCCACGCTCGCTGGACGGCTCCTGTGCAACACCGAGGCATCGACGGGCAGATGGGCACTCGCCGGCGACTTGATCGCGCACCAACTCACGGGTCAGTGGGTCGTCGATCCGTGTCTGGCCGCGACCACCGCACTGCTCGACCAGTGCAGCCGTGACTGGTCTGGCGCGTTGCTCGGTGAGGTCGGAGTCGAGCCCACATCGCTCAGCCGGATCGGTGCGTCGGGCACCGTCGCCGGCAACGCGCGCGGCCCGCTCGCCGCGCGCCTCGGACTGTCGCCCGACGCGATCGTGGCGACCCCGACGCAGGATCAGCGGGCTGCGGTGCTGGTGGCCGACCCAGACGAGACGTCCGTGACGGTCACCTTCGGCACGGCGGTCGCGATCGTCCGTCGGGCCGATGGCTGCGCGAGCAGGCTGTCGGCGTCGGTACCGCTCACGCCTGGCCTGCAACCCGACACCTGGTGGCACGAGGGGGTGGTGCCCGCGGTCGGTGTCACCTTCGACTGGTGCGCCGAGCTCATGGGGCTGCCGAACACCGGCGCGTGGCTCGACCTCGCGGGGGATGTCGAGGTCGGCAGCGCCGGCGTCGTCTGTGAGCCGTGGTTCGGTGGAAGGGGCTCGGCCGGGTGGGATCTGTCAGCGACTGGCGCACTGAGGTCGCTGCAGCTCGGCACCAGCCGATCAGATGTCGCCCGTGCCGTCGTCGACGGGGTGTGCGCGGAGATCGTGACGAACGTCGAACTGCTCGGTCCATCGTCTGACGTTCGCGTCGTCGGTCGCGCCTCGGCACACCCGGCGCTCGTCCGCACGGTTGCGACGCTCCTCGGACGGCCCGTGACCCGAGTGATCGCCGACGAGCCCACCGCGTACGGCGCCGCGCTCCTCGGCGCGCAGGCGGGTGGACACATTGCGTCGGCACACGCCCACTCGCGCGCGGTGCTGCGCTCTCATGTCGTCGAACCGGGGGGCCGCGGCGGATGACGCTGATGGTTGGGGTCGCGACCGGTGACGTGAGCCCGCCCGTCGGGACGCCCCTCGGCGGGTATCCCGTCGAGGGCCG
Source organism: Ilumatobacteraceae bacterium (assembly GCA_050248155.1). Lineage (GTDB taxonomy): Bacteria > Actinomycetota > Acidimicrobiia > Acidimicrobiales > Ilumatobacteraceae > VFMC01. Next base: position 4,786 of record JBFWSW010000060.1, read on the forward strand.
CGTCAGCAGTGGCGTGCACGACCGCCTGCAGGTGGTGGGCGTGTCGGTGCGTGACGACATCGCCGGAGACCATCTGGTCGTGCTGTGCTTCGACGGCATCTCGGTCCCGTCCGGTCTGGTGACCGGCGTCGACGACGGCGTCCATGTGGTCGTCGTGGCGTCGCACACCCACGCAGCGCCTTCGCTCGAGGCGTGGGATCAGGGCGTCATGGGCGCCTACTCCGCGGGTTACCAGTCCGATCTCGTGTCGACGTGTCGCCGCGTGGTCACCGAAGCGATCGGCGCCGAGCGGCGCGGCTACCTGGCAGCCGGCTCGGGCCGGCTCGCCGAACCGGTGGGCACGAACCGCCGAGACGGCGACGGTCGCCGCGACGAGACGATCCGCGTGATCGAGGCACGCGCCGACGATGACTCGGTCCTGGCCGTGCTGGCGCTGCACGGCTGCCATCCGACGGTGCTCAGCGCTGACAACACGTTGGTCAGCGGCGATCTGGTCTGGGGGTTGCGCGAGCGCGTCGCGGGGTCGCTGCCAGGCGTGCCGGTGGCGTATCTCCCGGGAGGCGCCGGCGACCAGTCGACGCGGCACACGCGCCGTGGGTCCACGTTCGAGGAGGCGGCCCGACTCGGAGGGATCCTGGGAGATGCCGTGCTCGACGCGCGAGCGATGATGGTCGGGCTCGAGCGCTCACGGGTGCTGCAGGCGACGTTCTCGCTCGAGCCCCGACCGACGCCGCCGCTTGATGTCGCCGAGCGGCGGTGGGAGCAGTGGGTCGCAGAGGTCGATCGCCGCGCCTGCGACGGATCGGACGCGTCGTGGCTGAGGCAGGCGGAGGTGGAGCTGATCGGAGCGAACCACGATCTGCGCCGAGCTCGCGTCAGCCTGAGCCTCCCCACGGCGATCGAGGTGTCGGTCACGCGCTGGCACCTCGGCGATCGATCGATCGCGTTCTGGCCGGTCGAGCCGACCATCGACCTCGCGCTGGATCTCGAGACCGCGGACCGCACCTGGCTGTGCGGCTACGCGTCGGGCTACCTGGGTTATCTCCTCGAGGAACAGGACTGCGCGCGTGGCGGCTACGAGGTCGCGGCTTCACCCTTCGAGTGCTCAGCCGCGTCGCGCTTCGTCGAAGCAACCCGATCATTGGCCCGTCAGACCGATTCGTGAGGACACCATGACAGCTCCACTGCTCGCCGCCGACGGCCGACTCGTCAGCGTCGCCCTCGATCACGGCGTGTTCGGATCCGCAGGGATCGTGGCCGGGCTCGGCAGCCTCGCCCGGCGGGTCGCCGAGACCGTGCAGGCAAGGCCCGACGCGATCCAGTTGAACCTGGGCTCGGCCGAGCGACTTCAGAGTGCGCTCGCAGGATCACCGGTTCGGCTCGTCACTCGCCTCGACGTGACCAACGCCTATCAGGCCGGCCCCGGAGTCGGCCTGTACTCCCTCGCCGTGGGTCGTGCCGTCGAGCGGGCGGCAGCGATCGGAGCGGCGGCGATCGTGGTGAACCTGCTCGACTCGGACTCCGATCCGGACCTCCGTCGCGATTGCCTCCGCATCGTCAACTGCCTGCGGGCGGAGGCCTCCGCGACGGGGATGACGCTGATGGTCGAGCCGCTCGTGCTGTCGGACGAGGGAGCGATCCGGTACGCGGTCAACGGCGACGTTGCTCGCATCGCTCCGTTGGTGCGGCAGGCGTCCGAGCTCGGCGCCGACATCATCAAGGCCGATCCGACGGATCAGCTCGAGGAGTTCCGGACGGTGGTCGAGGCCGCCGGGGTACCGGTGCTCGCTCGCGGCGGGGGGCGAGTCGACGACGCCGAGCTGCTCGACCGGACGGCCGCTCTGCTGGCCGCTGGTGCGTCAGGGGTCGTGTACGGGCGCAACGTGTTCCAGCACCCGGAGCCGGCGGCGATCACCGGGCGTCTGATGGACGTGGTCCACTCTCGGGCTTGACGCTCACCACATCCAGCCCGGCGCTGATCAACGCCTTCACGTGAGCATCGCTCCTGGGCGCGTCGGTCACCAATGTGGCGAGCTGGTCGATCGTGCCGATCGCAGTCAGCGAGTTCCGTCCGAGCTTGTCGCGTGTCGCCAGTCCGATCGCCCGCGACGCCGAATGGAGGATGGCTCGCTTGGTCTCGGCCTCGAGCAGGTTCACCGACGTGAGGCCGTCGACCGAGATCGCACTGACGCCGATGAACGCCAGATCGACCTTGATCTCGCGGAGCAGCGCGACGGTCATCTGACCGACGATCGAGCGGGTCTGGGAACGAAGTGTTCCGCCCAGGACGATCACCTCGTTGACGGTGTTCTGTGCGAGGTCGAGCGCGATTTCCGGATCGTTGGTCACAATGACGATCTCGGACTTGGGAAGGAACTCGGTCAGGCGGGCAACGGTCGAGCTCGCCTCGAGGAACACGACGTGCCCCGGCTCGACCCACTGCGCAGCGACCCGTGCGATGGCGCGCTTCTGGGGGATGTTGCGTCGCCGCTCGCTGGTGGCGGGCGGGTCGTCGTCGGCGATCGTGGCCCCACCGTGGACGCGGACCAGGCGGCCTGCGTCGCTGAGCTGTTCGAGGTCGCGATGGATGGTGGCGAGGGATGCACCGGTGATCTGGCTCAGTTCGTTCACCGACACCGATCCGGATTCGGACAGGACGCGCAGGATCATCTGGCGTCGTTCGGATGGGAGCACGTGCGCCGCGCTCATCTCGGTCCCCGGGCACCGTTCTGTGACGGCCAGATGAAGAGTTTTGATAGAATCATGCACCGCTCCAATCAGACTCGCCCTGGGTCGGACATCTCCCCGGGACCATCGACCGTTCCCTGATGTCGCGAGGCTAGAGGCTAGAAGACCCCACAACGAGCCCGGACCGAACTCGGCAAGTTGCTCTTGACACTTATCACGGCGGCTGCAACTATCTGACAGGATTTGCAATGCAGTGACCGAAATCTGCTTCGGAGTCAGAGTCTGCATCACAGGGGAAGGGAAGAAGATGGGTTCACGAGCGAAGGTCTTGGGGGGAGCACTCAGCGTGCTCCTCGTGCTGTCGGCATGCGGAGGCGACGATGACTCGAGCTCCGACACGGGCTCGGATTCGACGTCTGCTCCCGCTGTGACGGAACCGGCAGGCGAGACGACGCCCGGCACCGACGCAGCCGGTGGCGGAACGATCGCATTCGCCCACCCGCACCGCGCCGGCGACTTCTACTCGGCGCTGAAGGCCGGTGCTCAGGAAGCCGCCGACGAGCGCGGCTACGAGCTCGTCGAGAGCTTCGCCGACGGGTCGATCGAGGCCCAGATCGCGGAAGTGAACACGTGGCTCGCCCAGGGCGAGATCGACGCGATCACGATCCACTCCCTGGACGTCAACGCGATGGCACCGCTCGTCGAGAGCGCGCATGCCGAGGGCGTGCCGTGGATCGCGTACGCGACGCCGGTCGACGGCGCTGACGGGTCGGTGCTCTTCGACGACGAGCAGGGTGCCCGCGCGGTCGGCGAGGAAGCAGCCCGTTGGATCAACGAGAAGCTCGACGGCAAGGCCAAGATCGTCATGCTCGGCGACGACACGATCGAGACGCCTCGAGTGCGGCTCGATGTCGCATGGGAGACCATCCAGGAGCTGGCGCCGGATGCCGAGCTCGTGACACGTCAGGACGGCCTGCTGTCGCCGGAAGCCCTGACCACGATGCAGAGCTTGCTGCAGTCCGACCCCGACATCAACGTCGTGCTGTGTGCGGCCGACGACTGCGCCCTCGGCGTGTCCCAGGCGTACAAGGCATCTGGCGTCGACACGACGAACGTGTTCGTCGCCGGCTGGGACGGATCGAAGGCGGCGATGGAAAAGGTGCTCGAGGGCGACGTCATCCGCGCCGTCGGTGCGATCGACCTCAACGCGGTGGGTCGTGCGTCGGTCGACAACGCAGCCAATGCGCTCGAGGGCAAGGAGCCCACCGAGAGTGCGCTGCCGTACGTGCTCATCACCCCCGACTCGGTCGAGGATGCCGAACGACTGATCAGCGCCTTTCCGACGTGATGCATGATGGCCACGACGCAAGGAGTGCTGGCCTGCTGCACGTTCACCGAGGATCCGTTTGCCCATGAAGTTGAAGCTGTCGGTCCCCAGACGGGGACGGAGTGTGTTCGATTGGGCGCAACGTAACGGTCTGTTCTTCGCGCTGATCCTGCTGTGCGTGGTGTTCACCGTGTTGAACGATCGGTTCCTCACGCGGAGCAACCTGACGGTCATCCTCCTGCAGGTGGCAGTCACCGGGATCATCGCCATCCCCGGTGCGATGTTGGTGCTGACCGGCCACGTCGATCTCGCGGTCGGCTCGGTCATGGTGATGACCTCCATCATCTTCGGAGAGCTCATGGCCAAAGACACCCCCCTGGGCGTGGCCGTCGCCGGCAGCCTGGTGATCGCCGTGCTCTGGGGGGCCGTCACCGGATTCTCCGTGTCGTACATCGGGATGTCACCGATCATCGTGACGTTGGGCGGCCTCGCCGGGGCCCGCGGCGTCGCTCAGCTGATCAGCGAGGGCCAGACCGAGTACGGGTTCGGGAAGACCTTCGCCGACCTGGGTAACGGCCGCATCCTCGACACGCCGTTTCCGGTGTGGCTGCTCGTAGCGGCGGTCGCCGTGGGCGGCATCGTATGGCACGGCACCCGCGTCGGCCGGCACATGACCGCGGTGGGTTCGGACAGCACGAGCGCAGAGTCGCTCGGTGTCCGGGTGCGGCGGATCCCTTTCATCCTGTACATCGTCAGCGCACTGGCTGCCGGTATCGGTGGACTCATCGTCACGTCGCAGCTAGACGGGTCGTCACTGTCGATCGGTCGGGGCGTCGAGCTCGAGGTGTTGACGGCGATCCTCCTCGGCGGGGTGTCGTTCACCGGCGGCCGGGGGTCGCTCTACGGTGTGGTGTTCGGTCTGCTGTTCATCGGAGCACTGAGCAACGGTCTCATCCTGGTCCACGTCAGCCCGTTCTGGAAGGAGATCGTGATCGGCGCAGCGCTGTTCGTCGCCGCAGGGATCGACGTGGTGTACCAGCGCCTCGAGCGCATCCCGATCCAGGAAGCCGAGCCCGAGGAGGCGGTGACATGAGCGACGTCGCGACCGCACCGGTGTTGCAGGCTGTCAACATCACGAAGAGCTTCGCCGCGGTCCGAGCCCTTCGCGGGGTCGACCTCGATCTGCATGCGGGCGAAGTGGTCGGGCTCGTGGGTGACAACGGCGCCGGCAAGAGCACGCTCGTCAAGGTTCTCGCTGGCACCCTGCTGCCCGACACCGGGGAGATCTTCGTCGACGGCTCGCCGCTCGTGCTGCATGACGCGTCGTTCGCGCGGAGCGCGGGCATCGAGACAGTCTTCCAGGATCTGGCGCTCATCCCGACGCTCGACATCGCCGAGAACGTCTTCCTCAACCGCGAGCTGCGCAAGCAGCGTGGCGTGCTGTCGTGGCTGCGATTCATGGACCGCAGCAGAATGCGTGCCGACGTCGAGGCCGGCTTCGAACGGATGAAGCTGAAGCTGCCCTCCACCAAGACGAAGGTGTCGGCCCTGTCGGGCGGCCAGCGGCAGGCGGTCGCCATCGCGCGGGCCGTGCTGTGGGGCAGCCACATCGTCATCATGGACGAGCCCTCCGCAGCGCTCGGCGTGTACCAGACCGAGATCGTGCTCTCCTTCGTCGAGCGCCTGAAGGACCAGGGCGTCGCCGTCATCTTCATCAGCCACAACATGCCGCAGGTGTTGCGTGTCTCCGATCGCGTCATCGTGATGCGGCTCGGACAGGTCGTCGGCAACCTCCGCGCCGAGGGCACGTCCCCGGCGGATCTCGTGGCGTACATGACCGGTGCGGCTGGCACGTGAACGACTTCGACCTGACCGGCCGACGCGCGCTCATAACAGGCGGCGGAGACGGCCTCGGCAAGCAGATGACGCTGGCGCTCGCCGATGCCGGTGCCGCCATCGTCATCTGCGGTCGGCGATCGGAACCATTGGAATCCACCGCGGAGCAGATCCGCCAGGCCGGCGGCGAGGTCGAGACTCACGTCGCGGACGTGACGTCGGAAGCGGACCGAATCGCCCTCGCGAGCGCAGTCGGCGACGTCGACATCATCGTCAACAACGCCGGGGCCGCCAGCCGGGCCCCCTGGGGCGAGGTCGAGCTCGACGACTGGCGCTACATCATGAACCTGAACGTCGAGGCACCCTTCCACCTGATCCAACTGCTCGCTCCAGCGATGATCGAGCGCGGGTGGGGTCGAGTGATCAACATCGCGTCCATCTACGGGCTGGTGGCCGGCGATCCGTCTCGCTATCCGGGCATCGGGCTGGACATCGTGTCGTACTTCGCCAGCAAGCACGCGCTGGTCGGTCTCTCGAGCTTCTTGGCGGTCGAGTTCGGTCGCAGCGGCGTCACGGTGAACACGATCTGCCCGGGCATGTTCCCATCGCCCACCAACGACGCGATGTTGACCCCCGAGGTCCGTGCCGCGCTGCAGTCCGGTGCACCCACAGGACGGCTCGGCAGCGATACGGATCTGCGGACGGCGGTCCTGTTCCTGGCGTCGCCGAGCTCGGGATTCGTCACGGGTCACAACCTGGTGGTCGATGGCGGATGGACGATCTGGTGACCAACGATTCAGGGAGGTCTGCGCGATGACGGACGGACGACGGGCATGGATCGTGGGGCAGCGTCACGTCGACCTGGTACGCGTCGAGGTGCCGGCGCCAGGGCCCGGGGAGGTGCTGGTCCGCTCGTCGCACGCCGGCGTGTGCGGCTCGGATCTGCACACGTGGCACGACGGCCACCCGTGGCTGCCGTACCCGATCTGCCCGGGGCACGAGGCGACCGGCTGGGTCGAGGCGGTCGGCGACGGCGTCAGCGGGTTCGCATCGGGCGACGCCGTCGTGCTGCGGCCGATCGTCAGTTGCGGTTCGTGCTTCATGTGCCTGCGCTCGCAGACCAACCTCTGCGAGCACCTCCGCGCCATCGGAGCCCACGAGCCCGGCGGCATGTCCGACTACTTCGTGGCGCCGCCGTCGTCGCTCAGCCTGCTGCCGACCGGCATGACCATGTCGGCGGGCGCGATGGTCGAGCCGTTGTCGTGCGTCGTCCATGCCACCCGACTCGTCGGTGGTGTCCAGGACAAGACGGTCGCTGTCATCGGCGCCGGCAGCATCGGTCTCCTTGCCATGCTGAACGCCCTGGCATCGGGAGCGGCTCGTGTGGTCGTGTCCGACACCATCGCCGCCAAGCGCGATCTCGCGGTGTCGCTCGGCGCCCACGCTGCGCTCGACGCCGCACATGCCTTCGTTGCCGACGCCATCAGCGACGAGCTCGGCGGTCGCCCCGACATCGTGCTCGATTGTGTCGGGTCGCCGTCGTCGGTTCGCTTCGCCGTCGAGCGCGCGGCTCCCGGCGGTCGTGTCGCGGTCATCGGGGTCTGCAGTGGCACGGCCGAGCTCCCCACGACCTTGCTCCAGGACCGCGAGGTGATGGTGGCGGGCAGCGCGATGTACCTGCCCGACGACTTCGATCGTGCACTCGACCTGGTCGCCTCCGGGCTGGCCGTCGAGCGGCTCGTCACCCGATCCGTCGATCTCGACGACGTTCGGGAGGGCTTCGAAGCAGCGGCGTCGGGCGCCGAGGCCAAGGTGCACGTCGTCGCACACGCATCCTGAACGCTGTCCGCCAGGAGGATCCATGACCATTCGAATCGGCATCGTCGGCACCGACAACGGGCACGCCCACCTGTTCTCCGGTTGGATCAACGGCTGGAGCGACGACGTACCGGTGCCGGCTCGGCCGGCCGGCTACCTCGACTCGTTCTACCTTCGCTGGGCAGCGCGGCGGACCGAGCTCATCCTCGAGTCCGCATGGGGGCCGCAGCGAACGCCGATCAGCGATGCGCGAGTGACGAAGATCTGGGGCGCGGTCCCGGGTGAAGCAGAGCTGATCGCGCGGGCGTGCGATGTCGAGCATGTCAGCGCGTCGCTCGAGGACGCGGTCACCGACGTCGACGCGGTGATGGTGCTGAGCGACCTCGGCTCGGACCACCTCGAGCACGCTCGCCCGTCACTCGAGGCCGGACTGCCGACCTACATCGACAAGCCGCTCGCGCCCTCCGTCGAGGGAGCGCGCGAGATCGCCGATCTCGCGGCGGCGCACGGCGCGCCGTGGTTCACAGCGTCGAGCCTCGCGTTCTCGTACCAGGTGACGGCGGCACGGTCGATGATCGACGGACTGGGCGGCCTGCGGTCGATGCAGACGAAGGTGCAGAACCGGTGGGCCGATTACGGCATCCACTCGTTCGAGATGGCTGCGGCGTTCATGGGCCGCGACGTCAAGACGATGCGCGGCCACACGGTCGGCACCAGCGATGTCATGACCATCGAGTACCGCGACGGACGGATCGCCGTGTTGCAGAACGTCGGCGGACAGTCACGCCCGAGCTACTGCGCCACGTTGTTCTGCGGGCTGGGTACCCACTTCGTCGACATCACCGACTCCGTCGTGACATCGCTGGAGCTGATCGAGGCGTTCCTCGACATGGTGCGGCACGGCAGCCCGCCGCCGGTGTCGGCCGCCGAAGCGATCCGCTCGATCGAGGTGGTCAGCGCGGGCATGGACGCACTGCGCACCGGCAAGGTCGTGGACCTCGGGCCCTTCGAGGGCTAGCCGGCCGGCACGCCCTTGCACCGGCCGGGGAGGTCGCGGCTAGTATATGGAATAGTAATTCCGTAGTTGGGAGATGTCGCATGCTGCTGACATACGTCGGGGCGCTGGAGGCCGCAATCGCGGCCGAGATGCGTCTCGATCCGAAGGTCTTCCACATGGGCACGATCGCACCCGGGCCGCTGCTCGCCGAGTTCGGCGACGCGCGCGTCCGGCGGTCGCCGATCTCGGAATCGGCGATGTCGGGGATGGCGGTCGGAGCTGCGGCGTCCGGCTGGCGACCGGTGGTGAACCTACGGGCGACGACGTTCACGTTCGTCGCCTTCGACCAGCTGGTGAACCAGGCCGCGAAGATCCGCTACATGCTGGGTGGGCAGGCGGACTTTCCGATCGTCTACCGGACGTTCTACATCGGGGGACAGCGGTCTGCAGCGCAGCACTCACAGAGCGCGTACGCGATGCTCGCCCACGTCCCCGGGCTGAAAATCACTGCGCCGTCGAACCCTGCCGACGCCTACGGCTTGCTGCGCGCGGCGATCCGCGACGACAACCCGGTCGTGCACTTCGAGGCGAACCGTCTCGACACGATGATGGGCGACGTGCCGGAGGATCTGGTTGTCGAGCTCGGATCGGCTGCTACGTGTCGGGCCGGCGTCGACGTCACGATCGTCGCCATCGGGTCGATGGTCGGCCCGGCGCTCGACGCCGCCGAGACCATCGCCCGATCGGAGGGCGCCTCGGTCGAGGTGATCGACCCGCGGACCCTCGTGCCGCTCGACGTCGCGGCGATCCGGTCGTCGGTACAGCGGACCGGTCGACTCGTCGTCGCCGATGAATCCCCGCCGGCGTGCTCGATGGCCGCCGAGATCGCCACGGTCGTCGTGGAGGACGTAGCGACGTTCCGTGCGCTGCAGGCACCCGTGGCGCGGGTGTGCTCAGCAGCCGTTCCCGTTCCGTTCAGCCCTCCGCTCGAGGACTTCGTGCTGCCGGACGCCGACAACGTCGCTTCGGCTGTCCGCCAGGTTCTGGCGCATGGCTGAAGCCTCCGTCCTCCGTGCCGACTCGGTGACGGTCTTCACGACCGAGGCGAGCGACTCGGTGCTGGTGACCGGGTCGCACGCGGGCCGGCTCGTGGGCGAGTGGGCGTTGTCGGTCGGAGCCTGCGGCCTGATCGCCAACGACGCCGGTGTGGGCAAGGAGGCAGCCGGTGTCGGCGGCCTCGGCCGTCTCGACGAGGTCGGCCTGCCGGCCGCTGCCGTCGACGTCTGGTCGGCCCGGATCGGCGACGGCGACGACACCTGGCGGTGCGGCCGGGTGAGTGCGATGAACGAGGTCGCCGCGCGGCTGGGTGTGGTCAGGGCAATGTCGGCCGTCGAGGCGGCACAGCTGATGGCACAGGCCGGCCTGCGCGCGTCGAGTGGGCCGGCCGGTCTCGACCTGTCGGCGTCGTCCGACGGGGTCGTCCTCGACGACGGCGACGTGGCGGTGGTGGCGCTCGACTCGGCAGGGTGGATCGACGCGCGCCATGAAGGAGCGATCGTGGTGACCGGCTCGCACGGGGGCGTCGTGGCCGGCAGGGCAGTGAAGGCGCCGGTGGCGGCCGCGGTGTTCAACGATGCCGGCATCGGCAAGCAGCGGGCGGGCGTCGGTCGGCTCGCCCTGCTCGATGAGATGGGCATCGCCGGCTTCACGGTGGCACATCAGTCGGCGCGAATCGGCGAGGCACTCGACACCTTCGCGTCGGGCGACGTGTCGTGTGCCAACGAGGTGGCGACGCGGTGTGGCGTCGAGATCGGGACGAGCGCGCGCGCCGCCATCGAGCGGATCCGCGTGGCAACGAGGGAAAAGAGGATCCGATGACACGACTGTCCGGCGGCGAGGCCGTGCTGCGCATGTTCCAGCTGTACGGGGTGGAGTACTCCTTCGGCATGGGCGGGTTCCAACCGCTGCCCTTCTACGACGCGCTCGCTCGCCAGGAGATCGTTCGCCACGTGCTGATCCGTGACGAGAAGCACGGCTCGTTCGCCGCCGACGCCTACGCGCGCGTCAAGGGCCGACCGTGTGTCGCCGACGCGACCGTTGGGCCGGGGGCCACGAACCTTGTGAGCGGCGCCGCCGAATCGTTCGGCGCGTCGATCCCGCAGATCCTGCTCACCGCCGACATCAATCGGTCGATCGCGACGCGAGGCGCGACGCAGGAGAGCGATCAGGTCTCGATGTTGCGGCCCACCAGCCGGGCAACGATCCAGATCGACCGCATCGAGCGGATCCCCGAACTGATCCGTCGGGCGTTCACGTCGGCCAACGTGGGACGGCCGGGGCCGGTGCACGTCAACATCCCCGAGGACGTCTTCCACGGCGTGTTCGAGTTCGACGACGACGAGTTCTACGTCGCGCCCGGCACCGACGTGGTGGGTGGCATCCGTGTGCGTCCGGATGCGGCGGCGATCGAGCGTGCCGCGGCACTCATCGATGCTGCGGACCGTCCGGTGATCCTGGCCGGCGGCGGGCTGGTCCTGTCGGAGGCGTTCGAGCCGCTCGAACGGCTCAGCACTGCGATTGGCGCCCCGGTTGCGACGAGCATCAGCGGCAAGGGATCGATCGCCGAGAACAACCCGTTGGCCCTCGGAGTGGTCGGGCGGTTCTCGCGCACCGGCAACGACTTCGTAGAGCAAGCCGATGTGCTGATCGTCGTCGGGTGCAAGCTCGGTGAGATCGTCACGAGGCGATGGTCGTTGATCGCCCCCGACACGCAGATCGTCCACATCGACATCGACCCGACCGAGCCGGGTCGGGTGTATCGCACCGAGGCCCCCGTCTGGGGCGACGCCGCGCTGGCCTTGGCCGACCTCGCCGATGCCGTGTCGCCACGTCCGGAGCGCGCGGCCGACGTCGCCGGCCGCGTCGCCGCTGCGCGCAGCGAGTGGAGCGCGGGTGCCGAGTCGTCGTTCGTGAGCGACGAATTGCCGATGCCGATGCCTCGGGTGCTGCGGACGCTGCAGGAGGTGCTGCCGGCGCGTTCGATCATCGTGGCGGACGGAGGGTTCGCTGCGCATTGGTCGGCCCTCCTGTACGACATCAACCTCACCGGTCGGCACTACGTCGCCAACCGTGGTCATGCGGCGATCGGCTACGGCCTGCCGGGCGCGATCGGCGCCAAGCTGGCAGCACCGGACCTTCCCGTGGTCGCCCTCTGCGGCGACAACGGGTTCGCGATGGCGGTCGCCGAACTCGAGACGGCCAAGCGGATCGGAGCGCCGATCGTGTGCGTCGTCGTCAACAACCAGGCGCTTGGATACGTCAAGGCGCTCCAGCACTCGATGTACGCCGAGCGCTACGTCTCGGTCGACTTCCTCGACGTCGACTACGCGGCGGTGGCCAAGGGGTTCGGTTGCGACGGCGTGCGAGTGCGGACACACGACGAGCTCGCCATCGCGTTGCGTGCCGGCCTTGCCTCGGACGTGCCGTACGTGATCGACGCGATCATCACCAGCGATGCGGGCAAGATGCTGCCCGGCATCGACACGAGAACGGTGGCGAGCTGAGAGCGATGCGCTGCGATCCCGACGCCCTCGAGTGGAGCGACTTCAGGCTGGTCGACACGCATCTGCACGTGTGGGATCTCGCCGACCCGCGGCTCACGTACTCGTACCTCGCGCCCGACTTCGTGCACCCGCAGCTGGGTGACATCTCGGCCCTGCGGCGGGACTTCAGCGTCGCCGACTTCCGCGCTGACGTCGGTCGCGTCCGCGTCGAGCGAGCAGTGCACGTCCAGGCTGCGTTCGGCACGGCCGACCCCTACGACGAGACGTTGTTCGTCGATGAGGTCATGCATGCCGACGCGTTCCCGACGGTGATGGTGTTCAACACCGACCTCACCGCAACCGACGTGGACGAGCAGATCGAGCGACACACGCGGCACCCGGCGGTGCGCGGTGTGCGCGACCAGCGCGACGGTGACACGTTGTGGAGCACGGCGTACGTGCGTGGCTGTGCGCGGCTCGTCGCACACGGCTTGCACCTCGAGGTCGAGCACTGGGACGACCTGTCGCCCGTGGCCCACCTGGCGAACGCGCTGCCCGAGCTGCAGGTGATGCTCGACCATGCAGGCAGGCCGTCGGCGCTCGACGAGACGACGCGGTTGGAGTGGAAGCACTCGATGGAGGTCGTCGCGGCCGCGCCGAACACCTGGTGCAAGATCTCGGGGCTCGACATGGCCGATCCACGATGGACGCTCGACCGGATGACCCCGTTCGTCGAGACCTGCATCGAGGTGTTCGGGATCGAACGATGCTGCTTCGGATCGAACTGGCCGGTCCAGCGGATGTACAGCTCGTACGAGGTGTTGGTCACGGCGATCCGACTGGCGACGTCGGGCCTGTCCGCGAGCGAGCAGCACGCGCTGTTCGTCGGCAACGCGGAGCGGATGTACCGACTGTGACGCCCTCAGTCGAAGTGGAGTCCGCCGTCGACGTTCAACGACTGGCCGGTTACGTAGTTCGACATCTGCGACGCCAGGAACAGCGTCGCCTGGGCGATGTCGTCGACGGTGCCGAGCCGGGCCTGCGGGATCCGCGACAGGTCGTAGTCGGCGCCCGCGATCGCGCCGGTTGCCACCGGACCGGGACAGATGCTGTTGACGAGGATGTTGTGGGCGCCGCCGGTCTGCGCCAGCCAACGGGTGAGCGAGAGGATCGCGCCCTTCGTCGACGAGTAGACGGGTCCGGATCGCCCCTCACCGGTGTCGGGCTGGCGCGACGACACGCCGCCGACCTTGGCGGACACCGAACTGATGTTGACGATCTTGCCGCCTCCCTGAGCCTGCATGATCGGGAACACAGCCTGCGAGCAGAGCAGCGCGCCGAGCACGTTCACCTCCATGCGGCGCAGGAAGAACGCGGGGTCGACATCCTCGAGAGCGACGCGGTCGCCGAGCCCGGCGTTGTTGACGAGGATGTCGATGCGACGCTCCGAGGCCACGAGGGAGTCGACGGCCCCCTGCACGGCGTTGCGATCCGAGATGTCGATCGCCCGGTGACTGACGCCCCACGGGGTGGACGTTGCGATGTCGGGGTCGAAGACGGCCACCTTCGCGCCCGCAGCGGAGAGCACCCGCACGATCGCAGCACCGATGCCGCGGGCCCCGCCCGTCACGATGGCGACCCGCTCCTGCAGGTCGGGCACCGACGATCGCACCGTCGAGAGCGCTTCGGCCATGTTCGTCTCCGATCAGTTGTCCCTGGGGGAAAACAATGGAATACTATATCCGTGTTGTCAACTCGGACGGGGAGACGTGATCGTGGCTGACGACCAGACGTCCGCAGTGACCCCCCGGCGCCGTGGGCGGCCGAAGACCACCGATTCGAAAGAGACCATTCGCTCGGTGCGGTGGGCATTCGAGATCATCGAGCTGATCGGGCGGCACTACACGGGGCTCACGTTCGCCGACATCACCACCACGATGTCGATCCCGGCGGTCACCGGCAACCGGATCCTGGCGACGATGGTCGAGAGCGAGTACCTCTCGCTCGACGACGCCACGGGCCGGTATACGCACGGGCCCGCGTTCACCCGCATCACCAACGACGTCATCGACCTGCGAGCGAGATTTCGCGATCTGGGCCGGGCGTACCTGCACGAGTTGGTCGAACGAACGGGGGAGACCGCGAATCTCGCGATCCTCGACGGTCTCGAGGCTGCGTACCTCGACCAGGTGCACACGGCGCGCATGCTCAGGGCGCAGACGTATCTGCGCGTCCCGCTCGACTGCAGCGGCACGGGCAAAGTGCTGCTCGCGTTCCAGGTTGAATCCGTTCGCGAGTCGATCCTGTCGCGGCTGACGCTGCAGCGACGGACGAAGCACTCGCCGCAGACCCTCGACGATCTTCGCCAGCGCCTCGACACCATTCGTGCGACCGGGTTCGGTCTCGACGACGAGGAGATGGAGATCGGGGTCAGGTGCATCGCTGCGCCGCTGATGGTGAACCAGACGATCGTCGCCGCGGTCTCGATCGCCGGTCCGTCGACCCGGGTGTCCGCCGACCGAGTCGGCGAGCTGTCCACGATCGTGCGCGACGTCGCCTCGAAGTTCTCCATCGCCGTGACGGTCGAGCTCCCGAACCTCGGTGTCGCATCGCTGGCCGGCTCACGGCTCCAATCGAACGAGGACGCATGACAACGGGAACCGGTGGGGACGCCGTGGTGGAGACGCTCCGATCGGCGGGTGTCGACACGTTGTTCGGCATCCCCGGCGGGCACAACATCGACCTTTTCGACGCCGTGGTCAGAGACGGCTCGATCAGAGCGGTGCTCCCACGTCACGAGCAGGGTGCCGGCTTCATGGCCGATGGTTACGCCCGAGTCGGCGCGCGCACCGGGGTGATCGCGTGCCTCGAAGGACCGGGCATGGGGAACGCCATGACCGCGCTCGGCGAAGCCCTGCAGGACTCCTCGCCCGTCCTGGTGGTGTCCAGCCAGATCCGCTCCGACCTGCACGGCGGAGGGTTCGGCGTCATCCACGAGCTACCGGACCACCTGAGGACGTTCCGCGCGGCGACGCGCTTCAGCGCACGCGCCGCGACGGTCGAGGAGATCCCGGCGGCGGTGGCAGGCGCGCTCGGTGTGCACGGTGGCGGGCAGCGGCCGGGCCCAGCGCACGTCGAGGTGCCCGAGGATGTGCTCGCTGCCGTCGGTTCGTGGACCGCTGCGACGGTCACGCGCGCCAACGCCGGGGTGCCGCCCACTGCCGAGGCAGCGTTGGATCGTGCGGCCAGCGTGATCATCGGCGGCCGCAGGCCCGTCATCTTGGCCGGCGCCGGCGCGAGCAGAGGGTGCGCCGAGGGGGCGCTGACCGCGTTCGCCGAACACCTGGGTGCGCCGGTGCTGACCACGGCGCTGGGCAAGGGAGCCATACGCGAGGACCATGAGCTCTACGTCGCGACGATCTCGCTGTGGAGCCCGTGGATGTCAGACGGAGCTGTCGCCGACCTGATCGCGTCGGCGGATCCATTGATCGTGGTCGGCTCCCGTCTGACCGATGCGACGACGAAGAACTGGCAGATGCCGACGCCGGCTTCCATCGTTCGAATCGATGCCGATCCGGCCGTCGCGACGAACGTCTACTCCATCGATGTCGAAGTGACGTGCGACGCGGCAGCGGGCATCGAGGCACTGCGCGCGCTGCTGCCGGCGCGCAACGCCAACGCCTTCTCCGACGCGGTGCTCGCCGAGGCTCGCCGTGTGCCCGTCGACCACGCCCGGGCCGCGATGGCGGGCGGGTTCGACGTCGTGAGCTCGATCAGCCAGGTGCTCGGCCCGGACACGGTGCTGATGGGCGACAGCCTGATCGGGCTGTGGGCCGCCGTGGCGTGGCGGACGAATCGTCCTCGCCGCTACCACGTGCCGATGCACTTCAACACGCTCGGCTTCGCGCTGCCCGCAGCCATCGGCGCCAAGCTCGCCGATCCTGCGGCGCCGGCGGTGGCGCTGGCGGGCGACGGGGCGTTCATGTTCACGATGGCCGAGCTGTCGGCGGCGGTGCAGGAAGAGGTCCCCGTCATTGCGATCGTGTGCAACGACGGCGGCTTCGAATCGATCCGACGGCAGCAGCGGGCGAAGTTCGACGGCCGGATGGTCTCGGTCGACATCCGCTCACCGGACTTCGCGGCGTTCGCCCGCTCGGTCGGCGCCGAAGGGTTCACCGTTGGCGAGCTGGTGGAGTTCCCGAGTGCGTTGGAAGCGGCTGCGGCCACCGGCCGGCCGTCCTTGATCGAAGTGCCGCTCTCGGTGGCGGCCCCGTGGGAGGCACTGTGAACGAGGAGAGCTCAACCGCCGATCTCGAGGCGATGTACCGCACGATGCTGCTCATCCGAACCTTCGAGGAGCGGATCATCCAGCTGCGCGTCGAGGGACACATCCACGGCGTCATCCACCCGTACATCGGGGAGGAGGCGGTGGCCACCGGGGTGTGCGCCGCCTTGGCGACCGACGACAAGATCGTCAGCACGCACCGCGGGCACGGCCACTGCATCGCCAAGGGAGCGCGGCTCGACCGGATGATGGCGGAGCTGTTCGGCCGGGTCGACGGCTACTGCCTCGGCAAGGGCGGCTCCATGCACATCGCGGCGTTCGACGTCGGCATGCTCGGGGCCAACGGCATCGTCGGAGGTGGGCTGCCGATCGCCTGCGGGTCGGCGCTCGGCGCGCAGCTGGACGGTGCAGACATCGTCACCGTCGGTTTCTTCGGTGACGGTGCGACGGGCGAGGGGAGCTTTCACGAATCGCTGAACATCAGCGCGCTCTGGAAGCTGCCAGTGGTCTGGGTTGCCGAGAACAACGGATTCGCGTCCGACACACCGATCGAAGGCAGCATCCCGGTGCCCGACATCGGCAGCTTCGGAGCGGCATACGGGATCCCAACTCTCATCGTCGATGGCAACGACGTCTGCGCCGTTCGCCGCGCCGCAGTCGAAGCAGCCGCCCGTGCACGCGCGGGCGGAGGGCCGACCCTGATCGAGGCGAAGACGTTTCGCCGTCGCATGCACGCCATGCGCGACGTGATACCTGCTGATGCCCGGCCCGCCGACGTCCTCGAGCAGTGGGACGCTCGCGATCCCTTGGCGTTGGCCGGAGCGGAACTGCTTCGGCGGGGTGTCAACGCATCGAACTTGGCGTCCATCGCCCGTGACGTGAATGCCGTGGTGGCCGAGGCGGTCGAGTTCGCCCACGCGAGCCCATACCCACCCGTCGAGTCCGCACTGGAGGGCATGTACGCGTGACTGAGCGGGGTCAGTCACTCGACGCGGAGGTTCCGACTGCCAGACGGTCGAGATGAGTGGCGCCCCCGGAAGGATTCGAACCTCCGACACATGGTTCCGGAAACCATTGCTCTATCCCCTGAGCTACGAGGGCGGGATGCAGCGAGGATAGCGACCAACGCGTGACGCCGGGCAATGAGCCGGACAGCGCGCAGGAGTGACCGGTACCATCGTCCGCTCATGGCCGATCCGCTCCACACCGTCGCCCGATTGCTGGCCCCGGCGTTCGAGCGGGTTGCAGGTCGGCCCGAGGTCGATCCGGTCGTGCGCCCGAGCGAGCA
>JBFWSW010000061.1:0-22481 GCA_050248155.1 Ilumatobacteraceae bacterium
AGGTTCGCGGCGAGCGAGACCGGCCCGGCGCACACGTGCGGCACCACGCGCACGCCGAAGGGAACGGCGGCCTGCGCCATGCGTCGGGCCTCGGCCAGCCCGCCACAGGTGGACGCATCGGGTTGCAACACGTGCAGCTGCTCGCGACGCATGGCCTCGATGGCCTCGTCGGCCCCGAACAGGTGCTCGCCGTAGGCGATCGGCACCGGTGACGAGCGCACGAGCGACTCGATGCCACTGCGGTTGCCCTGCGGCAGGGGCTCCTCGAACCAGCGGACGTCGAGCGCATGCAGCGCCGTCGCGACGGTCTGCGCGGTCGGCAGCGTGAAGATCTCGCTGCCGTCGACCATCAGCTCGACGCCAGGACCGAGCAGCGCCCTGATCTCGGCGAGCGTCGACAGATCGGGCTGCCACTCGGGGCCGATGCGGAGCTTGACCTTGGTGACCCCTCGCTGGAGGAAGGGCAGGAGGAACTGCACGTGCGCTTCGGCCGGCTGTTCCTCGAGGAACACGCTCGACACGTAGACCTCGACGCGGTCGCGCACCGACCCGGCGAGCGACGATGCCGAACGTCCCGCCGCCTTGCCGGTGACGTCCCACAGGGCGAGCTCGAGCGCGCTGCGTGCGTGCACGGCGACCCACTGATCTCCGAGGCGGCGACGGGTGAACAGGCGCATGCGGTCGGCGAGGGGTTCGACCGCGGTGACAGGCTGCCCGACGAGCAGCGGTGCGAGGACGTCGTCGACGACCGTGGCGAGCACCGAACCGTACGAGCAGCCGTAGCTGTCGCACGCCTCGCCGTACCCCGTGACGCCCGCGTCGGTGTCGACGCGGACGAAGAAGAACGACATCGTCTCGCGGCCCTCACCGAGGGTGACCGGGAGTGGCGTGATCGCCGTGATCGTCGGTTCTGGTCTGATGGTCAGACCATACCTGATCTAGGATGTGAGCCATGCCCACGACTGCGGTACCGACGAGCCTCCTGACCCACATCGCGCTGCCCGTGCGCGACCTCGACGCGACGCTCGCGTTCTACGAGAAGTACACGACGCTCCGCAACATCCACGAGCGCTTCGACGAGGAGACCGGATTGCGCACCGCGTGGCTCGCGAACGAGCGCGACGTCAACACCGAAGGAACCGCCCGGTTCGTGATCGTGCTCATCTGCGGCAAGCTGCCGACCAAGATCACCGGCGACATCAAGGAGGAGTACGGGTTCCTGAAGTCGATCTCGCACCTCGGTCTGTCGCTGAACTCGCGCGAGGAGGTCGATCACATCGCCGACATGGCTCGCGACGAAGGCTGCCTGTTGCTCGGACCGATGTACCGCAACGAGGTGGTCGGCTACATCTGCGTCGTCACCGACCCCGACGGCAACAACCTCGAGTTCTCGGTGGAACAGGATCTGGGGTAGGTCGGCCTCTCTCGTTCGCTCGCTGCGCTCGCTCTCTCCGTTCGGCCGAATGGTCGATGGGCGGCCTGCGGCCGCGCCCGATCTCTGGTGCGCCTCACGGAAGCCGTGTCGGCGCACCGGGACACCCAACAATCCTCGATTCACGCGAACTCGTCTTTGGCCAGGGGGGTGGACACGTCTTGGCGGATCAGGGTCATCACGTGGGCGGCTCTTCCTTCCCAGGTGGTCGGGGGGCCGACTCGGTAGAAGGGGCTGCGGAGGTTCTGCATCAGGACGGTCACCATGTCGGTGTCCTCCTGGTTGGTGAGCTCGAGGTTCTCGAGGTCGGCCGCCTGCTCCTCGGGCGTCCGGTCCACCCCGTAGATGCGTGACACGAGGCGCGTGCGGTCGGGCGCGAGCGGGTCGGCGCGCACGAGGATGAGCACCGTCGCGTAGGGCAGCGGCGTGAGGTTGGGGTAGATGAAGTCGGCGTAGTGCCCCGACAGCTCCTCGTGATCGAGGTCGGTGCGGCCGCCCGTCGTGTCGAAGGAGTCGGGATGCGGCTTGTAGCCGCTGCACGTGCGCCCTGCGAACCGGACCTGGGTGTCGAGCTGCTTGCGTTGCGCGTTGATCCGCCGGTGCACGAAGCGCACGTGGTAGTCGTCGTTGGAGTTCTCGACGAACGCCTTCCAGTTGATCGGGTACTCCTGGTTCAGCTCGCGGTCGTAGCGCGTGAACGTGTCGAACCGGTAGCGGTCGTAGCGATCGGCGATCGGGGCGATCCACTCCCGGAAGGTGGGTGCTCTGTGCGACAGGCATCCGAAGATCAGCTTGTTCCAGGCGACCTCGATCCGGATCGGCACCAGCCCGTACTGCTCCATCGGGATGCCGTCGGGGTACATGCGGACACGATCGGGGATGCCGATGAGCTCGCCGTCGAGGTTGTACGCCCAGTTGTGGTACGGGCACACCATCGAGGACCCGCAGTTGCCGGCCGGGGACGACACCACGGTCGACGCGCGGTGGCGGCAGTTGTTGAGGTAACCCTTGATCTGGCCGTCGGCGGTCCGGACCACCACGACGGGTTGTGCTCCGATGACCCCCGAGATGTAGTCGCCGGGTGCCTGCAGGTCTTCCGTGTCGCCGAGCCACACCCACGACCGCCCGAAGACGCGCAGCATCTCGAGGTCGAACAGGTCCTGGTCGTACACCTCCCACGGCTGCAGCATCGGCGTCGGCAGCGGTGAGCGCACGAGTCCCTCGGTCTCGGCCAGCCTCGCCTCGCGGCGCTCTGCCACGCGCACCGCGACGGCCTCGTCGTCGATGGTCATGGGCGAAGCACGATCTTGCCGAAGACGTCGTTGGCGGCGAGCTTGTCCTGGGCGGCGGCTGCATCGGCCAGCGCGAACTCGGAGTCGACGAGCGTCGGGAAGCCGCCGCTGCAGAACGTCGCCCATGCCGGCGCGAACTCGTCGGGTCGGTACGGGTCGGATCCGAGGATCGAGATGCCCGAGTGGAAGAGGTGGCCGAGCGACGGGATGGTGGCCTGATCGCCCGACGAGTTGCCACAGCTGACCAGCCGGCCCTTGATGCCGAGCGCGAACAGCGACGGCCCGAACAGTGCGGTGCCCACGTGATCGAACACCACGTTCACGCCGTCGCCGCCGGTGATGTGCCGTGCCCAGCCTGCGACGTCGCCGGTGCGGTTGTTCAGCACGTGGTCTGCCCCGATCGTCAGCGCGCGTTCGCACTTCGCGTCCGTGCCGGCCGTGGCGAGCACCGTCGCGCCGGCGTGCTTGGCCATCTGGATCGCCGCGACGGACACGCCCGACCCGGCCGCGTGGATGAGCACGGTCTCGCCCGCCGCGAGATGGGCGACCTCGAACAAGGCGTGCGACGCGGTCAACCAACACGTCGGGAACTCGACGGCGTGCTCGAAGGAGATGTGGTCGGGGATCGTGTACACGTGCGTCACGGGCGCGAGGCACAGCTCGGCATACCCGCCGTCCTCGGTGGCACCGATGACCGCGAGCTCGCCGAACAGGTCGCCCTTCCCGGTGAACGTCGAGCCCTCCGGGACGCCCGACAACGACGGGTCGACCACCACACGGTCGCCCACAGCCACGCTCGTGACCGCCGAGCCGATCTCGACGACCGTCCCGGCGACGTCCATGCCCGGGATGTGCGGATAGCGGAACCCGGGCATCTGGTACCACCCGGCCCGTTGCACGATGTCGAGCCGGTTGAGCGCGCACGCCTCGACATCGATGACGACGTCGAGCGCGCCGGGCGACGGGTCGGGCACGCTCGTGTACTCGAGCACCTCGGTGCCGCCGGTCCGGTCGTAGTGGACGGCCTTCACTTGAGGCCTCTCACGAACGGTCGGGCCAGCGCGGCCGGCTGGCGCACTCGGCGGGCGAACGCCGTCATCGCGACGATGGTCACGACGTTGGGGGCCATCGCGAGGAACGCCGGATCGATCGACTGGTAGCCGAGCGACGGGATGGTGAGCACGAACGAGCCGACGAGCCCGAACGCGAGGCACCCGGCGACCGACCCCTTCAGCGTCCACCCGCCGAAGATGACCGCGGCGATCGCGATGTAACCCCGCCCGCCGATGAGCGAGTCCTCGAATCGACCCGAGCGGGCGAAGAGGAAGTAGCCGCCTCCGATACCCGCCATCAATCCCGTGAGGTAGATGGTCTGGCGCCGCAGCACGTTGACGCGCAGGCCCGACACGTCGGACGCGTTCGGGTCCTCGCCGACCGCTCGCACCTCGAGCCCCCAGCGCGTCCGGTACAGCAAGAACCACACCAGCGGGACGACCGGATAGACGAGGTACAGCACCCACGGCTGGTCGAACAGCGCGGGACCGACGATCGGGATGTCGCCGAGACCGGGGACCTTCCACCGGCTGACCACGTTGGAATCGGGCTCGTTCGAACCGACCAGGAACCCGACGATGCCGAGAACGAGCACGTTCAGGACGAGGCCGACGACGAACTGGTCGGCCGACAATCGGTGGCTCATGTTCGCCTGCACCCACGCGACGACGAGCCCGGCGACCGCCGCCATCATGAGTCCGACCCACACGCCGGAGAGGTCCTGCCCGATGGCGGCGGCGTACGCGCCGGCCAGCATCATCGCCTCGACCGAGATGTTGATCGTGCCGGCCTTCTCGGCGACGAGCTCGCCCGACGCAGCGAACAGCAGGACGACGGCGGCGATGACCGCGTTCCGGTAGGCGCTCTCGTTGGTGAAGATGTCGCCGAGTGCGGAGAGGAAGTCGACCATGTCAGGTCCTCGAGCTCGTAGCGGCCAGAGCCCGGCGACGGGCCCTCACGTACAAGATGGCGGGCGGCAGCAGCATCGCCAGCACGAGCATGCCCTGCACGACGTCGGCGATGCGGGCCGACACACCGGTCGACCGCAGGAAGCCCGAGCCAGTGCGCAGACCACCGAAGAGGAAGGCGACGAAGATCAGCACCAGCGCGCGCTGGCGGGCGACGAGGGCGGCGAGCAGGCCGGCGAAGCCGATCCCGGCGCCGAAGTTCGCGACGAGCTGATAGTTGCCGAAGTCGCCGCCGGTGAGCATGATGCCGCCGGCGAGTCCGGCGAAGCCGCCCGACACGAGCATCGCGCCGATGCCGTATCGGTTCGCCGGGACACCGGCCCGCTGCGCGGTGCGGGCGTTGCGGCCGAGCATGCGCAGCCGGAACCCGACGATCGTGCGTCCGAGGACCAGCCAGACGATCACGGCGAGGACGATCGCTGCGATCACGCTGACGGGGAACTCGTTGTGGAACAGCGACACGCGCGGGATGCGACGGTCGGCGGCGAAGGGCTCGCTCACCTGGTTGCGGTTGGCGCGTCCCTCGGCCGGGGCCAGCAGCAGGAACCGGTGGCGCAACCCCCAGCCCATGAGGTTCGCTGCCACGGTGCCCATGAGCAGTGTGGTGAGCACCTCGGGCACGTTGCGCCAGAACCTGAGGGCTCCGGCGATGCCGGCCCAGATGGCCCCGCCGATGATGCCGCACGCGAGCGAGATGAGGAGTGCGAGTGGCCCCGGCCCGCCGATGCGCACGCCGACGTAGGCGGTGAAGCCTGCGCCGATGACGAGCTGACCCTCCTGGCCGATGTTGACGAGGCCGGCGCGACCACTGACGGTCGTGCCGAGCGCCACGAGCAGGATCGGGGCCGCGACGCCGAGCGTGAGACCCCAGCGGCCGGGCGAGCGGACGGCACCGTCGAGGATGACGGTGTAGACGCTCGTCCACGAACCCTTGTCGGATGCGACCTCCACGAGGATCGCGGCGAGGGCGAGCGCGCCGAACAGGCACACGGCGTAGAGCGCGACGACTTCGCCCACCGCCGACCAGCGGGACCGAGGGACGACCGCGTACTCGGTCGGCGACTCGACCTGCTCGTTCAGGTTCGTCGCGTGCTCTTCGAGATCGGTCATGCGGTCGCTCCCGCCGAGAGGTCGGCACCGCCCATCAACATGCCGAGGCGATCGACGGAGACGTCGCCACGTGCCATCTCGCCCACGATGCGGCCGTTGAAGATGACGATGATGCGGTCGGAGAGGTCGAGGATCTCCTCGAGCTCGGTGGAGATGAGCAGCACGCCCACGCCGCTCGCGGCGGCCTCGCGCAGCTGATGGGACATGTACTCGATGGCACCCACGTCGAGACCGTGCGTGGGCTGCGCGGCGACGAGCACCTTGGGCCCGTGCGACAGCTCGCGGGCCAGCACGACTCGCTGCTGGTTTCCGCCCGACAGCGACCACATCGGCGCGTCCGGGCCCGTGCAGTTGATGGAGAACTGCTCGATCAGATCGATGGCACGGCCACGCATCTTCGCCATGCTGAGCAGCCCGAACTTCGACACCCGATCGGGATCGACGAGGAACAGGTTCTCGGCGACCGAGAAGTCGAGCACGCAGCCCGAGTCGTGGCGGTCCTCGGGGATGACCGCCACCCCGGCGCGCGCCATCGCTCCCGCCGTGCCGGTGGCGACCACGTTGCCGTTCACCTCCACGCGTCCCGAGTCGAGTCGTTGCAGGCTCGACAGCAGGTCGCCGAGGGTTCGCTGGCCGTTGTCCTCGACCCCGGCGACGCCGACGATCTCACCGGCGTGCACCTCGAGCGACAGGCGGTCGAGCAGCACCCGGCCGTCGCGGCCCGTGCAGGTGACGTCGACCAGTCGCAGCACCGGCTCGGGACGGAACTGCGCCGCCAACGAGACCTCGTGTGACGGCACCTCTGCGTCGTGCTCGTCGACGACGCCGAACGCAGCGTGCTCGCTGCGCAGCACCACCGACCGACCCACCATCGCTCGCGCCAGGCTGCCGGCGTCGGCACCGGCCGTGGACCCGGCCTCGACGACGCGGCCGTCGCGCATGATGGTGACCTCGTCGGTGACCGAGAGGATCTCGGGCAGCTTGTGGCTGACGAGCGCCACCGCCTTGCCCTCCTCCTCGACCACGCGCCGGAGCGCAGAGAACAAGAACTCCGACTCCGAGGGCGATAGCACCGAGGTCGGCTCGTCGAACACGAGCACCTCCGGGTCGCGACGGAGGCACTTGATGATCTCGACCCGCTGGCGCATGCCCGCGGGGAGGTGGGCGATCCGCTCGTCCGGATCGATGTCGAGGCCGTACTGCTCGCTGATCTGCCCCACGCGCTCACGCACGTGCTTCGGATCGAGGTGTCCGACATCGCCGAGCGCCACGTTCTCCCAGACCGTCAGCGCCTCGACGAGGCTGAAGTGCTGGTGGACCATGGCGATGCCGTGCTCGGCGGCGTCGATCGGATCGGCGATCTGCACCACGTCGCCGTGCAGGCGCACCTGGCCTGCGTCCGGCAGGACGAGGCCGATGAGGACCTTCATCAACGTCGACTTACCCGCGCCGTTCTCACCGAGCACACCGTGGATGCGGCCGCGGTGCAGCGTGAGGCTGACGCGGTCACACGCGACGATCTGGCCGAACCGCTTGGTGATGTCGATGAGCTCCACGGCGGGCGGGGAGCTGAGCTCCCCGCCCACGCGGACGTTGGTGGACGTCATGGACGGACGGTCATCCCTCGGAGAAGGCCTTGCCGGAGATCTCGCCCAGCATCGCGTCGAGCTCGCCGGATGCGATCTGTGCGTAGACGTCGTCCATCGCCGTCTGCTGCTCCGGGGTGGGATCGCAGATGACCGCGCCCGGCTCGGGGTCGACTCCGACCGTGAAGGTCTTGACGTCGCCCTCCTTGAAGGTGCCGTCGATGATGTCGGCCATCACTGCCCGCACGTAGTCGCCGCCGTCGAACTTGACGGCGATGTCGTAGTGCAGCTCCTCGCTCGCGTCACACACCTTCGACGAACCGGCGCTCATCGTGATGATGCCCGCTTCGTTCGCCGCCTGCACCACCGGGCGGTGTGCACCGCCGAGGTACGGGTAGACGGCGTCGGTGCCCTCGTCGATCGCGGTCTGCAGTGCAGCGGTCGCGTTCGCCGTGTTGTCGAAGTCGAACGGGAAGTCACCGGTCTGGACGTAGGTCATCGTGTACGACGGGTCGACGGCCTGGAGGCCTGCCTCGTACGCGAGGTACGACTGCTTCTCGAAGCCGAGGTCGCAGCACCCGATGAAGGTGGTCGCGTTCGCATCGCCGCCCTTGGCCTGCAGCAGCAGACCCGTGGCATAGCCGGCGGTGTAGGCGATCTGGGCGCCGTTGTCGGTGCTCTGGGCGAGGCCCGGGTTCTCGGGGAAGCCCGCGCCGCAGTTGCAGTACCAGAAGATGTCCGGGTACTCGTCGATGAGGGCCGGCAGCGGCTCGGCGATCTCGGACGCACCGACGATGATGACGTCGACGCCCTGCTGGGCGAGGTCGCCCATCAGCGTCGCCGCATCGGCGGCCTGGATGTTGTCCACCACGATCGGATCCTCGAAGCCGTTCTCGGTCGACAGCTCCTTCGCCGCGTCGACGACGGACTGGTAGTAGGCGCCGTCGTCGGCCGGACCGGCTGCGGCGATGCCGAACACGACCTTGCCGTCGCCGTTGTAGTCGAGGGCGCTCGTGTCGCCCCCGCCGCCTGCCGTCGTGTCGGTCCCGCCCGCTGTGGTCTCGGTGCCTCCGGCGGTCGTCTCGGGCGCCATGGTCGTCTCTGCCCCGCCGGCCGTGGTCGCAGGTGCTTCGGTCGTCGGTGCAGCGGTGCTGCCGGTGTCGTCGTCGTCGCCGCCGCAGGCCGCGGCGACGAGGGTCAGGGCAGCGAGTGCTGCCACGAACGTTGTGCTCTTTCTCATTGATGCTCCCCCCGGAGGTTCCGGTGTCGTGATGGTGGACTTGCTCGAAGGACGCTTGCGGCGCCGGTCAGATGGGCTGGGTCGGGCTACCGGTGGTCACCTCCTCGACTCGTCGAGGCTCAACTCGTCGACGGCGGACTTCTTGTGGCGATACGCGGTCGCGAGCGGCTCGCCGCTGCGCAACGCCTCGACGACGCGGTCCTCGCCCGCTGCGTAGCGCGCGGCCGCGTCGAGCACCGGATCGAGGTCGTTCGCCCTGATGCGCACGCAGCCGTTGGCGTCGACGACGATGTGATCGTCGATGCCGATGGTGACGCCGGCGATCTCGACCGGTTCGCCGGTCCCGACGATGTGGGCGAGCCCGTTCGGCCCGACCACGCACCGTCCGGCGCCGTAGACCGGCAGGCCGACCGCGTCCATGTCGGGCACGTCGCGCACGTTGCCGTCGATCAGCACGCCGAGGGCGCCGCTGCTCCGGGCCGAGAGGGCGAGGATCTCGCCGAACATCGCGCCCGGCAAGGGACCTGCGCCGGCGATGACCACGAAGCACCCGGACAGGTCGCTCGACAGCACGTCGTAGATCGCCGAGAGTCCGGGTCCGCTGCCGCCGACCTGCACCGAGATCGTCCGCACGCGCCCGGCGGTCGGCCGCGCTGCGGGGACGACCGGCATGAGGGGCGGGGTCAGCCAGCCGTCGCGGCCCCACAGGGCCAGGACGTCGGCGATGGCCGAGACGGGCGGCGTGACGCGCCCGACTGTGTCGGTGGGCACGACGGTGGTGGGAACGGTCACGGGCGTGGCCACTGCCTGCGATAGCGCTGGACCAGCCAGCGGTTGAACTGCACGTGGCTCTCTTCCTGCCACGAGTAGCGACCCCTCGCGGCGAAGCGGCTGTGCATGCCGCGCTGGACCTTCGTGGTCGCGTCCTGGTCCTGCTTGACGAAGACCTGCACGCCGGCGTCGCTCATCTGGAAGAGATGGTCGAACATCGGGTGGTCGAGCGCCGACGGGTGGAAGAGGTAGCCGATCTCGACGTCGATCGTGTCCGCTGTCTTGGGCCGGATGATGAAGAAGAAGGCCTGGTCGGGCGCAGTGCCGAAGCAGAGCGAGGGTGGCATGAGGGCGAACGTCGAGCGCCAGCGCTCCTCCTCGGTGAGCTTCGGGAACACCGGCATGAGCGCCTTGGTGGTCGCGTTGAAGCCCCCATCGATGTGGATGTAGCCGTTCGTGCGGAAGATGACGTTCGAATCGGCGGTCCAGTCGACCGGGAAGGCCGCCAGCTCGCTCGGGCAGAAGTCCTGGATGGTGTGGTGCAGCTTGTTCGCGTGGTAGCCGTCGTTGAAGTTCTCGAACATGACCTTCCAGTTCCACGGCAGGTCGTGCAGCGTGAACGTGCCCGGGCAGACGGCATTCTCGAGGTCGTAGTTCGCGAGGTAGGGCTCGTATGTCGCCAGGGTCGGACCGAGGGGCGGCGCGTCGGCCGAGAGGTTGACGAACACGAAGCCCTGCCACACTTCGACTGCGAGTGCCGGCAGCGGGTAGTCCTTCTTGTCGAAGGCCTCCGTGCGCTCCATCGCCGGTGCGCCGAGCAGCCGGCCGGTGAGGTCGTAGCTCCACAGGTGGTAGGGGCACGTGAACTTCGTGCAGTTGCCGGCGTCGTCGGCGATCTGCATGCCACGGTGCTGGCAGATGGACGAGAACGCCCGGACGGTGCCGTCCTTCGCCCGGGCGACGATGATCGGCTCGCCGTTCACTGTGGTGGTGACGTAGTCGCCGACGTTCGGGATGCTGCTCGAGCGGCCGACGCACAGCCACTCGCGAGCGAAGATCGCGTCGCGCTCGAAGTCGAGGAACTCCGGCGACGTGTAGATCTCGGGGGGCATCGTGAGCGCCTTGGCGACGTCGGCGATGCTGGCGTCGAAGGAGGCGAGGAGGTCGTCGGTGAGCACGGTCATGCGTGCACCTTTCCTGCGGACGTCGGTCCTGCGGATGTGGGGCCTGGGAATGAGCTGCGCGACTCGGCGTCCGGGTCGCGCAGGAGGAACTTGCGGATCTTGCCCACGCTGGTACGAGGCAGCTCGTCGACGAAGGTGATGTCGCGGGGCCGCTTCGACTTCGTCAGACGTTCGGCACACCACTGTTGCAGCTCGTCGACCGACGGTGGGTTCGCCCGGTCCGCGGCGACGACGAAGCCGACGGGCACCTCGTCGCGCACGTCGTCGGGATGGCCGACAACCGCAGCCTCGAGCACGCCGGGGTGTGCCGAGAGGACCTGCTCGACCTCGACCGTCGAGACGTTCTCGCCGGCGACCTTCAGCACGTCGGCGCGTCGGCCGTCGAAGAAGAACCGGCCCGACTCGTCGCGCGACGCCCGATCACCGGTGAGGAACCAACCGTCGCGGAACGACGCTGCCGTGGTCGCGGCATCGTCGAGGTACCCGGCGAACAGCGTGGTGCCCGGTGTGCCGCCGACGACGATCTCGCCGACCTCGCCGGGTGCCGTGGACCTGCCGTCGGGCCGCTGCACGTCCACCGTGCAGCCTGCGGTGACGAACCCCATCGACGACGGCACGGGAGCCGTCACGTGGTCGGTGAGGACGGCGGGGATCGTCTCGGTCATGCCGTACAGCTGCCGTGGCGCGCAGCCGAACAGGTCGGTCAGCGTTTGGTGCTGGGCATCGCTGATGTTCATCGCGTACCAGCAGTGCTGCAGGTGCACGCCCTCGACCGGCGTCGCGCCTCGGGCGAGGATCATGCGGATCGGGGCCGCGAAGAGGCTGGCGTGCGTGGCCTCGTGGTGCGCCGCCTGGGCGAGGAATCCGCTGGCCGAGAAGGTGTGCATGAGCGCGACCGACGCGCCGACGGCGATCGCCGATGCGAATGAGTAGTACTGCGCGTTGGCGTGGAACAGCGGCAGCACGACGAGTTGGCGGTGGTGTGCGGTGAGGCCGGCTGCGGACGCCATCGTCGTGCCCGCGAACGCATAGTTGGCCTGGGTGATCTCGACGCCCTTCGGAGTGCCCGTGGTGCCCGAGGTGAACATGACCGCGGCGCGATCGCGCGCTGCAGGCACGGGCCATGTGTCGCTGCGCGCCGTGCCGAAGAGGGCGAGATCGCAGTCGGCCTCGTCGACCTCGACGATTCGCAGATCGGCCGGTGCAGCGGCGCGGTAGGTGGCGGCACGAGACGCGGCGCAGAAACCGATCGCCGGCGCCGTCCGCGCGATGTGGCCGGCGAGCTCGGCCGTCGCCCCCATCGGATCACTCGGCACGATCCACGCACCGAGGCGCGTCGCAGCGAGCCACACGGCCACGAAGGTCGGCGAGTTGGTGAGCGCGAGGTGGACGGAGCGTCCGGCCTCGACGCCCCGGCTGGCGAGGAACTCCGCGGCGCGGGCGACGACGCCGTCGAACTCGGCGTAGGTCCACTGCGCGACGCCGCCGTCGGGGCGTTCGAAGATCAGAAACGTCGAGTCGGGACCGCGTTCGACCGCGAGCTGCCACAGCCCGCTGAAGGTCGGCGCGGTCGGGTCAGGCACGGTCAGTCGACTCCGGCCATGTCGGTGCGGTGGGCCTCGCTGTCGTTCGCAGCCCCGTACCCGCCGCCACCTGGCAGGTCGAGCCGAACGTGGTCGCCCGGTTGCAGCGTGACCCGGGCCTGTGTGCGCACGGGTTGCCCGTTCACGGTGAAGGCCCCGGCAGCCCCCGCCGCGCCGCCGAAGATGCCCTGCGGCGGGTCGTCGAGGCGCGACGTGACGGCGTTCAGCTGCCACGGTCGCTCGGTGTCGACGGTGAACTCGATCGTCTGGCCGAGTCCGCCTTCCTGTGCGCCGGTGCCACCACTTCCTGGTCGGAGCTCCTTGCGGAGGAAGCGGATGGGCGCCGATGCTTCGACCACCTCGACCGGCACCGCGGCGACACCGGTCGGGTACGAGCAGGCGGAGAGCCCCGGCTTGGTCGCGCGCGCACCGACGCCGCCGGCGTAGGTGAACATCGCGGTGATGAACGGGCGGCCGTCGTCGTGGTTGCCGCTGACCTGCATGGTCCACACCGCGCCGGAGCCTTCGGCCATGGCTTGTGCGGGGCGGATCTGGGCGAGGGCCTTGAGGAGCGCGTTCGGGAGGAACATGCCGACGACGTGACGCGCCGTGCACGGCTGGGGTGAGACGGCGTTGACGATCGATCCCTCGGGGGCGTCGACCTTGATCGGCGCGAGGCTGCCGTGGTTGTTGGGCAGGTCGGGGTTGAGCACCGACCTGACCGTGAAGGTGGTGTACGCGTGGGTGTAGTTCTTGACGACGTTGATGCCGTAGGGGCTGGCGCCGGAAGACCCGGTGTAGTCGACGAGGATCTCGCCGGCGTCGCTGTCGACGGTGACCGCGCAGACGATGTCGATCTTGCTGCCATCGGCGAGGTCGAGCACGGCGCTCGCGTGGTAGGTCCCGGCTGGGAGCTCGCGGATGCTGGCCCGGGTGGCTGCCTCGGAGCGGGTGATGATCTCGTCGGCGAGGTCTTCGATGTCGTCGAGCCCGTGACGATCGCAGAGCGAGCGGAGACGTTGCGCCCCCACCTCGCCGCTGGCCATCTGGGCGTGGAGGTCGCCGGCCATGTGGTCGGGTTGGCGGACGTTGGAGAGGATGAACTTCCAGGCGTCGTGGTTGCGCTCCCCGGCGATCATCAGGCGGACGATGGGGATCCAGATGCCTTCTTCGAACACGTCGCGTGCCCCGGCGCCGATGCCGTAGCCGCCGACGTCGGTGTGGTGGATCGTCGACCCGAAGAAGGCGATCACGCGACCCTGGCGGAACACGGGGTACAGCACCGTGACGTCGAGCAGCTGGCCCGCGGTCTTGTACGGGTCGTTGGTGATGAGCACATCACCCTCGACGAGGGTGTCGGTCGGGTACTCGTCGAGGATCGCCGACGCGGCTCGGGCGAGGGAGTTGATGTGCCCCGGTGTGCCGGTGACGGCTTGGGCGACCATGCGGCCGCGTCGATCGAACACGGCGTTGGCCAGATCACCCGCCTCGCGCACGATCGGTGAGAACGCGGCGCGCTGCAGGGCGCGGGCTTGCTCGTTCACCGTGGCGATGAGGCTCTGCCACAGCACCTCGAGCTCGATGGGGTCGAACGTGCGGGTCATGATGCTGCTCCGGTCTGCTCGATGCGGCGCTCGGCGATGAGCGAGCCGTCCTCTCCGACGCTGGCGGTCCAGCCGGGGCGGATGACGGCGGTGGTCTCGCGCTCTTCGACGATCGCTGGGCCGTCGATGCGCTGGCCGAGGCCGAGGTCGGGCCGGCGGTAGACAGGCGTGTCGATCGGATCGGCGCCCCGGGAGAACCGCACCGGCCGGGTTCGATGCACCTGCCCGGCCTCGGCGGGGACGGTGCGCTGTGGTTCGACGGTCGATGCCGCGGCGTATGCCGACAGCCGCCAGGTGACCGCCTCGACGCCGACGTCGGGGATGGTGAGGCCGTAGATGCGCCGGTAGTCGGTCTCGAACATCTCGACCACCTGCTCGTAGGTGGCGGGCCACTCGGCATCGGTGCCCGAACCCTCACCGACCCAGATGGTGATCTCGTTGCCCTGCCCGAGGTAGCGCGCGTCGACGCCGTAGCGGAAGCGGATGTCGGCAGCGCTGACCCCGGCGGCAGCCAGCACGCGGCGGCCCTCGTCGCGCAGCTCGTTCAGCAGCGCGTCTCGCTCGGCCACGTCGACGGACTGCATCGGGCGCACCATGCTGCGCGCCAGGTCGATGCGGACCGGGGTGACCAGCGTGCCGAACGCCGACAGCACGCTCGCGTTCACCGGGAACACCACCCGTGAGGACTCGAGCAGCTCGGCGACACCGCAGGCGTGGACGGGCCCCGCGCCACCGAAGGCGAGAACGGTGATGCCGCGCAGGTCGACGCCCTGCTCGACCGCATGCATCCGCGACGCGGCCGCCATGTTCTGGTTGACCAGCTCGTGGACGCCGGCCGCCGTGTCGTGCGTCGACAACCCGAGCGGGTCCGCGACCGAGTGGAGCGCGGCATCGCAGGCATCGGTGTCGAGCGGCATGTCACCGCCGAGGAAGAACGACGCGTCGAGCAGGCCGAGGGCGAGGTCGGCGTCGGTGACCGCGGGCTTTGTGCCACCGCGGCCGTAGCAGGCGGGGCCCGGATCGGCACCCGCGGACTCGGGGCCGACTTTCAGCAGGCCGAGCTCGTCGACCCGAGCCTGGCTGCCACCACCGGCGCCGATCTCGACCAGATCGACCGACGGCACCGACACCGGGAAGCCCGAGCCCTTCTTGAAGCGGTAGATGCGCGCGACCTCGAAGGTGTTGGTCAGCTCGGGCTCGCCGTCGACGATGAGGCACGACTTGGCGGTGGTGCCGCCCATGTCGAAGCACAGCAGTCGCTCCTCGCCGAGGCGCCGAGCGAACCAGCTGCCGGCGAGCGCACCGGCAGCTGGCCCGGACTCGACGAGGCGAATGGGTGCCCGTGCGGCGTCGTCGGCCGACACGACGCCGCCGTTGGACAGCATCATCAGCACCGAACCACCGAAGCCCTCGCTCGCCAGCCACTTCTGCAGCTCGTCGAGGTACGGGCCGATGACCGGCATCGTGGCGGCGTTGCACGCGGTGGTGATCATCCGCGGGTACTCGCGGATCTGAGGCGAGATCTCCGACGAGATGCACACCGGCACACCGAGCTCTCGCCGCAGGTGCTCGGCGACGAGCCGCTCGTTGGCGGGGTTGGCGTAGGAGTTGATGAGGCACACGCCGACCGCCTCGACCTCGGCGGCGCGCAGCTGCTCGGTGATCGCCTGCAGGTCGGCCTCGACGGGGGCGGACGCGACGTGCCCGGACGGGTCGGTGCGCTCGCCGATCTCGACGACCCGGTCGCGAGGCACCGGCGGCGCCGGGAACTCGATCTGCAGGTCGTACATGTCGTAGCGGTGCTCGTTGCGGATCAACAACGTGTCGCCGAAGCCGGTCGTCGTCACGATGCCGGCCCGGCCGATCTTGCCCTCGATCAACGCGTTCGTGATCAACGTCGTCGCGTGCACGATCGGGGCCGTGATGTCGGCGGGACGCACAGCTGCCTTCGTCAGCAGTTGACGGACGCCGGTGCGCACACCCTCGAGCGGCGCCGACGGTGTGGTGAGGGTCTTGTCGACGACGACCCGGCCAGAATCGGCGTCGAACAGGACCACGTCGGTGAACGTGCCGCCGATGTCGACCGCAAGCCGCCAGTCGGCGCTCATCGGGCCACCTCCCCCGTCGCCTTGTTGGTCCGCGGTGGCGAGAAGACGTCGAGGATCCACACCTCGCCGTACTCGTCGTCGCCGATGAACACGCTGTCGCCGTGCCACACCGTCGCCGGGGCGAGGTAGAAGTCGCCGGCGTGCAGCACGTGACGGGTCTGATCGTCGGGTGCTCCGATGCGGAAGTCGAGCGAGCCACGCATGATGATGCCGAGCTGCTCGTTCACGTCGTGGTTGTGCAGGAACGAGCCCTCGGTCCCACCTGCGATCCGCCAGAACCACAGCTCGAGCTGGTCACCGACGACGATGCGGCGGCGGAAGCCGGGGCGGTCGGTCTCCTCGAACAGATCGTCGTCGAAGAAGAAGCAGTAGCGCTCGTCCATGTCGGGGGTGGTGGTCACAGCAAGCGCTCCACCATGCGGCGCTCGACGTCGTCGAGGTGGGCGACCACGGCGGCCACCGCCTTGCGCGTGTGCCCCTTGACCAGGGCGTCGGCGATGGTCTGATGGGCGTCGCTGGCGCTGGAGATGATGTCGATCACCTCGGCGCGGTTGACCTCGGCGTAGAGGAGCGAGGCGAACTCGCCCGACCCGAACAGCGCGGCGAGCGCCTTCGAGTGCACCTCGTTCAACATCGGGTTGCCACAGGACCGGGCGAGTGCAGCGTGGAAGGCACGATCGATCTCGCGGAACTCGGCCAGGTCGCGCGGGGTGCGTGAGGCGATGTCGGCGATCTCGGCCCGCTCGGCCTCGGTCGCCCGCCGCGTGGCCATCTCGACGATGGCCGGCTCGATGACCTGGCGCACCTCGAAGAGCTGGGTGACGAGCGCCTTGCGGTCGTCACCGGTGAAGTTGACGTCGGGCAGGTGCTCGGCGACGACGGAGCGGTTGCCGCGGCGCTCGAGGTAGCCGGCGATGACGAGGCCCTGGATGGCCTCGCGCACGGAGGTGCGGGCGACGCCGAACTCCTGGCAGAGCACCCGCTCGGCCGGCAGCGGCGTGCCCGGCGCGAGCTGGCCGGTGTGGATCGCGTCGGCCAGGCGCTGGCGGATCTCGGCCGACACCGTGCGGCGCGAGACCGGGTCGAAGCCGGTGATCTGGCTCATGCGAGGCCCACCCCGGCGAAGTGGGCGATCTCGGCGTCGATGTCGAGGGGGTCGATGATGGCCTGGTGCTCGGCGGCACCCCAGTGCGCCGCTGGGACGAGCCACATCACCTCGAACTCGAGGCCGTCGGGGTCGCGCGCGTAGAGGCTCTTGTTCGCGCCGTGATCGCTCGCACCGATGAGCGCGCCGGCCTGGCGCAGCTTCTCGCGCATCTCCTTCAGCTCGTGCAGCGTCGGCACCTCCCAGGCGATGTGGTACATCCCGACTGTGCGTCGGCCGGCCTCGCTGGCGCCGACGTCGCCGACGGTGAAGAAGGCGATGTCGTGGTGGTTCTCGGACGACGGTGCCCGCATGAACACGAACGCGCCGTCGGGATGATCCATCACCGTGCTGAAGCCGAGGACGTCGCGGTAGAAGCGCTCGGTCGTGCGTGCATCACGCACGTAGAGCACGGCGTGGTTCATCCTGGTGATCGGCATGGTCGAGACCCCCGTCTACGGTGCGTCACGAGCACCGTGTTTGGACTGATGGTCTGACCATAGCAGGTCGCGGCTCAGGCGAGAATCGAGCGGGAGACCGCGGCGTGGCAACCGAGCGTGCCGTCCACGACCTGGGTGATGCCGAGGTCGATCGCGACCGACGCGAGCGAGTACGCCTCGTCCGCGCTCAGGCCGAGGTGCTCCTGCATGAGCCACAGCATCTGCTCGGCCGCACCGCGCATGGCGACGTCGAGCGAGGCGCCGAACCCGTGCGTCAGCCAGTGCGTGTCGGTCTGCAGGAGTGGCGCCGTGACGCCCAGATCCTTCACGACGAACACCTGGATGTCGGCGTCGAGCGACGCCTCGATGGCCGTGCCGCAGATCTCGCCGTCGCCCTGGGCGAAGTGCGGATCGCCCACGTACAGGTTCGCGCCCGGGGCGAAGACGGGGTAGCACATGGTCGTCCCCGGGCCGAGGCGCCAGTTGTCGACGTTGCCGCCGAACACGCTCGGCGGGATCGACGACAGGCGGCCTGATTCGGCCGGTGCCACCCCCATCACCCCGAAGTGCGGGCGGACGGGCACCTGCACCCGTCGGCCGAACGGCTGGCGGCTCGCCGGATCGGGCTCGGAGATGTAGCCGGGCACGTCGTACACCGGGCGCGAGGTGAAGTCGAAGCCGAACAGCGGCTCGGCGTACGACTCGAAACCGTCGGCGAGCTCGTAGATCGTGATCCGCTCCTTCTGGAACACGTCGTAGAGCAGGCCCCAGTTGGCCGCGCAGTTCGCGCCGTACGGCAGCCGCGGGGTCATCTGGAGGATGCGCACGGCCAGGGTGTCACCGGGCTCGGCGCCGCGGACGTGGATCGGCCCGGTGAGGATGTGGACGCCCGGCCCCCGGTCGCTCTCGGCGATCGCGGCCCAGAGCGCGCTGATGCCGTCGTCCATCAACAGGTCCGGCGCATCTCCGGCGTGGTGCGTCACCGCCTCGACATGGACGATGTCACCGCTGTCGATCTCGAGGCACGGAGGCTGGTCGCGGTCGATGTACCCCCAGAAGCAGGTCTCGGGTGTTGCCGGCAGCGTGTGCCGTGTCGGCTCGCCGGTCGTCCGGACCGGCGGCGTGAGGTCGATGGACATGGCGCGAACGTAGGCACGCCGCGTTTCACGCGTGTTTCGCCGCCGTGTCCGCACGGTCAAGCATGGTCAGACCATCAGACCGCCCTCACTCCAGTCACCCCATCCGAGTCGCTGCGATCCATCCGAGTCGCCGGTCGCCATCCGAGGGTCGAGCGTCATGACCGAGTGTCGACGTGCACCCAGGGGTGCCGTCGACACTCGGATGGCGCGCCCGCAACCGGCCGGCCCACGGCGGCGTAGTGTGCGTGCGCTCGGGGGAGCGACGAGGGAGGGGACGATGGCCGAGTTCTTGTTGGTGCACGGGGCGTGGCACGGCGCGTGGTGCTGGGAGCGGACGGCAGCTCTGCTGCGCGAGGCGGGGCACGGTGTCACCGCCATCGACCTGCCGAGCCACGGCGACGATCCGACGCCGGCGTCTGGTGTCACGCTCGACCACTACGTGCAGCGCATCGGAGAAGCGCTGGCCACGATCGGCGAGAAGCCGATCGTCGTCGGCCACTCGATGGGCGGCGTCGCCATCACCGCAGCGGCTGAGGCGCACGCCGACCGGATCGCGAAGCTCGTGTACCTCACAGCGTTCCTACCGCGCGACGGTGAGTCGCTGCTGGCGCTCGAAGGGCGGAACCCCCGTCCCTCTGTGCCGCCGGCGCTGGTCATCGACGAATCGAACGGCACGACGGTGCTCGACGACGCTCGGATCGTCGACCTGTTCTTCCACGACTGCTCGGCCGAGGATCAAGCGTGGGCTACGTCGCGGTTGACACCGCAGTCGCTGGCGCCGCTCACGGCGGAGCTGTCGCTGACAGCGGAGCGGTTCGGGTCGATCCCGCGCGCGTACATCGAGTGCACCGACGACCGAGCCATCTCGATCGAGCTGCAGCGCGACATGTACACGACGTCGGGTGTCGACACGGTGGTGTCGCTCGACGCGAGCCACAGCCCGTTCCTCTCGATGCCGGACCAGTTGGCGTCGGCTCTGGCCGGCCTCGCCTGACCCATCTCGCCCGCCGGTCAGGCGCTGATCGCGATGTGCTCGGGGATGCGGTGGCGCAAGGCCATCGAGCCCAGCACGCCCCCAGTCGACGCGACCAGCGGGATCAGCCACACCGCACTGAGTGAGTGCTCCATGACGAGGCCTCCGATCGTGTTCGCCAGCCCCATGCACCCTTGGAAGACCATGACCGACAGCCCGAAGTAGCGGCCCACCAGCTCGGGCGGCGCGAGATCTGACGTGAGTGGCTGGCGCACCGCTCCGAGCACCGATTCGCCGAAGCCGCCGAGCACCTGGCCGATGCCGATCGCGACGATGGCGATCGGCAGCGCGACGTGGGCGGTGAGCACCATGAGCAGGAACGCGACGGCGAACCACACGTTCATCACGGCGAGCGAGCGCATGCGTGGGCGACCACGCACCCACCGCAGCGTGGGCACCTGGGTGAAGACCACGCTCGCCGCGCCAAACGCGAAGAGCACGCCGATCGTCGACTTGCCGATCCCCAGCTCGGACGCGTACGCGGGCATGAACGCGAACAGGAACCCGAAACCGAGCGCGATCGCCACGTCGGTGACGAGCAGCCGGACGAAGAACCCGTCGCGCAGCACGTCGGCGAAGCCCGGTTGTGCGACGTGGCTCGGCGCGCGCTCGACCCGTCCCGACGGGAGTCCGGGCAGCACGGCGAGGAACGCGAGATAGGTGAGCACGTTCACCGCGAAGAGCCACCGGAAGGCGTTGAGCGATTCGGAGTGGACGAGGAACCCGCCGACCACGCCACCGAGTGCCGCGCCGAGGTTGAGCGAGGCTCGTTGGAAGGCCGAGACGGCTGGACGCTCGTGCGGCTGGACGATCAACGACAGCAGCGCTGACTGGGAGGGGAACCACAGCGCGTTGCCGATGCCGAGCAGGACAGACACCCCGACCGCGGAGGCGAACGAGTCGACGACGGCGTACAGGCCACCTGCGGCGATCGAGACGAGGCAGCCCAACGTGAGCACGCGACGGGCACCGAGGTGGTCGGACAAGAAGCCCGCGATGGGTGTGCAGAGCACCATCGTGAAGCTCATCGCACCGACGGCGAAGCCGGCCCGATCGAGCGGGATGCCGCGCACCTCGTGGAAGTAGATGAGGACGAACCCGAACAGCGCGGCCGAGCCGATCATGTTGATGACGGTCGCCGCGAAGAACCGTTGCAGCGCAGGGCTGAACGAGCGGAAACCGGGCGTGGACATGGCCCGCAGGGTACGGCCGGACATGGGCGGGCGCCCATCGAATTCGACGTGACGCAAGACTGGGCAGATGGAATCGGAGGTGCAGCTGTCGGGTGGTCTGGCCACCGCAGGCGCCGTCATCCCGTCGGGTGACGACGTGCTGCGTCCGTCGAACCCGCACACGACCAGCATGGCCCGCCCCGAGGTCGCAGCCGCGATGTGCTCACGCTGACGGGTCCTGGGCGTCGCCGTTCGCCTGGAAGCGTCAGGCAGACCGGAGCGTGAGCGAGCACCGGGGGGAGATCTGCATCGTCGCCGCGATGCACGTGCTCGAGACGTGGACGCTCGGGGGAGGCAGGTCCGATCCCAACTCGAGCAACGACGTGATGTGGCGACCCGTGCCGTGCGCGCCGGGGCTCATCAGTGCGGAGTGGCCGAGCTCGGTCTCGTGATCGAGCACGGGTCGTCCGTCGATCACAACCCGTTGCCGGAAGGCGATGCGACCGCTGTCCTCGCCGTACCGTCCGAGCACCACGGCTTCGTGCAACCGAACGTGTGACGTGCTCGTCGCGATCAGATGCACCGTCGTGCGGTGGTCGCTGCCGCTGACGCTCACCGTCGGCTGCGGTGACCAGTCGAGGGTCGCGTCGTCGCCCACCTCGATGTCGATGTCGAAGGTGGATGGGACGCCCGCGGCTCCAGGCTGCGCCAACGACGCGGCGACCGAGCGGACCTCGACCCGAGCACGAGGCTCGACGCTGAGCCGGACGCGTAGCTCGTCGCCACCGAGAGGCCCCGCTGCCCCGTTCACGAACACGAGTCGGAGCACATCCGACTCGCTGTCGACGACCCGCACCAGCAACGGCGCCTCGCAGCGCATCTGCCGGACGACGGATCGGCCGCGCGCATCGAGGCCGACGTCGACCTCGGTGGCGGCGCGCACCTCGAGCTCACACCACCGCGGCCGAGCGCCACGACGCGAGCTGGGCGAGCACCCACTCGACCACCACGGCGGCTCCGTCGGGAGCGACGAGCGATGTGAACGCGATTGGCAGGTCGCCACGCCGCGCCTTCGCATCGCGGTCCATCACCCCGAGGTCGGCGTGCACCAGCGATGCCAGATCGGTCTTGTTGATCACGAGCAGGTCGGCGGTCGTCACGCCGGGACCGCCCTTGCGCGGCACTTTGTCGCCACCCGCCACGTCGATCACGAAGATCTGCCGATCGACCAGCGCGCGACTGAAGATCGCGGTGAGGTTGTCGCCGCCGCTCTCGACGAGGGTCAGCTCGACCGGACCGTTCGCAGCCTCGAGCTGCTCGACGGCGTCGAGATTCGCGGAGATGTCGTCGCGGATCGCGGTGTGCGGACAGGCGCCCGTCTCGACCGGTGCGATGCGCTCGTCGGGCAGCACCGCCATGCGTCGCAGAGCCTCGGCGTCCTCGGTCGTGAAGATGTCGTTGGTGACGACGACGATGCTGACGCGCGATGCGAGGGCTCGGCACAACGCGGCGACCAGCGCGGTCTTGCCGCTCCCCACCGGACCACCGATGCCGACGCGCAGTGGCCGCGTGCCGGGTGCGCCGTACGCCCACATCGCATCGTCGGGCAGGCCGTCGTGGTG
>JBFWSW010000062.1:0-22226 GCA_050248155.1 Ilumatobacteraceae bacterium
TCGTCGAAGGAGGTGAGCATCAGACAGGCGATGGATGGGTGGTTCGACCTGAGCTCTCGGCACAGCTCGACGCCACTGCCGTCGGGCAGGCGCACATCGAGCACGGCGACGTCGGGTTCGACCGCGTGGATGCGGTTGAGCGCCTCCTCGACCGTGCCGGCCTCGCCGACCACCTCGAAGTCGTCCTCCGCCTCGAGCATGTCGCGCACTCCGCGGCGAACGACCTCGTGATCGTCGACAAGAAAGATCCGCAATGCCATCGCACGCATCTTGTCACAGTTGGGGTTCTGCACCCCGGCGCATGTGGTCAGGCCACGAGCGCCCCGCGGCGCCGGCGGATGCTGCGGTGCACCCGGTGGAACCAGCCGACGGGCTGGAGGAACATCAACGGGCACGCGCCGTCGATCAGCTCGATCCCGGCGTCGTGGCAGAGCTGCGTCGCCTCGCTCGACGTGGCGCCGGGTCCGCCGACGCCCCGGAACAACCAGATCCGGCGGATCCCGGTCGCGATGCAATCCCGCACGACCTGCACGGCACGGTCGGCGGGCACCATCACCAGCACCCGATCGGGATCGCCCGGGACCGAGGCCACATCCGGGTAGCAGGTGCGGCCGGCCACGTCGGGACGCGAGGGGTTGACCGGGACGACGTCGCAGCCGTGGGCGACGAGCTCCTTCATCGCCGTCGACGAGAACGCCTTGGGGTCGTCCGACGCACCGACGAGGACGATGGAGCCACCGTCGAGGAACCGTTCTGCAGCGGCACGTTCGACGACTGACGTCGCGACCATCTCGATCAGCTCCTCTCGTCCTGCACCCGAACCACTGCGACCGGCACGGCGCAGCGGTCGACCACGGCGTTCACGGTCGATCCCAGGAGGCCGGCCACGAGCGACGAGTGACCACGGTGCCCGAGCACCAGCACGTCACCGTCGCGAATGGTGTCGAGCAGGGCCGACACGGTCGCGTTCTCGATCAGCCGCCCCGACACCTCGATCGACGAGCGTTCGCGGGCATGCTCGAGGGCACGGTCGAGCACGCACGCCGCGTCGATCTCCATCAGGTCGCGTGCCTGCGACGTCGAGGTGACGGTGGGGCTGTACGGGTACGACCAGGCGTGCACGACGACGAGCTCGATGCCGTGGAGCCCGGCCTCGTCGATCGCCCAGGTCAACGCTTCGTCCGCTGCAGGCGATCCGTCGATCCCGACGACCACGCGATCCGGTCGACCCCGGCTCGCCGGACCACGCACGACGACCACCGGGCAATGGCTGTGGCGGATGACCTGTCGAGGCGTGCTGCCCAGCCAGAACGCTCCCGCGCCCTCATGACTGCTGGCGCCGACCACGATCAGGTCGTCGGGCCCCGAGCTCTCGACGAGGACCGAGCTCGCCGGACCGGCCGAGACCTCGGTCCGGATCGGCAGTCCCGGATGGGCCACGGCGATCATCTCGCGCATGTGGCCCGCGCTCTGCTCGGCTGCCTCGAGCAGCAGCTCGATGGCGCTCGTCGCCGGCCACCCGTACGCGCCGGTCGTCACCGGGATGCGGTAGCACGTGACGATCGTGAGCGAGGCGCTCCGTGCCATCGCCTCGTCGGCCGCCCACGCGACCGCTTCGGCGGCCGGGCCGCTGCCGTCGTAGCCGACCAAGATCTTGTTGGCCATGTCCCCATCATCTGCCGCGCTCACCTCGCTCAGTAGGGTCCTCGGTCCCACATCGCTGGTCGCGGACCACCGATGCGGGAACCGTGTCGTCCGTCGTCAGAGGTAGCCGAGGCGGCGGGCGGACGAGTCGAGGTGCTCGCGGTGGTCGGGGTGGGCGATCGAGATGAGTGCCTTCGCCCGCTCGCGGATCGAGCGGCCGCGCAGCTCGGCCACACCGAACTCGGTGACGACCTTGTCGACGGTGTTCTTCAGGGTGGTCACGACGTCGCCGGCCGCGAGCTGCGGCACGATCTTCGAGATCGACCCACCCTTGGTCGTCGAGTGCAGCACGACGAAGCCCTGCCCGCCGTCGGAGTACATCGCCCCCCGGGCGAAGTCCGCCTGGCCACCGCTCGACGAGTAGTACGTGCCCGACACCGTCTCCGAAGCGCACTGCCCGAGCAGGTCGACCGCGATCGTGGCGTTGATCGACACGAAGCCGGACTCCTGCGCGATGACCCGTGGATCGTTGACGTACCGCACCGGCCACAGCTCGAACGCCGCGTTCTCGTCGAGGAAGTCGTAGAGCTGGCGGGTGCCGAGCGCGAAGGTGCCGACGACCTTGGTGCGGTTCAGCTGCTTGGCGACGCCGGTGACGACACCACGCTCGACGAGGTCCATGACGCCGTCGGAGACGAGCTCGGTGTGGATCCCGAGGTCCCGGTGATCGGTGAGCGCCGCGAGGATCGCGTTCGGGATGCCACCGATCCCGATCTGGATCGTCGACCGGTCACGGATCCGCTCGGCGACGAACGCAGCGATGCGGTGGTCCTCGGGTCCGCTCGTGGGCGGTGGGGTCTCGACCAGCGGGTAGTCCGCCTCCGACCAACCGAGGACCTGGCTGATGTGCACCTGATGACGGCCGAAGGTGCGCGGCATCTGGTGGTTGGCCTCGAGGAAGAACCGCGCCCGCCCGATGAACGACGACACGTAGTCGGCGTTGAGGCCGAGGCTGAAGTACCCGTGACGATCCGGGGGCGAAGCCGCGGCGAGCACGAGCGGGTCGCTCGTCGCACCCTTCAGGATCGCACGCATCTCGGAGAAGTTGTTCGGGACGAGGTCGACGGTGCCGGCCTGGAAGCACGGTCGCGTCACGTGCGACAGGAAGTACGAGACGTGGCGCAGCCGGTCACCGAAGGCGCCGTGGAGGTACGGCCGATCGCGCAGGGCGTGCATCTGGTGGACCCGGCAGCCCGACAGCGAATCGGCGTGCTCCTCGATCGCGTCCATCAACGTCACCGGTTCGCCGTTGGCGAGCGGCAGGATCATGTCGCACCCCTGACCGATGTGATCGAGCACCGCCGCCGCAGGTGACGGAGGGACGACGGGTCGGTGTTCGCTCGGGGACGACGCTGCTGGTCGCTGGGCCATGGGTGAATTCTGTCCGATGACCTTCTCCCCTAACCAGAGCCGTTCTCCTCTGGTTCGCTGAGGCGTGTGACCCGTTCGTCTGCATCGAGCCCCGCTCGCCGCCTGCCCTGGTCGGCAGCCGCCCTGCTGGCAGTGCTGGTCGTCGGCTCGGCCGGGTTCCGAGAGGTCGAACCGTTGACGGGTGCGGGGAAGGTGTTCACCATCGTCTTCATCCTCGCGGGTGTCGGCACTGCGCTCTCCACCGTCGGCGCGGTGTTCGAGTTCGTGGTGGAAGGAGCACTGCTGCAACTTCGGAGGAGGAAGCGGATGGATCGATCAATCGCCCAGTCTGAGGAGGTGGAGGTCGTCGAGGGATCACCCCTGTGCGGCCGCTCGCTCGACCAGTGCGCCATTCGCGAGACGACGGGTGCGCTCGTCCTCGCGAGGTGCCAGGGATGAGGTTCCACGACCGCACCGAAGCGGGTCGGCGGCTCGGCGCAGCGTTGCAGCGCTTTCATGGGCAACCGGTGGTGGTGCTCGGGCTGCCCCGCGGCGGGGTCCCCGTGGCGCTCGAGGTCGCGCTCGCCCTCGACGCGCCAC
The DNA here is from genome assembly GCA_050248155.1 of Ilumatobacteraceae bacterium. Classification (GTDB taxonomy): domain Bacteria; phylum Actinomycetota; class Acidimicrobiia; order Acidimicrobiales; family Ilumatobacteraceae; genus VFMC01. Next base: position 3,655 of record JBFWSW010000062.1, read on the forward strand.
TCGACGTGATCGTCGTGCGCAAGCTCGGTGTGCCGATGCAGCCAGAGCTCGGGCTGGGCGCGATCGGGGAGGACGGTGTTCGAGTGATCAACGACGAGGTGGTTCGCCTGGCCGGAGTACGTCCGGAGGAGATCGCGCACGTCGAGGCCCGCGAGCGCGACGAGCTCGAGCGACGGGCGCGTCGATTCCGAGGTGAACGGGCGCGAGTGCCGCTCGACGGGCAGATCGCGCTCGTCGTCGACGACGGCATCGCGACCGGATCGACGGCGCGCGCGGCGTGCCAGGTCGCCCGCGCTCACGGGGCTGATCGTGTGGTGCTCGCCGTCCCCGTCGCCCCCGACGACTGGGAGTCGCGGCTGCGGGCGGACGCCGATGAGCTGATCGCGCTCGAGACCCCGCGCGGCTTCATGTCCGTCGGCCAGTTCTACCGGGACTTCTCGCAGACGACGGACGACGAGGTGGTGCGGTGCCTGGCGCGCTCACCCCATCTCGCGACGCGGATCGACGAGGAGGTCGAGATCTCCGTCGACGCCGTCCGGTTGGAGGGGCACCTGACCGTGCCCGAGGGCGCCGTGGGACTGGTCCTGTTCGCGCACGGAAGCGGCAGCAGTCGGCACAGCCCGCGCAACCAGTTCGTCGCGTCGGTCCTGCAGGACGCGGGGATCGGCACGCTGCTCTTCGACCTGCTGACGCGGCAGGAGGAGCAGGATCGGCGCAACGTGTTCGACATCGCGCTCCTCGGAGGTCGCCTCGCGGCGGCGACGGAGTGGGCCAACCGGCGGCAGACGCTCGCCGATCTGCGATTCGCCTACTTCGGCGCGAGCACAGGAGCGGCGGCAGCGCTGTGGGCCGCCGCCGAACGGGGCTCCGGCATCACTGCCGTGGTGTCGCGGGGCGGGCGACCCGACCTGGCGGGTGATCGGCTGCCGACGGTGACCGCGCCGACGCTCCTGATCGTGGGTGGGCGCGACACCGTCGTGCTCGACCTCAACCGGGATGCCCGGGCGGCGATGACGTGCGAATCCCGGCTCGTGATCATCCCGGGCGCGACGCACCTCTTCGAAGAGCCCGGCACCCTCGAGGCAGCAGCACTGACCGCGCGCGACTGGTTCCTCGACCACTTGCGAGCGTGAGCGCGGTCGAGCTCGTCGACCTGCTCGAGGCGGCGCGGGTCAGGGCTGCACCGGCCGGACGACGACCGGGATCGCACTCATCACCGGCAACCCCGTGATCGGGTCGTAGGCGCTCGCGCAGTCGGACAACCGGCCCGTCGTGTCACCGAGCGTCCTCGGATCGGGTGCCGGACCGGCCTCGCCGGGCAGGTCGCCCCACGAGTGGGCCATCGAGACGCTGCCCGGCTTCACGTCCGGCGCCGCCTTGATGACGGTCCGCACCGTCGACCGCGGCGAGCTGATGTCGACCAGATCGCCGTCGCTCACGCCCCAACGGGACAGGTCGCTCGGGTGTGCGTGGGCGAAGCTCGTGCCCTCCTTCGCGCGCAGCGCCTCGATCTCGCGTCCGCTCGAGTTGAACACGCCCTTCAGTCGCCTCGACGTCACGCGGTGGGTGTGCACCGCCCGGTCGTAGCCGGCGAGCCCCTCGTAGCTGTCGATCTGGTGGCGCACCTCGGCGAGGTCGGCGACGACGGCATCGGGGGCCACCTCGAAGCGATCGTCGCAGCCGGGTTCGGCGGCTTCCACGATCTGTGTGAGCTCGGGTCGCAGCACGCCGCCGACCGTCGCTCGCTGCTCGGCCCAGGGCACGCGAGCGAAGGGGTAGCTCAGCTCGAGGAGGTCGTCGGCTGACGCAACGTCGTCGGGGCCGAGGGCGCCTCCCGGGAGCTCGAGCGTGAGGCCGAGCCGGCGCGCGATCTCGACGTACAGACCTGCCTCGTCGACCGTTTCGGGGTGCGGGTCGAGCACCGACGGCGTGTACATGGTGTACGGCACCTCGAACCAGCGATCCACGTTGGTCGGCACGTCGGGGCGTTCGAGCGAGAGCGCCGACGGGATGACGTAGTGCGCGAGCCGCGCCGTGGCCGACACGCGGATGTCGTGCGCGACGTGCAGATCCAGCGACTCGAGCGCACGCACGGCGGTGATCTGGTCGGGCCATGCAAGCACCGGGTTGCCGCCGACGGTCAGCAGCGCACGCACCCGGCCGGGTCCCGGTTCGAGGATCTCGTCGGCGAGCGCCGCGGTCGGTGCCTGCCCGACGATGCTGCGCAACCCGCGCACACGCGCCTGGTGTCCGTTCGTCAGCATCTCGGGCCGCGGGTTGCGGACCTGCGCCCGCGGCGCCTTCGCTGCACCCGTCAGGCCGAGGACCCCTGTGGTGCCCTGCACCTCCTCGCCCTCACGGGGGAATCGCCCGCAGACGACGTTGCAGCACGCGGCCAGGTGCTCGAGCAGCGTTCCCCTGGGTGCCATGTTCGGGCCGGTGCCGCAGGTGACCGAGCCCCTGGGTCCGGCCGCGAACATGCGCGCGGCGAGCACGATGTCGTCACGGTCGACGCCGGCGCGGCGTGCGACGTGGTCGAGGTCGAAGCCCCGCACGGCGCGGTGGAGCGCATCGACGCCCGACACCCAACGGTCGCAGAAGTCGTGATCGACGAGGCCCTCGTCGAGGATGACCCGCAGGATGCCCGCCAGCAGCGTCGGATCTTCACCCGGCGTCACCTGCAGGTGCAGGTCGGCCATCGCCGCCGTCTCGGTGCGGCGTGGGTCGACGACGATGAGCTTCAGGCCGCGCCGCTTGGCTGCGCGGAGCGACGCGAGCGGGTTCACGAAGGTGGGGCCGCCGGGGATGCCGAGCATGGACACCGCGATGTTGATGCCGACGACCATCGAGACGTCAGCGGTGGACCAGGGCTGCGGACCGGCGGCCCAGGCACCCAGTCGGAGCGGCGTCACCATCTTCGCCGGCTGGTCGATCGTGATCGAGGTGTAGAACGACGGTGATCCGATCGCGTGGTGGAAGGCGCGGGCCACCGGGTGCGCGGCGGCGTTCTGGAAGGTCGCCGTCCCGCAGTAGCTCGCGATCGCGCGGGGTCCGTCCGCGTCGAGGATCGACCGGATGCGCGCAGCGATCTCGTCGAAGGCCTGCCCGGTCGGGATCTCGTCGAAGCCACCGTCCGGCCGCCGCCGGAGCGCCGAGAACAGGCGCTCCGGATGGTGGTGCTGATCGGCGAGGTGACGTCCCTTGATGCACGTGTACCCGCCGAAGATCGGGTCGTTCGGATCGCCACGAACGCCGACGACCCGGTTCGTCGCGCGGTCGACGTCGACCTCCATCGCGCATGCCGCGTGGCAGAAGCGACAGAACGTGCGGACGGTCGAGACGGTCATCGCCGTCAGCGAACGGCAGCGACGCGGGGCTGCGGGGTCGGCAGCACGGTGACGTCCATCTGCTCGGGTTCGGTGCCGAGCGAGATGAGCACCTTGGCCATGCTCATGTACATCGTCAGCGCGAGACCCATCTCGACGATCTCGGCATCGCTGAACTCACCGCGCAGCTCGTCCATCAGCTCGTCGGGCACCCGCGCCGGGTCGTGCAGGTATCCGTCGGTGAAGCGGAGCGCCAGCTTCTGCCGCGGCGAGAGCGTCGAGCGCTCGTGGCCGTCGACGATCTGCTCGACCTGGTCCTCGGTCAAACCTGCCCGCTGCGCACCGTCGAACCGCACGAACTTGCAGAAGCCGCAGTCGGTCACCCGTGCGTTGCGCATGCGGATGGTCTCCTTCAGCGCCTGCCCGAGCACGCCGTCGTTCCACATCGTGCCGTACATGTGGCTGAAGGCTGCGGCGAGCCGAGGCTGGTGTGCCAGCGCGTTGCGCAGCGATGCCTCCTCGCCGTCGATCGCGGACGAGACACGAGGGGTGGTCGACATCAGTGGGGCTCCTCTGGGGACAGCGGCTCGGCCGAGCCGGGATGTGCGACGACGACGGGATGGTCGGGGACGGGACCGGACGCGCCGAGGCTGAGCCGCAGTCGTCCGACACCTTCGAGCAGGCCGATCGCGACGGTGAAGCCGACGAAGTCCTCGTCGGTCAAGTGGGCCTTGACGCGCTCGGCATCGGCATCGGTGATGGAGTGGACGTCCATCACGTGGTGCTCGGCGTAGTCGAGGCAGGCGCGTTCCCGATCGCTGTACAGCGGCGAGGTCGGATATCGGCTGAGATCGGCCACCTTCTCCTCGGTGAGGCCTGCGTCGATGGCGGATCGGTCGCGCAGCATCTGCTGACGACGATCGCCGAGCAACGTCGCGATTCGGAGCCGGCACAGCTCGAGCAGGACGGGATCGACGACGGAGTCGGCCCAGAGCTGCCCGTAGTAGTCGTTGAACAGCTCGCCCAGCTCCGGTCGCAGGTCGAGCGCGGCCTGCAGCCGGTCGGCCGGCTCAGCCCGCGACACCGGCATCGATCCAGTTCCCGTGGAACCCGAACGGTACGCGGGGCAACGACACCGACGCGATGGGCTCGGCGCTCATCGTCTCGGCGTCGAAGATCACGAACTCGCTGATCCCCGTGTTCGAATCGTGCACGTACGTCATCAGGTACCCGTCGTCTTCGGCCTGCGAGCCGTCGCGTGGCACGAACACCGCCTCGCCCGGCATCCGCCCTCGGCCCAGCTCGATCGTCGAGCGCGCTCCGGTGTCGCGGTCGTACTTCGCGATCACGCCGTTCGCGCTGGACAGGTCGGAGAACGCGGCCTCGTTCGCCGTGGCCATCATGTAGCCGTATCGATGGCGGAGCCCGGTCACGCGATCGGCCACGCGCGGGAACTCGGCAGCGAGATCGTCGACCTGCTCCTCGGTTACCGTCCGGGAGGTCGTGTCGATCGTCCACCGGCAGAGGTACGGCGCTGGGAAGTCCATCGGCCCGTCGCGCCAGATGTGGTCGAGCCGGGCGACGTCGAGGACGATCCGGTCGCCGTCCTCGTACGCGTTCATGGGGTGGAAGACGTAGCAGGGCGCGATGTCGTACCAGACCACGTCGGCGTCGTTGCCCGTGCGCGGCATCACACCCAGACGGGCGGGGTAGTCGCTCCCCCACGTGATCGGCAGCTCGCCGCGCAGCGCCAGCTCGAGGTCGAACACGGCCGGCAGATCCATCACCACGATGTGGTTGCGAGTGATGTTGAAGTCGTGCATCATCGTCGGCCCGCCCACGGTGATCGGCTCGGACTGCACCAGCCGTCCGTCGGCCGAGATCCGGTGGTAGGTGAGGTACGGCTCGAACAGCGAGTAGCCGAAGGCGAGCATCTCGCCTGTCTCCGGGCAGATCTTCGGATGGGCGGTGAACGGCCCGGTCAGCGCGCCACCGAAGTCGGTGGGGCCGACGGTGTCGAGCATGCCGTCCACCACGTAGGGGAAGTGGCCCTCCTCCAACGCGAAGATGCGTCCCGCGTGCCCGACGACGTTGGTGTTCGCCTTCGAATCGCGCATGTCCATCACGCCCGACTCGAGGTCGATGACCGGTTTGGACGGATCGGCGATGAACGGTGTCTGCACGTAGCGGTTGCGATACCACTCCGCCCGTCCGTCGCGCAGCCGAATGCCGTGCAGCATCCCGTCGCCGAGGAACGGGTGATCGCTCCACCCCGTGATCGGGTTCGCACCGTTGCGCACGTAGCGCCCGTCGAGCTCTGTTGGGATCGCGCCTCGCACCTCGAGGTCGGTGATCGTGCGCTCGTCGTGCACCGGCGCGCCGTTCCCGCGCAGGTGGACAGGCACCTCGTCGGTCATCGCCATGGCACACCCCTTCCCCAGTTCTGCTCGATTCTCGACACGATCGCGCCCCACGTCAAGAATAAATCATCCGATCAATTAGCATTCCGGACATGCGCCCCCAACCGAGAAGATCGCCGACCTCCCCACCAGGTCCGATCGCGCGCTCGCTCGCCGCGGTCGAGACGCCGACGAACCGATCGCAGCTCATCGAGATGGCAAAGGACAACATCGCCCACGTCCTCGCCGGCAACACGCCGTCGCAGACCGCTGACGTGCTGCGCGTCCCGGCCGAGCACTACCTCGATCCGGCTCGATGGGAGCGCGAGGTCGCGATGTTCAAGCGCACCCCGCTGATGCTCGCCCTCGGGGGTGAGCTGCGCGGTCCCAACTCGTACAAGGCGATGACCGTGATGGACGTGCCGGTGCTGCTCACCCGCGGCACGGGCGGCGAGGTGCGTGCGTTCGTCAACGCGTGCAGCCACCGCGGCGCGGTCGTCGTGCCGGACGGGGCCGGCACGTCTCGCCGGTTCGCGTGCCCGTACCACAACTGGACCTACGACACGAAGGGCGACCTCGTCGGCGTGACCGATCGTGAGTACTTCGGCGACGTCGACACGAGCTGCCTCGGCCTCACCCCGCTGCCGGTCGCCGAGCGCGCAGGGCTGATCTTCGTGGTGCTGACCCCCGGCACGCCCATGAACATCGACGATCACCTGTGCGGGTACGACCAGGTGCTCGACTTCTTCGGCTTCGGCGACTGGCACCTCGTCTCGCAGCGCCAACTGATGGGCCCGAACTGGAAGATCGCGTACGACGGCTACCTCGACTTCTACCACCTGCCGTTCCTGCACCGGAACAGCTTCGGCCCCGACATCAGCAACAAGCCGATCTACTACGAGTGGGGACCACACCAGCGCATGACATCACCCGACCCGAGCCTGCTTCCCCTGCAGGACGTCCCCGAGGACGAGTGGAACCTCGACAGGATGTGCGGCGGGGTCTGGACGATCTTCCCCCACGTGAGCTTCGCCGGCGGCAACGGCGGCGGTCTGATCAGCCAACTCTTCCCCGGCGATGCGCCCGGGTCATCATTGACCATCCAGAACTACTTCGTCGCGACCGAACCGACCGACGAGCGTCGCACCGAGGCGCTCGCCGTCGCCGATTTCCTCGAGCGCGTGGTGCGTGACGAGGACTACTACACCGGTCTCCGACTCCAGCGTGCGCTCTCGACCCGCGCGAAGCAGCACGTGATGTTCGGTCGGAACGAGGGCGGCGGCCAACGCTTCCACACGCTCCTCGACGGCTACGTCGCGCAGCAGCCGACGGTTCAGCGGTGACCGCCGCAGCGATCGAGTCGCTCCGCGCCGAGCACGAGCGTGCGGTGGTGCTGTTCGCATCGCTCGACGACGCCGACTGGCAGGCGGCGAGCGGATGCGATGGCTGGCGGGTGCAAGACGTCGTCCAGCACATGGCCTCGACGTTCCACCTCATCGCCGACCCCGGCACGATCGATGGCGGCTCGTCCGACGACGCCGAGGTGAACGCCGAGGTGCCGGTCCGGGCTCGTCGAGACTGGACGACCGAGCAGGTGCTCGACGAGTACCGCGAATGGGCCGAGAAGGGCATCGCGACCCTGACGGCCATGCAGGAACCCCCGTTGGCCGACACGGTGATCCCCCTCGGCAACCTCGGCAGCCACCCGATGCACATCCTCGCCAACGCGATCGTGTTCGACCACTACTGCCATCTCCGCCACGACATCGGCGCCGCCATCCGGGCGGCTGCCGCGCTGCCCCGCGACGAGGCCGCCCTCGACGCGACGCTCGAGTGGATGCTGGCGGGGTTGCCGCAGATGTGCGCGACCGCCCTCGCATCGTGCGACCAAGGTGTGAACCTGGCCTTCGACGGCTCACACGGCGTTCATGCGCTGCGTCCGGCGGAGTCGGGCGGCTGGGAGGTCGTCCCCGGCGCCGACCCGGCACTGCCGACCGTCACCACGACCGCGCACGACTTCGTCGCCTGGGCGACCAAGCGCTGCGACTGGCGGTCCTGCGGCGTCGAGGCATCCGACGAGGCCACCGCGCGCACGCTCGACGCGATCAACATCATCTGATCCGGCGGACGTAGGGCGCGAGGGCGCGCCCGTGCTCGTCGGTGACGCCGAACTCGCCGGCCACGTCCTCGATCCACTGGATGGTGCCGCTGCGCTGCATCAGATCGGGAGCTTCGACCAGCGCCACGATGGCCCGGCCGACACCGAGCGGCGTCTGTGCCTCACTGAGATCGCTACCACGTTGCTCAGCCCACTCGCGGATGAACTCCGTCGCGACGGACCCCGGGTACACGGCGCAGCACGCGATGCCCTTCGGGGCCAGCTCGATCGCCATGTCGGCGCTCAACCGGTCGAGTCCGGCCTTCCCGGCACCGTAGGACGAGCTGAAGTGGTAGCTCTGCCCGCCCGGCGACGAGACGTTGACGATCGCACCACCGGCTCCGGCAGCGAAGAGCAACGGCGCGGCATGCCACGAGGCGACGTAGTGCGCGCGCAGCCCGATGCCCACCTGGTCGTCCCAGATCGACACGGGATGGTCCCAGAACCCGCCACCCCACGCCGGCGGATCGGGGATCTTGTAGACGTTGTTGACGAGGACGTCGATGTGGCCGCTCTCGTCCCTCACACGTTCGAACAACGCCTCGATCTCGGCGTCGACGCCGTGGTCGGTGCGAACCGGGATGCCGTGGCCTCCGGCCTCGTCGACGCGACGCGCGGTGCTGTCGATCGTGAGCTCGCCGTCGCCGGTCGAGCGGCCCGTGACGTACACGGTGTACCCGCGCTCGCCGAACGCGATGGCAGTGCCCCGGCCGATGCCCCGGCTCGACCCGGTGACGACCGCGACCTTCGCCGACGCCGTCATGCCGGGGTGAACTCGATGTCGAGCCGGGTGAGGCCGCGCAGCATGAAGCTCGGGAAGTACTCGTACCGGTTGCTGTCGGAGAGGCGGAACCCGGCGATGCGCCTGGTGAGCTCCTGCAGCGCGACCTGACCTTCCAGCCGAGACAGGTTCGCGCCGAGGCAGAAGTGGATGCCCTTGCCGAAGGCGAGGTGCAACCGGAGGTTCTCGCGATCGGGGTCGAACTCGTCGGGGTCGGCGTAGATCGCCTCGTCACGATTCGCCGACGAGAACACCACGACGATGCGCGACCCGGCCGACAGCTCGACGCCACCGAGCGTCACGTCGCGCGTCACCACCCGCCACATGCCCTGGGTGGGGGTCGCCAACCGCAACGTCTCCTCGACCACCCGCTCGATCCGGTGCGGATCGCGGCGCAACAGGTCCCACTCCTCCGGTCGCTCACCGAGCAACCGCATCATCTCGGTGAGCATCTTGGTGGTGGTCTCGTTGCCGGCGACGAGCAGCTGCTGGATGATGCTGAGCATCTCGGGCACGTCCAGGGGGCGCTTGTCCTCGACCTCGGTGTCGTCGTGATCGATGCGCGCGTTCAGCAGATGGGTCAGCAGGTCGTCACGCGGCTCGGCACGGCGCATCTCGAGCTGCTCGGCGAAGTAGTGCTGGAACTCGTTGACACCTCGCTCGGCCTCGAGGCGCGCCTCGAGCGAGATGTTCGTGCCGATTCCCGCGATCGAGTCGTCGGACCACCGCTTGAAGTCGGCGAGTCGTTCGTCGGGCACGTTCAGCGCGTGGGCGATGACCTCGACGGGCAGCGGGACGCCGAAGTCGCGGACGAACTCGATCGTGCCGCGATCGATCCACGAGTCGATCAACCTCGTTGTGATCCGGCGGATGACGGGTTCGAGCTCGGCGATCGACTGCGGGTGGAACGCCTTGGCCACGAGTCGTCGGTAGCGAGTGTGCTCGGGTTGATCGGCGGTGAGCATCGTCGGCACGCGCGGGTACCCCTCGGCGATGACCGCGGCCATCCGCCGCTTGGCCTCGTCTCCGAGAGGCATCGACGTCGTCCCGAACAGCGACGAGTACGTCTGCGGATCGCGCAGCACCTCCATCACGAGATCGTGGCGGGTGACGAGGTGCACGCCGAACTGCTCGACGAAGTGGACGGGCGCCTGCTCGCGCATGGTCGCGTAGTGCGGGAACGGGCACTGCAGGGTTGCCGGGTCGAACGGGTTGAAGTGGGCGAGGGTGTCGGTCATGCGCGTCCTTTCACGTACCGGCCAGTCGTGCGACGATCGGGGCGACCGCTTCGAGGACCGACGCGCCGAAGGTGACGTAGCTGATGCCGAAGCGCTCGCGTCGGGCGACGAGCTGATCGCAGATGGCGTCGACGGAACCGATGAGGGCGTGGGGATGCTCGGCGAACACGTCGGGCGCCAGCCCGAACATCGCCGCCATCTTCTCGACGGTCGAGAGGTCGTCGGTGACGACGGTGAAGTACGCACCGATCTCGATCACGATGTCGTCGAACCGGCTTCCGGCGCCCTGCCGGATCCATTCGATCTTGCGCTCGGTCAGCTCGGCCGTGGACGACCCGACGCCCTCGGCCCCGATCCGCCCGGATGAGTTGTCGAAGTTGAGGCTCACGATGTCGGCCTCGCGACCGGCGAGGCCGAGCACTCGCGGCGAGCCCCCACCGATCATCAGCGTCGGTCGACCGGCGGGCCGAGGAACGGCCTCGAACCCGACCGCGTGGACGTGCTTGCCCACCTGGTCGAGCTGACCCCCGGCGAAGCTCGCCCGCAGAAGCGCGATCGTCTCCTCGAGACGGTCGATCCGCACGCCGGCCGGCTCGAAGGCGATGCCGATCGCGTCGTACTCGTTCTCGAGCCATCCTGCGCCGAGGCCGATCTCGAGCCGGCCACCCGAGAAGAAGTCGAGCGTGGCGAGCTCCTTCGCGAGCATCACGGGGTTGCGATAGTCGGTGCAGAGCACCCGAGAGCCGATCACGATCCGTTCGGTCGCCTCCGCCGCGACCGCCATGGCCGGGATCGCGGCGACGGTCTGGACCGGGTGTGCCGTGGCCTTCAGCGCCGGGCCCGGACCGATGACGTGATCGGCCACGCTGAACGTCGAGAACCCCAGCTCTTCGGCGCGACGTGCCTGGCGTCGCCACGCGTCGGCGGACTCGGGTGCGTAGCTCTGCAGACCGAAGCGGAACGGTCGTGGACGCGAGGTCATCGGCGGATCAGTCGAGTGCGGCTTCGCCGAGGTAGCTCGACTCGAGCAGATCGCGGTTGCTGCGCAGCTCGTCGGCGGTGCCCTGCATGACGAGCTCGCCGTGGTTCAGCACGTAGGCACGGTCGGCGACCTCGAGCGCCATGTGCACGTGCTGCTCGACGATCATGACGCCGCAGCCCGTCTCGTCGGCGATGCGACGCACGATGGGGAGGAGCCGCTCGACGATGATCGGTGCCAGACCGAGGCTCATCTCGTCGACGAGGAGGCACTTCGGGCTCGACACGAGCGCGCGTGCCATCGCGAGCATCTGCTGCTCGCCACCCGACAGCAGCCCTGCGTTGCGCTTGGTGAGGTTCTGCAGCGCTGGGAACAGCTCCATCGCCCGCTCGTAGGCGGCGGATCGGTCGGCGCGGTCGCCCTTCACGCCCAGCCGGATGTTCTCGTGCACCGTGAGGTCGAAGAACAACGAGCGATCCTCGGCGACGTGGGCGAGGCCGAGCTGGGCGACCTTGTACGGCGCCACGCCGTCGATGTTGCGCCCCATCACCGACACCTTGCCCTCGATCGCGCTCAAGAGGCCCGAGATCGTGAGCAGCGTGGTCGTCTTCCCCGCCCCGTTGGGTCCGAGCAGGGCGACCACCTCGCCGGGGTTGATGACGAGGTCGAGGTCGCGCACGACGGCGATGTTGTCGTAGCCGGCGTGCAGGCCGACGACCTCGACGAGCGGAGCAGCGGCTCGCTCGGTCGGCTCGGCGCTCATGATTCGCTGTCCCTCGCCGCAGCCAGCCGGGTGCCTTCGCGTGCCTGCGTCTCGCCGGCGGACTGACCGAGGTAGGCCGTGATGACCGCCGGATCGCTGCGGATCTCGTTCGGTGTGCCGTGGGCGATGATCCGCCCGAAGTCGAGCACGTAGATGTCGTCGCACACGTTCAGCACCAGCCCCATGTCGTGATCGATCAGGAAGATCGTCGTGCCGAGGCCGAGGAACGAGCGCAGGTGCGAGCCGAGCAGCTGGCTCTCGGCCGTGTCGAGACCGGCGGCCGGCTCGTCGAGGAGGAGCAGCTTGGGACGAGCGGCCAGGGCGCGGGCGAGCCCCACGAGCTTGCGTTGACCGTGCGACAGGTCGCTCGGCAGTGCGTCGGCGATCGGCAGCAGCCCCAGCGCATCGAGCGCGGATTCCACCTGCTCCTGCTGGGCGCTGTCGGTGCGCCACACGTGCAGCAGGTCGAGGAGGAAGGCGTACCAGCGCGGACGCTGAGCCGCGACGAGCAGGTTGTCGCGCACCGTCAGGTCCTCGAACAGCTCGAGCGACTGGAAGGTGCGCGCCATGCCGAGGTGTGCGCGCTGATCGGGCGCGTGCCCGTCGAGGTCGACGTCGTCGAAGCGCACGGAGCCCGACGACACGGGGGTGAACCCGGTGATCGCGTCGATGAACGTCGTCTTGCCGGCTCCGTTGGGGCCGATCAACCCGACGAGCCTGCCCTGCTCGACGTCGAGGTCGATGTTCTGGTTCGCGGCCAGACCGCCGTACCGAACGGTCAGCGCACGGGTCTCGAGCAGCGCCATCAGGCCGACCCCGCCAGCTTGACGTCGACGCCGACCGTGGAGGCATCGGGGCGATCGCCGTCGCGCAGCCGCTTGCGCTCGGCCATGGCGTGGCGCACCTGGATGACGATGCCTCGCACGATGATGCCGAGGATGCCACCGAGGATGGGCATCCAGACCTTGCTGTAGCTGTCGACGCGCAGCGGCCAGACGAGGTATCCGATCACCGCGCCCACCACGAACGCGGGGCCGATCCGTTTGAGCAGCGCCGACCACTCGGCTCCTCGTGCTCGACGCAGCCAGGTGCCGAGATGGCGGAACGCGTGCTGGAGCTCGGGGGCGATGCCGTTCGGGTTGGCGATCGCCGTGAAGACCAGTGCTGCCCCACCGAGCACCGTGACGTACTGATCGATGTTCGTGCCCTCGAGGAAGTAGTTGCTGAGCACCGTCATCACCCCGGCAGGCGCGAGCAGTCCGCCGACGATCGCACCGTTGATCGACGTGATGCCTCCGAGGTAGGCGAAGGCGAGGTAGGCGAGGCTTGCTTGGTAGACGAAGTTGGCCGAGGACACGTCGTTCTGCTTGAAGCCCAGCATCACACCGCCGACGCCCGCGATGCCGGCCCCGATGCCGAACGCCAGCAGCTTCGTTCGCGAGACGTTGATGCCTGACGCCGCGGCAGCTCGCTCGTTGGCTCGCACGGCGAGGAATCGCCGTCCCGTGCCGTTGCGCCGCAGGTTCGCCACGGCGATCATGCACGCGACCAGGACGACGAGGACGAAGATCGCGAACTCCGGCCGGTCGGTGAGGCCCCTGTCGCCGATCGAGCGGAGATCGATGCCGAACAGGCTGGCGGGGCGCACGTTCGCCGGTGCGCCTGCGCTGAGGTCGGTGGCCTTCTGGTTCTCGAAGTACAGCGTCTGCAGCGAGATGGCCGCAGCGATGGTCACGACGGCGAGCTGCACGCCGCGGATGCGGACGGCCGGCAGACCGACGAGCACGCCCACGACGACCGCGGCGAGCACACCGAGCACGGCCGCGATCGGCCACGGCAGGCCCGGACCGTTCACCGGGAACGGGTTGCTGATGGTGGTCGAGCCGTCGGCCATCATCCGCGCCATGAAGAAGGCCGCGATGCCGGCGAGCGACATCTGGGCGAGCGAGATCTGACCGACGTAGCCGGTGACGACCACCATCGACAGCATCAGGATCGAGGCGATCAACGACGTCGTCAACGCGAACGCGAAGACGGTGCGCGACCCACTGTCCTCGACCAGGAAGGCGACGGCGATCACGATGATGCTCCACACCGCCGCGTGCTGTGGGACGCGCACCGGCCTCGGTGAGAGGGGGAGTCGCTTCTCCTCGATCGCTCCTCGCTGCGGCAGGTTCTTGCCGCGGAGGAACAGCACGAGGACGATGACCGCGAGCGGGACCACTTCGCGCGCTCCGGACCGGAGGATGGCCGGGAACCAGCTCTTGTCGGACCAGAACCCGAGCAACGACTGCGCGGCACCGAGCAGGAGACCGCCCCAGCAGGCGACGAGGATCGAACGCAGCCCGCCGACCAGCGCGGCGCCGAGCGCACCGACGACCAGCTGGCTGAGGCCGATCGGCGTGAGCGAGCCGGCGATCGGCCCGACGACGATCGCGCCGACGGTTGCCACCACCGATGCGATGACCCAGTTGAGCGCGGCGAGCATCTGGGGCGAGTACCCGAGCAGCACCGCGCCCTTCTCGTTGCCGGCGGCGGCGCGCGTCGCGAGACCGACGCGGGTGTACTTGAACAGGGACCAGAGCACCATCGCGATCGCGACGGCGATCGCGACCGCCCAGAGCGCGCCCACGGGGAACGCCTTGCCGAGCCCGAGGAAGTTCTGGATCGCCCCATCCGGGACGATGCTCGTCGGCTGCCGTCCGGTGCCGCCGAAGTTGAGCTGGGCCACACCTTGCAGGTACAGCATCACGCCGACGGATGCCACGACCTTGCCGAGCGCGGCAGCGTTGCGCAGCGGGCGGAACACCAGGAAGTGGGCGAGCAGGCCGATGACCACGGCCATCGCCACGGCGATGACGAAGGCGACGACGGTCGGCACGCCTGCGTCCGACAGCCGGATCGACACCGGCAGGTTGACGGATCTGGTCGGGAGGAAGTCGACCCACGGCAGCCGCAGCATGCCGTTGCGCCGTGCCTCGTCGAAGGTGAGCACGCCGTACATGGCGAAGGCGCCCTGTGCGAAGTTGATCACACCCGAGCCCCGGTACACGATGACCAGTCCCGTGCCGAGCATCGCGTACAGCGCGCCGAGCCCGAGCCCGAGCAACAGGTAGAAGCTCACATCTTGCAACGAATCAATCGCCTCTCGTGTCGTCGTGCCTGTGGATCACGGTCTGCGTCCGGGGGACCCGCCCCCGGACGCAGACCACCGGGTCACGGCCCGGGCTTCAGCTCGGTGCCGGCGACCAGGCCGATGCCCGAGAACCGCTCACGAACGGGCTCGAGCTCGCTGCCGTTCCACTGCGTGGCGCTGACCTCGGAGTTGCACACAGCCACGTACGGAGCTGGTGCCGTCGAGCACGACATCGGCGTCGAGCCGAAGAGGTGCTGGTTGTCGGTCTCGGCGTACGCCGCGCTGATGGCTTCCTGGGTGAGCTCGCCGCCGCCGACCACGATGTTGCTCGAGAGCTCCCACAGCGAGAGCAGCGCGCTCCAGCTCTGGGTGGCGAACCCCTTGGTCAGCTCGTCCTGCGCGAGGCCGTACTCGACCGGCTTGGTCTGGTAGTTCTCGGCCTCGAACTTGTCACGAGCGTTGGTGATCGTCGACGGGTCGTTGAGCACGGCGCCCGACGCCCCCACGAAGTAGATGCCCTTCGCGAGATCGCCCGCATCCCTCATCGCCGCGAAGTCGATGCAGGCGCCCGACAGGACGAGCGGGATCTGGTCGGGGGTCCACCCCAGCCGGCCGAGTCCGTCGACCAGGTTCCAGCAGTCGGCACCCTGGGCCGAGAACATGATCGCATCGGGATCGAAGTCGAGCACCTGGGTGACCTGTGGGGTCACGTCCGGTGTGGCCGGCTTGATGGCGACGCCCATGTGCTCGAGGTCGGGGAGGCTGCCGGCCCGCTCGGAGTCGCCGGGGGTCGCGCCCTTCAACACCTCGAGGGGCTTGTTCTCGAGGTCGTAGTAGCAGACGACGCCGGGCGGCGTGTCGGCCCACGGGACCGCGACGCGCGTGGCCTTCAGGTCGGTCGTGACGAACTCGACGAGCCCGGTGTGGACGCCCAAGCACCCGCCGCCTGCACCGATCGAGTACACGCCGGGCGACGTGAAGTCACCGACGGTGATCGGCGTGATGACGACGACGGGCATGTTCGCGGCCGCGTAGATCGGGAACTGGTTGCCGAAGAAGTTGATGCTCGAGAAGACCATGAACGGATCGTCGGTCAACAGCTCGTTCGCGCACCGCTGCGAGTCGTCGGGAGACACCACCGACTTGCACACCTCGAGCTGGATGGGCCGACCCGGGACACCGTTCTGGATGTCGGCTCCGAGACCACCGAGCTCGTTGTTGATGTAGTCGACGGCTGCCTGTGCCGTGAGCGAGAACTCGGGGAAGCTGCCGTTCGGGTCGCCCTCGAGGTTCTGGAACCCGATGACGATCGGATCGCCCTCTGCCTTGAGCGGCGACGCGGCCGCGCACGTGAGATCGGAGATGAAGCGACCCGCTCCGTTGCCCTCGTCGGCGTCGATCGAGTCGTCGATCTCGGGACACCCGGCCGAGCCGCCGGAGCCGCCGGGCTCGGTGCTGCCGGTGGCAGCACTCGTCGCCGGTGCCCCGGTGTCAGCGGTCGTGGTCTCCGTTCCGGCGGTCGTCGGCGAGGCCGAGGCCGGCGGCGCAGTCGTTGCGGTTGTGCCGGCGGTGTCGTCGTCGTCATCCCCGCCGCACGCGGCGGCGACGAGCGACAGCGCACCCGCAACCAAGAAGATGGCGCGTGCGCGCGACCTGGATCGAACCGTCATGAAATCCCCCTCTTCCCCCTACGGTCTGGTGGCCCCACGCCACCGTGTTGCAGTCTGACAGCAATAGAACTGATCGGTCAATTATTTCCGGCCGATTTGCCGCGCCGCTGGCCGATCGTCGTGGCGTCAGCCCTCGGCCGACCGCTCGCGGTAGTCGCCGAAGCCCCGGTCGCGCTCGCTCAGCGCTGCTGTCACACCCTTGGTCGCGAACGACGCCATGTACTCGGCCGACGACGCCTGGTGGAACCCGAGCGCCTGGATCTCGGCGGTCGCGCGCATGCCGGCGCGAATGCCCATCACCTCCATCGCGCGGTGCGCGGCGCGCTTGTTGAGCGCGAGCAGGTCGCCCGGGATCTTGGCGACTCGCTCGGCGACGGCGAGGACTGCGTCGTCGAGATCCGCGACCGGGAACGCACGGTTCGCGAAGCCACTCGCGACTGCTTCAACCCCGGTCATCGAGTCGCCCGTGAGCAGTGCCTCCATGCCACGGCGCAGACCCATCAACCACGTCTGCCACTGCATGTCCGGCGGCGACATCAACCGCACGGGCGGATAGCCGATCGCGGCATCCTCGGCGACGTACACGAGATCGCAGGCCGTCGCCAGCTCTGTTCCGCCGGCCAGGCAGTAGCCGTGCACCTGGGCGATGATCGGGGTCGCCATGTCCCACATCTCGAACCAGTTGTTCACGACGTGGCGCGACCACCATCCGTCGACCTTGGCGATCGAGCGCTCGACGTCACGGTTCGGCGACCCGAGGTCGTAGCCGGCCGAGAAGCACGACCCGGCGCCCCGGATGACCATCACCGAGACGTTCCGATCGCGATCACCCGCCCGCAACGCGTCGAACAGCGCACCCCGGAGCGCGTCGTTGAGCGCGTTGCGCTTCTCGGGACGGTTCATCGTCAGCCGGCGCACCTTCGGCAACGGCTCGTCGACCAGCAGCACCTCGTCCGCGTCGGTCATCGGTGATCCCCCTGTTCTCCCATCTCGTGCGGCAGCCTCGCGCGCACACCGCGCTTCTCCACCACTGCGCGCCCGTTCGCGCGCAGCTGGCATGCGAGCCGATCACGAAGATCCTCGTCGCGCCCGCGCCACACCACGTGGCGCAGCCCGGTCATCTCGGTCTGCGAGTGCGGCAGCAACCCATCATCCTCGAGCACCCTCACCGCGCACCGGTTGCACTGCGCGTTGCCGTGGCAGATGGTCGGCCAGTAGTAGCCCTCGCGCTCGGCGGCGGCCATCAGCGTCTCGCCCTCGTGCAGCAGGAAGGTGACGCCCAGGGGGCGGACGGTGATCCGGCCGGTCACCCCACTGCACCCGAGACAGACGCGCGCAGCGATCGCTTGTTGAGCTTGCCCATCGAGTTGCGTCCGAGATCGGTGACGATCTCGACGCTGCGTGGGCACTTGTAGTGCGAGAGGTGCTCGCGGCAGTAGGCGATCACCTCGTCGGCCACCGGTGGGTCGGCGGGGTCCGCCGCGACGACGAGCGCCTTCAGCTCCTCCCCCATCTCGGCGTGCGGCACGCCGATGCAGGCGACGTCGGCGATCTGCGGGTGCCGGATGAGCACCTGCTCTGCCTCCGCCGGGTAGATGTTCACCCCGCCGGACACGACCATGTCGCTGAAGCGGTCGGTGATGTACACGTAGCCGTCGTCGTCGACGTACCCGATCTCGCCCAGCGTGAACACGCCCGGAGCGATGTGCGCGGCCGCGGTCTTGACCGGGTCGTTCGGGTAGACGATGCCGCGACCGGTGGTGTCGCGGAAGTAGAGGCGGCCCTCGACGTTCGGGCCGACCTCGTGGTCGTCGTCGTCCACCACGACGGCCTCGAACGGCGGGATGGGGCGACCGACCGAACCAGGGTGCTCGAGCCACTCCTGGCTCGTGATCGAGCAGGTCGTCCCCACCTCGGTGGCACCGTAGGCGTCGACGAAGCACGGTCCCCACCACTCGATCATCGCTCGCTTGACCTCGATCGGGCAGGCCGCGCCGGTGTGCGCGACGAGGCGCATGGACGAGACGTCGTAGCGTGCCTTCACCTCGTCGGGCAGGGCGAGCAGGCGGACGAAGTGCGTCGGCACCATCACGGCGCTCTCGGTCCGGTACCGGTCGATCGC
>JBFWSW010000063.1:0-8691 GCA_050248155.1 Ilumatobacteraceae bacterium
CCGTCGATCGACACCGGGTGGGTGATCACCGGCAGGGGCGTCGAGGGCGCGATGTGTGGCATCGCACCGCCGGGGATGTCGAAGCCGATCTCGACCGCGGCGGCATCGCTCGAGCTGTTCGCCGTCTCGATCGCCGCGCGCAGGGTGCACTCGGGCAGCGCATCTGCGAGCAGCCGACCGGTGTCGCACACGTTCGGGTCGGCATCGGCGGCGCGAGGGAGGTCAGCGTCGGAGTTCACCGTGATGCCGCCGAAGGACACCTCCGCAGTGGCCGTGTTCGTGGCGCCGGTCGCCGTGCGCACCGTCAGGCCGACCGTGTAGGTGCCGGTGGTGGCGTAGGTGTGGCTGGTCGTCGGCGTCGCGCCGTCTGCGGTCTCGCCGTCACCGAAGTCCCAGTGGTAGTTCGTGAACGGCCCGTTGGCCGAGCCTGTTGCGTCGAAGGAGATGGTCCGCCGGTCCGTGCGCTCCCACGTGAAGTGCGCGACGGGGTCGGGTGTCTGCGGCGCCGCACCGACCCGCACGATTGCCTCTGCGTATCCGAGATCGACCCTGCTCGGCAAGTTGGGATCGGCCGGCGCGAGGGCGTTGACCGTGATGCGGAACCAGTAGTCCTGGGTCGGGAACAGGTCGCGTGCGATGATCTCGCAGCCGGGCGGGTTCAGCGGGTTCCACGGCCCGACGACATCGCCTCCGAAGCCGTGGCCATCGGGGCAGCGAAGCTCGAAGTCGGCGAGCTCCTCGACCTCGGGATCGTCCACCGACCAGCGTCGCGTGTTGTTCCGGTATCCGGGGTTGATGACTCCGACACCACCCATCGGCGGTACCTGTGTCGTCACGCCGAAGACCGTGACCGAGCCGGGCTGGACCTGCAGATCGATCCGGATGTTGCCGTCGCCGACTCGAGTGGCCGTCGCCGAGGTGATCGAGAGCCCCGGGTGCGAGGGGTACAGGCACCCGGGGGGATCGATCGTCGGGAGCTGCACGGGTGGATCGAAGTAGGGGTCCGTCTCCCCCGGGAACAAGCCGTGCTCGTTCGGCGCATAGGCGACGTTGCAAGGTACGGGCGGCGCGCCGAGGTTGTGGTACGCCGGCGGAACCTCCGCTCGAGCCGGGGGCGAACCCACCGGTACCAGCTGCGCCGAGGTCGCGATGGTCGCGACCAGCAGTGCCACGACCGGTCGCCTGGTGCGCGACACGATGCCTGTCCGTCCTCGCATGGGGCGGATGGTGCCGCACCGACGTCCGACGAACGTCCGACTCACGAGCATGTACCCGTTCGGGTGATCAGCCGCCGCCGTCCGACAGCTCCGCAGCCACCTCCGCGAGCTCGGCGCCCGGCGGCACCCCGAGCTCGCGCACCACCGCCATCGCCCGGACCACCAGCTCCCTGGCCGACGACCGGCGGCCCTGCGCGATGAGCAACCGGGCCGCGCGGACGGGACGGCGATCGTCGAGCGGTTCGACCGCCATCGCGGCGTCGAGCTGCCTCACCGCCTCCTCGGTGTCGCCTCGCGCCTCGGCGTCATCGGCAAGCAGATCGGTGAGCGCCAGATAGCGACGGCGGAGCCGTTCTCGTGGTGCGGCGGCCCACTCCGCGTAGCGATCGCCCGGCAAGAGGTCGCCGCGGTAGCGCGCCACCGCCTGACGAGCGAGGCCGGCTCGCACCTGCGACGGCGCCGCGAGAGCAGCCGCCGCCGCCGCCTCGAACTCGATGGCATCGACCGTCACACCTGCAGCCATTGCCAGCAGTTCGCCACGTCGCACGACCACGTTGCCGGACCGGTTCCGCATGCGGTTCAACGTGTTGCGCAGACGCGAGCGGCCGGTGGTCTCGTCCACCTCGGGCCACAGCGCCTCGATCAGCTCTGCCGCAGTGATCGGCCCGCGCAGCGCGACCAGCTTGAGCAACGTCGCGGGATGTCCGGCCGGCGGCGTGCGGTCCTCGCCACCGATGCGCAGACAGAAGTCACCGAGCAGGCGCATGTCGGCGACGGCCGCGGCACCCTCGACCTGCTGGTCGTCGTACACCGCCAAATGCTCGACGATCCATCGCTCCTGGCGCTGCGGCAGGTCCGGGTAGCCGCATCGCGCCGCCTCCAGGCGGGCTGTGGCCAGGTGACTCCGCGCTGCGTCGGCGTCGCCGACACGGTGTGCGGCCAAAGCGCGCAACAGCGAGCGCAGCCATCGGTTGCGCGGAACAGCGAACGGACGACCGTCGAGATCGGCGAGGATCGCTTCGGCGCGCACCGGGTCGCCGAAGCACGCTTCGATGCGCGCCTCGGCCGGACCGATGGCGTCATCGATGCCGTGCCGCCTGGCGCGGTCGCACCCCAGCTCGAAGTATCGGCGGGCACCGGATTCGTCGCCGAGGCCGGCCAGCATGTCGCCCGCGGTCAGTGCGAACTCGGCTCCCCATCCCTCCTCCATCCACCGACCGGCGTGTTGCTCGACCTCGTGGAGCCACGCCAAGGTCGCCTCGTGATCACCGGCGTGAGCGGCAACCCAGGCGCTGCTCCAGCACGCGAAGCCGATGACCATCTGGTCGCCGAGCCGACGGCCGATCTCGAGCGCCTCGAGACCGGCAGCCTCTGCGTCGGCGATGCGCCCGGCATGGTCGAGCACGTCCATCGCGTACGTCAACGCGACCGCGCGGTCGCGGTCAGCGACCGGGGCGAGCGCGAGAGCCCGTTCGATGTCGGCGATGGCTGCGTCGATCTGCCCACCGTGGAACGACACCGCGTAGCCGAGCCGGAGCAGGGCATCGGAGGCCCAGCGGAACTCGCCTGCCAGCTCGCTCAACTCGGCGGACTCGCGGAGCAGCTCCTGTGCGCGTGCGAGCGCCACCGGGGTGCAGCGGAACGTCTCGGCCATCCCGCTCGCGAAGAGCGCCTGGGCACGTGCGCGCAACTCGGACGAGCCCGCCGATGTGAGCACCTCGTGGGCCAGCTGATCACCGCGCTCGAAGTCGCCACCCCGGCTGGCGTCGCGGGCGAGCTCGGCGACGACCTCGCGTCGGCGTGCAGTCGCCTCGTCCGAGGTGAGCACGTCCGCGCGTGCGAGCAGGTCTCGGCGCAGCGGGCGGTCGTCGTGCTCGACACCGCGAGCGAGGGTCAGCAGCAGGTCGACGTTGCGGATCTCGTCGATGCCGCCGAGCAGCGCCAGTACAACGCGGACGAACGAGACCCCGGCGTGCTCGACGTCGACCCACCGCCGTTCGGCAACGACCTCGGCCAACCCTTCGAGATCTCGCTGTGCGTGCATGAACCGGACGGCGACCTGCACCGCGCCGGCGTCGCAGTACAGACGGGCGACCTGCCGTCGCACCTCGCCGCCGAGCGCCACCTCTCCCAACACGTCGCGAACGGGGTCGGGCAGGCGCAACCAGCCGTCGACTCGTCGCGACCACGGCAGGCCGACGCGGAGGGCGACGTCCAGGGCTCCGGGCCCGGCGACCACGTCGGCGACTGCTGCAGACATCAGGGGTGGCGTCGCCAGCCGCCCGATCCGCTCGCGATCGATCGCCGAGCACTCGGCGAGCAGTCCTTCGACCAGCTCGGTCATCACGTCCGTCGGCGTCCGCGGACCGCGGGCTCGGGTGGTGCGTGACGCCAGGCGTCGGGTGACGAGCAGCTCGACGGCGGCCGGCCAGCCTTCGGTCCGACGGAGCACCTCGTGCGCGACGAGGGCGACGTCGTCGGTCGACGTGGTGTGTGCACCCAGCTCGACCAACAGCGAGGCGATCTCGGCCGCACCGAAGCGCAGGTCAGCGGCGACCAGCACGATCGCGTCGTCGCGGCGACCCAGCCGACCGATCGGTTCGGGGAGCTGCCGGGCGCACACGATCGCATGTGACGAGGCGGGCAGCGCTGCGATCAGGTCGGCTGTCCACTCCGCTGCCGCGGGATCGAGCCGGTCGACGTCGTCGAGCACGATGCACACCGGATCGCGCCGCTCGGCCAGCAGTTCTCCGAGATCGACGGTGGCCGACGCCGGCGTGGTCCGGGCCGCGCCTGCAGCGAGGTCGGCGAGACCGGCTTGTCGTGCGGCCTCGACCACGAGAGCGAGGGCGGCGTGCGTGTCACAGCCGCGTGGCACCGGCACGCGCAGTGTGGTGGCCTCGAGCGCGTCGGTGACCTGCTGGGCGAGCGTGCTCTTGCCGAAGCCGCCCGGCGCCTCGATCAGACAGATGCGCGCGGCCAGGGCACGTTGCACCAACTCGACGCGAGGGATCTGCCCGCGCACAGCCGCCATCGAGATCGATGGTACGCCGGTCGCTCCCGCCACGCGTGGTCTCCCGCACCTCGCTCAACTCCGGCCGACGCGCTGGGCACAGCACCGAGTGAGACTGCTGTGATCCGTGGGGCTAACAAGAATCGAACTTGTGACCTCATCCTTATCAGGGATGCGCTCTAACCGACTGAGCTATAGCCCCGCTCTCGGCAGTCGGCCACGCTATCGGGCGCCCGTGCCCCAACTCAACCGGCTTCGTCCAGTTCGGAGAGGCGGGCCAGGCGCGACTTGATGGTCGTCGAGGATCTCGCCACGACCTCCTCCTCGAGCACGCTCACCCGAACACCTCCGACGAGGTCGGTGATCAGGTTGAACAGCGTCGCCAGCAGCACGGCGAAACCGGTGAGTCCGACTGCGATGAACAGGCCGGCGATCCAGGCGTTGTGGTAGAGCTCGCCGCCGTTGAACTCGAAGCTCGACCACCCGAACTGCTCGAAGAAGTTCTCGACGTTGTCGACGGTGCCCGTCGCGTTGGCGACGTTCCACAGCAGCACGCCGGACGTGAGGCAGGTGAGGAACAGGATCGTGTTGAACACGAGCGCGACCTTGAACACGCTCCACGGGTCGATGTGCCGTACTACCCGCGTCACCCGGCGGACTCGTGGCTTGCCGCGCTGGAACGCGATCGGCCGTTGCAACGGCCGCTGTGGCAGGACGAGGCCGAAGCTGCCGTCGACGTCCTCACCGATCACCGCAGCCGGCATCGCCTCGGTCGGGGCCGGTGCCGGCACGACGGGAACCGTCTCGGTTCGGTCGGGTGCCGGCAACGGCGGCGCCTCCGGCACCAGCAGGTTGGTCGCTGTCGGGTCGGCGGTCTCGACGGCCTCGGTCGCCAGGTCGGCGTCGACCGATGTGGCGAACGACGGCTCGAGGTCGGCCGGCAGCTCCTCGTCCTCGGCCTCGGCGACCTCGGCGAGCTCGTCCGGGGACGGGGCCGACAGCATCTGGCTGGGATCGGCCTCGACGATCTCGGGCAGCGGGATCGGCTCGGACACGTCGACCTCGTCGGCCGGCGCATCGGCCAGCTCACTCAACCGCTCGTAGACGTCGTCGGGTTCGGGTTCGACGCGCGACGGTCGCCGCTTCATCGGACCGGCCTTGCTGCCGGTGCGGACTTCCTTCGCCGGTGCCCCGGTCGCAGGTGAGCGGTCGGCGCGCGACGGGGTTCGCTGCGCGCTCGGCTCAGTCGTCACACGAACGAGCATAGAGAACGGCCCGCTCGCACCCGGCGCGGCACGTCATGGCCCGTCCGTCGCGCGAGCCCGGGCTCGCACGGGGCCTCGTGACACCACCACCGTCACCGCCGCCCCGTCCTGTTGGAACGACACCAGCACGGCGCCGTTGACCGCGGCCAAGCGAGCGGCTGCGGCGCGGCCACCGTGCACGCCAGCCAGAGCCGCAGCATCGGCGGCCGTCTGTGCCTGCTGACGGTCGAGCACCACGTCGGCCGCCTGCGCGAAGCCGATCGCGACGAGCGCCACCAGCACGACCACCACCGTCATCATCAGCACGGCCTGGCCGCGATCGGTCCGAACCGACGTCATCGGTCACCTCCACCACATCACCCGTTGGTGGTGCGCGACGCGCACGATGCGGCGCCCGAGGCGCGAGGTCACACTCAGTCGTCGCTGGCGAGGATGGGGGCGACGGAGGCGACGGTCTGGCCCTCGTCGAGGCTCATCAGCCGCACACCGGTCGCATCGCGACCCTGCGAGCTGATGTCGCGGACCGGCATCCGGATGGTGACACCGCCACTCGAGACGGCGACGATCTCGTCCTCGAGACCCACCATGAACGCGGCGACGACCTTGCCCTTCTTGCCGGTGAGCTTGATGCCGATCACCCCGAGCCCACCACGGCCCTGTGCGTTGAACTTGTCGAGCTGCGTCCGCTTGCCGTATCCGGACTCGGTGATGATGAGGATCGCTGTGTCGTCACGAGCGACGTCGACGCTGACGACCTCGTCACCCTCACGCAGCTTCATGCCGCGCACCCCACCCGCGGCCCGGCCCATCGCGCGCACCTCGGTCTCGCTGAACCTGATGGTCATGCCGCTGCGAGCCACCATGAAGATGTCGTCGGAGCCCGTTGTCTCGATGACCTTCACCAGCTCGTCGTTGTCGCGCAGGTTGATCGCGATCAGACCGTCTCGACGCGACGAGTCGTACTCGTTGAACGGCGTCTTCTTGACCGTGCCGTTGCGGGTGGCGAAGAACAGGTTGCGCTCGCCGGCGAAGTCGCGCGTGTCGATGATCGCCTGGATGCTCTCGCCCGCCTGCAAGGGCAGCAGGTTGACGATCGGGGTGCCCTTCGCCGTGCGCTCGCGCTCGGGGATGTCGAGGGCACGCAGTCGGTAGACCTTGCCGCGGTTGCTGAAGAAGAGCAGGTGGGCGTGCGCCGTGGTGAAGATGACGTGGTGGACGATGTCGTCGGCTTTCAGCTTGGCCCCGCTGACGCCGCGGCCACCGCGACCCTGCGTCTTGAAGCTGCCGGCCGGCACCGCCTTCACGTACTGCGCCTCGGTCATGAGGATGACGAGCTCTTTGTCCTCGACGAGGTCCTCGATGCTCATCTCGCCGGTGTCGAGCACGATCGGGCACAGACGTGGCGTGGCGAACTCGTCGCGGATCGCCGTCATCTCGGACTTGATGACGGCGTTCAACTTGACGGGGTCGGCGAGGATCGACTCGAGCTCGGTGATGCGGGCGCGGATGTCGAGGATCTCCTGCTCGAGATCGATGCGGCTGAGCCGCGTGAGCTGAGCGAGGCGCATCTCGAGGATGTCGGTCGCCTGCAGCTCGGTGAACTCGTACGGCTCGGCCATGAGCCCGGCCTTGGCGGCCGCCGCGTCGTCGCTCGCCCGGATGAGGGCGATGATCTCGTCGATGACGTCGAGAGCCTTGATGCGTCCCTCGAGGAGATGCTCGCGCTTCTTCGCCCGGTCGAGGCGGTACTCGCTGCGGCGGGTGATGACGTCGACCTGGTGGCGGACGTAGCCCTGGAGCGCGGTGACGAGGTTGAGCGTGCGCGGCACGCCGTCGACGAGCGCCACCATGTTGACGCCGAAGCTCGTCTGCAGCTGCGTGAGCTTGAACAGGTTGTTCAGCACCACGTTGGCGTTCGCGTCGCGCTTCAGTGACACGACGAGGTGGGTCTTGCCCCCGGCCGAACCGTCGTTGACGTCGTGCACGCCCTCGAGCTCGCCCGAGTCGACGAGCTCTTGGATGCGCCCGGCGATCGACGAGCAACTCGTCTGGTACGGCAACTCGGTGACGATGATCTGGTAGCCGCCGCGCTTGGTCTCCTCGATCGTCGCGGTGGCGCGCATCTTGATGCTGCCGCGACCGGTGCGGTAGGCGTCGATGATGCCGGCGCGGCCGAGGATGCTGCCGCCCGTCGGGAAATCGGGCCCCTTCACGAACTGCATGAGGTCGTCGGCGGTCGCGTCGGGGTGGTCGATGAGGTGGATGGTGGCGTCGATGACCTCGCCGAGGTTGTGCGGCGGGATGTTGGTCGCCATGCCGACGGCGATGCCCTGACTGCCGTTGACGAGCAGGTTGGGGAACCGCGACGGCAGCACCAACGGCTCTTCGCGCGTGCCGTCGTAGGTGGGCGTCATGTCGACGGTGTTCTCGTCGATGTCGGCCAACAGCTGCATCGCCAGCGGGTGCAAACGGCACTCCGTGTAACGCGAGGCAGCCGGTCCGAAGTCTGGGGACCCATAGTTCCCGTGGAAATCGATGAGCGGGTGGCGCAACGAGAAGGGCTGGGCCATGCGCACGAGCGCGTCGTAGATCGCGCTGTCGCCGTGCGGGTGGTACTTGGCCATCGTGTCGCCGCTGACGCGTGCCGACTTCACGTGCGGACGGTCGGGGCGGAAGCCCTGCTCGTCCATGTCCCAGATGATGCGCCGGTGCACCGGCTTCAAGCCGTCGCGCACGTCCGGCAGAGCCCGGGCCATGATGACCGACATCGCGTAGTCGAGGAAGCTGCGCTCCATCTCGTCCTGCAGCGCGATCGGTTGCACGGCGAGCGAGCCGTCGTCGCGGCCGTTGTCGTCGGGCGTCGAGTCGTCGGGGGTGTTCGGGGTGTCGCTCATCAGAAGTCCAGGTTCCTCACGTCACGCGCGTTGGTCACGATGAAGTTCTTGCGCTGCTCGACGTCGTCGCCCATGAGCACGCTCATGATCGCGTCGGCCTCGGCGGCCTCTTCGACCTCGACCTTCAGCAAGGTGCGCGTCGCTGCGTCCATCGTGGTGGGCTTGAGCTCTTCCCAGTCCATCTCGCCCAAGCCCTTGAGGCGCTGGAACTCCTTCTTGTGGTTCGGGTGCGCCTCGAGGAAGGCGGCCTTGGCCTGCTCGTCCTTCAGGTACACCTTCTCCTTGCCCACGACGGTGCTGAA
>JBFWSW010000063.1:8791-18224 GCA_050248155.1 Ilumatobacteraceae bacterium
ACGTTGCCGAGCTTGGCCTTGGTCTGGCCCTCGAACTGCGGCTCGCGCAGCTTGACCGAGACGATGGCGGTGATGCCCTCGCGGATGTCCTCGCCGAGGAAGTTCTCGTCCTTCTCCTTCAGCAGGTTCTTGGCCCGCGCATACCGGTTGACGGTGTTGGTGAGGGCCGTCTTGAAGCCCTCGACGTGCATGCCGCCCTCGATGGTGGAGATGCCGTTCGCGTAGCCGTGGATGCCCTCGTGGTACCCGGTGTTCCACTGGATGGCGATGTCGAGGGTCTGACCACCGTCCTCGTCCTCGTCGCTGTAGTGCGCGACCTTGCTGAACAAGGCCTCCTTCGACGCGTTGAGGTGCTTGACGAAGTCGACGATGCCGCCCTTGTACTGGTAGGTGACCGTCTGCTCGCGCTCGGGCCGCTCGTCCTTGAAGACGATCTCGAGCCCACGGTTGAGGAAGGCCATCGTCTGCAACCGCTCGAGCACGGTGCGGGCGACGAACTCGGTGCCCTCGGCGACGAAGACGGTGGGGTCGGGCCAGAACGAGATGGTGGTGCCCTGCGTGCGACCGCGCGGCGACGCGCCGATCTCGGCCAGCTTGCCCTGTGGCTTGCCGCCCTTCGCGTACTCTTGCTGGTACCGCCTGCCCGCTCGGTCGACCTCGACGATGAGGCGCTCGCTGAGCGCGTTGACCACGCTGACACCCACACCGTGCAGACCGCCGGACACCTTGTAGCCCTCGCCGCCGAACTTGCCGCCCGCGTGCAGCACCGTCAGCACGACCTCGGCTGCGCTCTTGCCCTTGTGCGGACCGGACGGGTACGGATCGATCGGGATGCCACGACCGTTGTCGTCGACGCGGCACCCTCCGTCGGCCAGCAGGGTGACCCCGATGCGGGTGCAGAAGCCCGCCATCGCCTCGTCGACGGAGTTGTCGACGACCTCCCAGATGAGGTGGTGGAGGCCGGCCAGACCGGTGGATCCGATGTACATGCCGGGCCGCTTCCGGACCGGATCGAGCCCTTCCAGCACTTGGATGTCCTTGGCGCCGTAATCGGCGCTCGGCTTGTTGGTGTCAGCGGACACTCGCACCTCGATCGTTCGCAGAAAAAACAGGTGATGACCTGGATGTTTGTTGGCGGCACTCCGCGCAGGGGAGGGGAAATGCAGAGCGCCGCGACGTGCACATCAGTCTACCGTGGGGGTGTCACGGAGAGGTGGAGGGACACAGACGGATGACGACTCGATGAGCGGGCGACGACGCACCCGTGCCTTCCGTCAGATCGACGTCTTCACCGACGTCGCGTACCGCGGCAACCCGCTCGCGGTGGTGCTCGACGGGACCGGTCTGACCACCGACGAGATGCAGGAGTTCGCGACCTGGACCAACCTCTCGGAGACCACGTTCCTGCTGCCGCCCACCGACCCGACGAGCGAAGGTGCGGCCGACTATCGCGTGCGCATCTTCACGCCGGTGCAGGAGCTGCCCTTCGCCGGGCACCCCACCGTCGGGTCGTGCCGCGCATGGCTCGAACACGGTGGCGCCCCACGACGCGCCGACCTGATCGTGCAGGAGTGCGGGGTCGGCCTGGTGTCGATTCGCCGTGACGGGACTCGTCTCGCGTTCGCCGCACCCCCGCTGCGCCGGTCGGGCCCGGTCGACGACGGCACCGTCGATCAGCTCGTTGCCACGCTCGGCATCGACCGCACCGCGATCGTCGACTGCGCGTGGATCGACAACGGTCCCGGCTGGGTCGGCGTGCTGCTCGGCTCGGTCGACGAGGTCCTCGCCGTCACGCCGTCGTTCGCGCCGCTCGACATCGGGCTCGTCGCCCTCCACCCGGCCGGGAGCTCGTTCGCCGTCGAGGTGCGCGCCTTCTTCCCGAAAGACGGCGTGCTCGTCGAGGATCCCGTGACGGGCAGCCTGAACGCATCCGTCGCCCAGTGGTTGCTCGGGTCGGGACGCATTCGCGCGCCGTACGTCGCCTGTCAGGGCGGGGCCATCGGTCGGGCCGGGCGCGTGCACGTGAGCGAAGCCGACGGGGAGATCTGGATCGGAGGCGACACGGTCGTGTGCGTCGAGGGGACCGTGCTGCTGTAGCGATCAGCGGGTCGGGCGGCGGACCCGGATCTCGAAGGTGTCGATGCGTGCGCCCGTGCTGTCGAGGAGCCGCTCGCGCAGGTTGGCCTCGAGGAACTTCAGCTGCGTCGCCCAGGCCGGGTCGTCCACCTCGACCACGAGGGTGCCGCCGTCGAGCTTGACGGGCTGCACGTGGCGAGCCACGGCCTCGCCGACCGTCTCGTTCCAACGGCCGAACACGCCACCCATCGCCGTGGCCCCTGCGGCCTCGGCGCTGGGCCCGCGCAACGATCGGACCAGGCCATTCAGGCTCTCGCCGAGGGGCACGGGATCGCGGCTCACGTCGTCTCGCCGGCCACCGTACCTGCCACGATCCGCACCGTGGCGTCGGGGCGCGCCGCGTCGGGCAACGCTGCCGCGGTCGTCATGACGACCTGACCGGCGGGCAGGTGGTGGAGCAGTGCAGCCGCACGCTCGGCGTCGAGCTCGCTGAGCACGTCGTCGAGCACCAGCACCGGAGCGCTGCCGGCGCGCTCGGCGACCATGCGGTGCGCGGCCAGGCGCAAGGCCAGTGCGAGCGTTCGCTGCTCGCCCTGCGAGGCGTGGGTGCGCGCCGGCATGCCCCCGATCGCGAGCTCGAGGTCGTCGCGGTGAGGGCCGACCGTCGAGATTCCTCGACGCACGTCGTCGGCCCTCGCCTCGTCCAGTGCGGCGGCCAGCCCCCGCTGACGCCAGAGGGACTCGTAGCGGAGCTCGATCGATGTCGGGCGACCGGCCAGCTGCTCGTAGGCCTCGGTCACCATCGGGTCGAGCCGCGCGACGAGCGTCGCGCGGGCGTGGCCGAACTGATCGCCGAGCTGGGCGAGCTTGGCGTCCCACACGTCGAGGGTGACAGTGGCGGCGTCATCGAGGCGCCCTCCCGCCTGCTTGAGCAACGTGTTGCGCTGCTTGACGACACGGTCGAGCTCGAGCCGCAGCGCGTCGTACTTCAGCGCGAGCGCGACGAGCGTGTCGTCGAGGAACCGCCGGCGCAGCCCCGGGCCCTCCTTCACGAGTGCCAGATCGTCGGGCGAGAACACCGTGACGCGCACGACGCCGAGGAGCTCGCGGGTGCGCCCGAGGCGCTGCCGGTTGACGAGCACACGATTGCGGCCGGACCGGTTGATCTCGACCTCGACGAGCACGTCGCGGCCGTCACCCTGCTCGATGGTGGCCCGTACGACGGCGGTGTCGGCGCCCATGCGGACGAGCGCGTCGTCGGGCGCACCGCGAAAGCTCGTCAGGCCGGCCAGGTACGCGAGCGATTCGGCGAAGTTCGTCTTGCCTTGACCGTTGAGGCCGACGATCGCAGTGGTGCCAGGGTGCAGCTCGAACGACGCCGTCGTGTAGTTGCGGAAGTCGACCAGTTCGAGGCGGGTGACGATCACAGGACGACCGGCACGGCGTCGCGCGGCGCGCTCGACACCGCCGTCAGGGCACCCGCACAGGCATGAGCAGGTACAGGTAGTCGTCGCGGCCCACGCCACGCACGACGGCAGGCTTGAGCGCGTCGATGGTCGACAGCGTGATCTGGTCGACCGCGACCGCCTCGACGCCGGCGGCCAGGTAGTCGGGGTTGAACGCGACGGTGAGGTCGGTGCCCTCGGCCGACGCGTCGAGCTCTTCGGTGGCGTTGCCGACGTCCTGGGTGATCGCAGTGAGCTGCAGGCCGTCGGACGTGATCTGCAGTCGCACCGGCGTGGCATCGCGGGCGAGGATCTTGACGCGACGGATCGCCTCGAGCAGCGGCTCGCGCTCGACCGTGAGCGTGTTGGGGTGGCTGGACGGGATGAGCTGGCGGTAGTTCGGGAACTCGCCCTCGATGAGGCGTGTGGTGAGCCGCGTCGTGCCGATCTCGAAGGTCGCGTCACGCTCGCCGAGACGAAGCACGAGCTCGGTACCCATCCCGAGCACTCGCTGCAGCTCGGACAGCGCCCGCCCCGGCACGAGCACACGCTGGTCGGCGCCCAGCACGCTGACCCCGGGCAGGTCGCGCACGGCCAGACGATACGAGTCGGTCGCCACCAGTCGCAGCCCGTCGTTCTCGGCCGTCAGCAGCACGCCGGTGAGGATGGGACGGGCTTCGTCGGTGCTGGCGGCGCGAACCACCTGCCGCAGCGCCTCACCGAAGGCGGCAGCGTCGAGCGTGACCGCGCTCGACGCCGGTGTCGCCAGCCGCGGGTAGTCGTCGAGCGACAGCGGACGCACGCTGAACTGCGAGCGTCCACCGCTGATCTTGACGTCGTCGTCGTCGACGGTGACCTCGACCCGACCGGCCGGGAGCGACCGGACGATGTCGCTCGAGAGCCGAGCGGGGAGGACCACACCGCCGTCGCCGTCACCGCCGACCTCGATGTCGAGCTGGATCGTGAGATCGAGGTCGGTCCCGGTGATGGTGAGTCGATCGCCCACGAGCTCGAGCCGGAGGCCCGACAGCACGGGCAACGTGCCGGTGCGCCCGGTGGCGGCGCGCCCTGCGGTGGCCAGTGCCTCGGCCAGGATCTCACGTTCGCAACGGAACTTCACAGGTCAACCTTCCTCACCACATGTTTGGAACAAAGCTAATAGGGGTAATAAGCGCTGTGGATTGTGCACAAGCTGGTGTCGGGCCAGCGTAGGGCCGATTCGCGCGTGCACACGGCGATCCCCCGTGGTCCACAGCCGACGAATGACACCGGCGTGGTTCGGTGGACGACGGTGCCTCCGTCCACTGTTCGCGACCGGGCGTCCCCATGATGTCCCCAGGGTGTGACACGGCTCGTGATCTGGCACATCGAGTGGCGCATCAACTGGTCTTCAGCCGCTGGACGAGGTCGGTCACCTGGTCGTAGATCTGCTTGCGCTCTTTCATGAGCCGCTGGATCTTGTCGACGGCATGGATGACGGTGGTGTGGTCGCGGCCACCGAACAGCCGGGCGATCGATGGATAGGAGAGGTCGGTCAGCTCGCGGAACACGAACATCGCCATCTGCCGCGCGGTGACGAGCGGTCGTTGGCGGCTCTTGCCGCGGAGCGCCTCGACGCTGAAGCCGAGGATGACGGCCATCTCGGCCAGCATCTCCTCGTCGGTGCGGGTCTTGACCTGGCTGCCGGTGAGCAGGTCGCCGAGGAGCTGCTCGGCGAGGTGCGTGCTGATCGGGACGTGGTTGAGGCTGGCGTAGGCCGTGACCCGGATGAGCGCGCCTTCGAGCTCGCGGATGTTGCTCGTGATGCGAGAAGCGATGAACTCGAGGGTCTCGGCCGGCACCGGGCTGTGATCGCGCTCGGCCTTGTTGCGCAAGATCGCGAGGCGCGTCTCGAGATCGGGTGGCTGGATGTCAGTGATCAGCCCCCACTTGAACCGTCCTCGCAGGCGTTCCTCGAGGGTGGGGATCGCGTCGGGCATCCGGTCGCTCGAGATGACGATCTGCTTGTTGGCCCCGTGGAGCGAGTTGAACGTGTGGAAGAACTCCTCCTGGAGCCCCTCTTTGCCCTCCATGAACTGGATGTCGTCGATGAGCAGCACGTCGATGTCGCGGAAGCGGCGCTTGAACGTCGCGATCGAGTTCGTGCGGATGCCGTCGACGTACTCGTTCAGGAACGTCTCGGTGCTGACGTAGCGCACCACGTCGTGCTGGTAGTGGTGGTGCACGTAGTGGCCGATGGCGTGCAGGAGGTGCGTCTTGCCGAGGCCCGCCGCGCCGTAGATGAACAGCGGGTTGTAGCTGCGGCCGGGTGTCTCGGCGACGCGCAGTGCCGCGGCGAGGGCGAACTGGTTGCTCGCCCCCTTGACGAAGGCCTCGAAGGTGTAACGAGGGTTCAACCCGGCGCGATCGACCGTCGATGACGAACGCGCGTGACCTGCGTCGAGGTCGGTGAGCGTGGAACCGATCTGCGTCGAACCGTTGCTCGCCCCGACCGCTGCCCTGATCGGCTCGACCTCGGGTTCGAAGGTGTCCGCGGTCTGGACCTCGACCACGAGGGTGCGGCTGCCCGAGCCGATCTCGTCGAGCGCGTCGCGGACGAGGGGCAGGTAGCGGGTGAGGATGCGCTCTCGCGTGTGGCCGTTCGGTGCGCTGAGCCGGAGCATCGACGGGTCGCTGTCGAGGGCGATCACGTCCTGGAACGTCGAGAACCACACCGCCTCCGACACCTGGGCTCGGAGGATCTGAGCGGCAGCTGTCCACATCTGTTCAGCGTCGCTCACCTGCATCTCCTCGATCGATCACCCGGTGTGTCCACATCGTTGTCCACACGATGTGGACGAACGAACCCGCCCTCGGGGCGGCGAAGACGAGACGAGCACGGTAGCAGGCTGCGGGAGGGGTCTGTCCCACGGGTCCGGGCGTGTTGCCGTGGGATGTGGTCGCCTCTAACCTGTTCCGGTTCGTCCTCGTGGCGCCCTGTGTGCGCGCGAATCCGACGATGAGTCGTTCCGACTCGGCCGACGTGGCCGTGTCCTGTCGAGGAGGGTGGCGTGAAGCGCACCTACCAGCCAAACAACCGCCGCCGTGCCCGCAAGCACGGCTTTCGCGCCCGGATGAGCACACGCGCCGGCCGCGCCGTGTTGCGTGCTCGCCGCGCCAAGGGACGCCACAAGCTGTCGGCTTGATCTGGCGCATCCGGGAACGGGACGTCTTCGCGCGTCTGTCGCACGAGGGTCGCCGCGCCCGGGCCGGAGTGCTCTGGTGCAGGTTTCTCCACGATCCATCCATCTCGCCACCGCAGGTGGCCTTCGCGATCGGCCGCGCCGTCGGTTCGTCCGTGGTGCGCAACCGGGTGCGCCGGCGCCTGCGCGCGGCGCTCTCGTCCTCACCGCCCCTGGTGCATCTGGCCCCGGGGTGGTACCTGATCGGCGCCCGGCCCGGCATCGTCGAACTGTCGTTCGATCAGCTGACCCGCGAGCTCACCGACCTGGGTCGCGCGATCGAGCGGCAGGTAGCACGCCTGCGCGCGGCCGGCTCGCCCGCCTCGTGATCGCCTACCAGCGCGCGATGGAAGGGCGGCCCTCGCCCTGCCGGTTCACCCCGTCCTGCTCGGCATACGCGCTCGAGGCCCTCGAGGTCCACGGCACGTTGCGCGGTCTGTTCCTCACGTTCCGTCGGCTGATCCGGTGCCGCCCGTTCGGCCCATCGGGCTGGGATCCGGTTCCCGACGCCTCCGTCTCCTCACGAAAGCGAGCGGCCAGCGCATGATCGGCCTGTCAACCTTCGAGCCTCCCGCCTCGTTGCTGGCGTGGTTCTACGACCTGACCAACAACTACATCCTGGCCATCTCGCTGATCGCACTGCTGGTGATGGCTGTCACGGCTCCACTGCAGCTCAAGGCCACCAAGGGCATGCTCGAGATGCAGAAGCTGCAGCCAGAGCTGCGCAAGCTGCAGCAGGAGCACCGCGGCGACCGCCAGAAGCTCAACGAAGAGATGATGAAGCTCTACCAGGAGCACAAG
Source organism: Ilumatobacteraceae bacterium (assembly GCA_050248155.1). GTDB lineage: Bacteria > Actinomycetota > Acidimicrobiia > Acidimicrobiales > Ilumatobacteraceae > VFMC01. The sequence continues at coordinate 16,335 of JBFWSW010000063.1, forward strand.
GTCAACCCGCTGGCGTCGTGCTTCCCCCTGCTCCTGCAGTTCCCGGTGTTCATCATCATCTTCCGGGTCCTCCACGGCCTCACCCGTGAGGTGAACTGTGGTGCCGCGGGACTGTCACCAGGCGCCTTGGACGCGTGCAAGGTCGGCGGCGCGACGAGCGGTCAGGTGTTCTATCCCGACTACATCAATTCCGGCACCGGGCTGTTCAAGTCCCTTGTCGGCAAGAACGAGATGCTCAGCTGGGGCCTCGACCTGTCGGCGCGACCGATCGGCGTCATCGGTGACTCCTTCGGCAAGGGGCTCGTCTACGCCCTGTTGGTGATCGCACTCGGCGGGCTGTACTTCGTCCAGCAGCGCATGGTGGCGGCTCGGGCGTCGGTCAGCCCGACGATGTCGCCGGCCCAGCAGAAGATCATGCAGTACCTGCCGGTCGTGTTCGCCGTCTTCCTGGTCTTCTACCTCACCGGCCTCGTGATCTACTACATGGCGCAGGCCATCATCCGGATCGGGCTGCAGTACTACATCACCCATCGCTTCTACAAGGGCGAGCACTCGCTCGGCCAGCAGGCCCAGCGCGCCGGAGCGCGCGCCCGGGAGCTGCAGGAGAAAGACGGTGGCGGCGGAGGCCTGTTCGCACAGGCACGACGCGATCTCGCGGCGGCCAAGGGCACCAAGGACGCACCGGCTGACAAGCGCGCCGCGGCGAAGCCCGGTGCCCGTCCCGCCGGCGGGGTGGCGAGCAAGCGGGTGACCCCGCCGAAGAACGCGCCGACGCCGTCGGCCCGCACCGGCAAGCCGCCCTCGTCGGGCCGCGCCGGTCGGCCAGGTGGCCCGTCGCCACGCCAGAAGAAGAAGTGAGGCCCCCCGATGGAATGGGTTGAAACCACCGCACGGACGATCGACGAGGCCAAGAGCAAGGCGCTCGACCAGCTCGGCGTGGCCGAGGACGACGCCGAGTTCGACATCCTCGAAGAGCCGCGTCCCGGGTTGTTCGGCCGGCTCCGCGGCGAGGCGCGAGTGCGGGCGCGAGTGCGCCCGACCCAGCCCCGCCCCAAGCTCGATCGACGCGATCGCAAGAAGCGCGGCGACGGCAGTGCGAAGCAGGCCGCCACGTCGGCCGATACGCCCGACGAGCGGCCGGCGCCGACCGACGCACCGAGTCGTTCGAAGCGCGGCCGTCGGCCGGCAGGCGAGCGTGGCGCGCGGGCACAGGCGCCGACGACCGAATCGGCGGGCACGCAGACGAACGGCGACGGCCATGCCGTGGGTGACGCGACGGAGACGGAGACGGCTCCGCGCCGGCAGAGCTCGAAGCGGCGCGAGGCCGCACCGACCACCAACAAGGAGATCATCGTGGATGCACAACAGGTCGGTGACGAGGCCGAGCGCTTCGTGCAGGGGCTCGTGGAGGCATTCGGCCTGAGCGGCACGACCTCGGTACGCCGCGACGGCGACGAGATCGAGGTGGTCGTCGAAGGGGCCGACCTCGGGCTGTTGGTCGGGCCGCGTGGCGCGACGTTGCAGGCGATCCAGGAGCTCACCCGAGTCGCGTCGCAGCGCCGGCTCGGCGACCACGACACCCGGCTGCGTGTCGACATCGCCGGATACCGCGAACGTCGCCGCGAGGCACTCGCTCGGTTCGCCAACCAGGTCGCCGCGCAGGTGCTTGCCGAGGGGTCTCCCAAGCGCCTCGAGCCGATGTCGTCGGCTGATCGCAAGATCGTCCACGACGTGCTGGCTGAGGTGGACGGCGTGATCACCCGGTCCGAGGGCGACGACCCCCGCAGGTGCGTCGTGATCGAACCGGCGAATGCCTGATGACGACGATCTCCTGCGAGTTCTGAGCGAGATCCAACGTCGCGGCGCGATCGGCCGCTCGGTGTTGAGTGA
>JBFWSW010000063.1:18324-20977 GCA_050248155.1 Ilumatobacteraceae bacterium
GAGGGTCCAACGCTGAGCGCCGCAGCGTTGCTAGCCTCGCGCATCGCATTCCGACGACTGCACGAACGGAAGAAGGCCATGTCGACTCCCTCGTCTGAAGCCGCGCCCGAGCCAGACGTCTCCGACGAGCCGGGCGTTCCAGCGCGTCCTCTGCCACGCGTGATCGCGGTGGCGAACCAGAAGGGCGGGGTCGGCAAGACGACGACCACCGTCAATCTGGGGGCCTGCCTCGCCGAGCTCGGCTTTCGCACCTTGGTGGTCGACCTCGATCCACAAGGGAACGCATCGACGGGCTTGGGCATCGAGAACCGCGGGCTCGAGACCTCGATGTACCACGTGATCATGCACGACGTGCCGCTGGAGGACTGCGTCGAACCATCCGCGGTGAAGAACCTCTTCGTCGCACCTGCCAGCCTCGATCTGGCCGGTGCGGAGATCGAGCTGGTGCCGGCGTTCAGCCGCGAGAACCGCCTGCGCCGGGCGATTCACGCAGTGCTCGACGACTACGACTACGTGCTGATCGACTGCCCCCCGTCGCTCGGCCTGCTGACCGTGAACGGCTTGAACGCAGCAGGCGAGGTGTTGGTCCCCATCCAGTGCGAGTACTACGCACTCGAGGGCTTGGGCCAGCTGCTCCGCAACGTCGACCTCGTGAAGCGCAACCTGAACCCGGCGCTCGAGGTCAGCACGATCGTCTGCGTGATGTACGACGCCCGAACCAAGCTCTCCGATCAGGTGGTGCAGGAGGTGCGGGAGCACTTCGGTGACAAGGTGTGCAGGACCGTCATCCCCCGTACGGTTCGGCTCTCGGAGGCTCCGTCGTTCGGACAGCCGATCATCACGTTCGATCCGACATCACGCGGGGCGGTCGCGTACCGCGATGTAGCGAAGGAGGTCAGCCGTGGCTCGACTCGGCGGACTGGGTAAGGGACTCGGCGCACTGATCCCGCCGGGGGAGACCGGAGCAGACGAGGCGGGCGGGGACGCGCCACGCCTCGAGGAGCTGCCGGTCGCCTCGATCAGCCCGAACCGGTATCAACCGCGCGTCCACTTCGACGAGGAATCGCTCAGCGAGCTCGCTGCGTCGATCCGCGAGATCGGGGTGCTGCAGCCCGTGCTCGTCCGTCCGACCGAGGACGGTTACGAGCTCCTCGCCGGTGAACGCCGATGGAGGGCCGCTCGGCGGGCGGGACTCGCGGTCATCCCTGCTGTCGTCCGCCAGACCGACGACCTCGGCTCGATCGAACGCGCCTTGGTGGAGAACCTGCACCGGCAGGACCTGTCACCTCTGGAGGAGGCGGCGGCCTACCAACAACTGATCGAGGACTTCCAATTCACCCACGAGCAGGTCGCGTCTCGCGTCGGCAAGAGCCGTTCGGCTGTGACCAACACGCTGCGGCTCATGTCGCTGCCGCCCTCGATCCAGCACCTCATGGCCGACGGCCGACTGTCGGCCGGTCATGCCAAGGCGTTGCTGGGGACCCCGGACCGGGCGTTCCAGGAGCAGCTCGCACGCCGCGCGGTCTCGGAGTCGTGGTCGGTCCGCGCCGTCGAGGAGGCGGTGCGCGACCGGGGCGCGGGCATGGGTGGGGCCGATCAGGAGACGGACGCGGACGCGTCGAGCGCGACGCCGACGCGCGGCGCAGGCTCTGCTCGGCGGCTGCGAGCACCGGGACTGCTGGAGTTGGAGGAGCTGCTCGCCGATCGGTTGTCCACCAAGGTCTCCGTTTCGATGGGAGCGAAGCGGGGGAAGGTGGTGATCGAGTTCGCAGATCTGGAGGATCTCGAGCGGCTGTATCACCTGATGAGCGGCTCGACGGCGTGACGATTGTTCACGTTCCGTCACGTTGAACCACGGAGCGTGAGGTCTCACCCACACCGTTCGCGTGAGCCTTACACACATGCTGTGGAGGGAGCTGTGGACAAACCCTCGACTACGACGACAGTGTGCACACCTTCATCCACGACTCGAGGGCGCGCAGACCTGCTGCGCCGAGCTCGTGGGCAGCGTCGACGGCTGCTCGAACCGGCGCGATGGTCAGCAGCACCGCCGGCATGCGCGTCTCGCGCAGCACCGGGAGGCGCATCCCCACCGGGTCGGTGACCTTGAGGCCCGCGGCGCACAGCTCGTGGGTGAGGCAGGTCGCGAGTGTTCGACCACCGACGGACTCGAAGGTCGGCACCCGGTAGAAGTGGGCGGTCGTGCAGTGGTCGAGGCCACCCTCGAGGCCCACATAGACGTGGGCGCCGTACTCGTTGGCGGCGAGCGCTTGCGCCACCGCATCCGGCTCGTCGAGCGACATGACCTGCGCGCCCGCCAAGCGGAGCTCACGGCTGATCGAGCGTGTGATCGGGCTGAGCCCGCCGAACTGGCCGACGACGACACGAAGGTTCGGGAGCACCGTCGGCGACGAGCGCAACCGCTCGCGCTCGCGGACGGTGGCGATGCCGGGGCCGCTGCCGGTCTGGCTCATCACTCGCTCGAGCGCACGCACCGTGTCGTGACCACAGATGCCGTCGGCGGGAAGGCCGCAGTTGGTCTGGAACTCGGCGACGGCTCGCGCCGTGAGCGGCCCGAGGATCCCGTCGACCCGGCCACAATCGAAGCCGAGACGCGCCAAACGGGCCTGGAGGTCGGCGACATCGTCACCAC
>JBFWSW010000064.1:0-20159 GCA_050248155.1 Ilumatobacteraceae bacterium
CACGATCCGACGGTGCTGAACCTGTTCCTCATCGACTTCAAGGGAGGCGCCACCTTCTCGCCCCTCGCGGTCCTGCCACACGTGGTCGGCGTGGTCACCGACCTCGAGAACGACTCGGACCTCGCCACGCGTGCGTTCACGGCGCTCGACGCCGAGATCGAGCGACGCAAGCGCCTGCTCGACCGGGCCAACGTCCCCAACATCATCGACTACGAGCGCCTCACCGAGGCCGCCGCACACCCGTTGCCCAGCCTGCTCGTCGTGATCGACGAGTTCGCGCTGCTGATGAAGCAGCAACCCGAGCTGAAGGATCGGCTCGACACGGTCGCGACGCAGGGTCGGAGCCTCGGTGTTCACCTGTTGCTCGCGACGCAGAGCCCGAGCGGCGTGGTCACCAACGCGATCCGAACGAACACCAACCTCTGGATCTGCCTGCGAGTGGTCTCCGACGCAGAATCGAGCGAGCTGCTCGGGCGGCGTGACGCCGCCCGCATCCCCACCGGACGCGCCGGCCGCGGGTACATCCGCAAGGGCGCGGCCGACTCGATCGTCGGCTTCCAGGCCGCGCGCATCGCGCGTGACCTCGACCAGGGCTCGACCAGCGTCGTCGAGATCAGGCCGTTCATCGACGCACGACCGTCGACGCAGAGATCCGCTCCGGTCGCACCGGCTCGCGGTCGACGTATCACCGAGCTCGACGTCACCGTCCAGAAGATCGTCGAGACCTTCACCCGGAGCGGGCTGCCGCCGGCCACCAGCCTGTGGACCGCGCCGCTCCCCACCGAACTGCCGTCGTCCGACGTCCCACCGTTCGACGAACCGGACGGGCACCTCGTCGCCGTGCTCGGAACGATCGACATCCCGCAGCAACAACGCACCGTCGCAGCGACGATCGACTTCACCGCCGCAGGTCACGGACTGATCCTCGGCGTGCTCGGATCCGGCCGGACGACCGCCTTGCGCCAGCTGGCGATCGACCTGGCCGAACGACATTCGCCCGCCGACGTGCACATCTACGCGATCGACGCCGGCGCCGGCAGCCTCGCCGATCTCGCCCAACTGCCGCACACCGCCGGTGTGATCGCCGCATCCGACGACGAGCGGGTGATCCGGCTGATGTCCCGGCTGCATCGAGAGATGGAGACACGACGGGGGCGCCTCACCCTCGACGGCGCAGGGAACTACGCGCAGTGGCGCCGGGCGCAACCCACGCCACCTCCGTCGCTGGTCGTGGTGATCGACGACTACGCCACGCTCCGGCAATCCATCGAGCAGATCGAGAACGGACGACTCGTCGATCTCTGGAACGCGCTCATCGGCGGCGGCCCCGCGGTCGGGATCCACCTCATGATGGCGATCGCTCAGACCGGCGACCTCCGAGTCAGCCACGTCAACCTGGTCGGCAACCGTGTCGTCCTGCGCGCCAGCGACTCGACCGACTTCCAGCTGATCGAGACGAGGGTGAAAGCCGATCAGTTCAGCAAGTGGCCGCCGGGTCGGGGCATGGTCGCCGGCGGGCATCTCATGCAGGTGGCGATGCCCACACCCGAGCGCGTCGCCGCGATCCGCGCCACCTGGGCAGGTGTCGCGCCGCGTCTGCTCCCCCGTCCGGTCGAGCGCTTGCCGAAGGAGGTGGACTACCTCGACATCGAGGTGCCCGCCGATCTGCCTCGCGGGGCCCTGGTCGTCGGCCTCGGGGGGGACGACTGCGAGGCAGTTGCCGTCGACCTCCAGCGCGGCAACGGGCTGCTGCTCGTGATCGGTCCCAACCAGTCCGGCCGCACGACGCTGCTCTGCAGCCTCATGACGTCGGTGCTCGCGCGAGAACCCGACACGCGGTTCGGCATCATCGGCATGCGCGACAACCAGTTGCGCCAGATGGCCGACCACCCGCGCGTCGAGTTCGTCGCCACGACGCCGTCCGACGCGAGTGCGGCGCTGACCGCGCTCGCGACTCGCACCGGCCCACCCTTGGTCGTCCTCGTCGACGACGCCGAGCTGCTCCCCAGCAACAGCCCCGATCCCCTCGATGCGGCGCTCCGCCGGGCACCCGAGTCGGGCATCCGATTCGTGGTCGCAGCACGCACGACCGACCTGCAGTCGTTGTACGAGCCGTGGGCCCGCTACGTGCAGACGCAGCGGTTCGCGATCGCGCTGCAGCCCGGCCCCGACGAGTCGTACCTGCTGGGCGTCCGAGCCCTCAGCAACCAGGGCGTTCCGCAGGGGCGCGGCGTCGTCTGCGAGCGAGGCGCGACCACACCGGTCCAGGTGCACCGAACCGACCCGAGGTTCTTCAGCGCGCTTTAAGCCCCTCGAGCGAGAGTGTTCTCCATCAACCAACACCGATCCGAGCGGGTCGAACACAACAAGGGAGCAGAGCAATGGCACAGTACAAGGTCAACTCCGAGTCGTTGAGCGGCACGGCTGGGCAGATCTCGCAGGCACGCGAGCGCATCATGGACGAGATCAAGACGGTCATCCGTCAGGTCGAGGCCACCAAGGACTTCTGGGAAGGCAGCGCGCAGGGCACGTACAACGAGCTCATGGCGAGGTGGGGCAAGGCCGCCGACGGCGTGCAGGACGCCCTGAACCAGACGGTCGTGGCCCTCCAGCGTGCGGCCGAGGACTACAACACGACCGAGCAGAACCAGGTCAACCGGTTCAACGTCTAGTCCGTCTGCTCCACACGACAACGCACGAACTGGGAGACCACGATGTCCACCTTCCAAGTCGATTCGATCGAGATCCAGCGAGCAGCCAAGGCTGTCAAGTTCACCCTCGAGACGATGGTCGATCTGGTCTCCCAGTTCAACGCGTTGTCGGCGATCGCGCCGGCAACGGGCGACCCCAACTGTGCCAACGCGTTCACCGGGTTCATCGACATGTGGACCTACGAGTCAGCCGAGATCACCAAGGCCGTCGCCGCCTTCCTCAACAACTTGATCCTCGCAGCGAACGAATACGCGTACACCGAAGCGGCCCTCGCCGACCAGGAGATCTACACCTTCGATCTGGAGTCGCTATGAGCTTCCTCACTCCACCCAACTTCAGCCGGCCTGCCGGCGAAGCCGGCCCCCTGATGGCCGCCGCCACCAACTTCCAATGGCTGAGCGACGACGCCGGCAACAAGGCCACCGAGCTCGCCTACAGCGTGGCGATGATCCCGGGCTGGGTGGGGTTCGCCCACCAGGCGGCCCTCGACACCAGCCTCGACATCGCACTGCAGACCCGGAAGTTCTCCGACGTCCTCCGCGATGCGAGCACGATCACCAGCCGCCTCGCCGAGCAGATCGCCCAGGCGCAGAGCGACGTCCAGTCCGCCCAGACCAAGGCCTACGAGATCGCGCAGTGGGCCATGGGCGTCGTCAACCCGGTCTACGGCATCTTCCGTGACGTGACCGGAATGGCCGACTCGGCCGCATCTCGCGCCGAGGAAGCCAAGCGAGTTGCTGCGGCGGGCTACATGTCGCTCATCGAGCAGGCGCCCCACTACGTGCCGCCGCCCACACCGCCGATGTCCGAGCACACCGAGCGCGGCATGTTCAGCACCATCGCCCACGCCACGCTCGACGTGGTCGGGCTGATCCCCGTCGTCGGCGAGGTCGCCGACGGCGTCAACGCCCTCTACTACCTCTACGAGAAGGACTACGTGAACGCGGCGCTCTCGGCCGCAGCGATGGTGCCGCTCGTCGGGTACGGGGCAAACGCCGTCAAGCTCGGCAAGGCCGCGAAGGGTGTCAGCGGCGCACGAGTGGTGCGGGCCGGACGTCATGTCGACGACCTCGGGATCCCCCACCTTCCGGCCACGACCCCTCGCCTCAACAGTGCCGACCGAGTCCCGCCGATCGACCCGACGCCACCGTTCGGCAGCCGATTGCCGAACCGCGAGCAGACCACCCCACCCCGCCGCGAGCGCGGACCCGGCGTGCCCGACACACCCGTCCGCCGCCCGAACACCGGCTACGACCCCAAGCCCGTCGACACCGGACGCGACCCGCTGCTGGACGCCATCCGCGACAACGCTGCACGCAATCCACGCCCCAACACCGGCGGCCGAGGCTCGAGCGGGGCGACGAGCGGCGCCCGCGGCGCCGTGGACGATGCAGCTCGCGGCGCGAGCAACGTGCCGCCGCCTCGTCAGTCGGCCACCGATGCATCCCGTGGCGCGACGACCGGCCCTGGCGCCGGATCGGCAGTTGCCGACGCCGGCCACGGCGCAGCCGCGATCCCTCGACCGGTGCAGCCCGCACGCGACGCGTCCACCGGTGCGGGCAACGTCGCCGCAGGCGCCGTTCCGACCACGACCGCACCAGTGGTCCCGACGCCCGGCGCAGCCATCTCCGATGCCCAGAACGGCGCGCTGATCCAGGCGGGCGGCTGGAAGGAAGGCCCACGACTCCCGTCGGTCCTCAACCAGGCAGCGACGGCCAACGGCGTGGCCCCGTACTCCCAGGTCTGGAGCGTGACCGACTTCAGGACCACCCAGACCGAGCAATTCGTACGGGTCTACGTCGGCGACAACACCGCCGGGCGTTGGATGGTTCGCAAGGAGGACATCGTCGGTCTCACGCCGGCACAGGTGATGGACCGGCTGGCCCTGCCCGTCCCCGCCAACGCAGGCCCACTGATGATCCAGACCGTGACGGTGCCGCCCGGCACGCGGATGCGCCTCAGCGTCGTCGGTTCGCACAACAACGTCCCCCACAACGGGCTCACGTTCAACGGTCTGGGCGACATCCGCTTCGGCAACCAGTACGAGGTCTTCGATCACCTGGAGGGTGCATTCGGACCGGGCCAACAGATCGGCGCAGTGGTCCAGTGAGCGCTGTCCACGACGATCGATCTGTCGCATCGGGCCCGTTCGCCCGCATCGGCGGACGCCTGTGCAAGATGCCCTTCCCGATCGTGTCGGAGCTGGCCGTCGCCGACGGAACCCTGCTGCTGCTGCGCTGCCCCGTCGGCGTCGCATCGCCGATCAGCCTCGTGAAGATGACCGACGAGGGCGCGATCGCATGGGTGGCCGAGCCGTGTGCATGGCCTCCCGCGCACGATCCGTACGTCGAGGCGTGGGTCGACGGCGACCGGACACTCGCCCGGTCGGCCAGCGGCTGGGTGATCGAGCTCGACGCACTCACCGGCGCCGGCTCTCTCGTCGGGCACGGTGACGTCCGATGAGCGGCATCCTCAGCTGGGCCTCGCCCCTTCTCCGCGGCGCTCGTCTGCTCGGCGTCTTCGACACCACCGGTGGCGGAGCGCTGGCGCGCCTCGACGTTGCCGGCCATGGTCACGTGAACATCGTGACCGACCACATCGAGGGCGAGACAGGGGCCGTCGAAGGCGAGACCGGTCTCGGCACCGTCGACGAGGTGCGCGAGGACGGCGAACGCGTCACGCTCATCGGTGATTTCGGATGGGTCGAGTTCGCGGCGAACGCTCAGATCGACATCGTCGACCACTGGACGGGCGACGTCGACGGAACCCGATCGCTGATCGGCCATCCGGTCCCCGAGCAGCAGCTGATCGGGACCGTGCTGGTCCGTCCCGACGTCCAGATCAGGATCTCGCGACGCGAGACCGGCACGGCACCTCGCGACACGATCCTGAGCTGCCGGGACACGATCGGCGTGCAGACCGAGGGTGAGTCCGCGGTCATCTTCGCGAGCGACGACCTCACGATGCGGACCATCGAGCTGGCCAACCTCCTCGGGCACACCACCACCATGGGCGAGGTACCCGCCGCAGACGTGCCGGTCGGAGCGCTCGTGGTCGTCCAGATCGTCCACGGCGCCGATGCCGACGGCATCTTCCGAGGCGGTGAGTACCGGTGGGTGGAGTGCGGTCGCGACGGCTGGGTGCAGGTGATCGAGGGCGACACCCGTCGGCCGACCCCGGTCTCGGCGGTCGCAGCCGACCTCGTCGCCACGATCGTCGGCACCGAGGCGGAGGCATGAGACCCATCAGCACTTCCGCCGGCGCGATCCGTCAGCCCTCGCCCGCATCCAAGCGGGCGCGGGCCGTCGGGAACTGGACCCACATCCCGCGCACCAGCCCGACGCTGCGCCCCGGTTCGACGGTGTGGGTGGTGCCGTCCGGAACCGTCGCGCTCCACGGCCGGTTGCCGACGTTCGTCAGCCCCCAGACCTCCGGACGCTGCGGATGACGTGTCACCCTGGCGACCACGTCGTCGAAGCCGTAGCGCATGCGTCCGACGTGGTGCGCGGTGATCTCGGTGCTCTCGTTCAGCACCACGGTCGCGTCGTCGAACACGAGGCACACCGGCGGGGAGAGCGCGCTCGAGCAGTTCCAGCACGTCGAATCGGCGCGATCTCGATCGAAGAAGTTCGCCGCACCGCACCGCGTGCACGAGCTCAGCAGATCGCGGCACCGGACCAGCTCGGCGCGCCATTGGCTCTCGCGGATCCTGCCGTTCCGCGGATCGACGATGCCCCGGGTGAACGCTCTCACGAACATCGTCTGCAGCGAACGAGGAAAGATCGACCAGTTGGCGACCACCGCGTCGTGCACGCCCGGCGCTGGGCGGTTCGACTCGTCCTTCGGGTCGAAGATGAAGACCGGTTGCCGACCGAACAGCTGCATCTCGGCTTCCTCGTTCCAGACCGCATGATCGAGCTCGCGCCGGCCGAGCAACGGATGACCCACGGCCAGCAGATAGAACAGCAGGACGGACAGCGAGTAGAGGTCTGTGTCGATGCTGGGCTTCGCCTCCCGCCGCACGATCTCGGGTGCCATGAACCGCTTCGTGCCGATGACGTTCGACGCGGTCTCACCATCGACACCGACGTTGTCGTTGTCGCAGATCAAGGTGTCGCCGGTCGATGGATCGAAGAAGACGTTGCCGAAGCTGATGTCGCGGTAGCACAAGCCCTGGGAGTGCAACATCAGATACGAGTCGGCCAATTGGTAGCCGATGGTGCACACCGTCCGCAGCGATGCGTCGACGGCGCCGTTCAGCAGGGCGGCCAACCCGACGAACTGAGGTGGCCGAAGCTGCATCGCGTAGCCGAAGCCGGGCCGGTCCGCGCACGACACCGTCTCCGACGGCCACAGGAACCGCTGGTTCGGCGCGCCGCGCTCGACGAGGTTCATGATGTTGTCGCGCTGGAAGGCAGTGGTGGCGTGCGGGTGGTACCACTTCACCGCCAGCCGTTCACGGTCGGCCGTGGTCACTTCGTAGACCCCACCCTGACCGCCCTCGCCGAGCAGACGCACCACTTGCGCTGCACGCCCGGTGTTCTCGAGGTGCACGACCGCGCCGATCAATGTCATAAGATCGTCCGAATAGTAGGGCACGGGCGCAGGGAGCATCTATGACGACGCGACCTGGGACGAGACTCGCTCGGCGTCCGCTCCACTTCATCCTGGTGCTGGATTGCTCCGGATCGATGGCTGCCGACGGCAAGATCCGCGCGCTCAACACCGCGGTGCGCGAGGTGTTGCCGCACCTCGCACATGTGGCCGGCGAGAACCCGCACGCCGAGCTGCTGTTCTCGGCGCTCGCGTTCTCCACCGGCGTCAACTGGCACGTCGATCCGCCGCAGCCCATCGACGACGTCGTCTGGGAGGATCTCACGGCAGGCGGATACACCGACATGGGTGCCGCGCTCATGTCGGTCGCCGAGCGCGTCGTGATCTCGACGATGGGTGAGCGTGCGATGCCGCCTGCGATCGTGCTCGTCTCCGACGGGCAACCGACCGACGACTTCGAGGGCGGATTGCGGCGCTTGTTGGACGAGCCGTTCGGGGCCGCAGCAGCCCGCATCGCCGTGGCGATCGGACGAGACGTCGACCGCGACATCCTCGTGCGGTTCCAGGGCGGCGGCGAACCGCTGCTCGCGCACAACCCGGAGCAACTGGTGACGTCGATCCGCTGGGCATCGGCTGCCGTCACCCGGGCGGCATCCGAGCTCGCGCCACCTCCCCCTGGAGCCTTCGGACCGGTTGCGTGGCACTCGGCCGACATCGACATGGACGATGCGCTGTGGTGACCTCCGCTGGCCCATTGGGATGGAGCGCGCTGTCGGCGTCGGCCGTCGGTGGTTCTCATCGCACCAAAGGCACCCCGAACCAGGACGCGATCGCGACGTTCGAGACCGACCACGGGCTGTGCGTCGCCGTCGCGGACGGCCACGGTGGTCCGCGATACATCCGAAGCGCAACGGGCGCGCGCATGGCCGTCGACGTCGCGCGGAAGTTCGGCACTGACGCACTGCGCTCCGGCGTGTCGCTCGCAGGAGCCGCCAAGCTGCTGCCTGCGCGCCTCGTCGCCGAGTGGCGCTCGAACGTGACGGCCGATCTCGCGGCCCATCCGCTCGACCCGGACGAGATGCGCCTCGTCGGGCCAGACCCGTTGGTCGCCTACGGAGCCACGTTGCTCGTGCTGCTGTTCAACGAGCACGAGGCGGTCGGTCTGCAACTCGGCGACGGCGACGTCATCGTGGCCTGGGCCGACGGGACATCGCTCAGGCCGATACCGAGCGACAGTCGCAACGTGGCGGGCCAGACGACCTCGATGTGTCTCGTCGACGCCCCGAGCTCGTTCCGCGTGGCGTCGTTGGCTGCGAACGGGCGGCTGCCCGATCTCGCCATCGCCGCCACCGACGGGTACGGCAACTCGTTCGCGGACACCGACTGGCCAGCGCGAGTGTCCGGCGACTTGTTGCAGATGCACCGACGGTTCGGCACAGCCGCCATCGCCGAGGCACTGCCGCGATGGGCAGCCGAGTCGGCACAGGTCGGTGGGGACGACACGACGGTCGCCGTCGTGTTCCGGTCGTCCGCCGACACCACGGCTCCTCTGCCTCCGACGATCGCCGTTCCCACGACACCGCCGGCACGTGATCCGCTTCCCGGGCCGCGGCCGACGCAAGCCTCGAGCCGTGGTCGCGGGCCGGCGTCGGTCGTCGCGTTGGCCGCGGGTGTCGCGTTGGCCGCCGGCTTCGGCGGAGGTTGGCTCGTGGGACGCAGCGGCAACGACGGCGGCTCCGTCGACGTGACCGGACCACCCCTCTCGACGCTCGCACCGGCGGGCACCGACACCACCGAGCCGGTGGCAACGTCCTTGCCAGAGGTGATCGTGACGACCGTGCCCCCCGCGACGATCTTGCCCGCACCGACGACGACCACGGCTGTCCCGTCGTCGATCGACCAACCGCTCGAGTCGCAGGTCGAGTTGATCGTCGGGCCGTGGAGGGTGTCGACCGTCCTCGGCGAGACCTCGTGTCATGTGGTGGCCGAGCCGGTCACCGCGACGCTCCCGCCCACCAAGGTCCTCGCCACGACGGGTGGCGCATGGGAGTTGACCACCGCGGGCGTCGTGATGTTCCGCCCGTGGCACGACAGCCGCGCCCGCGAAGTGACGAGGGACGTCGGCGGCCTGGCGTTCTCCGACGGACGGGTCCTGGCTGGACAGGTCCGAGCCGCCGACCGCAACATCGTGATCGAGCAGTTCAGCGGTGACGATGCGAGCCCACTCGGCAGCTGCGACCCTGTCTCCCTTCCCGCCGAGGAGGACAGCGCTGACCCCGGTCAGGGCGTCGACGGCGCGCCAGATCCGAGCTCTCCCACAGAGAATGCCGCTCGGCCATCATCCACGAACGTTGTCACGGAGGCGACACGATGACCCACCCTGTTCGAGTTCGCTGGGCCGGCGGAGATCGCACGTTCGCAGGAGACACCGTGGTCACGATCGGCCGCGACTCCGGGTCGAGCATCCGCCTCGACGACGAGCGGGTCTCGCGCCGCCATGCGGAGCTGCGCCCCGGGCCCGACGGCTGGCTCCTCGTCGACCTCGGCAGCACGAGCGGCACGTTCCTCGGAGGTGAACGTGTGCAGGAGGTGCTCCTGCGCACGACCACGACGGTGCGCTTCGGCGGAGCCAACTCCCCGAACGACGTCTCGTTCGAGCCGGTCACGACCGCAGCACCCGCCGGCTGGAGCGCTCCCGGTTCGGGTGGCCCGACCGAGCTGGCAGCACCCGTCCTGCTCGATCCGACGGTGATGCCCGGTGGCGTTCCCGCCCGCCCGGGCGGGGTGCTCGCACCGAACGCTGCGGCGGGCGCGACCGAGGTCGCGGGTGACACGTTGAACGTCCAGTTCGGAAGCGCGACGCGCACGCTGCACCCCGGCGACGTCGTCGTCGTGGGCCGGGGCTCACCCGACCTCTCGACCGAGAACCCGACGGTGTCACGATCGCACGTTCGCATCAGCCACCAAGGCGACGCCTGGTACGTGGAAGACCTCGGGAGCAGCCGCGGCACCTTCCTCGACGGGCGCAAGGTGACCCGCGAGCCGGTGAAGGGTTCGATGGCCTTCTGGCTGGGCCCGACCGACGCCGGCGAGCGACTCGTCGTGGTGGGCGCGGGACAATCCGGATCCTCCGTGAAGGCCAAGCTGCGCAGCCCACGCATCACGTCGTACGTGGCCATCGCGGCGGTCGTCCTCGCAGTCGCCGCGTTGGTGACCGTGCTGGTCGTCCGTTCGGGGTCCGACTCGGATCAGCCCGTCTCGTCGTCTCAGCTGCGCGCCGCGACCGTGTTCATCCAGGCCGGTGACTACACGGGTTCGGGCACGATCATCGACGGTGAGCGGGGCCTGATCCTCACCAACGCACACGTCGTCCGACCCGACGCCCCGGGTCAGGGCGTGTTGTGGAACGAGACGATCGATCAGTTGCCCGAGTCACCGCGCGACGTCGTGATCTCGCTCTCGAAGGACGCCGACGAACCCGCGGAGCCGACCTACGTCGCACGCGTCGTCGCGTTCGACGGCTACCTCGACCTGGCCGTGCTCGAGATCGTCGAGACGATCGGCGGCAGCGTGATCGGAGACGACGACGACCTCGATCTCCCGTCGGTCCCGATCGGCGACTCCGACGAGCTCGACCAGGACAGCAAGCTCATCATCTTCGGGTACCCCATCGGCGTCGCCGGATCGAAGTCGTCGACCCGCACCGATGGCAGCGTCGCAGGCTTCGCGCCCGACGCGCGCATTCGCGGCAACCGCGCCTGGATCAACACCGCGGCCGACATCGCGTCTGGGAACTCGGGAGGGCTTGCAGCCGACGAGGACGGCAACCTCGTGGGGGTTCCGACGGGCGAGCGCTCGATCGACATCGACGCCATCTCGCAGATCCGTCCGGTGAACCTCGCCTCCGACCTCATCGCCGCCGCACGCGAGGGCGAGCAGTACGAGAGCCCGTACATCACCGAAGCTGACAAGGAGGAGATCTCGAACGTACGGTTCGCGACGCCCGGCAACGCGTTCTCGACGACCTGCCGCAATCGTGAAGCCGAGCGAGTGATGGCGCTCGACTCGCTGTCGCTGATGTTCGACTTCGAGAAGTTCCCCGAAGGCCATCAGGACCTGTTGGTGGTCGTCACCGACTCCGAGAACCGCCAGCTCGGCTTCCTCACCTCCGACCAGGACTGGCCCGTGGAATGGGGAACCGAAGGCTGCGCTGCGGTGACGGTGCCGCTCCAGTTCGATCTCGTTCCTGGCGAGACCGTCGTCGCGACCTTCCTCGTCGGTCCGAACTACGAGCTCACAGCGGCCGCGGTCGACGTGCCGGTATGAGCAACGACCACGAGACGGAGCCAGCACGATGGAACTCCACGACGTCCTGACCCGCTTCCTCGCGGAGTCGGGTCCCGAACTGGCCGAGCAACCCGAACGCTCGGCGAACCGTCTGCGAGATCAGCTCGGCGAGTTCCTCTCGTTGTCCCGGTCGCAGACCTCGGCGCTCGCGACGTTGGTGGCCGACGGCTCGGTCGCAGGGTGGGTTCGAGGCGGCGGCGAGCCCCCACGCGCCGAGACCTTCGACCTCACGACCGTCGACGACTGGGCGCGCGCGCAGTGGCGCGCCGCCGTCCGCGGCGACCGCCTCGGATCGTCGCACGCGTTCCCACCCCCGCCCTCGTCGGGACGGTCGTCGCGCTCCGTCACCCGCTCCGCCGGCCATCCGGGCGAGATGCGACCGCTGCCCGTCCGGCGACGCAGCGCGTTGGGTGACGTCGATTTCGCCGTCCTCCCTGACGGCGAGGTCATCCGGCTCGTCACCGTGCAGGCGACCGTGCCCGACCCTGACGCCGAGGTCGTCGCTTCACGCGTGCCCGAGCTGCCGGCGGGGACGCTCGGCGTCGACTGGGTCGAGCGGGACGAGACCACCGTGCGATTCGGATCACGGGGTGCCACGCCCGACTCGCTCGCGATCCACCTCGAGCAACACGGTGTGTTGTCACCAGACGCTGCGTTGCCGTTGTTCGAGTTCGTCGGTACGACGTTGTCGGAATGCCATCGTCGCGGCGTGCACCACGGCGCGCTCTCGGCAGAGAGCATCGTCCTCGACGGCGAGGGCGCACCGCTGCTCGCAGACGCCGGTGTCGCCGAGGTCCTCGGTCGAACGGTGGACGAGGGTGCCGACGTGCGCGATTTCGCGCGGCTCGTGCAGCGAGCACTGACCGGTCTGGACGACACGACCACCGCCGTCGGCGTGCCGGGGCCCGACCGTGCTCCGTTGCGACGGGTGCTGTCGTCGTCGTCCGCAGTGGCGCAGGCGGTGGAGGACGCGCTCGACGGCCGCGCCACGACGCTCGAGCCGATGCTCGCCGCCATGCTGGAGGCGATGCAGGGCGCGCCTTCGGCCGCAACCGTCGCTGACCCAGTCATGGACGCGACGCAGCTGCCGTCGCCCGATCTCGTCGATCGGCTGCCTCCGCCATCGCCGCTTCCTGCCCCGACGATCGCCGAGACGTTGTCGCCGCCGGTTCTCGCGGCCACCGCGCCCGACCCCTTCGCACCGCTCGCCGGCCCGGCCGGGCCACCGATGGGACCCCCGCCAGGCCCGGTGTTCCAGCCCGAGCGCGACGTCCCGTCGTCGTCACGCGCGACCGTGATCTCGCGACGCACGCTGGTCGCACTGGTCCTCGCTGCGTCGGTGCTGTTGGTCGGCGGTCTGGCGTGGGCGTTCACATCGGGTGATGACGACGGCGGGACGACGCTGGCCGCGGCGACCACCACCGAGCCGGCCACAACGGAAGCCGAGAAGCAGAGCGAGACGACCGAGAGCGTCGCCAGCACGACGACCCTCGCCGAGACGACGACCACGTCCACCGTGGCGCCCACGACCACGCTGCCGCCCGTGCAGAACCTCTTCGAACCGCTGGTCCTGGCAGACGGTGTCGTCGCGCAGCGGCAGTGGACCGTCGACGGTTCGACGGTCGTCGGCACCACCACGATCACCTCGACGCATCCGCAGCCCGTCCCGCTCATCTACGACGAGGTCTTCCCCGGCGAGATGCTGACCACCCTCGAAGGAGTCACCTTCGATCCTCCGTTCTCCGAGGTGGTCGTCGCGAACGCCATCGTCCGGTACATGCACGCGCTCGACCCTGCTGTGCCGCTGACCATCACGTACCGGGTGCCGGTCGCCGCGCCGCCCGACCAGGCGACGTTGTCGGCGTGGGCAGCCAGCTGGGCTGCCGCGAACGCGGCCCACCTCGCCGATCCGGTGCTGTCGCCGGTCGACGCCGACCTCGACGGGTACGTCGACGTCACCGACACGTGTCCCGGTGAACAGGGCACCTACAGCGGGTGCCTCGACGAGGACAACGACGGCTTCCCGGACAACGTGAACGACGAGTGCAAGGGAGCCCAAGGCACGGCCGGCGGCTGCCCCGACGAGGATCAGGACGGGGTTGCCGATCACCGCGACGAGTGCAAGGGCTCGAACGGACAGGGTCGCAGCGACGGGTGCCCTGACAGCGACGGCGACGGTGTGCGCAACGTCGACGACCGATGCGTCGACGCGAAGGGCCCGGCGAGCAACAACGGATGTCCCGTGCCGGCGATCACGGTCCAGATCAGCGGCCGAACGTCGGTGAGCTCGGTCAACTGCACCTACTCCTACTCGGCGGTCGTTTCGGGCGGCCAGCCGGCGAGCTATTCCTGGTCGTCCGGTGGGGCCGTGTTGAGTCCCTCGTCACAATCCACGTCGATCTTCTTCGAGCACCGAGGTGTCGCGTACACCACGAGCGTCAACCTGACGGTCACCATGCAGGACGGCCGACAGAAGTCGACCTCGATCACCGTGTCGGTCTCGCCGACGAATGGCTGCTGAGCGTCGCCGTCGTCGCCCGTCCATCGACCCCGGCAGTCCCACGATCTCCACACCACCACACGAAAGGACAACCACGACCATGCGCCGATTGGTTACGGCAATCACCATCACCACCACGCTCGCCTTGGGCTTCGCACTCCCGCTCGGTGCCTCGGGCCCGGCGCCATCACCGCTCCCGTCTCGCCCCGCACCGACGGGCCCGCCGCCCGACAAGCAGGCGCTGCCGTGGCAGCCGAGCGCCAGCGCGCCCGATCCCGACGGCGTCACCGCAGCGGGCATCGCCGGCGGCTACGTCTTCGTGCCCATCAGCCCGTACCGCACCTACGACTCGCGCGACTACGAGCCGGAAGTCGGCTACATGCTCGGGGGCGACACCGTGTACTTCGAGGTCCTGACCTCCTCGAACGGAACGCCGATGATCCCGGCCAACGCCGTGGCGGTGAGCTACAACCTGACCGTCACGAACACCTACGGGAGCGGCTTCCTCGGGCTGTTCCCTGCCAACGTCACGTCGTGGCCCGGCACGTCGTCGATCAACTGGACGGCCGCGGGTCAGACCATCGCCAACGGTGGCGTCGTCTCGCTCGGCACTCGCAGCGCTCCCGGCCAGCTGTCCGTGTACTGCGGCCCGGCCGCCAACCTCGGGACCGACTTCCTGATCGACATCACCGGCTACTACATCTGAGCCGTTGGGTTGGTGCGCCGGCCCTCGCGGCCGGCGCATCACCGGAACGAGATCGTCCCCACGTACGACCGGGATGCGTCCTTGCAGGTCGATCCACCCTTGTCGCTCGACAGCGTCCACGACGCGTTGTACTCGAGGGGCAGGACCGTGCGCGTCTTGGGATCCACCCGCAGCACCGATGGCGAGACGACGATCGTCAGCGTGGTCGGTACTCGTTGGTCGTTGCACAGGTGGTGCCCATAGGCACCGGTCACCGATGCGAAACCCGAGTAGGTGAGGCCGTCGCTCGTCGACACGGGCACCTTGGCCTGATCCTCGACGTTCAAGAACACCTGAGCGCCCTCGACCAGGAACGACCCCCACAGGCTCCACGTCTGCGAGTTCGGACATCCGTTCGTGAACGTGCACTCGGTGATCGAGCCATTGCCCGTGAACGAGGTGGTCGGTCTCGCGATCGCTGTCGTCGCCAGGTCGAACGATGCCAACTGGGCGCTGAGGTCGGCGGCCGTCGCGTTCGCGGCATCGAGATCGGCTGACAACTGGTCGATCCGCGCCTGCTGCTCTGCCAAGGTGGCCTCTTGCGCAGCCAGCGCTTCCTGCTGCTGGGCGATGGTCGCGGAGTCGGCGTCGCGCTCGTCGTCGATGTCGTCCATCGTGCCGTCCATCGATTCCGACTCCGAGTCGACCTGCCGCGTGAGCGCATCGAGCTCGGCGGCAACTTCGGTGTGGCGATCTCGCCAGCGATCCGCGGCGCTGCTCTGCCGCTGCGCGACCACGACGAGCACCCCGACAGCGATGACGGCGACGATCGCCGTGACCGCCCAGGCAACGGTGGCTCGCCCGTAGCGGCGGTTCCTGTCCTCGTGCTCCACCGGTTCGGCTGGTGTCGCGGACGGTGGAGGCGGTGGTGGCGGGACCATGGTCGGGCCGGGCGGCATGCCCGTCCCAGGGCTCGCGATGTCACCCTGGCTGCACGACTGGAGCAGCTCCTCTGTCCAGCGCAGATCGTCCGGGTTCAGCGTGGAGATCGAGGCTGGATCGCGTGTCGGCTCATCTGCCAACACCGTGACCCCCGAGCTCGACGAACGCAGCGAGCTGACGGCTTCGACCATCGAGTCGATGTCGGAACGTGCACGGTGCCCTCGCTCGCCGTACTCGTCGAGCAGGAGATTCCGAAATCGCACGGGCTCGTGCAGCACACCGACGCCGAACCTGTGGACCAACGATCGAACGGCACGACCGAGCGCATCACGGTCGCTGTAGCTGGATCGGCTGTTGGGGCGAGTGGGGTCGGCGCTGGTCATGGCAGATCCTTCACACACCACACGCCCGTGCCCTCCGAGGCCAGCTTGGACAACGTCGACGTGCTCTCCGGCATCGACTGGCACGTTCCCAGCGGATCCTCACCGATCACGATCTTCAATCCTGCCCCCTCGAGGCACGCCTGTTCGGTGATCTCCGTCTTTCCATCGCTCGTGGGCGCCGAGCGGTAGCACGAGCCGATCGCCAGCACGTTGTCGGTGCTCGGATCGACTGTCGACGCCGCGCCGACGGGCTCGGTGCACCACGAGAACGACGTCGACACTCCTTCGGGTGTTGTCGTCGTCCTCGTGTGGCTGGCGCTCGATCCGGTCGCAGCGGGCGGACATTCGATGGTGTCGGTCGAGGCGACGGCAGTGACCAGGTCGGCGGCCGACGGATCGTCGCACGGCACCACCACCGGATCGTCGAAGGCATCGCTGGGAGATGTGAGGCACTGCCCCACGGCGAAGGCCGGAGGCGACGACGTGGCGGCGACCGTCGAGGGTACCGCTTCGGTGGCAACGGGGCCGTCGGTCGAGGACGGGGCGGCCGCGGTCGGCGGTGACGTCTCGGGGGCCGTCTCAGGCGAGGTTGCGGGCGGCTCCGTCGGATCGGGCTCGTCGGCCTCGTCGTTCGAGCCGGTGACGTCGGCGATCTCGGGCAGCCCCTCATCGTCGCGTGTCGCGACGTACGACCCGACCAGACCGAGTAGGACCACGGCCGCCGCCGCCCACCAGATCACCTGAGGCGTGCGACGCCTGGGCGGTGGATCGGGCTCGAGCGTCAGGGCCGGTGGCCGAACTGTCGGCGCCGGCCAGGGCGAGGAACCCGTTTCCTCGGTCGCGTCGGGCGTCAGCGCGCCACCAACAGTCGAGCCGCGGTCGAAGCGAGCTGTCGCCGCCCGGATCGAGGCGCTGTCGAATCGAGAAATGAGCGGATCACGCTCGGTCATCGTTGTCTCCTTCGCATGTGCGAGTCATCGTCGACGGCGTCACTGAAAGAACGCTGAAGCGATCGGCTGCGTCACTGCGAGGACGCCCGAGCGAGGAGAACTCCGCCCTGTCGTCCGCCACGAGGTGAACTGTAGGGCCCGGGACGGACGTGTCAAGTCGACCGAAAGGGTCGGCGCTGACGCCCGGCGCTCGCACTCACGGCGTGATGATCACCACTGGGTCGCCGATCTGCAGGAAGTCCCACACCCTGATCGAGTCGTCGCGACGCAGGCGGAAGCACCCCGAGGACGCGCCACGCATGTTCAGGTCGCCGACCGTCTCGGGCCGCTGGTTGACGACCTCGTGGAACGCGATCCGGTTGCCGCGCGACGTCGTGTAGAACGCCACGAAGCGATACAGCCGCTCGCCGTGGATGCCGGTGTTGGTCGGCAGCTTGGCGAACACCTTGTACGTCCCGACCGGCGGCAGGAAGTACGCGATGCCACCGGTCGTCATCGGCAGCGCATCGGTGATCGGGTAGCCGTCCTGGCACAACCAGAACCGCTGCGCCGCCTTGTCGCCCACCGCAGCGCGGCCGGTCGCCGGGCAGCCGGGCATCTCGGGCGAAGCTGGCGCGACGTTGCTGTCGGGTGCACCGCCCATCGCGGCGAGCGGCTGGCCCGTGAACCAACCCGTGACGTCGACGACGAGGTCGGCGGTGCGGTTCGCGTACAACGACACGCCAGAGGTCGACGCGGCGACGATCGCCATGTTCGCCACGCTCTGACCCGGCGAGTAGTTGAGGCTCGACACGAACGGACGCGCCGTGCGCGTCGGGAACGCGGTGACGAATCCCGACCCGCGTGACTGCGTCGCGGTGACGTTGGCGACGACCGCTGCTGCACCGCTCGCGATGTCGGCGAGCGGCAGCGGCACGCTGCCGTTCGTGTACACGGGAACAGCACCGGTGCGCGTGTCGAGCACCCGCGTCGGCGTCGCCGGGACGAACAGCCCGTCGTCGGACGAGGTCGATGACGGCCCGGTGAACCAGCCGAACACGTCGACGATCACGTGGTCGCCGGCTTGGGTGAAGACTGACAGGCCTCCGTCGCCGATCGGCACGACGGCCGTCGACGCCACCGTCTGGCCGGCGCCCGTGGTGTTCAGCACCGACGCGTTCGGCCGCGCCGAGCCAGCCGCGTACGCGGTGAAGAAGCCGGCCCCGCTCGACTCGGTGGTCGTGATGCCGACCGCCAGCGCGATCGCATCCGTAGGCACACCCGCCGGCCGCGACACGTCGACCGACGAGGCGGCGGCCGGTCGCGACGTCGTGCGCGTATCGAGCAATCGAACGGGTGTCATCGGTACGAAGCGGCCGGCCCGCGCCGTGGACGCAGGGACGAACGCACCCGACACGTCGATCACCACATCGGTCGGCGCGCTCGAGAAGATCGAGACCTTGCCCGCCGCCGACAGCCGGATGATCGCCCCGTTGGCCCTGGTGTCGCCGGCGCGGCTCCACGTGACCGTCGACGCGAGCGGCTGCGGCTCGTCGGTCGGCCAGGCGGTGACGAAGCCGGCCGATGCGGTGTCGACCACCGTCACGCTGATCGCCGCGGCAACCGCGCCGGCGGGCACGTCGCAGCGCCCGGTCACCGGCACCGTCATCGTGAGGCCCGGCGCGGCGCGGGTTCCCGTCGAGACGCGGGTGTCGAGCAAGCGGCACGGCTCGAGCGGGACGTACGTCGAGGTCGGTGCGGCGTCAGCCGCCGGCGTCGGTGCAGCGGCAACGGGCTCGACGACCGTCACCGCTGCGAGGGCGCACGCGATCAGGGTGCTGCTCAGGATCCGCCACATCGAGGTCGACTCTAACCCCGCAGTCAGGGCACGCTCGCGAGCGCCACGTCGGGCGGCGCGACCTTCCACAGGATCCAGTCAGGGTTCTGCCACACCACCTCGAAGCCCATCGCCACGCCGTCGGCGAGGCTGAACCTCGGCTGCCAGTAGTCGGTTCCACGGTGCTGGGCGAAGTAGTCGGCGTGCTCACGGATGCGGTCGATGTTGGTCTGCTGGATCGCCACCCGATCGGTGAGCAACGTCATGGTGCGGGCGCGGAAGTAGTCGATGATCGCGTCGGGCGGTGTGTACGTGCGCACGGCCTCGAAGATCGGCACGTACTCCGCGTTCGTCGGCCCAACCTGCTTGCGGCCGCTGTCGTCGAAGTCGCGCGCATCACCGATCCGGCTCGGCACCACCACCACGTGGACGATCACCAGCCACAGGATCGGCAGCACTGCGAGGCCCAACGACCATCGCTCGCGCCGCCGCAGCGCGAACCGTGCCAGCTCGACGACGCCGACGACGGCGAAGTACAGCACCCACGGATCGACCTGGAACCAGTAGCGGTCGACGAGCCGGAAGTGCGTGCTGATCGTGAGCGCGCTGAACAGCGCGGTCAGCACGAGCACGCCGTCGAGCGCCGGCCGGCGGCGCATGCCCAGCACCGCGCCCACCAGCGCGAGGACGATGAAGGTGACGCCGATGGCGGGGTGGTCGCCGATGCCCAGGTGCTTGGTCAGCACGCTCGGGTACTCGGCGAAGCGGTCGGGGATGTGCGTGCGCGAGTTGCCGCTCTCGGGCAAGAGGTCGGTCGGCAGCATCAGCTGGAACAGCACGGCGCCGACGAAGAACGTGAGGTGCGGCGTGACGATGGGACGCCAGCGGTCGCGGACTTCGCGCCACAACCTCTTCCACCGGTGGAACCCCGCCGCGCTCGCGCGGTCACCCAGCTCGCCCAGCTGCAGGATGGCGATGACGCCGACGAGCACGATGCCCTCTCGGCGCATGTTGAACGCGACCACGACCAGCCCGCCGAGGACCGCCAGCTCACCCGTGCGCGCAGCGATGAGCGTCGTCCGTTCGCGCACGCGGTCGTACCACCAGATCACCAGCGCGACCGCGACGAGGTGGGGGAACTCAGAGAGCAGCTCGTCGGTGTGCGTGAGGAACGAGAGCGTCGTCCCGAACACGGCGACGACACCGAGCGCGATCGGCCGCCCGACCCGACGACGGATGATGCCGTGGACGAGCACGAGCCACGCGCACA
>JBFWSW010000065.1:0-19981 GCA_050248155.1 Ilumatobacteraceae bacterium
TCGTGCGCGGTGGCGAGAACCTCTCGCCCGGCGAGATCGAGTCCGTGCTGGTCGACCACCCCGGTGTCGAGGCCGCCGCGGTCGTCGGCATCCCCGACGTCGAGTGGGGCGAGCGCGTCGTCGCCGCAGTCGTGCCTCGCGCCGGCGCGTCGGTCACGGAGGACGAGCTGCGCGACTTCGTTCGCGAGCGGTTGCGGTCGACGCGCACACCCGAGCGGATCGAGTTCCGTCACGAGCTGCCGGCCAACGAGACGGGCAAGCTGCTGCGGCGTGTGCTGCGCGACGAGCTGGCGCGGACGTTCAGTCCCGCTGGCTGATCTCGTCGATCAGGCCCCACGCGAGCGCCGTCCGCGCGTCGATCGATGCGCCGGTCAGGGCGAGCCAGGCGGTGCGGTGACGGCCGATGCGACGGGGCAGGCTGACCGTGCCGCCTGCGCCGGGCACCAGCCCCAGCGCCAGCTCGGGCAACGAGATCGACGTGCCCGGGTCGGCGACGACACGGCTCGCGAACGTCGGCACCTCGATGCCGGCGCCGATGCACGCGCCGTGCAGCCGTGCCTCCACGCGGTCGCGCAGGAGGTGCACGGCGTGACCGGCGCTGCGGGCCAGTCGGGCCACATGCGCGAGTGACGGGTCGAGGAACGAACCGAACTCGTCGAGATCGCCACCACTGCAGAACGACGGCCCGTTGCCGGCGAGCACGACCCGCTCCTCTCCGTCCGATCCGTCCAACATGTCGGTCAGCGCCTCGACGAGCCGCTCGCTGAGTGCGGTGCTGACGGCGTTGTGGCGGTGCGGTCGATTCAGCCTGATCTCCGTCAGGCCGTCGCGACGCATGACGACGACGGGTGGCTCGGGGTCGGCGGGCACCGGTCTCGGTGTGCGCGCTGCGCGCCAGGCACCGAACTCGGCGCTGCCCTGCAGCATCGAATACGTCGTCGACTCGGCGACGAGGCCGGCGGCGACGGTGCGGCTCGACCCGTGGCGGAGCAGCAACGCGAGGGCGGTGGAGGAGATCGGTCGCTCGGCGATCGTCGAGGCAAGCCGCTCGGCATCGGCAACCTCGTCGACGACGACGTCGACCAGATCCGAACTGGGAACGTGGAGCGAGCCCACACCGATCAGCACGCATGGCATCGTGCCGATCTCGGACTGCTCGACCGAGCGCGCATCGATCGCCTCATCGTGCAGATCGACGAGGACGGCCGGCACATCGCGAGCCGTGCCGAACAGCTGTGACAGCCGCCGCGCCGCTGCGAGGGCGACGAGCTCGCCGGCGCGGAGCTCGGGCGGTCGCACGGCACCATCTTAGGAACCGGCGTCCTCGCCGTACCATGGCCAGGTGGCAACCGAGCCGGAGATTCAAGCGGCCGAGCTCGTCCAGGCCATGGGTGGTGCAGCCGCCGAGGCGGCGCAGGCGTGGGCGGGCTCGGGTGCGATGTGGCTGACCGGCGAACCCGACGGGCCGCCCCTCATGGCCCCCGCGAGGGTGGCGCTGGCGATGCGGCACTGGGGCGACCTCGTGACCGAACGCTCACGGCTGATCGGGCACCATGTCCGAATCGACGCGGCAGCGTTGCTCGGCGAGCGTGCGGCGATCACCGGGATGCAGCGGAACGGCTCGATCAGCGTGGGCGAGGGGTGCCAGCTGCTCGCGTGCGGCGACGGCCGGATCGCACTGTCGTTGACACGTGACGACGACTGGGATCTGGTCCCGGCCTGGCTCGAGCACGGCGCGGTCGGCGATTGGGAGGACATCCGGAGAGAGGTGTCCGGCCGCTCGGCCGCCGAACTCGCCGGACGTGCGTCGTTGATCGGGCTCGCGTGCGCTCGCGTCGGCGAGATCGACGCCGCATCGCAACCGCTCCTGCGCCACGTCGACGTGCGTGGCCGAGTGGGAGCGGCGTGCTCGCTCGCCGGCGCGCGCGTCGTCGACCTGTCCTCGCTGTGGGCCGGGCCGCTGTGCGCGAACATCCTCGGCCTCGCCGGCGCGCGCGTCGTGAAGGTCGAGAGCTCGTCTCGACCTGATGGCGCCCGTCGCGGACCGGCAGCGTTCTTCGATCTGCTGCACGCCGGGCACGAGAGTGTGACGGTCGAGTTCCGCAACGACAACGGCCGTGCCTCGTTGCGCCGATTGCTGGCCGGCGCGGACGTCGTCATCGAGGCGAGCCGTCCGCGAGCGCTCGATCAGTTGGGTCTGTCGTACCGGCACCTGCGCGAGGCCGATTGGGACGGCGTCTGGCTCTCGATCACCGCCTACGGAAGCGACCAGGAGGGCGCGATGCGGATCGGCTACGGAGACGACGCAGCCGCTGCTGGTGGGTTGGTCGTCGACCGTGGCGACGGGCTGCCGGTGTTCTGTGCCGATGCGGTCGCCGATCCCGCGACAGGACTGCTCGCTGCATCGGCGGTGATGGATCTGGTGGCGGGCGGCCAGGCCGGCAAGGTCGAGGTGTCCCTGGCCGGCACGGCCGCACACCTGGCCGCGGGCATCGCTCGCCACGGTGTGATCGATGACGATGCAGCGGCCTCTCTGCCGCGGGCACGACAGCCCATGGGCCGCGCGGCTCGGTTGGGTGCCGACACGGAGCGGGTGCTCGCCGCCTGGTGAGCGGACGCCTGGCGCGGCAGGTTTTGGATCTTCCGCGCGGGCTGACAGAATCCGGTGGGGGTCGACAGCCCTCGATCGTTGCCGAGGAGTGAGCCATGTCGTTGAGCCTGAAGCCCGGTGCCCGCCTGTACAGCGCCGTCTGCACGACCGAGCTGATCGCCGTGAAGGCACCGTCCGATCCGGTGGAGCTGACGATCGGCGGGGTCGAGCCGTTGTCGAGCGCGGCCGAACGGGACGGTTCTGGCACCATCGCCGAGGGCCATGGTGGCGGGACGGCGATGGGGAAGCGCTATGTCGACGACGCCGAGACCGTCGAGCTCCTCTGCACCAAGGCCGGCGACGGTGTGCCGGCGCTGAACGGTGAGGTGCTCCACCTGAAGGAAGCCAAGCCTCTCCCGGCCAGCGACTGACTCGAACGAGCGGCCTCTCACGACGGTGACGCCGCGAGAGCGCGCGCGACCTCGGCGCGCGAGGTGACGCCCAACTTGTTGAAGATGTTGCGGATGTGGGTCTCGACCGTCTTGAGGCTGAGGAACAGCTCGTTGGCGATCTCCCGGTTCGTCGCGTGGGCGTGGATGAGATCGGCCACCTCGCGTTCCCGGCCCGTCAGCGAGTCGACACCACCGGCATGGCGGACGCCTGGTCTGGTCCGTCGATGGACCGTCCGGCCGAGCCTCCTCAGGTCGGCGTCGATGCGGTCGCGATGGCGGATCGCGCCCAGATCGTCGGACATCTCCGAGGCGATGGTCAGCTCGCGGGCAGCGCCCTCGAGGTCGCCCGCCGCCTCGAGTGCGTGACCGAGCAGTTCGCAGCACCACGCGACATAGACAGGCGAGCCGATGGCGTGGGCTCGTCCGAGGGCCGACTGCAAGAGGGCCGCTGCGCGTGGAGCATCACCGGTGGCCAGCGCGACAGCCGCATCCGCGCGATCGGCGGTCATGATCGCCAGATCGACCGGCACAGCGGCTGCCAGGGCTCGTGCCCGCTCGACGGTGGCGACCGCCGCGGCCGTGTCGCCCAGCTGCAGTTGGCAGTTCACCGCGATCTCGAACCACACCCCTCGCCACGAGCCGCCGATCAGGGTGAGCTCGGATCCGCCCGACTCGCGATACAGCAGTTCGATCGCCTCGGCGGGCCGTCCGGTCGCCTCGAGCGCACTCGCGCGAGCGGCTGCCGACAGCCCCCGGATCATCCCCGGCTCGAGCGGTTCGGCGAGCGTCCAGCTCTCGTGGCTGATCTCGACTGCGCGTTCGAGGTTGCCGAGCAGCAGTTCGGGCAGTGACCGGTTGAACAGGTGCCATGCGAGGACCGCATCGTTGTCGATCGAACGGGCAGCCTCGATGGCATCGTCGAAGACCTCGATCGCCGCGTCGACCTCACCGATCATCCATGCTGCCGTCCCCGCCATCGGGGTGAAGACGGGCATCAGGTGTGTCTGGCCGGTGTGGCGCGCGATGGCGAGCCCGCGGACAGCGTGCGCATAGGCGTCGTGGTAGAGGTCGAGGTACAGCTCGGCGGTGCCGAGAGCTCCCAGGGCGTCGAGCTGGTCGCGCAGGGCGACGTCGTCGAGCGCATCCACCTGCGCCTTCAGCTCGACGTGCAGCTGGCGGGCCGCCGAGATCCGGCCGGCGAACGCATCGCCGGCCAGCCGCGCTGCGCGGGCGGCCACCAAGAGGCTGGTGTCATCGAGCCGCTCGGCGACGCGCACCGCCTCGTCGGCCCACTTCGCAGCGTCGTCGTACGCTCCGACGTAGAAGGTGTTGGCGGACCGGGCGATCGCGAGCCGGGCTGCTTCCGACGAGTTGCGGTCGGGGACCCGGTCGTAGGCGGCACGCAGTGTCGCTGCCGCTGCCTCACCCTGCCCGAGCAGCCGTTCTCCTTCGGCGCACGCGATCGCCACGTTCGCCAGCGCCCGATGCTCACTCGGCGGCACGAGCGACAGGCTGTGGTGCAGGGCCACGAGACCCTGCGCCAGGTCGCCGACCGCGGCATGCGCGTTGGCGAGGTGACCGAGCAGGCGGATCCTGCGTCGAGGCGAGGCCGAGGCGGGGAGCAGCGACAGCGCGGTGCTGAGCCAACGGGCCGCGCTCACCGGGGCTTGAGCGATGACGGATTCGGCCGCGCGACCGAGGGTCTCGATCGCGTCCATGTCGCCGTGCCGTGCGGAGTGCTCGACGTGGCGAGCCAGTTCGACAGGACCAGCGCTGCGGCCGCGCAGGTGCGCGGCGATGCGGCGATGGTGTGCGATGCGCGTGCCGGGCGGGGTCATGCGATAGATGGCCGATCGGACGAGGGGATGTCGGAACTCGAAGATCCGTGGAGCCGAGGTCGGGCGCAGCATGCCGTTCATGCACAGGTCGTCCAGCGCGTCGAGAGCTGCATCCTCGCTGGACTCCATCGCATTGATCACGAGGTCGAGGTCGAAGGGATCGCCGACCACGGCGGCGGCGGCCGCCATCTCCCGCGCAACAGGGGGCAGCGCATCGAACTCGAGCTGGATCGACCCGAGCACCGCGTTCGGCACGTCGTCGGCACCGATCTCACCCCTGGGTCGGACGTCGGTCCTCGCGAGTTGCAGGGCGAAGAACGGATTGCCCCTCGTGAGCTCGTACCACCGGTCGCCGTCGTCCTCGCGCCGGACGCCGATCAGCTCGCCCAAGGCAGTGCGGTCGAGAGGCGGGAGCTCGATCGAGAGCACGTGCTCGGACGCCTCGATGCCGGCGAGCGTGCGCCGCGCGACATCGGACATCGCACCGCTGCGGACGCCGAAGGCGATCAGCACGGCTCCGTCGGGCGGTCGCCGCGCCAGATGGGCCGCGAGCTCGAGCGAGGCCGCATCGGCCCAGTGGAGGTCGTCGAGGACGAGCAGCACCGGCTGCCGCGCGGCGAGCCGTTCGATCAGCTCGCCGACCGCGCGATGCACGCGGAAGCGCTCGCCGGCGTTGACCGGCACGTCGACGGACGCGCCGAGGTCTTCGAGGGCGGGGAACACAGCGGCGAGAGCGCCCAGCCGGTCCGCGGCCAGCCGGTCGATGTCGTGCGGATCGAGCGTGTGCAGGTAGCTGTCGACTGCGTCGATCACCACGGAGAAGGGCACGTCGGCCTCGAACTCAGCAGCTCGTCCGGTGAGCGTCAGGCACCCCGCATCCCGGGCGAGGGCAGCGACCTCGTCGAGGAGGCGAGACTTGCCGATCCCGGCCTCGCCCGAGACGGCAACGACCCGTCGGCGGCCGTCCACCGCATCGTCGAGGGCCGTTCGGAGCGCGCCGAGCTCGACGTCTCGACCCAGCAGCTCGTTCCGAAGACGGGCCATCGCGCCCCCTGCCCCGCGCGCCGAGGCGCGACCGTTCACCCAGATTAGTGAATGGCCTCCCAGCCTGCCACCGGGCTCACGGGATCGTGACTGGCGCGACGCGGATGGCGAGCGTCCGCGCAGCCACGAACCTCGGAAGCACTGCGAGCGCGCCGCGCGCGTCGTCGGCTTCCACCCACCACCAGACCTCGTGCGCGCCATGGCCACAGGTCGACATCGCCTCGGTGCCACGCAGATCGCTGGCGAACGCGTTCCACGCTGCGAAGGACGCAGCGCACTCGCTCGGCGGATGACGGTGATACAGCAGGTAGTGGCTCATGCTCGCAATCCTCGGTGATCGCGGCACACGCGACATCGGGGTCGGACCCTGATTCCGCGTCCCCACCTCAGGGTGGCGACCGCGCCGGCACGCGAGATCTCAGGGTGCCTGTCAGGGCACGTCCCCGATGTCGGGCAGCGGGTGCCCGGCGCACGATCGGGTGGTCGGGCTGCCTCCCTCCGCAGCTCGACGAACCACTTCCCACCCAAGGAGATCCACCATGACCGCACTCACCCTTCCGAACCCCACCCGGCCCCACCCGATCAGCAGGAACGATGCCGGGCACGCCGCGCAGGTCGTCGACGCCGTGAAGACCTACGGATCCGGCGACAACGTCGTGCACGCACTCGCCGGCGTCAGCGTCGAGTTCGCGACCGGACGCTTCACGGCGATCATGGGTCCATCCGGATCCGGGAAGTCGACGCTCATGCACTGCGTCGCCGGGCTCGACACCTTGACGTCAGGTTCGGTGCACATCGGCGAGGTCGACATCTCGACCCTCGGTGACCGCAAGCTGACCGAACTTCGGCGCGACCACATCGGCTTCGTGTTCCAGGCCTTCAACCTGGTGCCGACGCTGACAGCCGGCGAGAACATCCTGCTGCCCTCGAAGCTCGCAGGACGGCGCGTCGATCGAGCATGGTTCGATCACGTCATCGGCATCGTCGGCCTCGCCCCACGCTTGAACCACCGGCCGTCCGAGCTGTCGGGCGGTCAGCAGCAGCGCGTCGCCGTCGCCCGAGCCCTCGTCGCCCGCCCGAGGATCATCTTCGCCGACGAGCCGACGGGCAACCTCGACTCGCGCAGCGGCAGCGAGGTGCTGTCGTTCATGCGAGTCGCTGTCCACGAGTTCGGGCAGACGATCGTGATGGTGACCCACGATCCGGTCGCCGCGTCGTACGCCGACCGCGCCGTGTTCCTCGCGGATGGACGGATCGTTGCCGACATCGATGATCCCACGCCCGATTCCGTCCTGAACCAGATGCGCACGATCGGAGGATGACGTCATGTTCCACTTGACCATCAAGGAGCTGATCGCGCGCCGGCGGCGCCTCGTCAGCTCGATCTTCGCGGTGCTCCTCGGCGTCACGCTGATGGCCGGCACCCTCGTCTTCACCGACACCATGACGGCCGCCGGCGACAGTGTCCTCGAGGAGGCTCGCGCCGGTGTGGACGCCATGGTCCGCGAGCCCTCCGATGTCGACATCGCCTACGGTCAGGTCGGCCCGCGCATGGACGCGAGCGTGCTCGACGTCGTTCGCCGGGTGCCCGGTGTCGAGGACGCCGCGTTGCAGATCACCGGGTACGCCCAACTCGTCGACGCCGACGGTGACGCGGTCGGCGACCAGGAGCAGGCCGCTGCCTTCGGGTTCAACTGGATCGACAACGCATCGTTGAACCCCTACCGCATCGACGAAGGGCACGCCCCACAGCGCGACGACGAGATCGTCATCGACCGTGGCAGCGCCGACGACGGTGGCTTCACCATCGGCGACGCCGTGACGGTCCTCACCCAGCGGGCGCCGGCCACCTTCGTGGTGTCGGGCATCGCGACGTTCGGCTCGGCGGACTCGCCCGCGGGCGCAACAGCCGTCCTGTTCACCGACTCCGCAGCGCAGACCTACCTCTCGGCGCCTGGACAGGTCGACGGCATCGTCGTCGACGCCGTCGACGAGATGACCCAGCAGGAGATGGTCGATCGCCTCGCTGCGGCCGTGCCGGGGCTCGAGGCGGTCACCGGGGCCACGCTGGTCGCCGACGACCAGGCCGCGTTCCACGACTCGCTCGGACCGTTCCGCATCTTCTTGCTGGTGTTCGCGTTCGTCGCCGTGTTCGTCGGTGCGTTCATGATCAACAACACCTTCTCGATCACGGTCGCCCAACGCACACAGCAGCTCGCGATGGTGCGCGCGCTCGGCGCGAGCAAGCGTCAGGTGCTCTGGTCGGTGATGGCCGAAGCGGCCGCGATCGGTGTCACCGGTGCCGCGGCGGGCCTCGGTGCCGGCATCGGTCTCGCAGCGGGGCTCACGGCGCTGTTCGAGAGCATGGGCGTCAAGCTGCCCGAGGGTGCGATGGTCATCGACCCGACGTCGATGGTCCTGTCGGCCGGCATCGGGATCACCATCACGTTGGTGTCAGCGTGGATGCCGGCTCGGCGTGCGGGCAAGGTGCCGCCGGTGGCCGCGCTGCGAGAGATCGCGATCGACCGAACGGCGACGTCGAAGCGCCGGACCGCCATCGGCGTTGTGATCACGGGGTTGGGGTGCGTTGCGTTGCTCGCAGGCCTCGGCGGAGCGGGCATCGAGCTCGTCGGCGTGGGCGCGTTCGTCACGCTGTGCGGTGTGGCAGTGCTCGGCCCGGTCCTGGCCCGGCCGGTGATCGGTGCGTTCGGTGTGTTCGTCAGGCGTCGTGGCACGTCGGGAGACATGGCGGTGCGCAACGCTCGCCGCAACCCCAAGCGCACCGCTCGCACTGCCTCGTCGTTGATGATCGGTGTCGCCCTGGTGGCGTTCATCGCCGTCCTCGCGTCGTCGCTCAAGGCTTCGTTCCAATCGTCACTCGACGACACCTTCATCGGTACCCACATCGTCGACTCCGGCGCCTACGAGGGTCGGGGTGGCTTCAGCCCCGATCTCGCCGACGTGATGGAAGCCGATGCGGGCGTGTCGGTCGTGAGCGAGAGCCGAGTGGCGCGAGCCGTGGTCGACGGATCGGAGATCTATCTGTTCGGCGAGACCAGCTCCACGATCGGTGAGATCTTCGACCTCGGTCACGTCGACGGCGACATCGCTGCGCTGGGCACCGATGGCATAGCCGTCGAGGCGGAGTACGCAGCCGACCACGGATGGCAGATCGGCAGTCCGATCGATGTGACGATGACGACCGGAAGTCACCGCTTCGTCGTGAAGGCGACCTACGACAACGCAGCCGAATGGCTGGACTCGTACTTCGTCGACGTCGCGGCCTTCGATCGGTACCTGCCGGCACAGTTGGACTACCGCATCTACGCGGTCGGCGACGACAGCCGGATCCACGAACTGGCCGATGCATACCCCAGCACCACCGTGATGGACAAGGCCGAGTTCAAGGAGATGGTCAACGGCGAGCTCGACACGGTGCTCGGCATCGTCTACGCCTTGCTGGCTCTGGCTGTGATCATCGCCCTCCTCGGCATCGCCAACACCTTGGCCCTGTCCATCCACGAGCGCACCCGTGAGCTCGGCCTGCTGCGTGCCGTCGGCATGAGTCGTCGGCAGATGCGCACAGTCGTGCGCTGGGAGTCGGTGATGATCGCCCTGTTCGGCACGGCCCTCGGCCTCGTCGTCGGATCGTTCTTCGGCTGGGCCGTCGTCGGAGCGCTGCGCGATGAGGGCGTCGATCAGTTCACGTATCCAGTCGCCAACCTCGCGGTCGTCACCGTGATCGCCTGCCTCGCCGGCGCCGTCGCGGCGATCGGCCCCGCTCGCCGGGCATCCCGGCTCGACGTGTTGGACGCGCTCGTCGCGACCTGACCGCCCCGACACGCGCCCGCCGTGCCGTCTCGAGTTCCGAGGCGCACGGCGGGCGCTCGTTGTTTGCGGGACGATGTTGCCGTCGCTTCCCATGTCCGCGAGAGCGCCAAGGAAGTGGTGCTCGGGTTCAACGCAGATTTCGACCGGGGCGAGCTCGGCCGCTCGGCGACGGTCGATCCCGCGTTCGAGGCCACGGTCTTCGGCACGACCGTGCTCGACCGAGCCGGCTTCGTCGCGTTCGGTCAGACGTTCCTCGATGCCTACTCCGACGGCCGGCACGAGTTCGACTTCATCGTCGCCGAAGGTGAGCTCGTCGCAACGGATCGGCCACTACCGATGCACCCACGACGGAACCCTGATGGGGATACCTGCGACGGGCAGGCAGGTCGACATGTGCGTCATGCACATCGATCGTGTGTCGGCAGGGCGGATCGTCGAGCATCGCGACATCGGCGACATCAACGCAATGTGGGCGCAGATCGGGGTCGAGCCTCCCGTCGGGAGTTGAACGACCGACTCAACCTCCGTCGCCGCCGCTCTCGGTGTCGTGCCACGTGGCCTTCGCCCCCGAGTGGCCGACCTGCACGACCGTCACCGTCGCACCGGCACCGGCCGCGAGCGATCCGACGAGGAGGACCGCGGTCGCTGCCTTGACGGGGACGTCGGGCATGCGGCGTCGCAGGGGATCGACCAGCGCGACGCCGGCCGCGACGATCGTGAGCGCCACCGCCCACGGGAAGACGCGCTCGGCCTGGTGCGTGTGGTCACGCACAAGGGCAGTGCGATCGACGCGTGACTCGAGTGATTCACCCGACTGCTGTGCGAGGCCCACCGCGAACGTGGCGAGGAGCGCGAGCGCGAAGGCCACGGGTGCGTAGTGGCGTCTGGCACGTGGGATCGCCGCAGCGGCGATCGTCGCGATCGCGGCGAGCGGCAACAGCACGACTGCTGCGTGCACCACGAGCGGGTGCGCGGGCAAGCCGAAGAGGTTGTTGATCTCCATGGGGGTCCTCCGGGGGTGTGGAGCCGTGGTCCGCTACAGGCGGGCGGCGGGTCGGGAACGTGCCGCGCTGGGACGCACGGGGGCCGGTCGGCCGCGACCGGTGCCGCGGTGTGCGAGCCGGTAGATCACGGCGAGCATGACGGCGACGACGGTGACGACGGTGGTGAACCGGTAGAGCGGGTGCGTGCGATCGGTGCCGGCGAAGGAGGCGTGGAGGCTGGCGAGCCAGAACACGCCGTAGCTGGTGAGGTGGATCGCCCGCCAGATGTGCCGGGGTAGTCGTCGCATGGCGAGCGATGTCACCTCCACCGCGATCATCAGCCAGAGCGCGCACACGCCGAGAGCGACGGCACCGGTTCGCCACGAGGAGGCGAACGGGACG
The DNA here is from genome assembly GCA_050248155.1 of Ilumatobacteraceae bacterium. Classification (GTDB taxonomy): domain Bacteria; phylum Actinomycetota; class Acidimicrobiia; order Acidimicrobiales; family Ilumatobacteraceae; genus VFMC01. Next base: position 11,141 of record JBFWSW010000065.1, read on the forward strand.
ATCAGGTCGGCGAGGCCGAAGTGGACGTAGTTGTCGGCGACCAGCGCCCCCAGGTGGGCGGCGACGAAGCCGATGGTGAGGGCACCGAGCCAGCGGTGCAGGTCGAGCAGCCATGCCGGCCGGCGGGTGCGGGGGAACGCCTTGGTCGAGAGCACGATGCCCCACAGCACCGAAGCCGTGAGCATCAGCCAGGCCACGATGCCGGACGCGCGCGCGACGTACCACCAGAACTGCGGGTTCACGCGCATGCCTCCGTCGGGAGGACCATGCCGAGGTCGCGGGTCGCCACCACGCGACCGTCGATCGACTGGGCGATGCCGGACAGCCCGTTGGCTTCGAGGTGTGCGATTGCGCCCTGCGAGCCGGCGAGCAGCGCTGCAGTGGCGTGAGCCTCGGCCGCCCAGCCGGTGCCGGCGGAGACCGTGACCGCGGCCAGATCGGTCGTCGATGGCTGCCCGGTCGCCGGGTCGATGACGTGATGCAGCGTCGACCCGCCCGATCGCCACGATCGCGAGGTGGTGCTGGAGGTCGCGACGCCGCCGGCGGCGACGGCCAATGTGCACAGGTCGCCTTCGTCGCGGTTCGTGCGCTCGACCGCGACGGCCCATCCGTCGGGGTGTGGTGGCGCGCCGGCCATCGCCATGTCACCACCGATGCTGACGAGCGCCCCCGAGGCGCCGGCCTCGATGAGCATCGCGACGGTCAGGTCGGCGGCGAGTCCCTTGCCGATCCCGCCGGGATCGATGGCGATGCCGAGGGGGAGCCGGACCTGCGATCGAGCGACGTCGATCTCGATGTCGGCCATCGACGCTGAGACCGGGACGGACGACGATGCCGGGAGCACGGTGCCGCGTGCTGGATCGACGATGCTGAACCGGTAGCCGGCTGCGACGAGGTCGGGGAGAACGGTTGGATCGAACGAACCGGTCGTTTCCCGCGATGCCTCCTGCATCGTGGCGATCAGGGTGATGGTGTCGCGATCGACGCGAACGGGCCGTCCCTCGGCGAGGTTCAGCACCGAGACGTCGCTGTCGGGCAGGAATCGGCTCCACCTCGCCTCCAGGTGGCACAGCTCGGCGACGGCTCGCCGGACCAGACCAGCCGCGTCGATGCGACGCGAGTCGTCCGTGGGCACCGTGACCGCGACCAACCCCTCGCTCGCCATCACGCGGAAGCGGTGTTCAACGACTTCCATGTGTGCTGACGGTGGGGGCAGCCGTGGTCGGTGTCGGACGGACCTGGGGCTGCGCGGGGGATGGGATCGCCGGCGCCGGGGTGTCGGCGGAGGGGAGAGCTGGGCCTGGCGGAGCTGGGCCCGGGAGAGTTGGGCCTGGGAGACTTGGGGAGGTGGCCACGACCACCTCGGGGCGGGTCGGCGCGACGGCGGGAAGCGAGCCGATCTGCTGGGTGCCGAGACCCATGACCGCGACGAGCCCCGACATCGTTGCGAGGCCCAGGCCCGCTGTGGCGACGCGGGCACCCTTGGCCGGGTGGCGTCGCTTGCGCCTCGGTGGCCGCAACCGCGGCGGGGCGGGAAGTACCGGAGGTGGCCAGCCGTTGGTCGGCCTGACGCGCTCAGTCATCGTCGTCATACCCCTCGTACTCGTGCTCCTCGTGCTCCTCGTGGTCGTCGGTCGCCTCGTCACCGTGCTGATCGGTGTCGGTGGTGAGGACTGTCGCGAGAGGAACCGGGGAGTCGCTGCTGTTCGCCTCCGCAGCCGTCGGGATGGTCGCCGACAGCGTGCCGAGGTCGTGATGGCTCGTGGTGCTGAGGATGCCGAGGTTCGCGGCGATGGCGGCGCCGCTCGTGACCATGACGGCTGCGGCGGCGACGGCGGTGATGACCGTGGTGCGCTTCATGGTCGTTGGTCTCCGTCAGCCGGCGAGGTTGGATGGTGTTGCACGACGCCGACGGTACGGGCGAGGCGATCAGCAGATGGCCAAGCGAAGGCAAAGATTTGGCAAGGATCACCGCGACGGTGACTCTGCAGCGCGAGAGTCTGTCGTCGTGCGACTGCTGGTGGTCGAGGACGACCCGTCCATCGCCGTGCCCCTGCGGGACGGCCTCGTGCGGGAGGGCTTCGAGGTCGACGTCGCGGGCACCGGAGCCGCAGCGCTGGCAGCAGCGCCGGCCGACCTCGTGCTGCTCGACCTCGGGCTGCCCGACCTCGACGGGCGGGTCGTGTGCAGAGAGCTGCGCTCGCGCAGCGAGACGCCGATCATCGTCGTCAGCGCGCGCGGCGAGGAGATCGACCGGGTCATGCTCCTCGAGCTCGGTGCCGACGACTACGTGGTGAAGCCGTTCGGCTTCCGCGAGCTGGTCGCCCGCATCCGTGCCGTGCTGCGCCGCACCTCGACCGGCGCCTCCACCACGGGCTCGACGTCGTCGACGATCGTGGCCGGCGACCTGACGATCGATCAGCGGGCCCGCACGGTCGAGTTCAGGTCCGAGCGGATCGCGCTCACGCCACGCGAGTACGACCTCCTCGTCTACCTCGCCGCCGACCCGGGTGCGGTGAAGACACGCGAGCAGTTGATGCACGACGTGTGGGACGAGCACTGGTGGGGCTCGACGAAGACGCTCGACGTCCACGTGGCGTCGCTGCGCCACAAGCTCGATCCCGACCTCATCGAGACGGTGCGGTCGGTCGGCTATCGCCTGAGCGTGCCCGAGCCGGAGCGCTCGTGACCCGCCGGTTGCTCGTCAGCTACCTCACCGTCACCGTCCTGGCGTTGGTCATCCTCGAGGTGCCACTCGCGATCTTCTACTCGCAGCGCGAGCGCGAGCGGATCGCGGCCGATGTCGAGCACGACGCGTACGTGCTGGCGACGATCTACGAGGACGACCTCGAGCAGGGCCGCCCGCTCGACCCGACGCAGATGGACGACTACGCGCGCCGGACCGATGCGCGGGTCATCATCGTCGACCGCAACGGGATCTCGCAGGCCGACACCGACCAGGAGCTGAACCGCGACTACTCGACTCGTCCCGAGTTCGAGGAGGCGCTCGCCGGCCGGACTGCGTCGGGCACACGACGGTCCGAGACGCTCGGCAGCGGTCTGTTGTACGTGGCGGTGCCGGTGGCGTCCGGCGGCACGGTGCACGGCGCGCTGCGCGTGACGCTCGACACCGGTGAGGTCGACGCGCGGATCCATCGCTTCTGGTGGGCGCTCGGCGGTCTTGCCGCGGTCGTGCTGCTGGCAGTCGCAGGCGTCGGATGGGCGATCGCTCGGTCGGTCACGGCGCCGATCCGCCGGTTGCACGCGACGGCGGCACGCTTCGCCGCGGGTGACCTGCGCGTCGGCACCGAACCGTCGCACGGTCCACCGGAGATCCGCGAGCTGGCGACCACGCTCGACTCGATGGCGGGGCGCCTCGACGAGCTGCTCCGTCAGCAGCGCGAGTTCGTCGCCGACGCCTCACATCAGCTGCGGACACCACTCACCGCGCTGCGGCTCCGACTCGAGAACCTCCAGAGCGAGCTCGCCGAAGCGGCGAGAGCCGTCGGTGCCGACGATCGCTCCGACGAGATCGCCGCCGCGATCGACGAGCTCGATCGTCTGGGCGGTCTCGTCACCGGGTTGCTGCAACTCGCGCGAGCCGACGAGCATCCGACGCCTGAACCCACCGACCTCGCTGCGCTCGCCGCCGACCGTGTCGACACCTGGACCGCCGTCGCCGAAGCCGCCGACGTTCGGCTCGTCGCCGACATCCCTCCCGCGCCGGTGATGGTGAGCGCGGTGCATGGCGCAGTCGAACAGATCCTCGACAACCTCCTCGACAACGCGTCGAACGCCTCGTCGGCCGGCGGCACCGTGACGGTCCGCGTCTCGACGGGCGGCGAGCTCTCGATCAGCGACGAGGGGCCGGGACTCACCGACGAGCAGAAGGCGCTCGCCACGCGTCGCTTCTGGCGGGGCCCGTCCACCGCTCCCGGCTCGGGTTTGGGGCTGGCGATCGTCGACTCGTTGGCGGCTGCCTCGGGCGCGCGGCTCACACTCGCGGACTCACCGTCGGGCGGGCTGCAGGTCGTCGTCGCGTTTCTGCGGGTGGGGGCTTGACCTTGACGCGAGGTCAACCCTCCATGCTGATCTCATGAACACCACATCCGCAATCCGGGTCGACGGCCTGGTGAAGTCCTTCGGGGAGGTCGAGGTCCTGCGCGGCATCGATCTCGCCGTGGCACAGGGCACCATCCTCGCCCTCCTCGGTCCCAACGGAGTCGGGAAGACCACCCTCGTGAGGATCCTGTCGACGCTGCTCAGGCCCGATGACGGCACCGCCCTCGTGAACGGTTTCGACGTGGTCGCGCAACCTCTCGAGGTCCGCGAATCGATCAGCCTCACGGGCCAGTTCGCGGCGGTCGACGACGTCCTCACGGGGCGTGAGAACCTCGAGATGGTCGCCGACCTGCGTCACCTCGACCACTCGGGTCGTGTCGCAGAGGAGCTCCTCGCGCGCTTCTCGCTCGACGATGCCGGCGAGCGGCGGGTCGCGACGTACTCGGGAGGCATGCGTCGACGGCTCGACATCGCGATGAGCCTGATCGGGAACCCTGCGGTGATCTTCCTCGACGAGCCGACCACCGGGCTCGACCCGCACGCCCGGCTCGAGGTGTGGCAATCCGTTCGCGAGCTCGCGCGGGGCGGAACGACGGTGCTGCTCACCACTCAGCAACTGGAGGAGGCCGAGCAGCTCGCCGATCGGATCGCCATCCTCCACGAGGGTCGCATCCTCGTCGACGGCACGCTCGTCGAGCTGAAGGCGCTCTTGCCGCCGGCCGAGGTCGAGTACGTCGAGAAGCAACCGAGCCTCGAAGACGTCTTCCTGGCGCTCGTCGGGAGTGGGGTCCGGGCATGAACGGGTACTTCCTCCGTGACACCAGGACCCTCATCCGCCGCTCGATGCGGCACGTCCTGCGCAGTCCCGACACGATCATCACGACCGCGATCACGCCGATCGTCATGCTCTTGATGTTCGTCTACGTCTTCGGCGGGGCCATCGACACCGGAGGCGTGCGCTACGTGAACTACCTCCTGCCCGGCATCTTGCTGATCACGGTGGCGTCGGGTGTCGCCTACACCGCGTTGCGACTCTTCGTCGACGTCTCGAGCGGGATCTTCGAGCGATTCCAGTCGATGCCGATCGCCCGATCAGCTGTCCTGTGGGGCCACGTCGTGACCTCCCTCGTCGCCAACATGATCTCCGTGGCGCTGGTGATGCTGGTCGCGATCGTGATCGGGTTCCGCTCGGGAGCGAGCGTCGTCGCCTGGCTCGGAGTGCTCGCCATCATGGTGCTGTTCACACTCGCGATGACGTGGGTTGCGGTGAGCGCCGGGCTCGCCGCGAGGTCGGCCGACGGGGCGGGCGCCTTCTCGTACCCGCTGCTGTTCCTGCCGTTCGTCAGCTCGGCCTTCGTCCCGACGGACAGCATGCCCGGGCCCGTGCGGTGGTTCGCCGAGCATCAGCCCGTCACCTCGATCGTCGACACGCTTCGCAACCTGTACGCCGACCAACCGATCGGCAAGGACGCGTGGACAGCGCTGGCGTGGTGCGTCGGGCTGCTGATCGCCGCGTACGTCCTCGCGGTCCGCACGTATCACCGCAAGCTGGCCTGAACCGCGCGGCACACTGGTCTCGATGAACAGCGGGCAGCCGTGCTGACGATCAGCCAGGTCGCCGCCTACGCAGGCGTGACCGTGCGCGCCGTGCGGCACTACCACGCCAAGGGGTTGCTGCCCGAGCCAGCGCGCGACGGCTCCGGGTACCGCCGTTACGACGCTGCATCCGTGGTCGAGCTGATCCGGATCAGGACGCTGGCCGAGGTCGGCGTCCCTCTGGCTCGGGTGCGCGAGTTGCTCGCGGCCGGCGAGGAGGAGTTCGCGGCCGCGATCGACGAGATCGACCGACGTCTGCGCGCGGAGATCCGCGAGCGCCAGCGTCATCGGGAACGGGTCGCCGAGCTGGCGGCAGGAGATCGCCTGGCGTTGCCGGCCGAAGCGGTCGCGTACCTCGACCGGCTGCGAGAGCTCGATGTCCCCGAGCTCGCGATCGAGATGGAGCGCGACGCCTGGATCCTGGTGGCCGCGCAGCTCCCTGCACAGATGCCCGCGCTGATGGAGTTGAAGCGCAGCCAGATCGAGGATCCGGCGGTGAGGGCGATGTACTTCGACCTCGTCGAGGCCGCCGGCTGGGCCACCGACGATCCGCGCGTGCCGGCGGTCGCCGACCGACTCGCCGCGATGTTCGAGGCGGATGCAGACGCGTGGGCCGACGACCGCGTCGCTGACTTCCCGCTCGACGACGAGCTGGTCGACCTGCTCGACGAGGTGTTCGTCAACGCGGTGCCGGTCGCGCGGCGCCTGCTCCGACTGCTCGAGGAGCGGGGCTGGAGAGGCTGGACCAAGCTCGAACGCATCCGCGCCGGGTAGGACCGAGCCTGGCTGCCAGAATCGGCTGCATGTCGTTGAGCCGTAAGCCGGGACCCGGCTGAACACCGGGCGTCCAGGCGACCGAGCTCATCGCAGGGAAGGAACCCCATGGCCGCGTCGAAGCCCCCGGCGATCGAACTCCCGGTCGGGGAGCGCGTGGTGCGGGTGTCGAACCCGGACCGGGTGTACTTCCCGGCGTTGGGGGCGACCAAGCTCGACCTCGTCACCTACTACCTGGCCGTGGGCGACGGCATCGTCCGCGCGCTGCGCGAGCGCCCGTGCATGTTGCACCGGTTCCCGAAGGGGTTGAGCGGGGAGAAGGTGCATCAGAAGCGGATCCCTGCCGGTGCGCCACCGTGGCTTCACACGGTTCGCCTGCACTTCCCACGCTGGGGCCAGCACGCCGACGAGCTGTGCGTCACCGAGCTGGCCGAGGTGATCTGGGCGGTCCAGATGTCGACGATCGAGTTCCATCCCTGGAACTCACGTCGGGCCGACACCGAACGACCCGACGAGTGGCGGATCGATCTCGATCCGATGCCCGACTGCCCGTTCACCAGGATCCGCCGTGTGGCGTCGGTCGCTCACGAGGTGCTCGACGAACTGGGTGCGGTCGGCTGGCCGAAGACCTCGGGCGGCCGCGGGCTGCACGTCTACGTGCGCATCGACCCGTCACACGGCTTCACCGACGTGCGCCGAGCTGCGCTGGCCTTCGCCCGAGAGGTCGAGCGACGGGCGCCTCGTGACGTGACGACCACGTGGTGGCGCAAGGACCGTGATCCGGCGGCGGTGTTCGTCGACTACAACCAGAACGCGCGCGACCACACGATGGCCGCGGCCTACTCGGTCCGGGGCTTCCCGGACGCACGCGTGTCGACGCCCATCACGTGGGACGAGATCTCCGACTGCGAGCCGGCCGACTTCACGATCTCGACGGTGCCACCTCGGTTCGCAGAGCTCGGTGACCTGCACCGCGGCATCGATGACGCCGTGTTCAGGATCGACCAGCTGCTCGAATGGGCCGAGCGGGACGAGGCAGCGGGCGTCGGCGATCCTGGCAGTGCCGACGAGCCGGGGAGCGAGTGATGGCGGGGACGGCGTACCGCCGGCCCGTCACCCCGCCCGCTGCGTGTCCTCCTCGTTCAGCCGATCTGCGACGCCGCTGATCTCTCGCCGGCGGCCAGGCCGTCGAGGTAGCGGTCGAGTTGGTGATGGGCGATCGCGCGCTCCTCCGCCAGACTGATGCCGACGGCGAGAGGTCGACAGAACCGGATGGTTGCCAGCGCGATCTCGTTCGTGGTGACGTCCTTGCCGATCGCAGCGTCGTCGTGGGCGGCTCGGAGGAGCCGGTCGAGCATCGCCTTGGCGGCGACACGCCGGTCGGGCCAGTCGGGATCTGCGATCAGGGGATGCACGATGTTGACGGCGCCGAGACCGTTGTCGATCGCGGCGTGCATGTAGCGGCGCACGGCTTCGCCGCCACCGGACGCTTCACGCAGGGCGGTTTCGCCCGCCTCGATGGCACGGTCGATCACGTCGTGGGCCACGCCTGCGAGGAGCTGTTGCCGGTCGGGGAAGTGCCGATACAGGGTGCCGATGCCCACGCCGGCTCGCTTCGCCACTGCGTCCAGCGGAGGGTCACCGCCGACCTCCAGAACGATCTCGATCGCCGCGTCCAGGAGTCGGCGGCGGTTCCGCCGGGCGTCAGCCCGAGTCGCGTGATGGGAGGCGATCATTGAGAAGCGGAGTATATTGCTCCGGTTCATGGCTGGGGCTGACCGATCGGAGGAACAGCGTGACGGATCACGAGCGGCCGCCGCGGCCGATGACGATCGCCGAGGCGATCGAGGCTGGAACGGCGTCCGAGCACGTGCCGGTCACCTTCGAGAGCTGTGACCACGTTGCCGGCCCCTTCTTCCACGGGACCAAGGCCGCCCTGCGGGTCGGCGAGGAGATCGTGCCGGGGCACGCGTCGAACTACCAGGCCGGACGACTCGCCAACCACGTGTACTTCGCGGCGCTGCTCGAGCCGGCCGTCTGGGGAGCGGAGCTCGCCGTCGCGCTGGCCGGCGACGACGGGACCGGACACGTCTACGTGGTGGAGCCGACCGGGCCGTTCGAGGACGATCCCAACGTCATGAACAAGCGGTTCTCTGGCAACGTCACGCAGTCGTACCGGACTCGCCACCCGATGCGCGTCGTGGGCGAGCTCGAGGCCTGGGCCGGCCACACGCCCGACGTCCTGCAACGCATGCTCGACCACATCGCGAGTCTCCGTGAACAGGGACTCGACGTCATCGAGGACTGATTCAGGAGCCCGAGCACGCCATCACCGGCATCCGCTTGAGCAGGAGTGACGCGAGAGCGGGTGACGGGAATCGAACCCGCATAGCCAGCTTGGAAGGCTGG
>JBFWSW010000066.1:0-19964 GCA_050248155.1 Ilumatobacteraceae bacterium
CGGTGCAGGACCGTGACACGAGCCGCTACCTGCAGCCCAACGGCACGATGCAGGCCGGCTTCACCTTGCTGAACGCGACGCTGGCCAACCCCGGTGCGACGAGCACGACGTGGACCTTGCCGGTCGACCTGCCCACCGAGGGCGACTACTCGGTGACGGCCTACGCGTACGACACCTCCGACCAGCAGGACGCCTCCAGCAGCGGCGCGACGTCCCGGTATCCGATCTACCCCGGTGATCAGCCGCCGACGGTGACGGAGACCCTGCTGACGCCGGCGGACGGCGACGCGTTCACCGACGGCAAGATCTTCGTCAGTGGACGTGTCGAGGACGATCGCCAGATCGCCGAGGCTCAGGTGGCGATCCGCAACGCGGCCGGCCAGTACATGAGCTCGTCCGGCGCGTTCTCCAGCACCAACCCCAGCTGGCGGAACGCGTTCTTGAACAGCCCGGGCTCGCCGGGGTCGAACTTCTCGTACACCACACCGCTCATCCCACCGGGCAGCTACACCGTCCTGGTCCGGGGCGAGGACTCGCACGGCTTCGTCACGTTGGTCCCCAGCGAACGTGTGGTGACGGTGACGAACGACACCAGCAACCTGCCCCCCGTGGCCAACTTCACCTACACGTGCACGCAGAACGTGTGCACCTTCGACGGTCGTACTTCGACCGACGAGAACGCACCGGCCTTGACGTACTCGTGGAACTTCGGCAACGGCAGTGGTTCGGGCCCGTTGCCGACCCGCACGTACACCAGCGCCAACAGCTACACGGTGACGCTCACGGTTCGCGACGAGAACGGCCTGAGCGGCGTCACGTCCAAGACGGTGACGATCGTCGAGCCGGCGGGCAACCTGCCACCGAACGCCGTGTTCAACACGCCGGCGTGCACGGCGCGCACGTGCAACTTCTCGGCGAGCGGGTCGACCGACCCGAACACGGGTGATTCCATCAGCTACCTGTGGAACTTCGGCGACGGCGGACCGACGAGCTCCTCGACGTCCACGTCGAAGACCTTCGCCGCCGACGGGATCTACATGGTCACCCTCACCGCCACCGACGGGTGGGGCAAGTCCACCACGGTCACCCGCACGCTCGACATCACCGAGCCCGGCGACAACGTCGCTCCGACTCCCGTGATCGGCGGCCCGAACTGCTCGGCACGAACCTGCGCTTTCTTCGCCACCGGCTCGTCGGACGTCAACGGGGGTCCGTTGACCTACGCATGGGCCTTCGGCGACGGAGCAACGTCGACCTCCGTCTCGCCCACCCGGGTGTACGCAGCGGACGGCGACTACACCGTGACGCTCACCGTCACCGACGCGTGGGGCAAGTCGGCCGAGGTCACCAAGGACGTCGCCATCCATGAGCCCGACGGCAACGCTGCGCCGGTGCCCGTCATCGGGGCCCCCTCGTGCGTTGCCAAGACGTGCAGCCTGTCGAGCGCCGGGTCGGCCGACCCAGACGGTGATTCGTTCACGTACCTGTGGAACTTCGGTGACGGCACGGCGACCAGCACGTTGTCGGCGCCGTCGCACACCTTCCCGGGTGTGGGCCCGTACACGGTGACGCTCACCCTCACCGATGCGTGGGGGAAGGTCGGGACGATCACGACGGAGGTCAGCTTCACGGCTCCTGCCGACAACGACGCACCCGTGGCCGTGATCGCCACGCCGGTGTGCACGGCTCGCTCGTGCACGTTCTCGGCCACCGGTTCGGCCGACCCCGACGGTGACACCTACACCTACCTGTGGGACTTCGGCACCACGCCGGCCACGACCAGCACGACGGCGTCGCCGACCAAGCTGTACGCGGCCGACGGCACCTACACGGTGACGCTGACCCTGACCGACGTGTGGGGTGCTGTGGGCACGATCACCCGCGACGTCGTCATCGCCGAACCTGCGTCCAACCTGCCGCCCGTCGCGGTGATCAGCGACCCGGTGTGCAACGCCCGGACCTGCAGCATCCCGGGCGTGAGCTCGTCGGATCCGAACGGCGACACGTTCACCTACGCGTGGAGCTGGGCCGACGTCACCACGACCAGCACGGCGAGCTCGATCTCGAGGACGTTCACGGCTGACGGCACCTACACGGTGACGCTGACGGTGACGGACGCATGGGGTGACACCGACACCGAGACACGAGACATCGTGATCGCCAAGCCGGCCGACAACCATGCGCCGACGGCCGTGATCGGCACACCGTCGTGCACCGGTCTGTTCTGCACCTTCTCGAGCTCGGCCTCGTCCGACCAGGACGGCAACACGTTCACCTACTCGTGGGCGTGGGGCGACGGGACGGCGAACACCTCGACGGCCAATCCGTCGCACGTCTTCTCGGCAGCAGGCACGTACACCGTGACGTTGACCCTGACTGACGGCTGGGGCGACATCGGAACAGCCACCGTGGACGTGACGGTGATCTGATCAAGATCGCTCAGCGGGCCCGACGGGGCCTGCGAGCGTGCGAGGAACGCGACCGCCGCGGGCCCGCATGAGAGGCTCCTCGCCCTTCGGGGCGGGGAGCCTCTTTCTGTCCTGGGGTGGATCACGGGCGACCGTCCTCATCTCCGTCCCGGGGCCGCACCCCCTGTCACCCCCGTTGCGCACAAACGCTCCGCACCCGTGCGCGCTCACTCAGGCCAGGTCGGCGCGATCTGGGTGAGCGCACAGAAGCTCGGAGCCGTTTGTGCGCTCACGTAGGTTTTCGGACGCTCACCGGCTCACCGGCTCACCGGCTCACCGGGTGGCGGCGGTCGGCCGACGTTCAGTCGCGGCGGGTCAGAGGAGGTGGAGCTCGCGGGCGGCCTGGACGGCGGCCTGGCGGCTGGTGACGCCGAGCTTGCGGTAGATGGCGCTGCTCTGGGTCTTCACGGTGTTCGGTGACACATAGAGCTCGCGGGCGATCTCGGGGAGCGAGAGCGTCGAGGGCAGGTAGCGGAGCACCGCGAGCTCGCGCTCGGACAGCTGTTCGACGAGGCCGGTCGTCGGTGTGGGCCGTGTCCGGGCGACGCGGTGCCGTGCTGCCACGCGCTCCAGCAGCGGACCGTTGATGCCGGCGTCGGGACACCGCTCGATCAGCTCACCGGCCTCGTCGAGCAGTTCGCGCCCGCGATCCACTCCTTCCCGAAGCAGCACGTCACCGGCCACGATCAGCACGAACACCAGACCGAGCATCGTGGTCGCACGACGGGCGAGCACGGTGGACCGTTCGGCGTCCGCGACGGCATCGCCTCCCGCGCTCGTCGCTGCTCGGATCGCGATCGCCGGCGCGATGCCGTGGTACTCGCCGAGTCCCGAGGTCGTGGCGAAGTCGAGCGCCCGAAGCGCTGCGGCGCGGGCTGCTGCATCACCCGCGCTGTGGAACTCGACGACCGCTGCTGCGACCAACGCCATCGCGTGAGCCGTCACCCGCTTCTCGGCGAGCGTCCGCTCGAACGCGATGGCGAGCGCGGCGCGTGCCTCCTGCGGCAGCCCGGCCCAGGCGAACGCTGCCCCGGTTGCAGTTGTCAGCTCGCTCGGTCGCGCCGCCACATCACCCGCAGCGATGACCTCTCTCGCTCCGACGAGGGCGGTGCCGACGTCGCCCTTGCCGAGGGCGAGGTTGATCCGCAGCGGCATCGTGCGCATCGGGTCCACGTCCGCCGGCAGCGTCGCCGTCGCTCGATCCAGCAGCTGCTCGGCGGTCTCGTAGCGGCCGGTGAGGTAGTGGTCCCAACCCGACAGGATCATGCAGATCGCATCGAGCTCGCCCCCCTCGGACAGGCGGCCGAGGATGTTGCGAAGCGTGCGCAGCTGGCCGCTTCCCAGCAGGTCGGGGCCCACGAACCGCATCAGGTACATCGCCTGCTCGCGATCACCCGCTGCGAGGAGGTGGTCGACCGCCGCGGCCGGGTAGCCCGCAGCCTCGAACCAGGCGGCGGCCCGCCGGTTCAGCTCAGGCAGCCGATCGGCGATCGAACGGCGCGCCTCGAGCATCAGCATGTCGCGGAACAGGTGGTGGTACCGGTACCACTCGCCGACGGAGTCGAGCCGGATCACGAGCTGGTTCGTCGCGGCGAGCGCTTCGAGCCAACGCGCGCCGTCGCTCGAGCCGGTGACCGCGTCGAGCAACGGTCCCGACAGCCGATGCAGCACTGCCGCTTCCACCATGCGGCGGCGCTCGTCGTCGTCGAGCACCGCCAGGAGCTCGTCGGTGAGGTAGCCGGCCACGAGCTGGTCGTCGCCGCGGAACGTCTGGACGAAGTGGTCGGTGTCGTCGGTGCGTTCGAGTGACAACCCGGCCAGCACGAGGCCGGCCGCCCAGCCCTCGGTGCGCTCGCACAGGTCGTCGAGGCGTTGCTCGTCCAGCCCATCTGCCGCCGCGCCGAGGAGTGCAGCTGCCTCGGACGGCTCGAAGCGGAGATCACCGGCACGGAGCTCGCGCACCCGGCCCCGCACCCGCATCCGACCCAAGCGGAACGGCGGGTCGGCGCGGGTGATCAGGACCATGGTGAGCTGTGGCGGGCACAGGTCGAGGAGACGCTCCATGCTGCGATGGACGTCGGCATCGTCGATCAGGTGGTAGTCGTCGAGCACGACGACGAGGCGCTCCTGCAGCGATGCGACCTCGTTGACGAGCGCCGGTACGACGACCTGCCCGGCCCCCAGTGAGCCCGTCACGAGAGGTTCCAGAGCAACGGCGACATCGGGCACGGCGCGACCGATCGCCGCGGTCACCGACACCCAGAAGCGCGCCGGGTCGCCATCGGATTCGTCGAGCTGCAGCCACGCGACAGGTCCCGGATGTGTGACCGTCCATCCGGCCACCAGCGTCGACTTGCCGGATCCGGCGGGGGCGCTGACCAGGACGAGCGGCACCTCGGCCGCTGCAGCTTCGTCGAGCACGGCGTCGAGCCGAACTCGGTCGACCAGGCGTGGCGGCGGCACCGGTGGCCGCAGCTTGGTGGCCGCCAGGTTGCTGCTCGACCGCTCGGGCACCCGGGGAACATAGCGGTTCACCCGGGTGAACCGGAGGTGGGGGTGAAGCCCGTTCACCCGGTCCGATGTGACCGTACGGGCATGCCAGGAACGAACACCCACGAGATCGTGCTGCGGGGCCGAGTCGGCCTCCGGCTGCTCGATCCCTTCATCGACGACTTCGCCGTCGACCTCGACGACACCGGTTGCACCCGGCTCGTCGGCACGATCCGCGATCCGTCGCACCTGCACGGGCTCGTGGCGTACCTCGCATCGATCAACGCCGAATTGATCTCGATCACACCTGTCCACACACCGGTCGACCCGACCTTCGACACGAGGAGCACCTCATGATCACTGTTTCCCATCTCACGAAGTCGTACGGCCGGCGCACGGTCGTCGACGACCTGTCCTTCGAGCTCGCCGCCGGTCGCATCACCGGCTTCGTCGGCCCCAACGGCGCCGGCAAGTCGACCACGATGCGCATGATGGTCGGTCTCGCCCGGCCCGACGCCGGCGAGGTCACCTACCGCGGTGCGACCTTCGCCGAGCTGCGCGATCCGGCTCGCACCATCGGCGTCGTCCTCGACGCCCGGGCGATGCACCCCGGCCGCTCGGCTCGCAACCACCTGCGAGCGATGGCCGCGATCAGCTCGCTGTCCGACACCCGGGTCGACGAGGTCCTGCACGTCGTCGGCCTGGACGCGGCGGCCGACCAGCGAGTCGGCGGCTTCTCGCTCGGCATGCGCCAGCGTCTTGCCATCGCCGGCGCCCTGCTCGGTGACCCCGAGGTGCTGATGCTCGACGAGCCGGCCAACGGTCTCGACCCCGACGGCATCCGCTGGCTGCGCTCGATGCTCACCGGCTTCGCCAACGACGGCGGCACCGTCTTCGTCTCGAGCCACTTCATCGCCGAGCTCGCCACCTTCGCCCACGACCTGGTCGTCGTCGGCAACGGCCGCCTCATCACCGCCGAGCCGCTCACCGCGACCCTCGACCGTGACCGCTCCCTCAGCCTCGAGGACATCGTCCTCGATCTCACCCGCGACGCCGCCCGCTACGCGGCCGCCTGAACCCGACTCTCCGCTTCACACGACCCGAAGGAACCTCCGATGAACACCATCACCCCGATCCGTCCGAACTTCGACATCCGTCCCACCGCCGCTCCGTCCCCGATCGTCCGCAACCTGCGCGCCGCCATCCGCAGCGAGTGGATCAAGCTCCGCTCGGTCCGCTCGACCCCGCTCTTCGTCGGCTTGACCGCCACCATCGGCGTCGGCATGGCACTGGTCCTCGGCAAGGTCCTCGAGACCGACCCGTACGAGCACCTGCCCTTCACCATCGGCAACACGTTCCTCGTCTCGTCGTGGCTCACCACGCTCTTCGCGGTCGTCGCCGGCACCCTGATGTTCACCTCTGAGGTCCAGCACGGCACGCTCGCCGGCGCCCTCACCTCCCGGCCGTCCAAGCCCGTCATCATCGGAGCCAAGACGTTCATGGCCGCAGCGTTCGGCTTCGTCATGGGCGTGGTCGGCATCGTCGGCGGTCTCGCAGGTGGCGTCGCGAGCGGCATGGACGCCGGTGACATGTCGGGCGCAGCCTCGGGCACCGCCTGGGCGCTCGTGCTCACCACGCTCGCACCGGTCCTCGGCCTCGGCGTCGGGCTCATCGTGCGTCACAGCGCGGCTGCGGTGACCTCCGTGCTCGTCTGGGCGCTCGCCGTCGAGACACTGGTCCGTGGCATGGTCCCTGCGACGGTCTCACGACTGCTGCCCTTCACCGCCGCCCACGGCCTGCTCGGCACCCGGTCCGCCGCCGACACACCCGAGACCCTCGCGGCAGCCTTCTCCAACTTCGCCAACGTCGCTGTCATCGGCGGCTGGGCCGTCGCCGCCGTGGCCATCGGCACCGCCTTCGTGGTTCGGCAGGACTCGTAGTGGAACGGTTCGCAGCCTTCCAGCACGCCAACTTCCGGCGGTACTTCGCCGGGCAGGTGATCTCGAGCGTCGGGTCCTGGCTCCAGGCGCTCGCGGTCACCTGGTTGGTGATCGACCTCACCGGCCGGAGCGATCGCCTCGGCATCGCCGTTGCCCTGCAGTTCCTCCCGCTCCTGGTGCTCGGTGCACCGGCGGGGGTGCTCGCCGACCGGGTCGACAACCGCCGCCTGCTGGTGGTGACCTCGGCCGTGTCGGCAGCCCTGGCGCTGATGTTCGGCTTGGTGGTGTCCGCCGGCGCGACGGATCTGTGGGTGATCTACGGGCTCACGTTGCTGTCCGGCCTGGTGCTGGCCGTCGAGCGGCCTGCGATGCAGGCGCTCCTGTTCCAGCTCGTCGGCAAGGAAGCACTGCCCAGCGCGGTTGCCGCCAACAGCACGATCGTGTCGGTGTCACGGCTGGTCGGTCCCGCCCTCGGCGGGGCGATGGTGGCGGTCACCGGCGTGGCGTCGTGCTTCTACGCCAACGCCGTGTCGTACGTCGTGGTCCTGATCGCCCTCGCCAGCATCACCCGCAGCCGTCTCATCCCTCGACCGGTCGGCGCTCGGACCGGGCGCAACCTCCGGGTGGCCCTCGGCTACGTGCGGCAGCGTCCGGACGTGCGCCGGCCGCTGATCGTGATGGCGGTCGTGGGCCTGATCGCTCTCAACTTCCAGACCACCTTCCCCTCGATGGTGCGGTTCGGCTTCGACCGGGGCGCCGGGGCCGTGGGAACGGCGATGAGCGTCAGCGCGATCGGATCGATCCTCGGTGGGATCTACGCCGCCGGCATCACGCCGAACCCGCGTCGGACCCTGGTGGTCGCGCTCGCAGCGTTCAGCGCGATGTTGCTCGTCTTCGCCGCCGCACCGAGCTACCCGTTGTTCGTGCTGCTCGGCATCCCGCTCGGGTTCGCGTCGGCGTGCTTCCAGTCGATCGACACGGTCGCCGTGCAGCAGGCGACCGAACCCTCCATGCAGGGCCGGGTCATGGCACTGCACCAGATGGCCTGGTACGGCAGCACGCCGATCGGCGCGCTGGCGATGGGCTGGGTCATCCAGACCACGTCGCCTCGGGTGCCGTTCGTGCTCGGCAGCGTCGCCGCCCTGGCGAGCGCCTGGGCGCTGGCTCGTGCCGCCGGACGTCGCCCCGTCGACATCGACGTGCACGTGACCCCGCCTGCTCGCGTCACGGGGTGACGACAGTCGGTGTCGTCACAGCATGACGCGAGCAGGTGGCGAACCGTTCAGCCGGCCGAGACGTCGGCTGAGCGCTCGCCGCGGAGCTGGTCGCGCAGCACGAACTTCTGGATCTTGCCGGTCGAGGTCTTGGGCAGCTCGCCGAAGACGATGCGCTTCGGGGCCTTGAACCTCGCCAGCCGCGACTTCACATGGTCGATCAGATCCTGCTCGGAGACGTCGAAGCCGTTGCGCAGCACGACGAACGCGACGGGCACCTCGCCCCAGTGATCGTCGGGGGCGGCGACGACGGCGCACTCGGCGACGGCGTCGTGGGCGGCGAGCGCCTGCTCGACCTCGATCGAGGCGATGTTCTCGCCGCCGGAGATGATCACGTCCTTCGACCGGTCGCGGAGCTCGAGGTAGCCGTCGGGGTGGAGCACGCCGATGTCGCCGGTGCGGAACCACGGGCCGCCGGGACCCGGTGAGGTGGCAGCCGCGGTCGCCTCAGGATCGCGGTAGTAGCCGAGCATCACGACGTTGCCGCGCAACACGACCTCACCCTGCGACTCGCCGTCCGCGGGCAGGTCGTTGCCGAGGTCGTCGACCACGCGCACGTTGCGGCTGACGAGGTTCGCCACGCCCTGCAGCGCCTTGCGCCGGGCGCGGTCGGCGGGAGCCAACTGATCCCACTCGGGTCGCCAGTCGCAGATGACCGCCGGCCCGTACGTCTCGGTCAGCCCGTAGAGGTGGGTCACTTCGATGTTGAGTGCGGCGAGCCGCTCGATCAACGTCGGTGACGGCGGCGCCCCACCGGTGGCCACACGGATGGGCGCCGCAGCCGGTCGCGCGTCTGGGTGCTCGATGAGCGACGTCAGCACGGTGGGGGCGGCGTTGAAGTGGGTGACGCCCTCATCGTGGATCGCCCGCCAGATGGCGGCGGGTTCGACGCGACGAAGGCCCACGTGCACGCCACCGACCGCTGTCACCGCCCACGGGAAGCACCAGCCGTTGCAGTGGAACATCGGCAGGGTCCAGAGGAACCGGGTGGCACTGCTCATGCCGGCCTGGGTCGCCATGGCCAGTGCTTGGAGGAACGCTCCGCGATGCGCGTACATCACGCCCTTCGGACGGCCTGTGGTCCCGGAGGTGTAGTTGATGCTGAGCAGCTGCCACTCGTCGGGGATGTCCGGGCTCGTCACGTCGGCATCGCCGAGCCATCCTTCGTACTCGTCGGCATCGCCGCCGGACACGAGGACGCGGACGGGCCTGTCGAGGCGGGCGATGACCGCGCGAGCCGTGTCGGCGAGCTCGTGATCGGCCAGCAGCAGATTCGACCCTGCATGGCCGACGATGTAGGCGAGCTCGTCGACCGACAGCCTGGTGTTCAGCGCGTTCAGCGCCGCTCCGGACATCGGGACCCCGTAGTGGGCCTCGAGCGCCATGGCCGTGTTGGGCGCCAGCACGGACACCACGGCGCCACGTCCCGCCCCCTCGGCCCGCAGGGCACCGGCGAGCCGGCCGCACCGGTCGGCGACCTCGGCGTAGGTGCGGGTGACGTCTCCCTCCACGAACCCGGCGCGGTCGCCGTACACGAGCGCCGATCGGTCGAGGAACGACACCGGTGTCAGCGGTTCGGGACCGAACGCCGGCGCAACGGCGTGGGGGGCGGATCCTCCCGTGGAGCTCATCGTGACATCTTCCTCCATCGGTCGCTCGCCGTTCGAACAGTGGTCGCTGCAATCAGTATCCTGAATCTAGTTCCAAGGGAATGCAGGAGACCGACCCGATGACGCAGCGCAGCACCACGATCCCCGCACCGGCCGGGAGCGGCCTCGACGAGCCGCTCGCGATCCCGTCCGGCGACCTCCTGATCGGGGGCGAGTGGACGGCGGCCGCGTCGGGCGCGCGGCGCGACCAGCTCGATCCGTCGACTGGGCAGCCCATCGCATCGATCGCGTCCGGCGGAGCCGCGGACGTCGGCCAGGCGATCGCTTCGGCGAGCGACGCGTTCGCGGCATGGAGCGCGTGGCCAGCGCAGCGCCGTCGCGACGTTCTGCTCGAGCTCGCCCGCCTCATCGACGAGCGCGAGCTCGAGCTCGGGGTGCTGCGCTCGCTCGAGACCGGCGCTCCCCTGAAGCGCAAGCGCGGACCGTCGCTCGCCGCCGAGTGGACCCGGTACTACGCCGGGTGGGTCGACAAGATCGAGGGCTCGTCGGCCACGCCCTACTCCGGTCCGTCGGTCAGCTTCACCGTGCCGGAGCCGTACGGTGTCGTCGCTGTGCTCACTCCGTGGAACGGTGGCATGGTCTCGGCGGCGATGAAGGTCGCACCCGCGCTCGCAGCCGGCAACACCGTGGTGCTCAAGCCCGCCGAGCTCGCCGCGCTCGGACCTCTGCGCTTCGCCGAGCTGTGCCTCGAGGCCGGCATCCCGGCCGGGGTGCTGAACGTCGTGCCCGGCGGCGCCGACGCCGGCGCAGCGCTGGTGTCCGATCGACGGGTCGGCAAGATCAGCTTCACCGGCGGTGGTGCGACGGCCAGGCGGATCATGGAGGCTGCCGCGCAGACGCTGACGCCGGTCGTGCTCGAGCTCGGCGGCAAGTCGGCCGATCTCGTCTTCCCCGACGCCGATCTCGACGTCGCGGCGATGACCGTCGTACAGGCGTCGCTCGCCAACCTCGCCGGGCAGGGATGCGTCCTGCCGACACGGCTGCTCGTCCACGACGCCGTGTACGACGAGGTGCAGGCCAAGGTGACGGCGATGGCCGAGAGCATCCGCGTGGGGCGTCCGTTCGACGAGGGGGTGCAGATGGGCCCGATCATCGACTCGGTGAACTGCGAACGCATCCTCGTGACCATCGAGCGCGCCCGGGCGCAGGGGGCCGGCGAGCTGCTGACCGGCGGCCACCGGGTCGAGGGCGAGCTCGCCGACGGCTACTTCGTCGCGCCGACGGTCTTCGGTTCGGTCGACAACACGAGCGAGCTCGCCCAGCAGGAGGTCTTCGGGCCGGTCCTGGCGCTCGTCCGCTTCGGCGACGAGGACGAGGCGATCGCGCTGGCCAACGAAAGCGACTACGGCCTCGGCGGCCTCGTGTACACCCGCGACATCGACCGGGCGCACCGCGTCGCCAAGCGTCTGCGCGCCGGCTACGTCGGCATCAACACCTTCCCCCCGATGCCACCCAACGCGCCGTTCGGCGGGGTGAAGCAGAGCGGCTTCGGTCGTGAGGGCGGGCGCGAAGGGCTGATGGAGTTCCTGCAGATCAAGAACGTCTACGTCGGCCTCAGCAGCTGAGCGCGACGGCTGCCGTCGTCAGCCGGCGCGTTGGGTGCCGACCTTCAGGTCCTTGAAGGGCACGTCCCGGTCGACGGCGATGTCCCTCGGCAGGCCCAGCACCCGCTCGCCGATGATGTTGCGCTGGATCTCGTCGGTGCCGCCGGCGATGCCGGCCGAGAACGAAGTGATCACCTCGAACGCGATCTGTCCCGCGTCGCCCTCGCCGTCGGTCCACGCCTGCGCTGACGGACCAGCGATCTTCGCCGCGATCTCGCGGAACCGCCAGGCGATGATCGAGCCGGCGAGCTTGCCGAGCGAACCACCGGGCCCCGGCGGCTTGCCCGCGACCATCTCGGCACGGGTGCGCATCGCGACGAGCGACTTCGTCGTCTCCATCGCGTACATGCGCATCAGCTGATCGCGGACGACAGGATCGCTGATCGCGCCGGACCGCCGGGCCACCTCGACGAGCCGATCGAACCGGGGCTGGCTGATCGCACCTGCGCCCATCGATCCGATCGCCAGCCGCTCGAACATCAGCATCGCCGTCGCTTGCCGCCAGCCGTCGTTGTAGGTGCCGAGCAGCCAGTCGGCAGGCACGCGCACGTCGGTGAAGAACACCTCGTTGAAGTGCCGCCCGCCGTCGATCTGATGGATCGGGCGCACCTCGACACCAGGGGCGCGCATGTCGACGATGAACATCGAGATGCCGGCGTGCTTGGGTTGATCGGGATCGGTGCGGGCGATCAGCACCCCGTAGTCGCTCTCGTGGGCGAGCGTGGTCCACACCTTCTGCCCGTTGATCGTCCACTCGTCCCCGTCCCGCACCGCTCGGGTCTGCAGGCTGGCGACATCGGAGCCGGCGCCCGGCTCGGAGAACATCTGGCACCACACCGTGCGGGCGGCGATGTTGTCGGGCATGAACTGCCGCTTCTGGACATCCGTGCCGAACTCGTTCAACACCGGCAGGCACATCCCGTGGCTGATGACGAGCTTGTTCGCCATCGGTGGGAACTCCTGGGCGACCTCGCGGTAGATGCGCTCGTGCTCCTGTGTCAGGCCCGCGCCGCCGTACTCGGAGGCGTAGGCGAGCCCGGCGAGGCCGGCTTCGACCAGCCGCCCCTGGAACGCCTTGGCCTCGTCCATGGTGTCGGGCACGCCCGGCTGCGTCGCGACGGTGAGCACCTCGCGGCAGCGGGCGACGAAGGCCGTGCGTTCCTCGGCGCTCAGCGACGCGGTCATGTCAGAAGCCGAACGGGTTGTTGCTGTCGAACTCGATGTCGAGCTCGGGGCCACGCTCGACGAGCTCGTCGAGCGTCCACCGGCGCGGTTCCTCGATGGTGGCGGTCGCCCGCCACGGTTCGACGAGCACGACCTTCCCGGCGTACACGACGAAGCACTTGCCGGTCATCGTGCAACGGTCGGATGCGAGGTACGCCACCCACGGCGAGACGTTCGCAGGATCCATCCGATCGAACTGGTGCGCATCGGCCGGCGTGCTCGAGTCGGTCACCGTCATGCGGGTGCGCGCGGCCGGTGCGATCGCGTTCACGCGCACGCCGTAGCGGCCGAGCTCCTTTGCGGCGATCATCGTCAGCCCAGCCACCGCCACCTTGGCGGCGCCGTAGTTCGCCTGGCCGATGTTGGCGAACAGGCCCGACGGTGAGCTCGTGTTGACGACCGAGGCCGACACGGAGCCGTGCTGCTTGGCCTGCTCGCGCCAGTAGGCGCCGGCGTGTCGAAGCGGCGCAGCGTGACCCTTGGCGTTCACGCGCATCACGACGTCCCACTCGTCCTCGGTCATGTTGACGAGCATGCGGTCGCGCAGCACGCCCGCGTTGTTGACGAGGATGTCGAGGCGTCCGAACACATCGATCGCCTGCTGGACCATGCGGCCCGCGCCTTCCCAGTCGCTGACATCGTCGGTGTTGGCCACGGCGTGACCCCCTGCCGCGACGATCTCGTCGACGACCGCGTTCGCCGGCGAGATGTCGCTGCCCGAACCGTCCTTGCCGCCGCCCAGGTCGTTCACGACGACGAGGGCGCCTTCGGACGCGAGGAGCAGCGCGTGCTCACGGCCGAGGCCGCGGCCGGCCCCGGTGACGATCGCGACTCGTCCTTCGAACATCTTGGTCATCGGCCCCCCTGAGGTGCAGCAGCGTGGATGTCGGCGAGCACCTGCGCCCACACGTCCGGTTCGGTCGCATATGGGACGTTGAAGCTCAACCGATCGACGACGCCGGCGAACCGATTGGTGATCGTCTCGGCGACCCGGTCGATCGGTGCGACGATGGCGAGCTCGGACAGCACGTGGTCATCGATCGGCCCGCCGAGGTCGCGCCACCGACCGGCTCGGACGAGCGAACGCAGTTCGTCGCCCAGGTCGGTCCAGCCCTCGTGCTCGAGGACCGACCGGTACGCGGGGGTGCTGCCGTAGAAGCCCAGCCGCTGGCGCACCTCGGTGGCACGAGCCGACATCTCGGCCTCGTCCCGACCGGTGACGACGAAGACGGGTCGGGCGAGGGCAACCTCCGCCGCGTCGCGCCCGACGCGCTCGGCGCCGCGATGCACTGCCGGGATGGTGACGTCACGGAGGTATCCCACCGTGGAGAACCCGTGCACCAGCACACCGTCGGCAACCTCGCCTGCGAGCTCGGCCATGCGCTGGCCGACGGCCGACAGGTAGATCGGTGGATCACCGAATCCGTGAGGCGCCGGCGAGAACATCGGTGGCATGAGGTCGATGCGATAGAACTCGCCGTCGACCGCGAGTGGCTCGCTGCGCTCCCAGCAGCCCCAGATCGAGCGCACCGCGCCGACGAGCTCGCGCATCCGGGCGACGGGTCGATCGAAGTCGGCCGCGAAGCGGCGCTCGACGTGAGCACGCACCTGCGAGCCGAGACCGAGGACGAACCGGCCGCTCGACGCGCGCTGCAGGTCGGCCGCCGTCATGGCGAGGTGCGTGGGTGATCGCGGCAGGGCGACTGCGACGGCGGTGCCCACGGTGATCGACCTCGTCGCCAGCGCTGCGGTGGCGAGGGGGAGGAAGGGGTCATGTGCCGTCTCGGTGACCCACACGCCGTCGAAGCCGACCTGCTCCGCGAGTGCGGCTGCTGGTCCGGACGTGCTGAGGTCGGCGTCGACGATGGCGTGGACGTGCATGTGGTGGTCGTCAGGGTTGACGTCGCGCGACGTCAGGCCGGCATCGTCGGCCGCTCGTACCACCGGAACAGCTGCTCGGCGTTCCCGTGGGTCATGAGCGCGACCTCGTCATCGGGCACACCGTCGAGCGACTCGGCGACCTCTTTCTGCGAGTGCGGCCACGGCGTGTCCGCGTGCGGGTAGTCGCACTCCCACAGGATGCGATCGATGCCGATCTTGTGCCGCAGCATGACGCCGACGTCTTCGTTGATGAAGCACACCCAGATGTTGCGGCGGAAGACATCGGACGGCCGGACGTCGTCCATCCGCGACCAGTGGCGGTGTCGCTCCCACTGCCGATCAGCTCGCTCGAGCGCGAATGGCACCCACCCGATGCCCCCCTCCGAGAGCGTCATCTTGATGTCGGGAAAGGCGCGTGGGATGCGTCCCATGATGAGGTCGATGCACGTGATCCAGGCCGCCGTCGACGCGAGCGCGATGCCCTGGATGAACGGCGAGTCCGACGCGGCCATCGGTACGACCCCGCTCGTGCCGATGTGCATGCACACGACCGTGTCGGTCTCGACGCACGCCTGCCAGATGGGGTCCCAGTGGTCGGTGGACAGCGACGGTTGCCCGAGTGGCACCGGGTTCTCGGGGAACGTGACTGCTCGGGCGCCGCGGGCCGCGCAGCGGCGGATCTCGTCGCCCATCGCGACGGGGTCCCACAGCTGGCCGATGATCATCGGGACGTACATGCCGGGCACCGACGCGCACCACTCGTCGATGAGCCAGTCGTTGTAGGCCTTGACGCACAGGTCGGCGAGGGCCTTGTCCTTCGCGTTCAGGAACGTGACACCGGCGAACCGCGGGAACGTCGGGAAGCACACGCTGGCGCGCACACCGTTCGACATGAGATCGCGGGCCCGTTGCACCGGGTCGTAGCAGCCCGGGATCATGTCGTCGTAGCTCGTCGGGTCCATCGTGAACTCGTCGTAGGTCTTGCCGGCGACGGCGTTGAGACCCATGGTCGCGCCGCGCACACCCTCGAAGAGCCAGAACTGCTTGCCGTCCTCGTGGATGACGTGGGGGCCGGCTTCCTGCATCGCTGCCGGGAGGCGATCGGTCCAGATGTTCGGGGGCTCGATGATGTGGTCGTCGACGCTGAACAGGTCGTACTGCATTCCCTCGGTCCTCTCTCCGGTCGCGGCCATGCGTCGATCGTCGCGCAGCACCGCAGCTGAATTCAGCATACTCTTCCTCATCGAGACCGGTCCACGGCTGACACCGAAATCGGTATCCTCTTCTTCGTGACCGCTGCCATTGCGACCTCCGACCCACGTGCCACCGCCGCGGGTGCTGAGCTGCTCGCGGCCGGAGCGACGGCGGTCGACGCGGCCGTCGCTGCGGCGCTGGTGCTGTACGTCGTCGAGCCGCAGCAGTGCGGCTTGGGCGGCGACGCCTTCGTGATCCACGTGCCGCCGGGTGAGTCGCCGATCGGTCTCGACGGCTCCGGCGCGCTGCCCATGGGTCTCGACGATGCTGCGCTCTCAGCAGCCGGGCTCGACACGGTCCCCGCTCGAGGAGCGGGCACAGCCACGGTGCCGGGGGCGTACCGTCTGCTCGAGGATGCGGTGGCGCGCTTCGGCACCCGCACCATGGGCCAGCTGGCCACGAGGGCCATCGAGCTCGCCGAGCAGGGCTTCGCGGTGCGGCCGACGCTCGCCGCTGCGGCTGCCCGGGCCGCTGCCGAGATCGGTGACGATCCGGTCCTCGGACCGTTGTACGTGCCCGGGGGCCGTCCCGTCGTCGAGGGTGACGTGGTGCGCAACCCGGTCGTCGCCGGCTGCCTTGCCGCGCTGTGCGAGCAAGGGTCGAACCTGCTCTACGACGGGCCGCTCGGGCGCGCCGTCGTCGCCTCGCTGCGGGAGGCGGGGGGTTACCTCGACGAGTCCGACCTCTCCGCGCATGCCACCCTGCCCGTCGACCTGCGCTCGACCGAGTTCCGTGGGAACACGATCTGGGAGCTCCCGCCACCGACGCAGGGGGTCGCCGTCCTCCACGCGCTCGACTCGATCTCGGCCGAGATGGAACATGTCGAGTCGGCCGACGACTGGAGCCGCGCGATCGAGCACATGCGCGCGGCGATGACGGCAGCGGGGTTCGACCTCTCCCAGATCGGAGCCCGGCCGGCGCCGCCCGCGCAGGGCGACACGACCTACATCGCCGCGGTCGATCACGACGGTGGGGCAGCCTCGTTGATCACGAGCCTCTTCGGCGACTTCGGCAGCCACTTCGGTGTGCCGGCGCTCGGCGGCGCGATCGGCAACCGGGCGACCATGCTGCGTGCGCTCCGCCGCGCCATGACCCCCGGCGCCAAGCCGCCGCACACCACCATCCCGGCAGCCGTGACGAAGGAAGGTGTGCTGCAGTACGTCCTCGGGGTGGCCGGTGGCTTCATGCAGCCACAGGCCCAGGTGCAGGTGCTGGTCCAGCTGCTCGAGCGAGGTCTGACCCCGCAGGACGCGATCGACGCGCCGAGGTTCCGCATCGGCTTCGGAGGCACCCTGTCGCTCGAAGCCGGCCACCCGCTGTGCGACGCGATGCCCGATGCCGCAGCGAGGCCGCCGGGGCCGGAGGGGTTCGGTGCGGCACAGGTCGTCGCGGGCCCGAAGGCGCCGGGCGGTGTGGACGCCGGTGCGGATCACCGCCGCAACGGGGTGGCTCAAGTCGTCAGCTGAGCACGCGTGCGCCGGGCGTGAACGTGACCGGCATCGCGAACATGCCGTAGGTGACCCCGATGGTCTCGGCCGGCACGCGCCGGTCGTGGTCGACCTCGTAGTCGGGCAAACGGCGCAGCACCGTGCGGAGCGCGACCTCGATCTGCTTGCGTGCGAGCGTCGAGCCGAGGCATCGGTGCGCACCGAGCCCGAACGCCATGTGCCGGTTGGGCATGCGATCGAGCAGCACCTCGTCGGGACGGTCGAACACCCGCTCGTCGCGGTTCGCGGATGCCCACACGAGCAGCACGCGATCGCCCTTCGAGACGGGGCATCCGCCGAGCTCGACGTCGCGCGTCGCGGTGCGGGCGAGGGCGAACTGCGGCGCACCGACGCGCAGGAACTCCTCGATGGCCGTGCGCATCAGCTCGGGGTGATCGATCAGGCGTTGCCGGTCATCGCGGTTGCGATCGAGGTGCAACAGCGCGCTGCTGATCGCCGATCCGGTGGTGTCGAAGCCCCCTTGCATGGTGAGCATGACCATCTCCTGGACCGCGTGGTCGGTCACCTGCTCACCGAAGGGCTTGGAGTTGAGGAGATACGTGATCATGTCGTCGCGCGGTGACTCCTTGCGCTGGGCGATCGCCTCCTTGATCGTGCCGACGATCCAGCCGAGCTCCTCGAGCACCCCGGCGCGCGCGGGGTTGTCCTGCCGGAGGAACACGGTCTTGTGCATCGGGTCGGCGTACCGACGCCACTCGTCGATCGGCATGCCGAGCTTGTGGAGCGTCACCATCACCGGCAGTGGGTCGGCGAAGTCGTGCACGATGTCGGTCTCGCCGTGCTCGATGAACTGATCGATGCAGTGGTTGGCGTAGTACTCGATGACGGGTGCCAGGCGCTCGACGGCGGGTGGTGAGAACAGCACCTGCATGATCTTGCGGTACTCGGTGAACTCGGGCGGGTCCATCTCGATCGGGATCGACTTCTGGCTCGCGTTCTTCTTCGGCGGGACGAGGATCGTCTCGGCCGACGAGTACGTGGAGTCGTCGTGCGCGACTTCCTTGATCTCGTCGTAGCCGGTGACGACCCAGAAGCCGCCGTACTCCTCGCTGCGGGCGACGGGGCAGCGCCGTCGCAGGTCGGCGAGCACCGGCCACGGGTCGGCTGCGAACTCGGAGGAGTGATGGTCGAACTTCACGGTGGTCACGTCGACGTCTGACATCGCAGCAGGCTCTCCTCGTTGCAGGTGCCGTCCCCTGGCCCGGACGATAAATCAGCGTACTCAATTATGCAGCCGCCTGTCGCCCCCCGGACCTGGCGTTCGCGTGAATTGGGTACACTCTTCCTTCGATCATGCGCATCCGCTCCCTGTCCCCAGCCGTCGGCGCGGAAGTCGTCGACGCGGACCTCGACTCGCTCGACGACGCGGCCATGCACGAGTTGACGGCAGCCTTCCACGCACACGGCGTGCTCGTGTTCCGCGAGCAACAACTCGACGCGCCGCGCCAGGTGCAGTTCGCATCCCGCTGGGGCACGCCGCTCGTGGTGCCGTACCTCGCGCCCCACGCGGTGCCCGGCAGCCCGGCCGTGCTGCGCGTCACGAACATGGGCAAGGCGGGCACGCTGACCGAGAACTGGCACTTCGACTCCGCCTACTTCGAGGTGCCGCCGCCGATCGCGATCCTGGCCGCGCAGACGCTGCCCGAGATCGGCGGCGACACGATGTGGTCGAACCAGTACATGGCCTACGAGGCGCTGTCGCCCACGATGCAGGGTCTGCTCGACGGCCTGCGCGCTGCGTTCACGGGCACGGTGGTCGACGACGATGGCAAGCGGCGAGACGTGGTGACCTACCACCCTGTCGTACGCGTCCATCCGGCGACCGGCCGGCGAGCCATCGGGGTCGGCCGCATCGAGTCGGTGCCCCACTTCGAGGGCATGACGCCCGAGGAGAGTCGCGGCATCCTGACGTTCCTGTACGAGCACGCCGCCAGGCCCGAGTTCGTGTACCGCCACCGGTGGCAGGACGGCGACGTGGTCATGTGGGACAACCGCTGCCTGTTGCACTACGCCGTGCACGACTATGGCGACGCCGTGCGCAACCTGCACCGCGTGACCGTGGTCGATCCCTTCGACGAACGAACCCCGTAGGCGGTCGCTGAACGACGGCTCGCGGAGTGGCCCCGCGTGCTACGAGCGGAATCCGGCGTAGAGCTCGATGCTCACGGCGCCGTCCTCCACCGTGAAGGTCCGCGGGATGAGCGCGCTGGTGCCCGACCGCTCGAGCGGTGCGCCCTGGTCGGCGACCGACTGGAACAGGACGGGCGGAGCGTCGTCGACGGTGAAGTACAGCTGACCGGTCTGCGCTTCGGCAGCCGAGGTGAAGCCGTGCGCCGGGTTCGCCTGGAGGTCGGCGACGATGTCGTCGACGGGTGTTCCGGATCCGAGTGGCGTGGCGATGGCGGTGTCGTACGCCTCGGCGATCGCGGTCATGAGCGTGGCCAGGCCGTTGCCGTCGGTGGATCGCAGGATCGAGGAGAGGCCCTCCTCGAACGACTTGCTCGTGTCGTCGCCGGCCAGGTACACGACCACCGAGTCGTCGAGCACGAGGTCGACGTCGCGAGACGTGTCGGACACGCCGACCTCGTCGGGACCATATGTCCCGTCCTCCATCGGCGAGCATCCTTCGACGCCATCAGCGCAGGGCACGA
>JBFWSW010000067.1:0-19701 GCA_050248155.1 Ilumatobacteraceae bacterium
TCGCCGACGAGGGGCGCTTGTTCGCGTTGGCGTCCGACGACTACTGGATCGACACGGGTACGCCCGAGCTGTACTTGCAGGCCAACCTCGACGTCGGGGCCGGCCTGCGTCCGCACGACCGGTGCGAGGCGGTCTCCCGCGGGGCGTCGATCGATCCGTCGGCCCACGTGGCCGATTCGGTGGTCGCGGCCGGGGCGACGGTTGGCGAGGCGGCGCGCGTCGAGCGGTCGGTGCTGCTCGACGGCGCACACGTCGGCTCCGGTGCGAGCGTCGTCGATTCGGTGGTGATGGGCCATGTCGCGACCGGAGCGTCGGTCGATCGCTCGGTCCTCGGCGCCGACGCGGTCGTCGAGTCGGGCGAGGTGGTGGTCGGCGTGAAGCGGCCTGATCCCGCCGTGACGTGACCGCGGTGTCCGAGCAACGCTCCGGCCGGCAACGGATCATGGTCGTCGGCGGGGCCGGCTTCATCGGATCGCACCTGACCGATCGGCTCCTCGCCGAAGGGCGCCAGGTCGACGTGGTCGACGACCTGTCGACCGGCAGCCTGGGGAACCTCGCTGCCGCGCGAGCCGTCGCCTCGACGAGCGGCGGCGATCTCAAGATCCACCACCTCGATGCAGGCTCGCCGGAGTTCGTCGCGCTGGTCGCGATGCGTGAGCCCGATGTCGTCGTCCACCTGGCGCCGCTGCCGCCGGGTCGCACGGGTACGGGCGTCCTGGCCGCGGCCGTCCAGACCACCCTGAACGCGATCGAGGCGATCCGCCGCGTCGGGCCCGGGAAGATCGTCGTGGCGGTTCCTGCGGTCGACCTGTACGGCGACGTGCCGAGCCGGGAGCAGCCGATCAAGGACGGGCGCACCTTCGCGCCGGCCGGGCTGCGTGGCGTCATCGCGCGGAGCGTGGTCGAACTGCTCGAATCCGCGCGGGCCGATGACGAGGTCGAGTTCACCGCGCTGGCGGTCGGATCGGTCTACGGGTCGCGCCAGCGGGCAGATGGCGGCGTCGTCGCTGCGTTCGCCACGGCGCTCGCCCGCGGCGAGGCACCGACCATCGAGGGAGACGGCCGTCAGTCTCGCGACTTCGTCTTCGTCGACGACGCGGTGGACGCGCTGGTGCGGGCGACGCAGCGCGGATCCGGCCTGGTCATGAACGTGGGAACTGGTATTGCGACTCCGGTCAGGGAACTGTTGGCGATGCTCGGCGGGCCGTCGGCGCCGTCGCCACGGCACGTCCCGGCGCGCCGCGACGACGTCGCGCGGCTCGCGCTGGCGCCCACCCGTGCCCGCATCCACCTGTCGTGGGCGCCGTGGACGGACCTCGCGACCGGGCTCCGGACGGTGCGTGCGAGCAACACCGAAGGCTGAGCACGGCCGCCCTCGGTGTTGATCCGTTCGCATCATCTTTTGAGCAATTCATGACATCTGCTTGAATCTCCCCTACTCTGTGCCCAGCACAGTGAGGGATCGACCCGGTCGGCGGCATGGTCGCGAGGTGATGGCCGTTCGGGAACACACGCGACCACACGACCACACGGACAGAAGAGGTGACGGATGAAGAAGGTGAATGTCCTGACAGCGACGGTCGTCGCCGTGCTCGGGGCGCTCTCGGTGGGCTCGGCGGCGTTTGCGAGCGGCGGGTGCGATCAGTCGTGGGGCTGCGACAGCCTCCCCGACACGGTTCCCGTCACCGTCCCGACCACGACAGCTGCTCCGACCACTGAGGCACCGACCACAGCGGCTCCCACGACGGAGGCCTCGACGACGAGCGCGGCACCGACGAGCGCAGCGCCGACATCGGAGGCCGGCGGTGGCGTCGTGACCGTGTCGACCGAAGAGGTCGGCCAGGAAGCGCCCACCACGACCACGCGTCGGGGCAGCGACGGGCTCCTCCCGAACACGGGCACCGACATCGCGATCCCGCTCGTCCTCGCCGGCCTTGCCGCGGGCACGGGTGCAGCGACGTTGCTGGTCCGTCGTCGCACGAACGTCGGCTGACCACCGGCCGCAGGGCGTCAGCCGCGCGCGGCCGCGAGGGTCGCCTCGGCCAGCGTCGCTGACACCTCGTTGGTCGTCATGACCGACGGGACGACCAACGGGCGCATCCCGGCTCGCTCGACGTCGCCGGCCAGGTGCGCGTCGACCGGGTCGATCACCAGCGTGGCGGCCACGTCGCGGTAGATCCGCGCGACACCGACGACCGACGCCTCGTGGCCGAGCTCGGTCAGCATCCGATCGGCGGGCCCCTTCAGCGCGGCACCGCCGACGATCGGCGACACCGCGATCACGCGGTCGCGGCGCGATCGGAGCAGCTCGTCCACGCCGTCGAGGGCCCGCATCGGCCCGATCGACACGATCGGGTTCGACGGCGCGACCACCACCGCATCTGCCGCACCGAGCGCCGCAGCGGCCGTGGGGTGCAGGCGTGCCTCGTCGGCACCTGCGAACTCGACGGCTCGCACCGGCACCGAGTGCCGCATCGCGACGAAGTACTCCTGGAACGTCACCGTCGGCCCATCGGCGAGCTCGATCATCGTCGCGACGCGATCGTCGCTCATGGGCACCAGGCGTTCTTGCACCTCCCACGCCCGCGCGATCTCGGCGGTGACGGTCGACAGCGACGCGCCCTCGGCGCGGCGTGCGGTGCGGTAGAAGTGGGTGGCCAGGTCGCGGTCGCCGAGGTTGAACCACGTGGGCGCGGCCGTCGACCCGTCGGGACGCACGGCGGCGTACCGCTCGAGCGCGCCCATCGCGACCCACGTCTCGTCCACCAGCCCCCAGCCGCGGTCCGGATCGATCGCGCCGGCGAGCGTGTAGGTGATCGTGTCGAGATCAGGGGAGATCGACAGGCCGTGCAGCACGGTGTCGTCACCGGTGTTCACGATCGCGACCACGTCGGCGGGATCGGTCACCAGCCTGAGGGCACGGAGGAACCGAGCCGCACCCACGCCGCCGCAGAGCACCGCGATCATCGGGCGCCAGCCATCTCGCGGTAGAGCGCCGTTATGTCTGCGGCGGTGCGGCTCCACGAGTACGACGCCAGGCGCGCCGCACCGGCGCCCACGAGCGCCTGCCGGACGTCGTCGTGATCGATCGTCCGTGACAGCGCGCCGGCGAGCGCCGGCACGTCGAGCGGGTCGACGAGCAGCGCTGCATCACCGGCGACCTCGGGGATCGACCCAGCGGTGGAGGCGACGACCGGGGTGCCGGCCTGCATGGCGTCGAGGAGCGGGAAGCCGAATCCCTCGTCGAGGGACGGGTAGGCGAGGACGCGGGCGTGGTGGAGCAGCCACGAGCGCGCCGGGTCGTCGACCCAGCCCGTCAACATCACCCGATCGGCGGCAGCGGGCGTGAGGCGATCGATCGCGGCGTCGACGGCTGGCCGATCGTCGCCGTCACCGCCGGCGATGACCAGGCGGAGGTCGGGGTGATCACCCGCCATCATGCCGAACGCCTCGACCAGCCGAGGGAGGTTCTTGCGTCGCTCGACCGTCGACAGGGCGAGGACGAAGTCGCGGTCGCTCAGCTCGGCCACGGGACAGGCCGGCGCCGGCGGGGGTAGCGGAAGCGCGGCGAGCGGGATGGTGCGGACCTCGGCCGCCGGCACCAGCTCGGTGATCGCATCGGCCGTCGCACGGGAGCTCGCGTGCGCCACCGCGCCCGAGCGCAGGGCGCGCACGAGGACCCGCCCGGCACGGACGACGTCGGGGTGGGCGAGGTCGGGATGGCGCAGGAACCAGCAGTCGTAGACGGACACGATCCGAGGTGCTCGCGACGGGGGGACGACGTAGTTGGTCCCGTGCACGACTGCAGCCGGGTGCAGCCAACGGTCGGCCCGCGGATGGTCGGATCGCCCCCACATCCGATGGGCGACCGCCGCGGGGATGGGCAGCCGGCGGACACCCGCCTGCGGACGGGCGCGGAAGCTGGTGACGTACGGGAGCAGCACCACGTCGTCGCGCTCGGTGAGCGCGTCGCGCAGCGCGGCCACCGCTGCCCCGACGCCG
Source organism: Ilumatobacteraceae bacterium (assembly GCA_050248155.1). GTDB lineage: Bacteria > Actinomycetota > Acidimicrobiia > Acidimicrobiales > Ilumatobacteraceae > VFMC01. The sequence goes on from JBFWSW010000067.1 coordinate 4,003, forward strand.
GTGCGAGCACCGACGAGCGGGCCGACGTCGAAGGCGACGGAGGGAGCGGCCATGGCTGCTCGCACGCTAGCGGCCCGCGTCCCGTAGACTCGCACGGCCGCCGACCAGGGAGTCAACATCGCGATGCCTCGCGCGTTCATCACAGGAATCACCGGCCAGGACGGCCAACACCTCGCCGAGTTCCTCCATGGCAAGGGGTACGAGGTGTTCGGCATGGTGAAGGGCCAGAACAACCCGCGGATGACCCAGATGCGCGACGAGTTCCCGTACGTCGAACCGGTCCCCGGCGACCTGGCCGATCTGCCGTCACTGGTGAAGGCGCTCGACCACGTGCAGCCCGACGAGGTCTACAACCTCGCCGCCATCTCGTTCGTCGCGATGAGCTTCAACCAGGCTGAGCTCACCGCCAACATCACCGGCACCGGCGTGCTGCGCATGCTCGACGCTGTTCGCATCGTCGGGGGCAGCCAGAACAACTCGATCCGCTTCTACCAGGCGAGCTCGTCGGAGATGTTCGGCAAGGTGCGCGAGACCCCACAGACCGAGATGACCCCGTTCCACCCGCGGTCGCCCTACGGGTGCGCGAAGGTGTTCGGGCACGACATCACGGTCAACTACCGCGAGAGCTACGGCCTGTTCGCCTGCTCGGGCATCCTGTTCAACCACGAAGGGCCGCGGCGGGGCCTCGAGTTCGTCACCCGCAAGGTGACCAACGCCGTCGCTCGCATCAAGCTCGGCCTGCAGGACCAGATCGTGCTCGGCAACCTCGACTTCAAGCGTGATTGGGGATTCGCCGGCGACTACGTCAAGGCGATGTGGATGATGCTGCAGCAGGACGAGCCCGACGACTACGTCATCGCCACGGGCACCACCCACAGCGGCCAGGACCTGGTCGAGCGGGCCTTTGCCGAGATCGGTGTCGACGACTGGCAGCGCTACGTGCGCCAGGACAAGAAGTTCTTCCGCCCGGCAGAGGTCGACCTGCTCATCGGCGACTCCACCAAGGCGCGCACCAAGCTCGGCTGGCAGCCGGAGGTCGACTTCCCGGGGCTCATCAAGATGATGGTGGCCCACGACCTCGAGATCGAGTCGAAGCGCCGCTGACCCCTCGAGGTGTCAGACCTCGAACGGCACGTCGGTGATCGCGGCGATCAGCGACTGCGGATCGGGGGCCGTGCCCGACCGCAGACGGGCACGCAGGGCGACGGCGAACACCACGGTGGCCGCCGCTGATCCGATGAGCAGGCCGAGCTCGACGCGCCGGAACACCTCGCCCTCGATCCACCACGTCGACAGCACGAACGTGACCATGCCGACGGTCCAGCCGATCGCCGCCATCGCGTGCCCGTGCAGGGCGATGAGCGCCTGCGCGGTCGCGACCCCGAGCATGTAGAACGTGCTGCCGAGCGCGAGGACGGCGAGCGTGCGCCGTCCGAGCTCGGCGTCGTACAGCAGCTCGACGGCGAACGGTCCGAACGCGAACGCACCCACGACACCGGCGACGCCGACACCTGCGACGGCGATCATCAGCCGTCGGAAGCCGCGGATGAACTCGTCCATCTCGCCCGCAGCAGCGAGGCGCGAGAGCCGGGGGAGCAGCGCTGCTTGCACCGCCTGGAACAGGAACAGCGGGATGCGGGCGAGGATGACGCCGTACCCGAATCGAGTGACGCTCTCGTTCTGCGACTCGTCGGCGAGGAGGTTGGTCGCGATCGGGCCGGCGTTCACCAAGCCGGCTGCCATGAGCGATCCGAGGAGCAACCAGCCGAGGTTCGGTGTGACCTCGTTCCACGAGGACTCGGGCCCGGGATCGGTGCGCAGCTGACCACGGCTGAGCACGGCGATCACCCCGAACAGGGGCGCGACGGCCACGGCGAACCCGTACCAACCGACTGCCTTCACGCCGAGCACGGCGAGCACGAGGCAGAGGACGATGCGCACGACGCCGTCCGAGCTCATCACGACCGAGTACGAGCGGAACCTGCCCATGCCGCTGCACATCCCGCGGGCAAGGTGTGCCGGGGCGTAGGCGACGATCGACACGGCGAGCGCGGCGACCATCACCCAGCTGCCGCCGAAGTACTCGTCGCTCAGCCACGGTCCGGCGAGCAGGGTGGCGACCAGCACGATCGCGGCCAGGATCAGGCCGAGCCGCAGCACCTTGGCGACGACAGGTCGACCGCCCATGCCGCGTGCCCGCCGAGCCGAGAGCGCTCGACCGAGCTCCTGCTCGAGCGGCAAGAAGCAGCCGGGCGCGATCGCGAACGTCGCGAACCACATGCTGACGACGGGCTTGAACTCGGCTTCGCCCCCGAGTGCCTCCTTGCCCACCCGGAGGAAGGCGAAGCTGCAGATGCCTGCGATGAACAGGCCGATCGCCACCGGGATGGTGCCCTCGGGCAGTGGCGTGCGCGCCGTCGGTTCGAGGTCGTTGCGTGCCACCAGGGGAGCGAGGTTACCTGCCGGGACGTCGTCGAACCCAGCACGTACGCTCGCGCCGTCGCTCAAGCAACGGGGGGAGAAGGCCGATCTTGTCACCATGACCCGCCAGCGTTCTGTCTTCGGCGCGCTCGTCGCGCTGGCGCTCACCTCGAGCGTCGCGACGACGCTCCCGGCGCACGTCCACGCCGACGGTCCGGTCGCCACGCTCGAGCTCGAGGGCCATGGCTACGGGCACGGCGTCGGGCTCAGCCAGTGGGGTGCCTACGGCTACGCGGCCAACTACGGGTGGAGCGCGGCGCAGATCCTCGACCACTACTACGGCGGCACGGTGTCGGGCACCACGGACGCGACCACGATGACCGTCCGCTTGATGGCGCTCGACGACCAGCAGACCGCCGTCGTCCACCCGAAAGGGGCGTTGGTGGTCGACGGGGTGGGCGGCCCCTGGCCGTCGGTCGTCGCTCGCGAGGTGGCACCCGGCTCGTACACCGTGTGGGCGCGAGGCGACGGGCAGTTCTGCCCGGCCGCCACCGACCCGCTCGCCGAGTGGACCGCCGTCGCATCAGGGCTTCCGTCGGTGAACATCCACCCGCAGACCGACACGTCAGCGAGCACCGACGTCACCGATCTCGCCGCCGTGTGCGAGCCGAGCGGGCGTGTGCGGACGTACCGGGGCACCATTCGGGCGATCAACGGAACCGCCGGCGAGAACCGGACCGTCAACGAGCTCCCGCTCGAGCAGTACCTGCGTCCAGTGGTGGCCACCGAGATGTCGGCATCGTGGGCCCCGCAGGGCTCGGCAGCCCTGCAGGCCCAGGCCGTCGCTGCCCGCAGCTACGGTCTCGCCGAGAACCGGTACTCGTACGCGAAGACCTGTGACCTCGTCTGCCAGTACTACCCGGGGGTGGGGTGGCGACAAGGGGTCGGCGGCACGTTCAACAAGTACGAGCAACCCGCCGTCGACGTGAACGTCCAGGCCACCGCAGCCGTCGTGCGTCGTGTCGGTTCGCCTGCCGGCCCGATCGCGTTGACGATGTTCTCCGCGTCGTCCGGTGGTTGGACCGCGGCCAGCTCGCTCCCGTTCCCCGCCGTCGAGGACCTCGGTGACGCCACGCCGGGCAACCCGAACCACACGTGGCAGACGACGCTGAGCGCCGGGACGATCACCGCGAAGTGGCCCTCGATCGGGGCGTTCACCGGCATCACGGTCACCGCTCGGTCCGGGCAGGGCGACTGGGGTGGCCGTGTCGTGTCGATGACCGTGAACGGCGACGCGGGCTCGGTGACCCTGACCGGTGACGCGTTCCGGAGCGCGATGGGTCTGAAGTCGAACTGGTTCGCCGTGCGCGGTACGCCGTCCACCGCCCCGACGCCGGCCCCACCAGTGGCGCCGGGCGCGCCGAGTGCTCCGCCGTCGCCGTTCCAATGCGACGGTCGTGACGCCCCTCCTGCGACCGCCCAACCGTCCGACGGCGCGCCCGCCCGGTTCCAACCGATCGTCCCGGTGCGGCTGATCGACACCCGCGACGGGACGGGCACCGATGCGCGGCCGCTGGCGACGGGCTGCACGCTCGTCGTGCGGCCCACGGTGCCCCCGGGGACGACCGCCGTCGCGATCAACATCGTCACCGTCGATCCGCGAGCGCAGGGCTTCATCACGGCGTACCCGTGCGACGTCGGACGCACCTACACCTCGGTCGTCCAGTCGCAGGTCGGCCACATCGTCAGCGGTTCGGCCATCGTGCCCATCGGTGGGGACGGCACGTTCTGCGTGTTCAGCAACGTCACGACCGAGGTCGTCATCGACATGACCGGTTCGTTCTCGGCCACCGCGCCGGATCGATACGAACCGATCGTCACGACGCGCCTCTTCGATTCACGCCCGTCCGGCAGGCTGCCCGCAGGCACGGTCGTCAGGGTTCCCACTCGGGGGCCGGGACGTGCCGCGGCCGACTCGACCGGCGCGTCGCTCACCATCCACGCGCTCGACCCCGCCTACGCAGGCTTCGTCACCGTCTGGCCGTGCGACGCCCCTCGACCATGGGCGAGCTCTGCCAACGTCGACCTGCACGGCGCGGTCGCGAACTACGCCGACATCGCCGTGAGCGACTCCGGTGAGGCGTGCGTGTTCATCAGCGCGCCGATGGACATCGCGGTCGACCTGAACGGGTGGTACGGCCCATCGGCGACGGCCGACTTCCATGCGGTCACGCCCTTCCGCATCGCCGACACGCGCGAGGGCCAGCCCTGGAGCGGGCCGTTCGTGCGTGACGTCGGACGGACGATCACCGTCGCGGGGCTCGGCTCGCTGCCGGGGCCCGGCGTCACGCGCTCGGTCGCGGTCCAGCTGACGGCGGTCGACGGCAGCCGGGCAGGCTGGTTCACGGTGCATCCGTGCCTCGACCCGGCGCCCGACGTCTCGATGTTGCGCTACGTCGCCGACACGAACGTGGCCGTGCTGGTGAACACGGTCCTCGACGCTGCCGGACGTTGGTGCGTGGTGACGAACGGCTCGTCCGACCTCGTGATCGACGTCAGCGGCTGGTTCGGCTGACCTGCCTCGAACGCGGCGTCAGGCGGCGCTGCGCACCATGGCGCGCACCTGCTTGCGTGCGGCCTTGGCGACCTGGTGGGCCTGGTCGACCAGCTGGCCTGCCTGCTCGGGCAGGCGCTCGACCGTCGACTCGACGGCTGCGTCGATGCGGGACTCGAGCCCCATCAGCCGGTCGTCGAGGGTGGCCAAGCGGTGCTCGACCTTGTGGACGAGGTCTTCGATCTGCTCGCGGGTGATCCCGAGCTGCCGGACGACGCTGCGCTCGCTGAGCGAGTCGACGAGCTCGCGGCGGCGGACCTGAGCCTGCTGCACCGTGAGGACGCCGAAGCCGATCACGACGTAGGCGGCATCGCGGGCGATGCCGGCGAGCTTGGTCGCGACCTCGTCGGCCTGGCCGGTGGGGAGGTACTTGCCCAGATCGAGCTTGCCCAGATCGAGCTTGCTGAAGTCGAAGGCGGGGAAGCTGCGGAAGGTGGTGGCCATGACGGTCTCCGTTTCTCTGTTCAACCTGAGCGCAGCATACCGCAATGCGCTAACTTTTGCAAGCGGCATGACGGGAGCGCTCGGGGACACCCCGCTAGCCTCGTGTGATCGTGGAACCCGCCGGTCAGCTCGCTCCGCCCGTCGTGGCCGTGGTGGTGGTCCACGAGCCGGGCGAGTGGTTCGACCAGACCCTCGCGGGGCTGGCCGGCCAGGAGTACGCCAACCTCAAGGTCCTGGTGCTGGTGGTCGGCGACGCCGGCGACGTCCCCGACCGGATCCGGGCGACCCTGCCCCGCGCCTTCGTGCGCGCCGTCGAGGGGAACCCCGGCTTCGGGCCGGCGGCCAACGAAGTGCTCCGGCTGGTGGAGGGCGAGAACGGGTTCTTCTGCTTCCTGCACGATGACGTGGCGATGGATCCGGATGCGATCCGGCTGCTGGTCGAGGAGCTCTACCGCTCGAATGCCGGCATCGTCGGGCCGAAGCTGGTCGAGTGGGACCGGCCGGGCGTGCTGCAGCACGTCGGGTTCGGTGTCGACCGCTACGGCGAGGTCGATCCGATCGTCGAGCCCGGCGAGACCGACCAGGAGCAGCACGACGCGGTGCGCGACGTGTTCGCGCTGCCGAGCGCCTGCATGCTCGTGCGTGCCGACCTCTTCCGCACGCTCGGCGGCTTCGACACCGAGATGCCGTTCCACGGCGAGGACGTCGATCTCTGCTGGCGTGCCCACCACAGCGGCGCCCGTGTGGTGGTCGTCCCCTCGGCGCGGGCGCGACATCGCGAGGCCCTCCCGGAACGACGCCCCGACCTGGCCCACGAGACGCTGCGGGCGCGCCACCGGATGCGGATGGTGGCAACGCTCAGCGGGGCGCGCCGGCTGCCCCTGCTGTCCATCGAGCTCACCCTCGTCACGATCGCGCAGTTCTTCACCGGGCTCTTCTCGGGCCACGCCGCGCGGGGGTGGGCTGGCGTGCGTGCACTCGTAGGGCTCATCCCTCGGACGCCGCGCCTCCTGGCTCGCCGCCGTGCGTTGGCTGCCGGGCGCCTCGTCCCCGATCGTGAGGTGATCGGCCTGCAGATGCGAGGAAGCGCGCGGCTCACGGCCCACCTCCGCGCGCGCGACGCGCGACCTGACAGCGACCGTTCCTCCGGTCGTGCGTGGCGCGAGCGGTCAGGTGCGTCCGCAGCGGTGGGATGGTGTTGCCTGCTCGTCGCCGTGATCATCGGTGGGCGACACCTCGTCGGTGGCGGGGTGCCGAAGGTGGGGCAGTTCCTGCCCTTCGATCCGAGCCCGCGCCACCTCCTGCGCACCTACACGAGCGGTTGGGACGCGCACGGCATCGGCTCGTCCTCGCCCACACCGACGGCTGCGGCGATCGTCGCCGCAGCCAGCGTCGTCACCCTGTTCCACATGGGCCTGCTGCAGACGCTCGCCGTGGTCGGCACGATCGTCCTCGGAGCCGCAGGCATGTGGCGGGTCTCGAGCGCGTTCAGCATGACCCGGTCGCGGTTGGTGGCCACGGTCGTGTACGCAGCCGTCCCACTGTGCAACCAGATGATCTCGGTGGGCCGCTGGAGCGCGCTGGCCGTGTCGGCGGCGCTGCCGTGGTCGATCGACATCGCCCGGCGCGCAGCCGGGCTCGAGCCCGGACCTGCCGACGAGCTCGGCGAGCGAGCCGTCGACGTCGGTCCACGGCGGCTGGTCCGGCTCACGGCGGCCGGGGCTCTGGTCGCGGCGACGGTCGCGGCCTTCGCCCCCTCGTACCTCCTGCTCGTCGCGATGGTGGTCGTCGTGCTCGGCGTCGCGACGCTGCTCACCGGTGCGCCCCTGCCGGCGGTCGTTCGCCTCGTGTCGGTCGGCCTGCTCGGCGCCGCCATCGGGGCATTGCTCGACCTGCCATGGCTCGCCTCGTTCGCCACCGACGGCGGATGGTCGGCGATCGTCGGCCCGCGGCCAGCCGGCGACCGTGGGTTCTCGATCCTCGAGCTCGCGTCCTTCGACCTCGGCAACGCGCGCGGGGTCGTCCTGTCGTTGGCGCTGTACATCCCGGTGGTGGTGGCCCTCCTCGTCGGTCGTGGCTGGCGCTTCGGTTGGGCGGTGCGCGCCGGGTTGCTCGTCATCACGTTCGGGTGGCTGGCCGCGCTCGACGACGGCGGGTCGTTGCCGTTCGCGATGCCGGAGCCCGGCATCATGCTGGTTCCGGTCGCGGTCGGCCTGGCGATCGCCGCGGGCTGCGTGGTCGGCTCGTTCGAGCTCGACGTCCGTGGCGGGAGCTTCGGATGGCGCCAGCCGCTCGCCCTCCTGGCCGTCTTGTCCATCGTCGTGGGCGTCGTGCCGGCAGCGATCGGTCTCACGTCCGGCCGGTGGGACGCGCCCGACACGACGATGCTCGACCTGCTCGCCGTGCGGCTGCCCGACACGGCCGAGGACGGTGACTACCGCGTGCTGTGGGTCGGTGACGAGCGCGTCGTGCCGGCCACGGGCGAGACGTTCGAACCCGGGATCGGCTTCGCGATCACCCAGGACCGCACCCTCACCGCGGCGGATGCATGGCCGGCGGCGCCCGACGACGCCACCGACCACATCGCGAGCGCGCTCGACGCCATCGCGTCCGGCTCCACCACGCGCGCCGGCCGCCTCTTGGCCCCCTACGCGATCCGCTTCGTGATCGTGCCCTTCGTCGACGGCGCCGTCTCGACCGACGACGATCCTCTGCCTGTGCCGCGTGGGTTGCTCGACGCGCTGGGCGACCAGCTCGATCTCGCGCAGCTCTACAGCCCGGCCAACTTCCAGGTGTACGAGAACCGCGCCTGGATCCCGACGCGCAGCGTCCTCACGCCGGCCGGGGCCGAGGCCAGCACGACGGCCGGCGCCGAGGCTCTCGCCCATGCCGATGTCAGCGGCGCCACCCCGATCATGATCGGGATCGATCAGCTGCAGACCGGCGGCGCGGTCGTCCCGGCCGGGACGCTGCACGTCGCCGTGCCGTTCGACAGGCGTTGGCACCTCGAGGTCGACGGCCGCGACGTGGTGGGCCGACCGGCCTTCGGATCGACGCTCGCCTTCGATGTCACATCGCCTGGCTTCGCGCAGCTCTCGTACAGCACACCCTCGTCGGTGCGGCTGGGCCTGCTCGCGCAGCTGCTCGGGTGGCTCGTCGTGTGCATCGCTGCGAGCAGCATCCGCGTGCGCCGCCCACGGTCCAGGTGGCGCGCTCCCGCCGGCGTGACGGCGCCCGTGCTCACCTTCGACCCCTTCGTGCCGATGCCCGACCTCATCGGCGCTGGGGGTGACGAGACCGATCCAGACCACGCACCGGATGTCGAGGACCAGGCCGAGGCGGACGCGGACGGCGGCTCCCGGCCCGACGCGGTGCCGCAGGGAACGCAACCGTGAAGCCGCAGCGTTCGATCGCCGCGCTGATCGTGGTGATCGGCCTGGTGGGTCTCGGCGTGCGCGCGCGGGAGGCGCCCGAGGAGGTCGACCCTGCCTTCGCCAACCTCGGCAAGCCGACGATGCCCTTCGTCCCCAGCGGCTCGTTCATCACCTCGTCGTGGTTCTGCCCGGGGGTTCCCTCGGGGCAGGACGACCTCGGCGGCTCGGTCGAGATCACCAACCCCTCCGACGAGCCGATCGATGGCCACATCACCATCTACACCTCCGACACCGCCGCCAGCGCGGTCGTGCAGCCGATCGAGATCGGGGCGCGGTCCAACCTCAGCGTCGATCTCGCCGAGGCGCAGCCGACGGGAGCGTTCGTCTCGGCACTGGTCGAGATCGAAGGTGGTGGAGGCTTCGTCGAGCAGATCGCCCGCGATCCCGCCGGCGACGCAGTCGCGCCCTGTGCCAACGCGGCGTCGTCGTCGTGGTACTTCGCCGACGGGTTCACCCTCGGCGACAGCACCGAGCAACTCGTCCTCAGCAACCCGTATCCCGACGCGGCGGTCGTGACGATCAGCTTCGTCACCGCCAACGGTCCCCGCTCGCCGTCGCGGCTGAAGGGCTACCCCGTGCCGGGGCAGTCGGTGCAGGTGATCGAGCTCGGCAGCGGCGCCCGCGACGAGGCGGTCCTCGCTGCCGAGGTGCAAGCCACCCGCGGCCGGGTCGTCGCCGCGCGGGCGCAGCACTACACCGGCGGCGGTCGTGCCGGCTTCAGCCTCACCCTCGGCGCGCCGTCGCTCTCGAGCCAGTACTACTTCGCCGACGGCGAGGTCGGCGAGGGCATCGACGAGCAGTACGCGATCTTCAACCCGTCCGATCAGGAGGTCACCGTCGATGCGATCTTCCTCGGCATCGACCCTGCGGTGCAGGAGCAGGCGGCTGCCGAGGACGGCTTCCTCAACCAGGAGCAGATCGTGGTGCCCGCCGGTCGCGTGGTGACGCTGTCGACCGACGACGTCGAGGGTCTGCCGGCCGGCCGGCACGGCGCGTCGTTCGCGACCTATGCCGAGGACTCGATCGTCGTCGAGCGAGCCATCACCCGCCCGGCAGGAGACGGGATCGCGACCACGGTCGTCATGGGATCGCCGCCTCAGCTCGCGTCGACACGCTGGTCGGCCGCCGTCGGCACCGACATCGCGCTCGACAACGTCCTCGTGGTGCTGAACGTCGACGGCGTCGACACGACCGTCACGGTGAGCGCGCTCGGGCCGGGGGGTCTCGTGCCCGTGCCCGGCCTCGAAGCGCTCCCCTTGCCCATCGCCGGGCTGATCACTGTGCCGATCGAGGATCCGTCGGCGCTCGGCCGGCCGTTGGTCGTCGAGAGCGGCCAGCGCATCTACGTCGAACGCCTGCTCGCGCGCGACCCGGAGCTGCGGGGCCGGTCGGGTTCGTTCGCGCTCGCCGGCTGACCCCTGGCAAGCTGCAGACATGGATCGCCTGCTGCTGGCGCTCGCCATCGCGGTGGTGGCGGGTGTGGTCGCGCTCGTCGCCCGCCGCCTGCGTCGGCCCGACGCGCCGACGCAGGCGCGGTACGAGACGCCACACCAGCTCGACCGAGCGGACTTCCCGCATCCCGACGCCGAGTGGCTGCTGGTCGTGTTCACATCCGCCACGTGCCACACCTGCGCGGACGTCGTCGCCAAGGCGGCGGTCGTCGACAGCAGCGCCGTGCGGTTCGTCGAGGTCGAGTACGGGGCGCAGCAGGCGCTGCATCGCCGCTACGCGATCGACGCGGTTCCCACGCTCGTGCTGGCGGATCGGGACGGCGTCGTGCGCTCGGCGCACCTGGGTCGGATCAGCGCGACCGACCTGTGGGCCGCCGTTGCCGACGTGCGCGAACCGGGCACGCTCGGCAACACCTCGTGCCAGAAGGAAGTCGGATCGACGGAGTAGTCAGACGGACTTGTGCTCGGTGGACATCCCGGTGCTCGACGACTCGCCATTGGTCGAGGGGCCGTCGACCATGCCTGCCTGGACGAGCTGTGCGACCTCGGAGCCGTCGATCGTCTCCTTGTCGAGCAACGCCTCGGCGACGAGGTCGAGCCCGCGACGATGCTTGGTGAGCAGGTCGTGGGCACGGGACTCCTGCTCGACGAGGATGCGGGAGATCTCCTCGTCCATCATCCGCGCCGTCTCGTCGCTGTACTCGCGACCGCTCGTCATCAGGTCCTCACCGAGGAACACCTGCTGCTGGCTGTGCCATGCCATCGGACCGACCCGCTCGCTCATGCCCCATTCGCGCACCATGCGGCGAGCGATGCCTGTGGCCTGCTCGAGGTCGTTCGCCGCGCCCGAGTTGAGGTGGCCGTAGACGATCTTCTCGGCGACCCGGCCGCCCATCGCCTTGCAGATGACGTCCTCGAAGAACTCCTTCGAGTACGTGTGCCGCTCCTCAGGGAGGCTCCACGTGACGCCGAGGGCCATGCCGCGGGGGAGGATGGTCACTTTGTGCAGCGGGTCGGCGTGGGGGAGCACCACGTTCAACACGGCGTGCCCACCCTCGTGGTAGGCGGTCGCCCGCTTCTCCTCGCCGGTGAGCACGAGGCTCTCGCGGCGGGCGCCCATGACGACGCGGTCGCGGGCGTTCTCGAAGTCGATCCGCTCGACCTGCTGGCTGCTGCGGCGCACGGCGAAGAGCGCCGCTTCGTTCACCAGGTTGGCGAGGTCGGCGCCGCTCATGCCCGGCGTCGCCTTGGCCATGATCTCGAGGTCGACGTCGGGACCCATGCGCTTGTCGCGGCTGTGCACCTTGAGGATCGACAGGCGCTCTTCCATCTCGGGCAGCGGCACGACGATCTGGCGGTCGAAGCGGCCCGGGCGCAGCAGCGCCGGGTCGAGGATGTCGGGTCGGTTCGTGGCAGCGAGGATGACGATGCCCTCGCTCGTCTCGAAGCCGTCCATCTCGGCGAGCATCTGATTGAGCGTCTGCTCGCGCTCGTCGTGACCACCGCCGAGACCGGCGCCACGCTTGCGGCCGATCGAGTCGATCTCGTCGATGAAGATGATCGCCCGGCCCATCTTGCGGGCTTGCTGGAAGAGGTCGCGCACGCGGCTGGCGCCGACGCCGACGAACATCTCCATGAAGTCCGAGCCGGTGACGGACAGGAAGCCGACCCCGGCCTCGCCGGCGACCGCGCGGGCGAAGAGCGTCTTGCCCGTGCCGGGAGGCCCGACCAGCAGCATGCCCTTCGGCACTCGCGCGCCGATCTCGCGGAAACGCTCGGGCATGCGCAGGAAGTCGACGACCTCGGTGATCTCCTGCTTGACGCCCTCGTAGCCGGCGATGTCGCTGAACGTGGTGGACGGCTTGTCGGGGTTGAACGTCTTGGCCCGGCTGCGCCCGACCGACATGATGTTGCCGGCCTGGCCCATCGCGCGGCGCTGCATCCAGATGAAGAAGCCGAGCAGCAGCAGGAACGGGAGCAGCAGGCCGGCGGTGCTCCAGAACCAGTTGGTGGTGGGGGTCTTGAAGTCGATGTCGACACCCTTGGCGCGCAGATCGAGCTCGTCCTCGGGCAAGAGGCCGCGCTCGCCGCCGCCGGTGGCCGTGAACTCGGTGCCGCTCTTCGTCTCGCCGCTGATCTTGCCCGACGAGTTGTTGATGACGATGCTCTTCACCTCGCCCTTGTCGGCGAGCTCGATGAACTCGCCGTAGCTCAGCTTCTCGCCGTCGTCGCTCGGCCAGAAGCGGGGGAGGACGAACATCGCGACGAGCACTGCGATGAGCACCGGCAGGGTCCAGCGGGGCCAGCCGCCGCCGAGCCCGGCGCGGCCGCCGCGCTCGGGTTGGTTGGGGCCGCCGGGCTGCTGACGCCCGCCAGAGCCGCGGCCGGGCGGGGGCGGCGGAGGCGGCGGGGGCAGATTGCTCATGCAGGGAGTCTAGGGGTGTGGCCCCCGCTCGGGACGTTCGCTCGTCACAGTTCACTCGTGTCAGCGCCGGCGCTCCGACGCCGTCGGCATCCACCACTCGCGTGGCCGGGGCTCGTACCGTGTCGGCGATGGCCCGCCAGTGCTCACGGACCGGTTGCGCGGCAGCGGCCGACGCCACGCTCACGTATCAGTACGGCCGATCCATCGTCTGGCTCGACGACCTCCCCCGCGAGCGCGACCCGCACAGCTACGACCTCTGCGCCCGTCACGCGGCCCGCCTGTCGGTGCCGAACGGATGGCGGCTCGAGGATCGCCGCGCGCTCGCCGGAGCCCTGGCCGTGCCCGGCCGTCTCGCCGGCTGACGGCTCGCTCGCGACGGTCACGTCGCGGTCCGGATCGATACCCTGGGCGGTCATGTCGTCGCCGTCCTCCCGGGTCTCCGCCGTGCGACTCGGCAGCGGTCAGGGCCGGATCTCGGTCGGCATCGCGACGGTCTCGTGGATGGTGTGCTGGCTCGCCGGCAACGTGCTCGGCTCGCTCGTCATCGGGGCCACGGGTCACGAGGGTGGCACGGTCGAGACGCCGGTGTGGGTCACCCTGCTCGGTGCGCTCGCGCTGTGGCTGCCGATCCTCGCCGGCCTGCGCGAGGTCAGCCACCGGTACGGCCTCGGCTCGATGGTCGAGGACTACGGTCTGAGGTTCCAGTTCGTCGACGTCGTCGGCGTGCCGATCGGCGTGCTCACCCAGCTCGTGCTCGTGCGACTGGTGTACTGGCCGCTCGAGTCCTGGTTCCCCGACACCTTCACCGTCTCAGATCGCGAGGAGAACGCACGCACGCTGTACGACAGCGCGAACGGGTTGTGGATCGTCGGCCTCGTCCTCGTCGTCGTGGTGGGCGCGCCGCTCGTCGAGGAGCTGCTCTACCGCGGATTGCTCCAGGGCGCGTTCTCGCGGCGCGTGAACGACGTGCTCGCGCTCGTGTTGGTCGCAGGATGGTTCGCGGTCATCCACTTCCGGCCTGTCGAGTATCCGGGCCTGTTCGTCGTCGGCCTCGTGCTCGGCACGTGCGCGCTCGTCACCCGCCGGCTGGGTCTCGGCATCGTCGCCCACGCCGCGTTCAACGCCACCGGGCTGGTGTGGGTCGCCACCCGATGAGCGCCAGTGACCGGTTGGTGAGGTCCGGCGATGCGATGATGGAGCCGATGGGCGATCAGGTGCTCGAGCGCGGCGCGGCGGACGACGTGGTCGCTGCCGACCTCAATCCAGGCAGCGACGGCGAGTCGTACGGGGACATCTCTCCGGTCCCGGGGACCGAGCGACCGTCGTGGGCGGCCCGCGCCGGTGCCCGCATCGTCCGCCGGCCACGGAACTGGTTCGACTCCCCCTGGGACACCCCCCGTCTCATCCGGTTCGTCGTCACGCTCGCCCTCGTGGGTGGCGCGACCTTCGCCGCGATCCAGACCGTCCATCTCGACCTCGTCTTCACGAACAACACGCCGACGGGCGGCGACATGGGCGCGCACGTGATGGGCCCGGCGTTCCTGCGCGACCACCTGCTGCCGAACTTCGAGCTCAGCGGTTGGAGCACCTACTGGTACGCCGGCTTCCCCATGTACCGCTTCTACATGGTGGTGCCGGCGCTCGCGATCGTGGCGCTGAACGTGATCTTCCCGTACGGCATCGCGTTCAAGGTCGTCGCCGTCCTCGGCATCGTGACGCTGCCGTTCTGCTGCTTCGCGTTCGGCCGTCTGGCCCGATTCCGGTATCCGATGCCCGAGTTGTTCGCGGTGGCCGGGCTGCTGTTCCTGTTCGACGAGAGCTTCTCGATCTACGGCGGGAACGTGAAGAGCACGATGGCCGGCGAGTTCTCGTTCTCGATCGCGCTGTCGCTCGCGGTCCTCGGGCTCGGCGTGTTCGCTCGCGGGCTCGAGACGGGCAAGTACCGCAGTTGGGCGGCCATCCTGCTCGCGCTCGCCTGCTTGTGCCATGGCATCGTCCTGATCTTCGTCCTGCTCGGTGCGCTCCTGCTGTGGCTGGTGTGGATCGACCGCACGCGCCTCTGGTACGGGCTCACCGTCGGGGTGACCACGTTCTTGCTCGCCGCGTTCTGGGTCGTGCCGTTCCTGTTCAACCACGCCTACATGACCGACATGAAGTACGGCTACCGCCCGTCCGGGGCGAGCGACTCGTTCTGGGACATGTTCTTCCCGCTCACGACGTTCTTCGACATCTTCATCACGACCTTCGCCGTCATCGGGTTCGTGGCGAGCGTGGCGCGCCGTCACCTCAACGGAGCGTGGCTCGGCATCACCGGCCTGTTCCTGGTGGCAGGGGTCTGGATCACGCGGGACAGCTTGCCGGTGATCGGCCTGCTCTGGAACCCTCGGCTGCTGCCGTTCATCTACCTCGTGCGCTACCTGCTGATGATGGTGGGCCTCGTCGAGCTGACCCTGGTGATCGCGCGAGGTGTACGGGGCGTCGGCGAGCTGTCGGCTCGGACGAACTTCGCGCTCGGCACCGCGGTCGCGTGCGTCGTCGCGATCGGTGTACTGGCGATCGAGCTCATGTTCTTCCGTGTGATGCCGGGTGCGGGCTTCCAGACGCACAACGGCAAGAGCGTGTACCAGTGGGGGCCGATCTCGCTCAGCGCCACGTCGTCCGACGCGCTCAGCGACTCGTGGTCGCGCTACAACTTCACGGGCTACGAGGAGAAGTCGGCATACGCCGAGTACCGGTCGCTCGTGCAGACGATGGCGGGGCTCGGCGCCGACCCGTCCGAGGGCTGCGGGCGCGCGCTCTGGGAGAACAACAGCGAGAACGGCAAGTACGGCACCACGATGGCGCTGATGTTGCTGCCGCACTGGACCGACGGCTGCATCACCAGCATGGAGGGCCTGTTCTTCGAGGCAT
>JBFWSW010000068.1:0-19201 GCA_050248155.1 Ilumatobacteraceae bacterium
ACCATACGGATGGCAACGCCCAAGAAGCCCCACTCGAACGTGCTGCGCTCGAGCCTCGACGCAACAGGAAGGACGTCGTCGCCGAGCGCTGACGACTCGTACGCGTACATGTCAACCGACACCATCAGATCGAGGCGCGAGAGCGCTCGACGAAGTCCGCGGCCGTTGGGGACTGTGAGGACCGGGTTCGCTCCGAGCACGATGAGTGCGCGGATGCGATCCGGGCCGTCGTCCTCGATCTCCTCACGGAGTGCTACCGCGGGCAGCTCGCCGTTGACCTCGGGGTAGCCCGAGACTCGAGAGCGGTATCTCCCCGTTCGAAATCGTCTCGGACGTGATGGAGACGGGCGGGAATGCGCCGGCTTCGGAAACATCATCCCGCCCACTCGGTCGAGGTTGCCGGTCAGGACCGTGACGACGTCGGTTGCCCAGGCAGCGAGGGTCCCCCATCGGGTCGCATGGATCCCGAGCCGGCCGTAGACAGCGGCTGAGGGCGCGGCGGCGATGCGCTGCGCCAGGCCCTGAATCGTCTCGACCTCAACACCGGTTGCCGGCGCGACAGCGCTCGGGGTGAACGGTTGCAGAAGCTGCCGGAGACGCTCGAGATCACCAGCGCGAATCGGAACGTGCCCGGTGTCGACCAGGTCGAGCGCGAACAGCACGTGGGCGATCGACAAGAGGAGCAGCACGTCGGTACCCGGCCGAATGGAGATGTGTTCGTCGGCCAATCGAGCTGTGCGCGTGCGCGCTGGATCGACGACGACGAGAGCTCCGCCTCTGCGCTTCAGCGCACGTAGGCGATTTCCCAAGTTGGGAGCCGTCCACACGCTCCCGTTCGACACCAACGGATTGGCTCCGATGACGACGAGCGTGTGGCAGCGGTCGACGTCGGGGACCGGGACGCTCGTGGAAGTTCCATACAGAAGTCCAGAAGCGAGCCAGCGGGGCATGACATCAAGCGTGGAGGACGAGAAGATACGCCGACTTCCGAGCGCTCGCAGCAGTGCCGGCGCGTACAGCGCGCCTGTGGCGCCATGAGTCAGTCCGTTCCCCATGTACACAGCGACGGAGTCCGGCCCGTGGCTATGGATCGTGCTGCGAAGGCGCGTTCCTATCTCGCCGAGCGCATGATCCCATGTCGTCCCCGTCCAGGCGCCGGACGCGCGGTCTCGGCGATGCGGTTCGTGAAGTCGGTCCGGGTCGGCGTGGAGCTGTCCGAGTGCCCCCGCCTTCGGACAGATGTAGCCGGAGCTGAAGACGTCGTCCTCGTCGCCTTGAACGGACAGGACGACATCGGCCTCGGTGGTGAGCCGCAGCCCGCATGTCGCCTCACACAGTCCGCACGTCCTGAACGAAGTACGCGTTGTCACTGGTCTGAAGCCTTGAAGGCAACCCGTATCCGGGTCGTCACGTCATCGAGCACGTCGCGAGAAGTGACCAGCACCCGCGGCATCGACAGGAAGCCATGGATCATTCCCTCGACCACCAGGTGGTCCACGGCACGGCCGGCTTCGCGGAGTCTTGCCGCGTAGACGCCCGATTCGTGGCAGAGCGGATCGTGGGACCCGACCACGAGCAAGGTTGGGGGTGTCTGCCGGAGCTGCTCGGGGGCCAGCGCCGTCATCGGCGGTGGACCATCTGAACCGCCGAGATACTGCGAGTAGCAGAACTCGACAAGGTCAGCGTCCAGACCATATCCGTTGGCGTACGGCGACGAGCCGGACAGCGCTCGCGTGAAGTCCAGTACGGGATAGAACAACGCCTGAATCCGAACCCTCCCCTCGAAGGCCGGATGAGTCGAGATGCTGGCGGCGAGCGCGCCGCCGGCACTGTCACCAGCGACGCCGACCCGACCGACATCGATGTCCAAGCCAGAGGCACCGGAGATCAACCATGCGAATGCGTCGACCGCATCGTCGTGTGCCGCCGGAAATCGGTGTTCAGGGGCGAGGCGGTAGCCGATCGATACGACGGTTGTGCCGGTCTTCGCGGCGAGCGCTCGGCACAGAGGGTCGTGGGATTGGATCGAACCCATGACGAAGCCCCCGCCGTGGAAGTACGCGAGTGCTGGACCATCCGCTTCGGCCGTCGTGCGATACACACGCACGGGGATCGACCTTCCCGCCGTCGCGATCGTCGAATCGACGATGTGCGCGTCTGCGATCTCGTCGAACGACGCGGTGCACTGCGTCTCGAATGCCGAGCGTGCAGCAGGCAGAGTCGCGAGATCGAGCGCGGACGAGCTCCGGTTCATTCGTTCGAGGAGACGCTGCGTGGTCGGATGCAGCGCGCGCTCGGCATCAGTGGTCGCGTCAGGTGGCACGGTCTTCGTTGCCTTGGGTCGTGCTCAAGAGTCCGAGCTGCTTCATCAGACCGAGTCGGTCGACAGCGTCCCAGTGTTCGACACACTTGCCATTGCGCACCCGCCAGATGTCGACCGAATCGAACTCGACGGTGGTCCCAGTCGGCTGAACGCCCATGAACGGGCCCAAGTGAGTTCCTGACATGGTCAGCCGCGCCACGACCTTGTCGCCCTCGACGATCACATCGTGGATCGTCACCTGCAGATCGGGAAACGCGCGGCTCAATCGCTTGGCCGTGCGCTTCACCCCGTCGAGACCGTCTGGGATCTCGTTGTGCTGGATGTAGTTCACGTCGATCAACTCGTCGAGCACCTCGACGTCGCCACTCGCGAACGCAGACATGAGACGGGCGACGAGGTCGCGTGCGGACTCGGTCATCGTGGTGATCTCCTGTGCGAGGTGCGGTCGGCAAGGGCAGGTCGAACAGCGAGGTGTGCCGCCTTGTCGGCAACGAGTCGACCGACGAATCGGCTTGCCACGGTTCTGATCGCTGCGTTGCGGCATCGACACAGCGTCGGACTTTCGAGCTGGCCAAGTCGACCGAACCGGCGCGACCGGGTCTGCATCGAGATGGCCCTGGTCTTCCGTTTGGCGAGGTGAGCACCGAGCGCGGCCGGGATCTCGGCCTGCGAAGCAATGCATTCGGCCAGACTGATCGCATCCTCGATGGCCATTGCGCCACCCTGACCGAGGTCCGGCGTCATTGCGTGCGCTGCGTCCCCGATGAGCACTACTCGCCCACGCATCCAGGTCTCGGTGCGGACTTCGTAGAGGTCTGAGTGGAAAATCTGATCGGGGTGTTCGATCTGGTCGAGCACGCCGGGCATCACACTCCGGAACTCTGCGAAGTCGGAACGGAACTGGTCGACACGGGTCTCGGGCGGGCTCGGCGCGTTCTCGGTCGCGTTCGTAGTGGTGTAGCAGTACAGCCGTTGCTCGTCGATCGGACAGAGGCCGACGCGTCGGCCAGGGCCCCACATCTCGATCACCCGGTCGATGCCGGCTGGTCTCTCGACGACGACACGACGGGACGTGTAACCCAGGTATCGCGCGCGGGCGGGGCCGAACCACATGTCGCGCACCGCTGATCGGATCCCGTCAGCACCGACGACGAGGTCGTATGTGTCGCACGAGCCGTCGGTCAGTGATACCTCGACGCCGTCGGCCGTGTCGGTCAGACGTGTCGGCTCGACACCGAGCAACACCTCGGCACCCGACGTTCGCGCCAGAAGCACTTCGTGCAGCACCGCTCGATGAACACACACCATGGTCGTTCCCAACTTGGCCTTCATCGCTCGATAGTCGAACCTGAGCAAGAGGCGTCCGCGATGATCGGTGAGATCCCAGAAGTCGGCGGGTTGGCCTCGCGACGCGACCTCGTCGTGGGCAGCGATCGCCCTGAGCGCCAACATCGCGTTCAGCCCCATGCCGATCCCCGCGCCCACCGGTGCCCATTCCGGAGCCCGTTCGATGATCCGAGGACGTATGCCCGCCTGGACCAGCGCAGCCCCCAGGGAGAGGCCAGCGATGCCGCCACCAACGATGAGGATCCTCGGCGACCGCTGCACGAATTAAAACTGTATTCATCTTTAGGTACGGTGTCAAGCGGTCTACGGACATCACATCGCGACGGATTCGCGGCACCATCGACCTCTGGCCCCGACCCGCCTTCCCCACAGCGGGACGGTCGCGTTGCGTGGTGTCGCCGTCACGGAGTGCCCGGCAACTCTCTAACCTGAAGCCTCCTATGCGGCGCGACGCGAGCACCGAGGGTGTGATGCCCCGACTCGGGCGCGCCATCTGGGCCGGGAAGTGGGCGATCGTGGTCGCCCTCGCGGCGACGATGCTGCCCGCCATCCTCGTCACCCTCTCGCACACGCGCCCCTACCGGGCCGAGGCGACGATGCAGATCGGCGAGCCCACCGGTGCCGGCGCAGCCACCTCGGCGACCGACCGGAACGAGCGGCGGCTGATCGCCATCGCCGTGCTCGAAGGCGACGACGTCGGCGACCGGGTGCGCAGCATGCTCGAGATCGGCGGCGACGTGCCCGAGGCGAAGGGCTTCGCCAGCAACGAGTTCGACGTGGTCATCGTGCGGGTCGAGGCCCGCAGCGCCGAGCTCGCCGCCACGCTCGCCAACACCTACGTCGAGGCCTACCAACAGGTGCAGGTCGAGCGAGCCGCCCGCGCGCTGCCCGACACGATCGGCGAGCTCGAGGACCAGATCGCGTCGCTGCAGGACGAGATCAACTCGCTCCCCGGCGACGACCCGCAGATCGACGCCTACTCCCTCGAACAAGACCGCCTGCGAGCCGCCGTCAGCACAGCGACGCTCGAGCTCGCTGTCGCCACCTCACCCGTCACGGTCGTCGAGACCGCCGCCGTCCCCACCGAGCGAGTGAGCCCGTCACTCGGCAAGCCGATCCTCCTGTCGTTCCTCATCGGGCTGGCGCTCGGCGCGATCGGCGTCGTCATCCTCAACATCCGCACGGGCGAGGTGAGGACGGCGATCGACCTGAGCGCCTTGCGCAGCACCGAACCCGTCCTCGCCGTGGTGCCGAGCGACAGCTCGCTGAACGCCACCCCGATCGTCGTGCGCCAACCCGTCGGCCGCGCCGTCGAGGCCTACGCGCAGCTGCGCGACACGATGCACCGCATGGTGCGCGACGGGCGCGTGCGCATCGTGCAGTTCTGCTCACCCAACGACAACGAAGGCGCAACGGCGACCGCGGTCAACCTCGCGGTCATGCTCGCCCGCGCCGGCGACCGGGTCGTCGTCGTCGACCTCGACCTGCGCACCCCCCACGTGCACGGGATGCTCGGCCTACCTCGCGCGCCGGGCGTCACCGACGCGCTCACCGAGCACCGCGTCGGCAGCGACCGCAAGCGAGCCCTCGCCCGGCTGGCCATCTTCGACGACGAGGACGATCCGTTCGGGCCGCCCACCGGCCCACCGGTCGACCTGCTCGACACGCCCGAGCCCGACTTCGACGACCTCGACGACCTCGAGCTCCGGCCGCTGAACATCCCGACGACGCAGTTCCAGGGCGTCGACGTGGTCACCGCCGGCACGGCGCCGCGCAGCCCGCTCGAGGTGCTCAGCCGGCGACGCATGGACGACCTGATGGCCGAGCTGCGCGTCAGCTACGACCTCGTCATCCTCACCTCGCCCGGCGCGCTCGCCGGCGGCGACGCCTCGGCCATCGCGCGGTACGCCGACGGCGTCGTCATGGTCGTGCAGTCCGGCCGCAGCTCGCTCGCCACCGTGCGCCAAGCCCTGGCGACGATCGACCGGGCCGGATCACGCACCCTCGGCGTCCTCCTCGCCGGCGCCAACTCCTGAGTCGCCGAGCGGCCGGCTCGCTCGTCGGCCGCAGATACAGTCGACGTGACACCCAATCGTCAGGATGACGGCATGAAGACGACGTACGACGAACGCAAGTTCACCGAGCTTCTCGTGTACGTGGCCTCCCGTCTCCGGAGCGACCGATCCGGTGGGGCCACCAAGCTCAACAAGATCCTCTTCTTCGCCGACTTCGCGCACGTCCGACGCACAGGCGCTCCGATCACCGGCGCCATGTACCAGAAGCTCGAGCATGGCCCGGCGGCTCGCCGTCTTCGACCGGTTCGCGACCAGCTGATCGCGAACGGCGAGGCCGAGCTTCGTGACGAGGAGTTCCTGGGCTACCAACAGCACCGGCTCGTTACTCGACGTGAGCCAGACCTCACCGTGTTCACCGATGACGAGCTCGCCACGATCGACAAAGTCCTCGCCGATCTCGACGGACTCAACGCTCGCCAGGTCAGCGACCTCTCTCACGAAGAGGCCGGCTGGCGCTTGGTCGATTTCGGAGACGACATTCCCTACGAAGCGGCGCTGGTGGGCGCGCGTCAGATCGCGACACCGACGACGCGGCGGCTCGAACGCGAAGCCGCCGAGCGACTCGGCCTTCTCACCACGTGACTCGGCGCGTCGAGGTCGCGCCAACGGTCTTCGAGTCTGCCCACGCGAAGTTCGGCCCGGCGCGATCGGGCCGTGGAGACGGGTCCGAGTATGACTTCGTCGGCGGCCCCCTCGCCGCTGCAGTGTTCGCGTTCAGGGAGTTCGACTCTCTGTCGTACGACCTCGTGCCCGCAGTGCGCTCGTACACGGTCGTCGACCCGATCTTCGGGGTGATCTCATTCGCAGCCGTGCGGCGCACCGACAACATCGTCGAGATCGTCAGCTTCGCTGACGACCCGGACTACTGGGCTTCGCTCGACAACGACCCGGAATGAGGTCGGCAGCAGGGTCAAGCTTGGGCGCGCGCGGACGACATCGATCCGAGTCCACGTCGCTCGATCTCGGCGGCTGTCGATGATTCACGAGCTGAAGCGGGGGCACGGCGTGCGAACCCGGTTCGCTGGAAGTTGGCTTCACCGGCTCGCTACGGCTCCGTCCAACGTGCCCGAGCGGCCGAAGTATCGTCGCGCAGTGGTGGGCCACGTCGCGCGGGACCGGTTGGTACGCGTCATCGCCTCGCACCCTGTCGTCGTGCTCGAAGCGCCTTCCGGGTACGGGAAGACGACGCTCGCGATGGACGCCGCACGCGCGCTCGACCTGACGATGGTTCGCATCGTCCCCCCGGCCTCCGGAGATCTCGTCCAGCTGATCGGCGAAGTCCGCCGGGGCTTTGCCCTTCTCGGTGTCACCCACGTCGGATTGGACGAACCGAACGACGCGACCACGGTCGCCCGTGCACTGGCGGCGGTGCTCGCCGATGCAGAGACGTTGCCGCTCATGGTGCTCGTCGACGAGGCACAACGCTTGACCGGCGACACGCGCGGCTTCGTGCGCGAGCTCGCGCTCGAGTGGTACGGCCCGCACCGGCTCGTAGTGGCCGGCCGGCGGGTGCCGCCCGTGATCAACGCGGGCGTCGCGTTGACCGCCCGCGACCTCGCGTTCGATGCTGACGAGACGGCCGGGCTCGCCGACGAACCCGCGATCGCGGCCGAACTGGAGAAGCTCCGCGTGCGCGTCGACGGCTGGCCTGCTGCGCTCTCGCTCGCCGCGAACCGCGCCGGAGGCAGCCATGGCACCGGACGCGGCGCTCAGCACGAGTTGGAAGAGCTGGTCGACGACATCGTCGGCGGCCTCGACCCCGAGGTCGTGCAGCTCGTGGTTGCGCTCGCCCACCTCCCCGCCTTCGGTCCCGCCGTGGCCCGTGCCCTCGGCGGGCAGAGGGGATGGGAGATCGTACGAGACACGGGCATCCCGATCGTCGAACTCGGTGCCGGCACCGTTCGCTTCAGCGATCCCGTGATCGAGTGCCTGACGTGGCGCGCCCGTCTGGCAGAGGACGCCGCACGAACAGCCGCGACGGCGCTCGTCGAGCTCGGCGAACCACGGCTCGCCGTCAGCACGTTGCTCGACGGTGGGCTCGCCCACGACGCCGCAGACCTCATCGGTGCCCTGCGAGCCCGAGAGCTGGCGTCGTTCGATCGGGGCGAGCTGCGCGCGATCGACGACCTGATCCACGCGTCGACCGGCGCCCGACGAGGCGACCTGGCGCTCCAACGGGCGCGATTGGCCGCGCTGGGGGGAGCGATCGGCGAACGCGGCGAGCTGTTGACGCTCGCTGCAGCTCGGGCCGCCGACAGCAACGACCAGCGGCTGGCCAACGAGATCGCGAGCGAGCAGGTTCGCGACCTCGCACGTCTGTCGGAGACCGAGGCTGCGCTGCGGCGAGGCACGGAGCTGCTGGGAGCGTTGGCGCCCGACGAGCACCGCGCCCGCGCCGTGGTGCTGTCGGCGCTCGGCCTCGCCGAGGCCGCATCCCCCACCGGATCGGTGGACCGGGCGATCGCCCGGCTCGGCGAGGCGATCACGCTGTTCCGCCTCGCCGGCGATGACTGGGACGAGTCGTTGTGCCTGCACTGGACCGCCTACTGGGGTCTGTACCTGCACGGCCGGTTCGACGAGGCGATCGCGACCCAACGCGCTGCGATCGAGCGGCTCGGCCCCGACGACGGTCAGCGAGCGATGCTGGCCACGTTCCTCGGTGAGATGCACACCGCCCTCGGTGATGCCGACGCCGCCATCGCTGTGCTCGCCGACGCCTTCCGACTCGGGCGGCGGCGAGGTGATCAGCTCACGATCGCCTACGCCGCATGGGTGGCTGCGGAGGCCGCCACGCTCGCCGGCGACCTCGAGCGCGTGCGGTTCCACGTCGCCGAAGCCGAGCGCTGCCGAGGGGAGTGGTGGGACCACACCACCGGCACCGATCTGCTGGCGGAGGTGAGCCAGATGTTCCGCCGTCTGGGCGCTGTCGACGATGCGCGTGCGTACCTCGAGCGGGCGGCCGGCCGTCCCGAGGGCACCGTCCCGACGGTGAGGTTCGCTCGCGCAGCACTCGAAGCCGAACACGGCGACGCCGATCTGGCGATCGCCGCGCTCGCCCAGCTGGACACGGAGGACAGCCTCTTCGTCGCGCATCGACCCCGCCTCCGGGCGATGCAAGCAGTGGCCCACCTCCGGCGAGGTGACGAAGGCGCGGCCGACATCTACGCCACCGCCGAGGCCGAGGCGGCGGCACTCGGGTTGAGCGGCCTGCTCGCCACCGTCGAGCCGACGTTGGCCACGCTGTTCCGCCCCGGCGAGCGCGGCCCGGCTCGACGTCACATCCAGCTCCTCGGTGGCTTCTCGGTCACCATCGACGGCGTCGATGCCACCCCGCCGCCAGGTCGTGGCTCGACGCTCGTGAAAGCACTCGCCGTCGCCGACGTCCCGCTGTCGCTCGACGAGATCCTCGAGCTGCTGTGGCCCGGAGAGGACCCGGCCGTGGCGCGTCGCCGTCTGCGCAACCTGCTCAACCGGATCCGCGACGACGCGACAGGCGTCGTCGTGCGGACCGCGGCCGGCCTCGCGCTCGCTCCTGGATTCACCACCGACCTCGACGAGTTCCGATCGGCCGCGCGCGCGGCCCTCGACGACACCTCGAACCCCGAGCTCGGTCGCCGTGCCGTCGCGGCCTACACCGGCGAGCTGCTCCCGGGGGATCGGTACGAGGACTGGTCCGCACTGCCACGCGAGCAGTGCACCCGGCTGTACTGCGCGGTGCTCGATGCGCTGGCCACAGGCGCCGCAGCTCGGGGCGACCTGGCCGTGGCGATGGCGCACGCCGATCGCGCCATCGCCGCCGAGCCCTTCGACGAGACGCGACCCGTGCAAGCCGCGCACTGGGCGCTCGACGCCGGCCGTTCCGACCAGGCCCGCGCGTACCTCGCGCTCGCCGATCGCGTCGTGGCCGAACTGGGCGTGCGCGATCCTCCCGGGCTCGAACGGGCGCGAGCTCGCCTGGCCGCCCGCTGACCCTCGCTGACGGACCCCACCGGACGCTCACCGGACGCAGACTCGCGATCGTCGACCGCACTCGTGCGGAAGGAGCGGTCGATGGGTGGTCGAGTGAAGTTCGCGGTCGCAGCGATGCTGTCGCTGGTGCTGATCGGGGCGGTGCTGCCGCCCTCCCCCGCCGCCCATGCCGGCCTGACCGAAGAGCTCGACCGTCCTCCCGGGCTCGACCCCGATTGGCCCGCGTGCATCCGCAACGCGCCGTACGGTCTCGACTCGATCGGCTGTGCCGTCAACGACGTGCCCGGCAACCGCGCCGACTACGTGTTCCTCCACGGCCGCGCCTACTTCAACGACGGGCGCACGATCGACAACCTCGGCTACACCAGCCCGTTCGGGCAGGGCGAGACCGTCGGCTACGTCTCAATCGGTGACCACACAGGGCTGAGCTTGGCACCGCTGCACAGCGACCACGGTGGCTGGTGGGGCGTGTGGGTGCCGATCAAGCAGAACGACGACCCGACCCCACCCGTTCGCGCATGGATCGCGCCGATGCGGAGCTACCCGTCGACGTACAACTGGGTCGATCACACGCCTCCGTCGCCACCCCCGTTCGGTGCCGAGAGCGACGCCATCGGCCTCGGGTCGGGGGACCGCGCCGTTCGTGTCGACGACCTGTACCTGCCTGGACCCACCGAGTCGATGAGCCCGTGCGAACAGGTCGCGTACACCGAAGCGGGTGGCCTGATCCGCTGCAGCGCGTCACCGCGACCCACTCACTACCCCGTCACGCAGGAGTACACCTGGACATGGTTCGACGGCGAGACGTCCACCGGCCCCGCAGTCGAGCGGCTGTTCCCGCAGGACGGCACGTACCAGCTGTACCTCGAGGGCCACAGCGACGACGGATGGACGGTGCGCTCGCACCAACCGGTGCTCGTGTCGGAGTGTCGAGCCACGCATTGCCTCGAAGCGACCCAGAACCCCGACGACTACGGGGACCACGCGCCGAACACCCCGATCCCCGTGTCGCTCGACGTCACCAACGTCGGACAGGTCGCACTGACCGACGTCCGGGTGACGGTCTTCAACATTCCGGCGGGTCTGACCGTCACGACGCCACCTGCGCCGGTCGCGTCGCTCGCCGTCGGCGCCACCACGACGGTCGCCCTCGAGGTCACCGCGTCCGAGCCCGGCGGCCACCAGTTCGACTTCGCAATCGACGCGACGCTTCCGAGCGGGCGGAACACGTCACGATCCACGTCCGGCTACGTCCTCGTCGGCGGGGGCGACCTGCAGGTCACGATCGACGCTCCGGACCGTGTCGGGGTCGGCGAGTCGGTGAGCGGCGCGTTCGTCGTCACGAACCACAGTGACACGACCGAGTTCACGGACGTCAACGTGTGGGCGAACACCGACTCGACACTGATCCTCGGGCTCGACGTCGCCGACGACTTCCGGACGCTGTCCCCGGGAGCGTCGACCCGGTTCGACTTCACCATGCACGGGGTCTCGGTCGGCAGCACCGCGCTCCACGTCGAGGCGGCTGGGGGCCACGACGACACCTACGATCTCGATCGCGAGAACCTCGACGTCACGGTCGGAGGGGAGGTCGGCCTCGTCGTCAACCAGACCGACGATCGAGACGACCCCGATCTCGGCGATCAGCGATGCGATGTCGACCCCGACACCGACGGCGATCAATGCACCCTGCGGGGCGCGATCGACGAGGCCAACGCCGCACCGGGCGCCAACACGATCACCTTCGACGTGGACGGACCGATCCAGATCGACGCGCCTCTCCCGTTCGTGCTCGACGAGCTCACAATCGACGGGGCGTCGACCGTCGAGCTCCACGCGACGTCGTCGTTCGACGGGCTGAGCGTCTTCGCCGGCCCGACGGCGATCCGCGGGCTCACCTTTGTGGGGTTCGACCGCGCCCTCGTGCTCGCGGCAGGAGACGGCACGGTCGCCGACTCGACCTTCCGGGAGAACCGGATCGGTGTCGACGCGCAGACCGCGACCACCATCACGGGCAGCACCTTCGTCGGCGTCGGCGACACGCCGCCGTCGGGCGACAGCGCTGCCGCGCTGGTCGCCAGTGGTCCGGCCGGTGTGACCATCGCCCGCGCCTCCGGCCCCGTCTCCGTCTCCGGCTCCTCCTTCTCGCAGCTGACCACCGGCGTCGCGGCCGTGCCCGACGACGACCTCACCTCGCTGACTGTCACCGGTGGCAACTTCGACCACGTGCAGCTCGGTGTGTTCGCCCACGCCGCTCCGGGAAGGGCCATCGGCTCGGTGTCCGTCGGTGGGGTGCAGGCCTTCACGAACACCTCGATCGCGGTCGCCGTCGGCGGCGCGATCGGGCCGATCGACGTCCACGACAACGTCATGAGCGGGGCGGCGGTGGGTGTCGTCGCAGCCGAGACGTTCGAAGGGCTGCAGATCACCGGCAACCGGATGTCCCAGTGCTCCCTGTGCGTGCTCGGGCTCGCCAACGATCGCTTCACGATCACGGGCAACACCCTCGCCGGAGGCGGCTTCGGCGTCCTCGCCGCCGACGACGCACCCACCACCGGCGAGATCAGCAACAACACCATCGACAGCCCGATCGGGATCCTGTCGGCCGGCCAGGACCACATGGTCATCACCGGCAACCGGATGACGTCGTCGTCGACCAAGATCGGCGTGCTCGTCGGATCCTCACGAGACCTGACGCTCACCGGGAACACGATCGACAACGCGCAGGCGATCGGTGTCCTGCTCGCCCACGTGACGCAGTCGAACGTGGCCGGCAACACGATCACCGATGGTGGCGTGGCCATGTTCGGTGTCGGTCGGGAACCGACGCCCGAGGAGCTGGCCGCGTTCAACGCCGACGGCGCGACCGCCGACGAGCTGTGGTCGCGGGCCAACTCGGGGGGCGCCGTCGGATACGCCAACGCCCTCGCGACGACCGCCGATCTCGACGCGACCAGCTTCTACCGTGGCGCCACCTTCTTCGAGCGGGTGGACATCACCGACAACACCCTCACCGGCAACGACCTCGGCCTGCTGCTCGGAGGAGGTCCGCGCGGCGTGCTCGTCAGCGGCAACCAGATCTCGAACAACGCCTGGGGCGGCGTCATCCTCGGAGCGGCACCCGGCGAGGCCGGTCCGCAGAGCGTCGAGATCCGCCGGAACACGATGACCGGCAACGGCACCCAGCAACCCGACGGGCTGTTCGCCCCCATCCCCGGCATCCTGCTGTTCTCGAACTCCGGGTTGGCCTACGACTACTCGTCAGCGAAGCCACACCCCAACGACCCCGGCGACGGTGATGCGGGACCGAACGGGATGCAGAACTTCCCGATCATCACCTCCGTCGTGTCGACGTCGGACCGATCGACCGTGCAGGGGGTGCTCGACTCGACGCCGAACACGACCTTCGTCGTCGACATCTACGCCAACGCGTCGTGCCACGCGTCGACCTACGGCGAAGGCGCGACGTGGCTCACCGCGGTCGACGTCGCGACGAACAGCTCGGGCCACGGCACGTTCCAGGTCGTCGTGCCGCGGCAAGCCCTGAACAACCCGGTCACAGCAACCGCCTCCGCACCAACGCCGGTGCGCCTCTCGACGTCGGAGTTCTCCCCGTGCGCCTATCCGGCGATCGGCGTGACGACGAGCGCATCCACCGGTGCCGGCGCCACCGAGATCCCCGTGACGTCCAACGACGGGTTCTCGATCGGCGACATCGTGCAGATCGGTGGAGGAACCCCATCGGCGGAGACCGCTCGGATCGTCGGTTTCGGGTCGCTCATCCTCGATCGCCCGCTCCGCTTCGACCATCCGGTGGGGACCGAGATCGTCGTCCTGCCGAGCGATACCGACCTGGCTCCGGTGTGCCCCGGCGCCGAGCTCGAAACCGACGTGGGCCGGCAGATCACCGCCACGCTCCGCTGCGACGACGAGTCGTCGCCGACCTACGCGTTCGTCGGGTCTCCGCCACCCGGGTTCACCCTCACCAGCGCCGGCGCCCTCACCTACCTCCCACCCCCCGGTGTCACCGGCGCAGTCTCGGCGACGTACGTCGCGACCGACGCCGGCGGCCAGGAGTCGGCCCCGGCAACCATCACCGTGACGGTCCACGCTGTCGTGACGCCATCGATGCGGCTCGTGGTGCAGAGCGCGGTGTTCGTCACCGGGCCACGTGTTCCAGCGGCCTTCGCCATCGGCGGCACGTTCGTGCCCGCCGCCGGGTCGTCGGTGGCCTGCGGTAACGAAGTCACCCTCTCGCTCGGGTCCGTGTGGAGCCAGACCATCTCGGGTCGACGCTTCACCAGGCTGCTGGGTCAATGCATCTACGTCCGGCGCTCCAGTTCGGAAGGGCTGCTCGTCTCGATCGTCTTCGACCCGCGTCGCGGCACGTGGGCCGCGATCGGGCTCGGCCCTCGGGGTGCGCTCGCAGGACTGTCGTCGCCGGTCGACATCGGGCTGCGCATCGGTGACGACGAGGGCAGCGCCACCGTCCGGATCGGGCGGTCGTGACCGACACGATGGCCGTCGTCCTGCGCCTGCGGACCGCGGACGACGGCCACAGTCTCGCGGGGTGGGTCGAGGTCGTCGCGTCCGGCCAGCGGATCGCGGTGCACGACGACCGAGAGCTGTTGGCCACCCTCACGCAGCTCGTCCACGACGCCGGCCTGCCCGCTCGGTAGCGGCGGATGAGCTCGCGTCCGCACGAGTCAGCTGCGGATGATGTCACCCGGGTGAACCTGGGGGTGCTGAGCGCGCGCGTTCGGGCACCGCGCGAGGCCGTTCGCACAACGGCTCGCGGCGTCCCGACCACGGTCTGCACGTTCGTCACACAGCGTGGTCGAGGCGACCTCCGGTGTGACCGCCGAAGACCCCCAAAGGTGCCCTGACCTGCGGTTTCGTTACTGAAGTGACATCTCTGTAGTCCCGCACAGTGTTAAGTTGACCCTGGATCTTGATGGGAGTCGAGTCGGATGCAGAGACTTGCACGGGCGGCCGCAGGTGTCCTCTGCCTGGTGGTCAGCAGCATTCCGGTGGGCGTGGCGGCGGCCGCGACAGCCACACCGGACGGTGGCGTGGTGGCACTCGCCGTGCCCGCCGTCAGCCCGCGCACGCCCATGGTCGAAGACGACGCATCGATCACCGTCGTCGCCAGCGGGTTCTGCGCCGGACAGGGCGTCAGCTTCTCCCTCACCGGCGCAGGCGGCACGGTCGCGGGTGGCACGGTGGCCGCCAGCGCCGCCGGCAGCGCCTCGTACACCTACACCGCCGACCGTGTCGGCACCGGCGACTACGCCGTCTGGGCACGCCAACGGCCGACGGGTCTGAACGGCTGCCACCTCACCGCGGTCAACGTCGTCCGGGTCGTCGCCGACTGCAGCACGGCACCGGGCGCCGTCATCCTCCAGCCGACCGAGTTCCGCCGGACCGACAACCCGCTCGACGCCGTCATGGCTCTGCTGGTCCCGCCACCAGAGTCGAGCACCACCACCACCGAGGCGCCGACCACCACGTCGTCGACCACCACGACCACCACCGAACCGCCCACCACGACGACGACCGAACCGCCGACGACCACGACGACGGAACCACCGACGACGACCACGTCGAGCACCACCACGACGTCGACCACCACCACCACCACCACGACCACCACGACGATCCCGGCCACCACGACGACCCTCGCCCCGGTCCCGCCCGGCTTCCCGAGCGGCAACGTGGCCTGTGACGCCGGTCCCGAGCCTGCAGCTCCGGCGACCACCACGACGCTCCCCGGCCCCACCACCACCGAGCCGGCCCAGGCCGACCAGGGCGGTGCCAGCCCGTCGACGTCCGGGGAGGTCGGCGTGCCCGGCCTCGCCGACCGGTCAGCACCGGGGAGCTCGACCGGCTCCACCAGCACCGACGAGACGACGACATCGAGCGGATCGTCCACCAGCGGCTCGCGCAGCACGGCCCCGAGGTCGACCACCGGCACGCAGCCGGCGCCCGATCCGGGCGTCATCACGGTCAGCGAGCCCGATGACGACACCGTCGAGCTCGAGGTCACCCACTACGAGCAGAGCCCGTCTCGGGTCGAGGCCAAGGGCTTCTGCGGCGGGTCGGTCGTGACGTTCAGCGTCGGCGGCGTGGTGGTCGGTGCCGTGCTCGCCGGCCCCGACGGCACTGCCAAGTTCACGATCCCCAGCACGTCGCTGCCCGACGAGGTGGGCGAGTACGAGGTCGTCGCCAGCTCGATCGGCAACGAAGACTCGTCCTGCGACGTCAGGGAGACCGCCGACTTCGTCGTGCCGCAGGTCGCCTCGTCGTCGCCCGGCTCGGGTTCGAGCTCGGGTGACGGCACCGGTGCCGGTGGTGCATCGGGCACGCTCGGCCCGCTGGTCGTCGACGGCAAGCTCAACCCCGAGCTGTTCGAGAGCGGCAAGGTCCCGATCAACAACTCGAGCTCGGTCCGCCTCGTCCGCCTCATCGGCGCCGGCGTCGGCATCGGCCTCGTCGTGATGGTCGCCATCGGCCTGCGCCGCCGTCGCAACTTCGCGATGGGCTGACCTCCGTCGGGTCCGCCCGCTGAAGCGGGCAGCACGCGGCCATCGCGGCCGCCTCGTGCCCGCATTCGAAGTCCCGCCTCGCAGAAGCGGGCAGCACGCGGCCATCGCGGCCGTCTCGTGCCCGCATCCGAGGATCAGCAGAACATGCTGTTGCAGCCGTCGCCCGAGGTGTCGACGACCGTGGTTGCCTCCCACGTCGCCTGGTCGACCGGGGCGATGCTGCGGGCGACCTCGAGCGCCTGGTCGGCGTCGCCCATCCACCCGAACCGCACGACCAGGTCGGGCTGCGGTGACCACACGACGGCGACGCGATCGGTGTCCGGCAACGGTGTCACCGCCACGACGCCCCGGGCCCCGTTGACGTCGACCACCTCGATCGAGTCCCCGGCGAACACAGGCAGCAGATCGCCCATCGGGACGCCGTGCACGATCGACAGCTCGGCGACGTCGGCCCACCGCACGGAACGGCTGGCCGAGCCGATGCCCCACCCTTCGCTCAGCGGAACGAACCCGTCGGGCACGTCGGCATCCCAACCGGCCGCTCCCGTCCGCAACCGCAGCGACCGAGCGATCTCGACCAGATCGTCGCGGGTGATGCCGATCGCCCACAGCACGACCATCCCCGACGGATCGGTCAGGACGAGCTGTGCGAAGCCCGGCGCCATCGGAGCGAACAGCGAGCGATCCCACGGAGCGACCTCGACCGAATCGCCGTCGTAGGACGGGCCCTGCTGCAGCGCGGTCGACACGCGCAACACGACAGGGTCGTCGCCGCCCCGCGCCCACAGCTGCTCGTAGTTGTGCATCGTCACCGGTCCGTCGGCCCCCTCGGACCGGACGGCGTCGACGTTGGTGGACATCGTGACCGGCAGCATCGTCGGCACATCGGCGAGGTCGGGTGTGTGCTCGGGCGGTGCTGCGAACCCGGCGAGCGCGTCGGCGGCTGGATCGACCGCCGAGCGGAGAGCACCGATGTCGTCGAACGCGAACCGACGCACGACGATCGCAGGGTCGCCCGCACCTTGCTCGGCGTACCCGAGCGTGAACAGCGAATCGGCGGTCGACCCGATCACCAGGCAGTCGTTGCCGCAGTGCAGCCACGCGGTCGCGGGTGCGCTGTCGGGCCGAAGCAGCGAGACGAACCGCGCGCCGGCGACGAGGTCGAGGCCGAGGTCGGGCGTCCACACGTACCCGTCGCGGCCCGCCCGCCAACCGACGGTGCAGCTGCGGTCCTGGCACTGATCGAGGCTCACCGCGTCGGAGTCGAGCTCGATCTGCCACGTCCTGATGGCGTCGCCCATGAGGCCGACACTCACCTGCATGTCGTCGGACCACGAGACGTACGACGCGTCGACGGCCGGATCGACGTGCACCCCGAAGTTGCCGCAGTTCACCGAATCCGGCTGCACCACGAACCAGCAGTCCGGATCAGCTCCGGTCGTCTCGGTGATCGCCCAGGTGCCGTCGGCGCCTTCGGTCCACACGGTGAGCGACGAATCGGCCCAAGCTCGGTTGTACAGCCGATCATCGAGCCCGGCGGCCAGATCGCCGACGAAGGGGATGTCCGTATCGACGAGCTGACCGTCGACGAGCTCGGAGTACGTCGCGCCGTCGACGCCCTGGCCGACGAAGACGCGGCCCGATGGCAGTACCGCGGCATCCCACGGGTGCGTGTCGGCGATCGGGAGCGTGGCGACGATCGCGCCCTCGAGCACCGGCGTCGAATCATCGAGCGTGACCGTCGCCGTCTGCACCGGCTCGAGCTGGGGCATCGTCGACGTGGTCTCGTTCGGCGCCGTGGTGGATGGCACGGTCGTCGACGCCACCGACGGTTCCGTGACGGCGGGCCCGACGCGGCGCGGCGGGTCGTCGCGGATGACGACGACCGCGGCGACCACCGCGGCCACCGCAGCGACCGCGACAGCCGGCAGCCACCAGCGCGTGCGTCGTGAAGGTGTCGTCAGCTCCACGACCGTCGCCGGCTCGCCCGCACGCGCGCGCCGCAACGCCGCTTCGACGTGTGGCTGATCGACGCGGCGCTGCACGTCGTCGAGCAGCGCAGCCGTCGCGTGCCGACCGATTCGATCGAGGTCGTCCATCGTCACCTCTCCTTCTCCAACGCGCGCGCGAGGGTCGTGCGTGCCTTCGACAGCGACGCCTTCACGGTGCCCTCCGCGATCCCGAGGATCGAGGCCACCTCGTGGACGGACCGGTCCTCGACGTAGTGGAGGACGACCGCGGCTCGCTGCCGATCGGGCAGCGCACGGACCGCCGTCCACCACCCGTCGATCACCGGATCGTCGAAGCCAGCTTCTTCCTCATGACGGGTGCGAGCCGCAGCCCGCCTCGCACGCCCGCGGGCGCGGTGTGCATCGATGGCGAGGTTGATCAGCACTCGCCGAGCCCATGCCCCCGGCACGTCCATCGTCGACACCCGCGGCCAGTTGCGCAGGCAGCGCACCAACGCCTCCTGCGCGAGCTCGCACGCCGTGTCGTGATCGCCAGTCATCGCCGACCCGATGGCGACGAGCTTCGGGTACTCGGCGCGGAAGAAGCCGTCGAAGTCGAGCACTCCCGGCACGGCCGCCATCATCACACTTGGTACACGCTCGCACGCCCGAGGAGGTTTACCGCGCGCTGAAGCGGGCAGCAGACGGCCATCGTGGCCGCTTCGTGCCCGCACTCGCTACGCAGAGCACGGGCGCACCGGCGATCGTCAAAACGGTCGGCGCTGAGCGGTTTTTCCGATGTGCTCCGCGCGCTGTCTCTCATTCGTGGCAAACCTCCGTCAAGAGTCGGGCAAGTTCTCGACGGCTGGTGGTTCGGAGGATCTACCGTGCCGCGCAGCGAGGGCTGCGGGGCCCTGAGAGGAGCCAAGGAATGGCGGAGCTGATGACAGCGACGTCGTACGTGGACACCCCACGCACGACGTCTCGACTGAT
>JBFWSW010000069.1:0-18844 GCA_050248155.1 Ilumatobacteraceae bacterium
GCGACGTACCTGCGCGAGCTGTGGGACGAGTACGAACGCGGCGACTCGGCCGAGGCGAGGTACGTGATGGCGATCGACCGCATGGCGCCGATGCTGCTGAACATCGCCGAGGGCGGCACCACCTGGCGCGAGCACGGCATCACGAGCGAGCGCGTCGTCGAGCGCAACGGACACCACATCCAGCTCGCCCTGCCCGAGGTGTGGCAGGTCGCGCGGGCGATGCTCGACGCGATGCCGCCGAGCCCCTGACGTCGCAGTTCACCCGGAGTTCACCGGCGCGTTGTCCCAGAGAGAGGGTGCCTCGATACCGTGGCACCCGTGAGCTCTGGCGCGGTCGACTCGGTGGTGGATCCCTCGGCCGACCCGCGCCGACGCGTGCCCCTCGAATCGGTGCACAACTTCCGCGACCTCGGTGGCTATCCGGCACGTGACGGTGCGGTGACGCGCTGGCACGTCCTGTACCGGGCCGACGGCCTGCACCGCATGACGGCCGCCGACGTCGAGATCGTGCGCGCGCTCCGCCTGCGAACCGTCGTCGACCTGCGGTCGCCGGGCGAGCTCGAGCGCTGGGGCAGCTTCCCACGCGACCTGATCGACGTCGAGCTCGTCCACGCACCGGTCATCGACCGCACCTGGGACCACGATGCCGCCGACGAGCGCACCGATCACGAGTTCCTCGTGTGGGCATACCGCGACATGCTGGCGATCGGTGCGCCGCGGTTCGCCCGCGCGATCGACGAGCTGGCCCGGCCCGGCGCGCTGCCGGCCGTGTTCCATTGCGCCGCTGGGAAGGATCGCACGGGCTTGCTGGCGGCGTTGTTGCTCGAGTCGCTGGGCGTCCCCCGGCCGGTGGTGCTCGTCGACTACGGGCTCACCGCGGCGAGCATGCACCGGATGCGTGAGTGGCTGGCGGTCAACCAGCCCGAGCTCGCGGCGCGCATGGCGTCGGCGCCGCCGGCCCTGCTGGCGGCGGTTCCGAGCGCGCTCGGCGAGGTGCTCGACGGTCTCGACGCCGAGCACGGCGGCGTGCGCGAGTACCTGCGATCGATCGGTGTCGCCGCCGCGTCGCTCGACGCGCTGGCCGACCAGCTGCTCGTCCACAGCTGAACGCGGGCGGTCCGCCGCCTACGCTGCCGAGCCATGACCGGCACGATCGTCCTCCAAGGCGGCGGCGCCTTCGTCGCGAACGACGAGCTCGACCGGAGGCTGGTGGCCGAGGTCGGCGCGTCGGGCATCGTGATGCTGCCGACCGCCGATGCCTTCGAGCACCCGGAACGGCTGGTGGCCGCAGCGATGACGTGGGGCGAACGGCTCGACCTCGAGGTCGAGGCGCTGATGGTGCTGGGCCGTGGCGATGCGCTCGACGAGGGCGCGGCCGGCGTCGTGCGCCGCGCTCGGGTCGTGTACCTGGTCGGCGATCAGCCGCTGCACCTGCGCTCGGTGCTGAAGGACACGCCGGTCTGGCATGCCCTCGGCGACGTGCTGGCCACCGGTGGCGTCGTCGTCGGCAACGGCGGCAGCGCATCGGCGCTCTGCGATCCGATGATCGACCCGCGCGGCGGCGCGTTCACGTTGGGTCTCGGGCTGGTGACCGGGGTCGCGTTCGTGAGCGAGTCGGAGTCGTGGTCGCTCGAGCGCCTGCACCGCACGTTGAAGCTGGCCAACACCCCCGTGCTGTGCGTGCCGACGGGTGCGGCCGCGATCAACCGTGACGGCTCATGGGAGCACGTGGGCGCGGTCGAGGTGCACGGCGACCTGTGATCCGACGCCGGTCGGGCGCCACGTGCGAACGATCAGGACTCGGTGATCGTGATCGAGGTGATGTCGACCTCGGCGAGGGGCGGCACGCCGTTGTCGGCCAACGGGTCCGCCAGGTTCTCGAGCACCTGCACGGTGGTGTTGAAGCCCTTGGTGACCGACCCGATGATCGAGTACTGCGGCGGCAGGCTGGCGCCCTGCTCGCCGGTGATGATGAACCACTGTCCGCCGCCCGTGTCGGGCTGGCCGGTGTTGGCCATGACGACCATGCCCTCTTCGTACTCGCCCTCGCTCGGCAGTTCGTCGGGGATCGTGTAGCCGGGTGCGGATTCGTCGTCGCCGGGCCGTCCGCACTGCACGACGAAGTCCTTGATGATGCGGTGGCAGCCGGTGCCGTCGTAGTAGCCGTAGCGCGAGAGGACGACGAAGTTGTTCACGTTGCCGGGGGAGCGCTCGGGGTCGAGGGTGATGGTGAAGTTGCCCTTGTTGGTGACGACCTCGGCCGTGTAGGTCTTGGCCGGGTCGATGCACTCCTGGGGTGCACCGTCGAACGTGTCGGGCTTCTCGGTCGAACCGTCGGCTGCGGGGCACGGGGCCGTGCCGTAGGCGAAGGCCTCGGCGACGGTCGTGGTGGGGCCTTCGGTGGTCGTGGGGGCGTTCGGATCGGTCGAGGTCGTCGAGTCGTCGACGCTCGTGGAGGGTGCCGCTGAGTCGGAGGTGGCGACCGTCGTGTCGACGACGGTATCCAGGGTGGGTGGCGTCGCCGTGTCGGTGCTGTCGCCGTCGTCCCCGAGCAGGCGGGCCAGGCCGAACAAGAGGACCAGGCCACCGACCACGACGACGCCGATCTGGAAGCCGCGACGGCGGGTCTTCGTGCGACGAGCGTCGCGGGCCAGCTGTTCGAGCCGTTGCTGACGGTTGGCCTTCTGTCGTTCGCGCTTGGTCGTACCCACGAGGATCCGAGGATAGCGGTCGGGGTCTCGTGACCCTCGGCGCTCCAGGACCGTCGTCACCAGGGGCGACGCGGCAACAAAGGCTCAAGTCACGCGCTCGGAGTGCCGAATCACATCTGGCCGGACACCTCCGGTCGGAACCGGTAGGCGGAACGAAGCGAATGACCCCAGGAGAACGACTCATCGGCCGCGTCATCGCCGTCGTCGGCCTGGTGTTCGGGGTCGCCTACCTGGGCTGGCGGGTCTCGTCGACGCTCGCGGGTGCGCCGCCGGTGCTCGCCGGCATCGCGTTGCTCGTCGAGGTCGTCGGCTTCGTGGGCGCGGCCGTCACCGTGTGG
The DNA here is from genome assembly GCA_050248155.1 of Ilumatobacteraceae bacterium. GTDB lineage: Bacteria > Actinomycetota > Acidimicrobiia > Acidimicrobiales > Ilumatobacteraceae > VFMC01. The sequence continues at coordinate 3,050 of JBFWSW010000069.1, forward strand.
GCCTTGTGGCGGGCGCCACGTGACGTCGATGGCGCAGACGCGTCCGCGGCCGGCGGGGCGACGCCGGTGCTCGACCTCGATGTGCTCGTCCGCAGTTCCGGCGACGACGTCGAGTCCCTCCGCGCGACGCTGCTGGCTGCGCGCGACCTCGGATGGCTGTACGTGCTCGACCTGGAGGCGCGACCGGAGATCGCCGCGGTCGCGCTCGATGCCGGCGCGGTGTACATCGCGACCGATCCCGACGACCTGGACGGCCTCGGCCAGGCGCTGCTCGCGTTGGCAGCACCGACTGTCCTGCTGCTCGACGCCGGCGACGTCCCCCGTCCCGACATCGTGACCGTGCTCTCCCCGTGGCTCGACCAACCGGACGTCGCTGTCGTGCAGGGTCCGGTCGTGACCATCGCCGGCGACTCGACCGAGCACGACGCCGGCGGGCGTCACGAGCGCGAGCTCGAGCGGCGGGCGCTGCTGCCGTCGCTCGGTTCGCGGGGCATGGCAGCGTTCGCCGGCTCGGGCGCGCTCGTGCGTCGAGCGGCGTTGACGTCGCTGGACATCGGACACGCGACCCGTCCGATGGTCGAAGCCGAGATCACCGCCGGTCTGCTCGCCGGCGGCTGGCGGATCGTCGCGCCGGGCGGCGCTCCGGTCGTGGTGGCCGCATCCCAGCAGAGGGCCGAGGTCGCCGAGGCGGTGCGGGCCGCGGAGGCCAGCGGTGCCCTGCACCTCCTGGCCGGTGCCAACGGCGCGCTCCGCTGCCGCTCGTTGCGGATGGGCCAACGCCTCGCGCTGTGCGCGCAGGCCGTCCGCCCGATGTCCGGCATCCGTCGCAGCTTGGTCATCGCCGTGCTGCTCGCCTCGCTGCTCTCCGGTTCGCTGCCGTTCACGCCGTCGGCGTTCGGCCTCGTCGCGCTCTGGACCCCGTGGTTCGTGCTGACGGCAGTGGGGCTGTGGGTGCTGTCCGATGGCGCGCTGCGCCCGGGTGACCGCCTGCGTGGATCGATGCGCCTGCTGGGCGCGTCGTGGCGCGGGCTGATGTCACCGAACGGACGTCCGGAACGCCCGCAGTACTCGGTCGCCGGCGCGTTCGGGGTGCACTCCGGTGTGGCCGCGGCTGCAGCCGTGGCGGCGATCAGCGTGGTCGTCGGTCTGCGCGGCATCAGCGATCGTGTGACGCACACGCTCGAGCCGCTGCCGTCGGTGCAGAGCGCGGGTCTCCTCGTCGTCGCGTTGTGGTCGCTCGGCGGCGGGCTCGACGCGCTGCGCCTGCTCGCGCGGCGGGCGAACGTCCGGCGCGCGACCCGCGTGACGTCGTCGTTGCCGAGCACGTTCGGCGAGCACACCGCGCTCATCGTCGACCTGACCGCGCACGGTGCAGCAGTGATCTCCGACGTCGAGCGCGGCGTCGGCACCGAGGACGAGCTCGACCTCGTCGTGCCCACCGCGAGCGGATGCGTCACGGCTCGGCTACCCGTCGTCGTCCGCAACGTCCGCGACGACTTCGGCGGCGGTCGCCGGTACGGCGTGGAGTTCGGCACGGTGCCGACGTACGTGGCCGAAGCGCTGGCGGAGTTCTGCGTGCTGCAACCGGCGTTCGAACAGATGGGCGGGCCCGAGGTCGACCCGGGCGTGTCCGGTCAACGCCCGGTCGTGGTGGTCGACGAACGCGGATCGATGCCACGTCGGATCGGGCTCCGAGCCGCCGCGCTGGTCGCAGTGGCTGGCGCGATCGCGAGCTCGATGCCGGGCGCGGCCGAGGCGTCGGGCTCGGTCTCTGCGCGCCTGACCGGACGGATCGTCGTGGGTGGGGACTCCGGTGAGAGCGTGTCGAGCTCGGACGCGCCGGCGTCGACCGTCGTCGCCGCCGGTGAAGCGCCGTCGACGACTGCAGCCGTCACCGTCGACTCGGTCGACGTGGTGGTGGTCGATTCGATCGCCGCCGTCGGGGGCCCGGCCGTGCCAGGCGCCGCAGGACCCGAGGGCGCGGTGGTCACCGTCGTGTGCTCGATCGACGACGGTCCGGACGACCTGTGGGGAACGACGGACGACGTGTACTCGGCACCCGTCTCGAGCGTCGCGGGGCCGGACGGCACCTACGGAGTGGCCACCAGGGGCGAGGCGTGCTGGATGAGCGTGGCGCCACCCACGGGCTACATGGTGCCCGGCGAGACGTCGGACCTCGAGGCGGTGACCAGTCCACAGGTGCTCGACCTGTCGGACGGCACGATCGAGCCGGTCCAGATCGTGCCGACGACGCGCATCAGCGCGACTGGCGGACCGGTCCACTTCGGTGACGTCGTCTGGGCCGACCGCGATGCCGACGGCGTGCTCGATGCCGACGAGCCGTTCGTGGGCGGGGTCTCGGTGCGCCTGTTCGAGTCCGACGGTGTCGTGCGAGCGAGCTCGACGACGTCGACCGACGGCCGGTACGAGTTCAGCGACGTGCCCGTCGGGGAGTACCGGATCGGTGTGTCGAACCTTCCCGATGGCATGGTGACGTCGGGCGTGCTCGGGCTGACGGCACCGTTCACCGTGAGCGCCGACGACGTCCCCGGATTGGCGATCGGGCTGCGGCCGGCTCCTCGCATCGAGCCCGATCCCGTCGGCGTCGATGGCGTCGAGGGTGGCGCCCCGGGTGCGGTGCCGGCCGAGCAGCGACTGCTGCCCCAGCCCCAACCCGATCAGCTCGCCCCTGTCGACCAGGAGTCACCGGCTGCGTCACTGGCGGTGGTGCTGCTGGCGAGCCTGATGGGTCTGTCGGTGCTGGCCGGCTCGGTCCGGCCCGGGCGTGCGGCGATCAGTCGGCATCTCCAGACTTCGCGATGAGGTAGCCGATCGCTCGTTCCGCGCTGGGATAGCGACGGACGAGCGTCCAGAAGTCGTCGCCGTGACCGAAGACGTCGAGGTGGGCGAGCTCGTGCACGATGACGTAGTCGACGACCCAGTCCGGGAAGGCGGCCAGGCGGTCGGACATGCGGATCGTGCGCGTGGCCGGCGTGCACGACCCCCAGCGCGTCGTCATGTCGCCCACCCACCGGATGTCGTCCGGCACCGACAGACCGTGCGCGTCGGCGAGGTCGCGGGCACGTCGCGGGAGGTCGAAGCGATCGGCGGTCATCTTGCGGGCGAACCGGCGGCGCATCTCGTCGACCCAGTCCGCCTCCTCGGCAGCGCTCATCCACGACGGGATGGCGAGCCGCAGCGTGTCGCCGACGAGACGTGCGCTGACGGACTTGCGTCGCTTCTTCGACCGCGTGACCTCGATCGCGAAGTCGACGACGGCGAACGACGGGTCGGCGTCGGCGGCCGGAGCCGGAGGCGTGTCGCTCGAGTTCGGCGGCACGTCCGGTCGGACGGGAGCGGGCACGACGTCGGGCTCGAGACCGGGCAGGTGCAGATCGTGGGCCTGTGCCCGTGACGGGCTGCGTCGCGGCATCACGACACGTCCGTCGCCGGTCGGGTGTGATCGATGAGCTCGACCTGGTCGCCTGCGATGACGCGCCCGCCGTCGACAGCGAACCACGATCCGGCCAGGTTGACCAAGCGCACGTCAGGCGCCTGGAGCAGACGTCGCGCGGCGCGGATGACGCCGCCGTGGCTGACGACCAGCACCTCGCTGCCGGGGTGTCGAGCAGCGATGTCGGCGAGCGCCGCGAGCATCCGGCGGGCCGCGTCGTCGTAGGGCTCGAAGCCCTCGGGCCGCCGGCGCGCAGCGAGGTACCCCGGCCACCCCTCCTCGACCTCGCGCTGGGTGAGGCCCTCCCAGGGGCCGACGTGGGTCTCGGCGAGCCGCGGGTCGACGAGCACGGGACCGATGCCGAGGATCTCGGCGATGATCGATGCGGTGAGGTGGGCGCGCTGCAGGTGGCTCGACCACACGGCGTCGAACGTGCCGAGCACCAGGGCCGCCTCGGCAGCCTGTCGCCGGCCCGCCTCGTCGAGCGCGACGTCGGCGTGCCCCTGCCAGCGGCCGGCCGCGTTCCACTCGCTCTGACCGTGGCGGATGACGAGCAGGTTGGTGCGTTCGAGGGGGCGATCGCTCACTCGGGCGAGGGTATCCCGAGGGTGTGATGCGGGCGCGGGATTGCGGGGTGCTGCGACGAGGGGCCAACATCGCTGCATGACAGGACGCTGGTACGACGAGCTCGAGCCCGGCTTGGTGGTGCGGCACGCCATCACGCGCACCGTGACCGAGATGGACAACGTGATGTTCTCGTGCCTCACGATGAACCCGCAGCCGCTGCACATCGATGCGCACTTCGCGGCGCAGACCGAGTTCGGCCGGCCGCTCGTGAACAGCTTGTTCACGCTGGGTCTCGTCGTCGGCGTCGCAGTGCCCGAGCTCACGCTCGGCACGACGGTGGCCAACCTCGGGTTCGAGGAGGTGCGGTTCCCCGCGCCGATCTTCGCCGGCGACACGGTCTCGGTCGAGACGGAGGTCGTCGCCCGGCGCGAGTCGAAGTCGCGCCCGGACGACGGCGTGGTGACGTTCCGTCACACCGCGCACAACCAGCACGGTGACGTGGTGTGCGTCGCCACCCGCAACGCGCTCATGCGCAAGCGGCCGGCGTCCGAGTCCGGGACGTCGTGAGCACGGCGGCCGATCCGGGCCCGTTGCGCAGCGTCCTGTTCGTGCCGGGTGACCGGTCGGACATGATCGCCAAGGTCACCCGCACTCGACCCGACGCAGTCGTGGTCGACCTCGAGGACGGAGTGGCCGCCGACCGCAAGGACGTCGCCCGCGCCGGGACACACGACGCGTTCGATCTGATCCGCCGTTCCGACGACCGATGCGCCGTCTACGTCAGGGTCAACACCGTCGGCTCGCCGTGGTTCGCAGACGACGTGGCCATCGGGATCCCGCACGGCGCAGGCGTGGTGCTGCCGAAGTGCGAATCGCCGGCCGATGTCGCGGCAGTGTGGGTCGAGGGCCGGCCGATCATCGCCGGCATCGAGTCCGCACGGGGGTTGGTGCACGCGAACGACATCGCCGCGGCCACCGGGATCGTCGCGCTGTACATCGGGTCGGAGGACTACGCCGCCGATGTCGGCGGACGCCGTACACGCGCCGGTCTGGAGGTGCTGTTCGCCCGGAGCGCGGTCGTCGCCGCGGCACGCGCGGCAGGCGTGGCACCGATCGACCAGGTGCACGTCGCCGTCCACGACGACGAGTCGTTCCGCGCCGAGTGCGCAGACGGGCTGTCGCTCGGCTTCGCCGGCAAGATGTGCATCCACCCGCGCCAGGTCGAGCTGTTGCACGAGGTGCTCACACCGACCGAGGACGAGCTCGCCGCGGCGATGCGCATCCTCGACGCGTTCGAGTCCAGCCGCCGCGCCGGTTCGGGCGTGTGCCTCGTCGACGGCAAGATGATCGACGAGCCGCTGGTCCGCCAGGCTCGCGCCGTGCGAGACCGCGCCGCCCGCTGACCGACGCCGGAGCGGTCCGACTCGGATGGCTGGCGGGGACTCGGATGATGGTCGGTTCGGGTGCGGGGAACCCCGAGTACGCTCACGACCGTGGCAGTGCTGCGGTTGTTCGCGTCGGCCCGCGAGGCTGCGGGCACGGGCAGTGACGTCGTCGAGGGCTCGACGCTCGGCGAGGTGCTCGATCGAGCAGTCGCGCGCTACGGCGAGGGGTTCGCTACGGTGCTCGCCACGTGCCGAGTGTGGGTCAACGGTGAGAGCACCGAGCGGACCGCGGCCGTGGGTGCGACCGACGAGGTGGCGGTCCTGCCGCCCGTGAGTGGAGGATTCCAGTGACCGATCTCGATCCCACGCTGATGCCGCTCGACGAGCTGCGCGAGCTCCGGGCGGCGCTCCAGCGCGACGACGACGCGGTGTCCTACGTTCGCCGCCTCGTGCAGGCGCGGCTCGACCTGGTGCAGGCCGAGATGAGCCGTCGTGACGCGTCGCTCGACCCCAAGGTCGTCACCAGCGAGCTCCCGGCCATCCTCGGCTCGCACCTCACGGGCGGGAGCGGTGCGCCACGACCGCCGCGGCCGGCAGAGGACTTCAGCCACCATCCGCTCGCGACCGAGCTCGAGCAGCTGTGCAACCGGCTCGGGGCGGCGAACCTCCCCGGGCTCGACGACGACGAGCTGGTCACGCTGCGCACCGAGCTGCGCATGTTCGAGCAAGCCCGGTCGCGCGAGCGGCGCGAGCTGTTCGGGCGCATCGATGCGCTGAGCGCCGAGCTCGTCCGTCGTTACCGCGAGGGCGAGGCCGACATCGAGGGACTGCTCGCCGACGAATGAGCGCCCGCGACGAGCTCGATCACCGGCTGGCCGACGTCGGCGAGTTCATCAAGGCACAGCGCGAGGTCGCCCGCATGAGCGTGCGGCGCCTCGCCGATCTCGCCGGCGTCAGCAACCCATACCTGTCGCAGATCGAGCGAGGTCTGCGCAAGCCGAGCGCCGACATCCTGCAGCAGATCGCCAAGGCGCTGCAGATCAGTGCCGAGACGCTGTACGTGCGCGCCGGCTTGTTGAGCGACGAGCCGCAGCACGGCAACGAGGTGCGCGACGCGATCGCCCGCGACCCGAAGCTGACCCCCGAGCAGCGCGGTGCCCTGCTGAACGTGTACGACAGTTTCGTCGCGAGCGGCGCCCGGGTACCCCCCGACACGTGACGGATTCGGAATTCCGAGCAGTTCGATAGGGTTTCCACTCGTCGTGCAACGGGTCGCAGTCCTCTCGCTCCACACGTCGCCCCTGGCGCAGCCGGGTTCGGGCGACAGCGGTGGCATGAACGTGTACGTGCGCGAGCTCGTGTCGTCGCTCGCGCAGAGCGGCTTCGATTGCACCACCTTCACGCGTGCGGCGCAGCCCGATCTGCCCGAGGTGGTGCAGATCGAGCCCGGCCACCGGGTGGTGCACGTGCCGGCCGGCCCGTTCGACCTGCCCAAGGAAGCGTTGCACACGATCGTCGACACCTTCACCGACGGCGTGCGCGATCACCTCGATGGCGACTTCCCGGCCGATGTGATGCACGCCAACTACTGGTTGAGCGGGCTCGCCGCGCACCGGTTGAAGCACGAGCGCGACCTCCCGTTCGCCGCGACGTTCCACACGTTCGCTCGGGTGAAGGCCGAGGGCGGCGACTTCGAACCGGTGTCGCGCGAGCTGGCCGAGGCCGAGATCATCAGCTGCGCCGACGCCATCTGCGTCAGCTGCACCGAGGAGGAGCGTCAGTTCCGGCGGTTGTACGGCGACCCGCCCGGCCGCATCGAGGTCGTCGCTCCGGCCGTCGAGCACGCCTTCTTCGGTCCGGGCGACCAGCGCGGCGCCCGCCGCGCGCTCGATCTGCCTGCCGACTGCCCGGTGCTGCTGTTCGTCGGACGCATCCAGCCCTTGAAGGGCCCCGACGTCGCCGTGCGCACGCTCGCCGAGATGCACCGATCCGACGCGCTGCTCCTCATCGTGGGCGGCGCCAGCGGTGCCGACGGCGACTCCGAGGTCGAGCGGCTGCACCAGCTCATCGACGAGCTCGGAGTACGCGATCAGGTGCGCTTCGTCCCTCCTCAGCCGCACCACATCCTCAGCACCTACTACCGAGCAGCCGACGTCGTCCTGGTGCCCAGCCGCAGCGAGAGCTTCGGTCTCGTGGCGCTCGAGGCGTCGGCCTGCGGTGTGCCGGTGGTGGCCAGCGCGGTCGGCGGGCTGCTCACGCTCGTCGATCACGGCGAGTCCGGCTTCCTCGTGCCCGACCGCGATCCCGGCCTGTTCGCCAAGCACGTGAACGAGCTCCTCGACCACCCGGGGCTGGCGGCCTCGATGGGGTCGCGAGGTGCCCGGCGTTCGCGCCAGTACACGTGGGGGCAGGCCGCGCGTGGCCTGGGACGTACGTACGCCGACCTCGCCGCGCTCGACCTGGTGGCGTGCGGATGACCGATGTGTTCGACGATGCATCGCTCGCGCTGTTCGAACGGCAGATCGACGAGTGGCTGGCCCGGTTTCGCGACGAGAACCCGGCGATCGAAGCGGTCGACCGCGGCGACGGCGACGAGCTGCGCTGGTACGTGCGGATGCACGGTGAGGCCAAGGAGCACACCACCATCTGGCTGACGCTCGGGCAACGAACGCTGCAGTACGAGTCCTACGTCATGCCGGCGCCGCTCGAGAACGTCGACGCCGTGTACGAGAGCGCGCTGCGGCGCAACGAGCGCATGGTCGGCGCCCACTTCGCGATCGGCGTCGAGGACGCGCTGTTCCTGAAGGGCGAGCTGCCGCTCGTGGCGCTGTCCGAGGCCGAGCTCGACCGGGTGATCGGTTCGCTGTACGCCTACGTCGAGCAGAGCTTCCCCAGCCTCATCCGCCTGGGCTACGCGAGCCGCTTCGCCGAGCGCTGATCCCGCACGCGTCGTTTTCCGAACCACCGCGCTCGCTGTCCGTCACTGTTGCCGAGCGGGTGCCCGGCGGGATCGGGGAAGACGACGCCGGGTACCCGTTCGACGTGCTCACGGGGTTCGGCACCGCTCGGCGTCGTAGTGTTCGTCACCATGACCTCTCGTCTCGCGATCGTCGGCGGCGGCAACATGGGGGCTGCACTGCTCGGCGGTCTCATCGCCGCGGAGTGGGCAACCCCGGGCGAGCTCGCCGTGTGCGAGGTGTCGGGGCCGCGCCGCGACGTCTTGGCCGAGCAGTTCCCGGGGGTGACGATCTCGGCCGGGGTCGAGCCGTGCGCGTCTGCGGTGATCGCGGTGAAGCCAGGTGACGCGGCCGCAGCGGTGCGCGAGGCGGTCACGGCCGGCGCGAGGCGGATCGTGTCCATCGCCGCCGGGGTCTCGATCGAGGCGCTCGAGTCGGCCGCCGGCGAGGGTGTGGCCGTCGTGCGGTCGATGCCGAACACGCCGGCGCTGGTCGGCGAGGGCGCGGCTGCCATCGCGGGTGGCAGCTCCGCCGGTCCGGACGACCTCGATTGGGCCGAGGGCATCCTCGCTGCCGTCGGGACCGTGGTGCGCGTGCCCGAGCACCAGCTCGACGCCGTCACCGGCCTGGCGGGTTCCGGACCGGCCTACGTGTTCCTGGTCGCCGAGGCGCTCGTCGACGCCGGCGTGCTCGCCGGGTTGCCTCGGCCCGTGTCGGAGTCGCTCGTGACGCAACTGCTCGTCGGGTCGGCCGCACTGCTGCGCGAGCGCGGTGACGCCGCCCAGCTCCGCGCGATGGTGACCTCGCCGGGTGGCACGACCGCGGCCGGATTGCGTCGGCTGGAAGAAGCTTCGGTGCGCTCCGCCATGCTCGAGGCCGTGATGGCTGCCACTGCGCGGAGCCGTGAGCTGGCCGGATGACGCCCGTCGGCCTCCGCCAAACCACACTCGTGTCATTCTCGAAGAGAATTTCACAGTTTTTCCGACGTGACTCTTTTCTCATCGCCTCGCGTTGACCTATCCTGCTGCTCGGTCGACAAGACCGCCGGCTGAATCTTCAACCGGAGTCGCGCCCCGCAAGGGCTGCGCCGGACGGGCTGGTGCCATCGGGGGGTTGGCACCGGCCCGTTCGCTTTTTCCGCACCGGGGTAACGTGCCGCCGTGGGCCGTCGCTACGACACGATCTCGTTCCTCTCCGACTTCGGCGTGCGCGACGAGCTGGTGGGTGTCGTCAAGTCCGTCGTGCGCGACCTCGCCCCGCACGCGACCGTGATCGATCTGACCCACGGGGTGGCCGCGTTCGACATCCGGGCCGGCAGCCTCGCGCTGGCGCGGGCGATCCCGTACGTCGCGTCGGGCATCGTCCTCGCCGTCGTCGATCCGGGCGTCGGCACCGCCCGGCGGGCGGTCGCGATCGAGGTCGGCGGGGGTGAGGGCGTGCTCGTCGGCCCCGACAACGGCCTGCTCGCACCCGCCGTGGCGATCGCCGGCGGTGCCGAGCGTGCCGTGGTGCTGACGAACGAGTCGTACCAGTTGGCCGCGCCCGGGCCTACCTTCGCCGGCCGCGACGTCTTCGCACCGGCGGCCGCTCACCTGTGCAACGGCGTCGATCTGTTCGAGCTCGGTGAGCCGGTCGACCCCGACGTGCTCGTGCCCGGCGTCGTGCCGTTGCCGCGTGACGACGCCGGGTCGATCGTGTGCGAGGTCCTGTGGGTCGATCGCTTCGGCAACTGCCAGCTGAACGTCGGTCCCGACGAGGTCGAGTCGCTGGGCTCGCGCGTGCAGGTGTCGGTCGGCGATCTGAGCGGCGATCCGGTGGTGCGCGTCGCGGCGCGAGCCGTCACGTTCGACGACATCGGCACCGGCTCGGTCGGCCTGGTGACCGACTCGTCGGGCATGCTCGCGCTCGCGCTGGCGCGCCGGTCGGCTGCCGACGAGCTGGGGTTGGCGGCCGGAGATCAGGTGTTGCTGTCGTCGCTCGGTGAGCGCGACAGCGGCGCGATCGCCGTGCCGGTCCGGCTGGGGTCGCCCAGCCCGGGCAGCGCACCGGTAGCGTGACGCCGATGCGCCCGGCCACCACGCTCACGATCGGCCTGCTGCTGCTGGCGATCCTCGCCGCGGGCCTCATCTCGTTGCTGCGCCTCTGATGCGCTCGCCCGAACGGGCGAGTACTGTTCCCGCATGCGGACGGGCGGGGGGCGCGTCGAGGCGTGGACTGTGCTCGCCTGCGCGGCCGTGGTCGCCCTCGTCCTCGCGTGGCAGCCGACGGGGAGCTATCGGTACCGGGCCGGTCAGCGCAGCCTCTACGACTGGTCGAGCTGGTTGCAGCTGGGCCTGCTCGCCGCGGCCGGTGTCGCGTGGCTGGCGGCGCCGCGGGTCCGGTTCGTACGGCGTGCGGCGGCGGTGGTGACGGTCGCGACCGCTGCACAGCTGGCCGGGACCGGCGTCGTCGCCTGGCGTCGCTGGACGACGTCGGCGGGCTGGGCGACCCGGGCCTCGAACACGACGACGTTGCGCACGCTCGCCGTCGTGCTGGCGGCTGTCGGGGCGGTGGCCGTGGTCGTCAGCGTGCTGTCGATGTGGCGTGAGGGCACGATCAAGCGTCGCCCGCGCCGCCTGGCGCCGGTGGCGACCCTCGTCGTCGGCGCGGTCGTCGCGGTCTGGCTCCCGTTCGCGATGGGGTACGAACCCGGCAACCGCCTGACGCAGGTGGGTGCTCACGCGCTCATGCACTCGCTGCCGTGGGCGGCGATGATCGTGCTCGTCGGGTGGATCGACCGGATCACGGCCTACGTGGGGCTCGGGGTCGTCGTGCTGTGCGCGGTCCCGTTGCTCAGCGAGACGACGATGATCCCCGCGCCGCAGGCCGAGCGCGGCTTCACGATCGTCCTGTTCGCGTCGCTCGCCGCGCTGGTCGCCATCGGTCCGCCCAAGCCTGCCAACCAGTCTCCGGTCGAGCAGGACGCGCTGGTCGAGCGCTGACGCCGGCGTCACGCCGAGGCGCTGGCGGCCTCGCGCAGGATCGCCTCGCTCGCGTCGTCGGCGGGGAAGAACAGCTCGACCGCGATCTCGTCGATCGTCACGTCGAGCGGCGTGCCGAAGGTGGTCAGCGTCGTGAACAACGAGACCTCGCCGAGCGGTGTCTCGAACCGGAACGGCACGAGCAAGGGCGGGTCGTCCCACGCGGCGATGTCGGCGAGCGGGGCGATGCGCGACACGTTGGGATACTCGAGCACCTCGTCGAGGATGGCCTGCAGCTGGGCGTCACCTGTCAGCGTGATCGTGCGCCGGAGCTGCTGCAGGAGGTACGCGGCCCAGTCGGTGAAGTTCGTCGTGCGGTCGGCGAGCCCGTCGGGGTGGAGGCACACGCGGTACACGTTCATCGGTGGGCCGAGCAGCGCCGGGTCGACACCGACGGTGAGGCCCATCGCGGCGCGGTTGGCGAGCACCACGTTCCACTGCCGGTCGATCACCACGCCCGGGTACGGGTCGTGCGCGTCGAGCATCCGCTGCACCGATGCACGCACGCGACGCATGGACGGGTCGTCGATCGAGGTCTGCCCGAAGCGCGGTGCGTAGCCGGCCGCGAGCAGCAGCGTGTTGCGCTCGCGGAGCGGCACGTCGAGGTGGTGCGCGAGCGAGAGCACCAGTTCGGGGCTGGGCTTCGACCGGCCGGTCTCGACGAAGCTCAGGTGCCGGGTGCTGACGCCTGCGTCGAGGGCGAGGTCCATCTGACTGCGCCGCCGTCGCGTCCGCCAGTCCTTGATGAGCTCGCCGACCGTCGCACGTGCCATCCCGCCATGGTACGGACGGGCGGTCGCACCTTCCATGACCTCGGAGGTCATGAGAGCACCCTCATCCTTGACCCGACGAGTCATCGCCCGTCGTGCCGTTTCGGCGCATCGTGGCGTCCATGACCAACACCACCACCACACCCGCCACCATCGACCTGTCCGACCACACCGCCGTCGTCGACGCCTGGCTGCGCGCGTATGCCGAGCCCGACGTCGCGCTCCGCCAGGCGATCATCGACCAGGTCTGGGCCGCCGACGGCGAGCTCGCCGATCCGCCGTTCGACGGTGCTGGCCGCGACGCGCTGTCGGGCCTGGTCGACATCGTGCTCACCCACTACGCGGGTCACAGCTTCCGTCGCACCAGCAAGGTCGATGCGCACCACGAGTTCGCCCGCTACGGCTGGGAGCTCGTCGGACCCGACGGTGGCGTCGCCGTCGCCGGCACCGACTTCGTGACCTTCGCCGCCGACGGCCGGTTGGCCCGCACCGTGGGCTTCTTCGGCGCCCTCGAGGCCTGACCCCGCACATCGCCCGTTCTGACGCCCGGGCGCGGGGCGTCGGAGCGGCCGATGTGGGTCACCTGTTCGAGTGAACCGTGACGACGGAATAGTGTGCTGGCAGGAGTTCGGGACCAGGGACGGAACGGTCACGTCCAGTCAGGCGGAGTGGGGGACAGATGAACACCATGCGCGCAGCGCGGTCGCGGAAGCGGCTCGTCGCCATCACCGTCGCGCTCGCGGCAGGGGTGCTCTCGGTGGGTGAGCCCGTGCCGATCGTGCGCGCGGATGATGCCGGGCCGGTCGTCGGCACGATCACGATCGTGAAGGACTCGTCACGAGACGACGGGCAGGACTTCGCCTTCTCCGGTCCCGACCCGATCGGGAGCTTCAGCCTCGACGACGACGTCGACGCCGCGCTGTCGAACAGCGCGACGTTCGTCGTCGGCACCGGCAATTGGACCATCAACGAGGCGGCGCTGGACGGCTGGGCGCTCACGGACATCACCTGCCAGACTTCCGACGCCGCCGACACGACCAGCGTCGACCTCGCGGCGCATTCGGTGACCGTCGACCTCGACGAGGGTGAGCACATCACGTGCACGTTCACGAACGTGCCTGGCGGCAGCATCAGGATCGGCAAGCGGGTGGTGTACCAGTCGGATGTCGACATCGATTCGGATCAGGTGTTCGACTTCTCGGGTGATCTGGGGGCGTTCTCGCTGGCCGACGGTGAGTCGGAGCAGTTCCTCGACCTGCCGGCGGGGACGTACGTGGTCGGGGAGGAGCTGCTCGACTCGTGGTTCTTCTTCTCCGTGTTCTGCGAGGGCAACACCGACTTCGACACGAGTGTGAACTTCGCCACCGGTGAGATCACGATCGGGTTGGATCCGGGTGAGGACATCTTCTGCCGGTTCGACAACGACCGCGACATGGGCCGGTTGAAGATCGTCAAGCAGGTCGCAGGGGCGGTGCCGGCGCAGGACTGGGCGTTCGATCTCGCGTACGACGGTGCGTCGGTCTCGTCGCCGTTCGCCACCGTTCCGGCTGCGGGCGGGAGCTCGGAGTTCATCTCGGTGCCGACCGGCACCTACGACCTGTCGGAGGTGCTGCAGGACGGGTACTCGGTCACGGGGATCGATTGCGGTGCCGCCGGCGCGAACGTCGATCTCGCCGCGGGCACGGTCGAGGTGACGATCGCCGACAACCAGGACGTGACCTGCACGGTGACCAACTCGCAGAACGGCAGCATCAGGATCGGCAAGCGGGTGGTGTACCAGTCGGATGTCGACATCGATTCGGATCAGGTGTTCGACTTCTCGGGTGATCTGGGGGCGTTCTCGCTGGCCGACGGTGAGTCGGAGCAGTTCCTCGACCTGCCGGCGGGGACGTACGTGGTCGGGGAGGAGCTGCTCGACTCGTGGTTCTTCTTCTCCGTGTTCTGCGAGGGCAACACCGACTTCGACACGAGCGTGAACTTCAGCACGGGTGAGTTGACGATCGAGTTGGATCCGGGCGAGAACATCTTCTGCAGGTTCGACAACGACCGCGACACCGGTGACATCAGGGTGCTCAAGTACCAGGACACGAATGGCGATGGCGACCAGGACGGCGGCGAGGGTCCGCTCGACGGTTGGGACTTCGTGGTGAAGCACGAGGGGACGGTCGTCGCCGGCCCGACCACGACCGGCGCCAGTGGCATCGTCAACTTCAACAACCTGCCGACCGCGACGTACGAGGTGTGCGAGGTCTCGAAACCTGGCTGGACGAACACCGATCCGGGAGGTGACGGCTGCGAGACGGTCGAGCTCGACGTCCGCAACGAGCTCGCGTCCATCTCGTTCGGCAACAAGGCGGGTGTGATCACGCCGCTGATCGCGATCGACAAGCAGCCACCGGCCGCCACCGAAGCGGGAGCTGCGGTTGTCGACACGTACGTCGTGACCAACCCCGGCACGGTGCCGCTCACCGATGTCGGCGTGAGCGACGACCTGTGTGGTGCGGCGACCTACGTGTCGGGTGACGACGGCGACGACGAGCTCGATCCCGGCGAGGAGTGGATCTTCACGTGCGCGTACGTGCCGGCCTTCCCGACGTACGGTTCGGCCGGCGGCGCGCTGACCAACGTCGCGACCGCGACGGGCTCCTATGCCGGTGCCCCGGTGTCGGCGAGCGACCACGCGACGCTGACCCCGTTCGTGTTGAAGAAGGCGCTGTACCTCTACTGGGACAAGGCCAGCTCGAAGTACCGGGTGCCGTACACGCCGGCCGACACCACGAGCTTCAGCGTCGACGTGGTCCGGGACGACGTGCTCGTCGGCACGTTCGCCGTCGGCCGCAACGGTCCGCTCGAGCTGTGGCTGAGCGACGGCGACTACCGGTTCGAGGAGGTCGACCTGCCGCCGGGATACGTGCCGATCGTGGAGACCGTCGAGTTCTCGACGTCTGATGCCGGCGCCCGGCTGAACACCCGGGTGATCAAGAACGTGGTGATGTCCGACCTGGCGGTCGACAAGACCGGCCCGCCGACCGCTCGCAAGGGATCGACGGTCACGTACCTCTACGCGGTCACCAATGCCGGCCCGGCGAGCGTGCGGCCCAAGCTCGCCGACAACAAGTGCTCGAACGTCCGGTACGTCCGGGGCGACGCCGACAAGGACGGGCGGGTCGACCCGGGAGAGACGTGGACGTACACGTGCCGCTACACGGTGTCGGCGAAGCCGGGCACGTGGATCACGAACGTCGCCACCGTCGTCGACAAGGACAAGCCGCATCGCTTCCAGCTCGGTGGTGACACCGACTCGACGGACAACCGCGACACCTGGACTCTGAAGGTCGTCAAGTAGCCGGGACGCGGCGCGTCGCTCACCGTGGACCTCCCGTTGCCGTGTCCGGGCCGGGTGGATGTCGGGGCCGTTAGCATCCGCCCGACGGGTGAGCGTGGGCTCGGCCGCCAGGGGGCCGTGGTGAACCTCGCGCACATCATCGACGGGCACGACGCCGACACGGTGGCCGTCATCAGCCGCGGGCGCGAGACCACCTACGGCGAGCTGCGCGATCAGGTCGCGCACGTGCGCGGTGGCCTCGCCGCATTCGGTATCGGTCCCGGCGACCGGGTCGCGCTGCTGTGCGGCAACGGTCG
>JBFWSW010000070.1:0-6646 GCA_050248155.1 Ilumatobacteraceae bacterium
ACCGGCTCCGTTCCCGACGGCCCGGGCTATTGGCACCCGGTGATGATCGCGATGCCGAACGACGCGTCGTCGCGCATCTGCCGCGACGAGGTGTTCGGCCCGGTCGCCGTCGTCATCCCGTTCGACGACGAGGACGATGCGATCCGCATCTGCAACGACAGCGACTATGGGCTGTCGGGTTCGGTGTGGACCCTCGACGGTGCGAGGGCCCTCCGGGTCGTGCGAGCGATGGAGGCGGGCACGATCAGCGTCAACTCCAACAGCTCCGTCCGCTACTCGACCCCCTTCGGCGGTTTCAAGCAGAGCGGCTTGGGTCGCGAGCACTCGATGACCGTGCTCGACCACTACACCGAGCTGAAGAACGTCTTCATCGCGACCGACTGACGCCTTCGTGTCACCCGCCGACGACGCGATCCGTCGTCGGCGTGTGACACGAGCCGACCACGTACCCTTTCCGCGGTGCGTGGGTTGTTGATCGCCAATGCCGGGGATGCCGATCCGGGGTTCGTCGGCGCGCGATTCCGGCATCACGGGTACGCGTTCACGGAGTGCCATCGTGAGCGACCGGGCGAGTGGCCCGGGCTCGACGGGCACGATCTCGTGCTGCTGCTCGGCAGCGAGTGGAGCGTCTACTGGCCTCAGGTCGCCGACAACGTCGCCGCCGAGACAGCGATCGTCAGGGCGGCGCACGACGCGGGCATCCCCGTGTTCGGGATCTGCTTCGGGCACCAGACCGCGGCGCACGCCCTCGGGGGCTCGGTGCACCGAGCTGCGACCCCCGAGATCGGATGGTCGGAGGTAGAGAGTGACGTTCCCGATGTGATCGCGTCGGGTCCGTGGATGCAGTGGCACTACGACGTCGTCACGGTGCCGCCGGGCGGTGTCGAGCTCGCACGGAACACGGTCGGTCCACAGGCGTGGCGCCTCGACCGGACGTTCTGCACCCAGTTCCACCCCGAGGCCACCGAGACCATGCTCACCAGCTGGACACGTGAGCCCGGGGCCGCCGAGCTGACCGCGATCGGCAGCTCGAGTGAGCAGCTGATGTCCGACACGCGCCGACACGCGCCGTTCAGCCGTTGCAACGCGGAACGGCTCGTCGATTGGTTCGTGGAGGAGTCCGCCTGAGTCCACGGTGACTCAGGCGGTGCGTTCGATCACCCTTCGGTACACGTCGGCGACACCAGACGCGAGCCGATCCGGGTCGAAGAGCTCGCCGGCCAGCTGTCCGGCGGCACGACCGAGGACACGCGATCGCTCCGGATCGGACAGGAGGTCGACCAGCGCAGCAGCGAACGCGGCGTCGTCGCCGACCGGCACGATGCGGGCGTCGACACCGTCGGTCAGGTGTCGGGTCACGGTGCCGACGGCGGTCGTGACGAGCGGGCGCCCGAGCGACAAGCACTCCACCACCGCGAGCGGCGAGCCCTCCCAGCGCGAGCTCAGCGCGACGACATCGGCGGCGTGCATCTCGTCGACCGGGTTGGGTCGGAAGCCGGCGATCACCACCGACCGCTCGAGGCCGAGCCGTCGGCGCTCGGCCTCGATGCGGGACCGCTCCGGTCCGTCGCCGACGACGATCGCCCGGGCGTCGGGCAGCGCAGCGACCACGCGAGCGAAGGCCCGGAGGAACATCGGCAGATCCTTCTGCGGATGGTGCCGCGCGACGATCACGACGAGCGGCGCGGCTTCGTCGATCCCGTAGCCCTCGCGCACGTCGTGGCGTCGACGGCCGACCGTGCGTGGTGGCGCGACCGGTAGCACGAACGTGAGACGCTCTGGCGGGACGACCCCGCGCACGTGCTCGGCGATCTCGTCGGAGATGACGACGACGTGGTCGACCCGGCGGAGCAGGGCGCGCTCGACCACGGACAGGACGCGGGCAGCGACGCCTCGCTGCGTGCCCGCGACGAGGTTGTGCACCGTGACCACGATCGGCGGGCGCCGGGCATCCCGGCGCACCAGCAGCGCCACGAGTGCCGCCTTCGATCCGTGCGCGTGCAGCACGTCGGCAGGGGAGCTCCGCAGATGCGTCTCGAGCTGTCTGCGGGCACGCACGACCGCGAGGGGGTTCCACCCGCTCGGCACGTCGACGACGCCGTCCTGTCGCCCCGCGTCGGCCATGACGCCGACCGGCCCGACCACCGACACGCGCCATGCCCCCGTCCCGAGCCGGCGGGTGAGCTCGCCCACGTGGGCGCGGATGCCGCCCGTCGAGGGACCGAGCAGCTCGACGACGGAGCGTGCGGCCGGCTCGTCCATCGACCACTGGTGTAGCACGCGGGCGCCACGTGCCGGCGGAGCACCGCCGGTAACGTCGGCGACCATGCCCGACACCTGTGTCCTCGCGATCGATCTCGGCACGAGTGGACCGAAGGTCGCCGTGATCGACGCTGCCGGGCGAACCCTGTGCTGGCGCAGCCGGCCGGTGGCGACGACGTTCCTGCCCGACGGTGGCGCCGAGCAGGACCCGCGCCAGATGTGGTCGGCCATCGTCGATGCGACGCGAGCTGCACTGGGTGACCTGTCGCCTGTCCCGCCCATCTCGATGGTCGCCGTCACGAGCCAGTTCATGAGCACCGTGCCGGTCGCCGCCGACGGCACGCCGACCGGGCCGTGCGTGTTGTGGATGGACACGAGGGGCGCGGCACACAACCTCTCGCTCCTGACCGACGAGTCGTTCATGCTCTTCGTCGACCGGCACGGGCTCATCCCGTTGCCGAGCGGCAACGACAACATCGCGCACGCCCATGTGCTCGCCGAGCATCACCCCGAGGCGTACCGAGCCGCGGTGGCACTCGTCGAGCCGATGGACTACGTCAACGCCCGGCTGACGGGCCGGCTGTGCGCCACGCAGTCGACGGCCTTCGGCCAGCTGGTGTGCGACAACCGCACGTGGGGCGCCACCGAGTACGACCCCGACCTCGTCACGGCGACGCGGCTCGATCCCGACAAGCTCGCACCGCTCGTCCCGATCAACGGCGTCATCGGCGAGGTGACGTCGGCGGCCGCGTCGGCGCTCGGCATCGCCGCTGGCATCCCGGTGTGCACCGGCACGATCGACTCCATCACCTCGGCGGTCGGGGCCGGCGCGCTCGAACAGTCGGCCGGGTCGGCGATCATCGGCACCACGTCGGTGATGGTCACCCACATCGGCGAGCATCGGGTCGATCTTGGAGCCGGCCTGCTCGCTGTGCCGAGCCCGCTCGCCGGTCGCTACTTCGTCATGGCCGAGAA
This sequence comes from Ilumatobacteraceae bacterium, assembly GCA_050248155.1. Lineage (GTDB taxonomy): Bacteria > Actinomycetota > Acidimicrobiia > Acidimicrobiales > Ilumatobacteraceae > VFMC01. Next base: position 3,238 of record JBFWSW010000070.1, read on the forward strand.
CGGTGTCGGTGGCCGCGCCCTCGAGTGGGCGGCACGGCTGCTCGGCTACGGCGACGATCTCCTCGCCGCGGTCTCCGACGCGACCACGGTCCCCGCAGGTGCCGACGGCGTCCGCTTCGTGCCGTGGCTGCTCGGCTCGATCGCGCCGAGCCCCAACGACGACGTCCGGGCCGCGTGGACCGGGCTGTCGCTGCCGCACGACCGGCGCCACCTCCTCCGCGCCACCATGGAAGGCGTCGCGCTCAACCTCGCCTGGCTGCTCCCCGCCGTCGAGCAGTTCGTCGGCACGACGTGGCCCTTCCTGCGCTTCGGCGGCGGCGGAGCGCTGAGCGATCTCTGGGCGCACACCCTGGCCGATGCACTCGGCCGACCTGTCCACCAGCTGGCCGAGCCGCGCGCCACGAACGCGCGCGGCGCCGCGTTCTTGGCCCTGGCCGAGCTCGGGGAGATCTCGCTCGACGACGTCCCGGACCTCCTCGAGGTCCGTGCGGTGTGCGACCCCGACCCCAGCGTGCGTGGTCTCATGGACGCCGCCCTCGAACGCCTCGTCGGGCTGCACGCGAGCTTCGCCCTCGGCTGACCGGGGACGCGACAGGGTTTGTGAGGGCATTCACACGGCGTAGTAGCGTCGACCACGATGTCCGACTTCCTCCGCGACTACCTCACCGTCGTCTGGTTCGGGGCGATCGCTCTGCTGCTGGCGGGGCTGCTGCTGGGGGTCTCGGCGCTGCTGCGGCCCGACAAGCCGACGGTCCAGAAGCTGATCGCGTACGAGAGCGGCGTCGACCCGGTGGGCGACGGCTGGTCGCAGAGCCAGGTCCGCTACTACATCTTCGCCCTGCTGTTCGTCGTGTTCGACGTCGAGGCGGTCTTCATCTTCCCCTGGGCGACCCAACTCGAGCGCTATGGCGGCTTCGGCCTGGTCGAGATGGGTATCTTCGTGTTCGTCCTGCTTCTTGGCCTCGTGTACGCGTGGCGCAAGGGCGTACTCCGCTGGGTGTGAGCACATGGGTCTAGTCGACAGAGGGCGCATGCCCAAGCCACTCACGTCCCTGTTCAACCTGGGGCGGTCCTACAGCCTGTGGGTGTACCAGTGGGGCCTCGCGTGCTGCGCGATCGAGATGGGTGCTGCCTTCGGTTCCCCGCGCTACGACGTCATGCGCCTCGGCGTCATCCCGCTCCCCGCCAGCCCACGGCAGGCCGACCTCGTCGTCGTCAGCGGCACGGTCACCGACAAGATGGCGCCGGCCGTGAAGCGGCTGTACGAGCAGATGCCCGAGCCGAAGTACGTCATCTCCATGGGATCCTGCGCCAACTGCGGCGGCCCCTACTGGGACAGCTACTCGGTCACCAAGGGCGTCGACCAGATCATCCCGGTCGACGTGTACGTGCCCGGCTGCCCGCCGCGTCCCGAGGCGTTGCTCGAGGGTGTGGTGCTGCTGCAACAGCGCATCAAGAACGAGGACATGGGCGCTCGCTGGCGTGGCGAGGGCACGAGGCCACTGGTGCGCGAGGCCAACCGCGAGCCCATCGTCGTGGGCGGTGGTCCGATTGAGTGACGCACCCACCGTCACCGAGGAGACGCCGGCGCTGCCCGGCGACGCGCTGCGCGAGCGAGCGCTGCAGCAGCTTCGCGACGCGCTCGGTGATGCGTTGCTCGACAGCGTGGTCAAACCCAACGACGACATGTGGGTGCGCGTGCGCACCGACGCGTGGCTCGCCGCCGGGCAGGCGTTGCGCGACATCGTCGGCTGCGACCACTTCGGCTTCCTGTCTGCCATCGATTGGATGCCCAGCCCCTACGGGCGCGGCGAGGACGACCCCACTGCGCCACCGCCCGAGCGCGACACCCAGATCCGGCCTGGCTACACGGGTGGCGACACGCGGATGCAGGTCTTCGCGCGGCTGACGAGCACCACACACCACTTCGGCGTCACCGTCAAGGCCGACGTGCCCGACGACGCACCCGTCGTCGAGAGCTGGGTCTCGCTCTACGCAGGTGCGAACTGGCACGAGCGCGAGACGCACGAGATGTTCGGCATCGGCTTCGACGGACATCCCGACCTGCGCAACATGTACCTCCCGACCGGCTTCGAGGGCCATCCGCTCCGCAAGGACTTCCCGCTCCTCGCCCGGATCGTGAAGCCGTGGCCGGGCATCGTCGACGTCGAGCTGCTCCCGGGCGACGACGCGGCACCGGCCGACGCGGGCGAGGCCGGATCGAGCGAAGGAGGCGCGGAATGACCGACCTCATCGATCGTCAGAAGCTCAGCTACATCGCCGCCCAGGCCGCCGACGCCCGACTGAACGTCGAGCTCGAGACCGAGGGCATGACGCTCAACATCGGCCCGCAGCACCCGGCGACGCACGGCACGCTGCGCATCGTCGTACGACTCGACGGCGAGCAGGTCGTGTGGGCCGACCCGTCGGCCGGCTACATGCACCGCGGGTACGAGAAGCTCGTCGAGGTGCGCACGTTCCCACAGGTCACCACGCTCATCAACCGCATCGACTGGCTCGGCAGCTTCGCCAACGAGGTTCCGTTCATCCTCGCCGCCGAGAAGCTGATGAACATCGAGGCGCCTCCGCGTGCGCAGTGGATCCGCACCATCCTGTTCGAGCTCAGCCGCATCGCCAACATCTCGCTCTTCCTCGGCGATCTTGGCGTCCAGCTCGGTGCGATCACCCCGGTGTTCTTCGCGTTCCGCGACCGCGAGCACGTGCTCAACCTCATCGAGGCCGCCACCGGTGGCCGGTTCCACCCCAACTACGACCGCATCGGCGGTCTGAAGGAAGACCTGCCGGCCGGCTGGATCACCGAGACACGGCAGGTGATGAAGAAGCTCCGCCGGTTCTGCGACGAGATCGAGGACCTCCTCTTCGGCAACGCCATCTTCCAGACGCGCACCCGCGGCATCGGCGTCATCCCTGCTCCGATCGCGCTGTCGTACGGCCTGTCCGGGGCCAACCTGCGCGCCAGCGGCGTCGACTGGGACCTGCGCCGCGATTCGAAGCTGCCGCTCGCCTACGACCAGGTCGACTTCAAGGTCTGGACGCACACCGACGGCGACAGCTTCGCTCGCTGCTGGGTGCGGCTGCAGGAGACGCGCGAGGCCACGCACATCGTCGACAAGCTGCTCGACGGCCTGCCCGCCGGGCCGATCATGGCCAAGGTGCCGCGCATCATCAAGGTGCCCGAGGGCGAGGCGTGGGTCTCGACCGAGAACCCGCTCGGCGAAATGGGGTACTACGTCGTCAGCCGCGGCGACCTCGGCCCGTTCCGAGTGCGCATCCGCACCGCCAGCTTCAACAACATCTCGGTCGTGCCCTGGGTGCTCCGCGGCGTGTTCGTCCCCGACGTCATCACCATCCTCGCCTCGCTCTACTTCATCCTCGGGGACATCGACAA
>JBFWSW010000070.1:6746-18701 GCA_050248155.1 Ilumatobacteraceae bacterium
GGCGAGATGTTCGGCTGGGACGGCCTCGGCAACCCGTACATCCTCACCCAGTTCATCGGCTTCGTGGTCTTCATGATCTCGATCCAGGCCGAGCTCACCCAGGCCCCGTTCGACATGCCGATCGCCGAGAGCGAGCTCGTGTCGGGATACATGACCGAGTACTCGGGCTTCCGGTTCCTCATCTTCTTCATCGCCGAGTTCGCCACCGTCGGCGTGTTCAGCCTCATCGCCAGCGTGCTCTTCCTCGGCGGCTGGGGCATCCCGTTCAGCTGGTTCGGCTGGGAATCGATGGACGCGGTCGACGACTGGATGAACGTCGTCGGACCGCTCGTCATGGTCACGAAGATGCTCGTGCTGTCGTTCATCATCATGTGGGTGCGGTTCAGCTACCCACGCTTGCGTGAGGATCAGTTGCAGCGGTTCGCCTGGAAGGTGCTCATCCCGGTGTCGCTGGTGAACATCATGGCCACGGCCATCTTGAAGGTGGTGCTCTGACGATGGGCCTCGCGAAGGACTTCCAGAACGGGTACCTGAAGGGGCTCGGCGTCACGCTGAACACGTTCCTGCAGACCGTCAAGCCGAAGAAGCTCGGTGGCGGCGCGGCGACCGTGCAGTACCCGCGCGAGAAAGAAGCGCCCACCCTCCGCGCCCGCGGCGTGATCGCCCTGCGCGAGGAGAACTGCACGGTGTGCATGCTGTGCGCGCGCAGCTGCCCCGACTGGTGCATCTACATCGAGGGCCACAAAGAGCTCGCCCCGCCGCGCCGCGCCGGTGGTGCGCCGCGCAAGGTGAACAACCTCGATCGCTTCGACATCGACTACGCGCTCTGCATGTACTGCGGCATCTGCGTCGAGGTGTGCCCCTTCGACGCGCTGTTCTGGAGCCCCGAGTACGAGTACTCCGAACCGCGCATCGCCGATCTCCTGCACGACAAGACCAAGCTCGGCGAGTGGATGGAGACGGTGCCCGAACAGCCCGAGCTCGAAGCCGGTGCGGAGAAGAAGAAGAAATGATCGCCGACGACATCTACGTCGCTCAGAACATCGGGTTCGGGATCATCGCCGCGATCATGATCGTCGGCGCGTTGCGGGTCGTCACGAGCAAGAACGTCGTGCACGCCGCCCTGTCGCTGGTGATGGTGCTCGCAGGGGCGGCAGCGCAGTACCTCTTGCTCGCGGCGGAGTTCGTCGCCGTCACGCAGATCCTGGTCTACGTCGGCGCGGTGATGGTGCTCTTCCTCTTCGGCGTCATGCTCACCCGTGCCAAGCTCGGCCGCGACGCCGATCTCAACAACCGGCACCACCGTGCGGCCATCCCCGTCGCGCTGCTGATGCTCGGTGTCATGTCGTGGGTGCTCATCGCCGGCTGGGAGGACGACAAGCTGCCGCAGGACGGCGCGCCGGTCAACATCCAGGACGTCAGCGACAGCATCTTCAAGCCCTACCTGCTGCCGTTCTGGGCCCTGTCCTTCGTGCTCCTCGCCGCCGTCATCGGCGCCATCGTGCTGGCTCGGAAGGACTGATGCCGCCGTGCTGATCAACAACTTCCTGCTGCTCGGCGCCGTCCTGTTCTGCATCGGCGTCTACGGCGTCATCGCGCGCAAGAACGCAGTGATGGTCCTCATGAGCATCGAGCTCATCCTCAACTCGGTCAACATCAACCTGCTCGCGTTCAGCCAGCTGCACGGCAACGTCGACGGCAACACGTTCGCGCTCTACATCATCGCCGTCGCGGCTGCCGAGGTGGGCGTGGGCCTCGCGATGGTGCTGCTCATCTACCGCAACCGCAAGAGCATCTCGCTCGACGAGCTCTCGGAAATGAAGGGCTGAGCCATGCTCGCGCATGAAGCAACCGCATCGGCAGGCTGGTTCCTCGAGCACGCCTGGCTCATCCCCGTCATCCCCGCTGTCGCGTTCGGCGTCATCATCCTGTTCGGCAAGCGCCTGCCGATGAAGGGCAGCGAGGTCGGCATCGCATCGATGGTCGCATCGCTCGTGCTCGCCGCCGGCGCCGCCTACCAGTGGATCGATCTCGTCGGTGGCAGTCACGAAGAGGTCGAGCCCGTCATCAAGAGCTGGGTGTGGTGGCAGAGCGGCGGCCTCGAGTTCGGACTCGGTCAACACATCGACGGGCTGGCCGTCATGGCCCTCCTGCTCGTCACGTTCATCTCCACGCTCGTGCAGATCTTCTCGCTCGAGTACGTGCGCGGCGATCAGCGGTACACGCACTTCTTCGCATCGATCACGCTGTTCAGCGCAGGCATGCTGGCGATGGTGCTGGCCGAGAACATGGTCCAGTTCATCCTCGGCTGGGAGATCATGGGCCTCTGCTCGTTCCTCCTCATCGGCCACTGGTGGGAGGAGGAGGCGAACAGCCGAGCCGCGCTCAAGGCGTTCTTCACGGTGCGCGTCGGGGACGTCGGGCTGCTCGTCGGCACCGCGATCATGTTCGGTGCCGCCGGCACCTTCAGCATCGCCGGGCTGAACGAGTGGGCCGTCAGCGGCGAACCCACCCACACCGTCCTGCTGTGGGCGAGCATCGCCCTGTTCATCGCCTGCATCGGCAAGAGCGGTCAGTTCCCGCTGCACACGTGGCTCCCCGACGCGATGGCCGGACCCACACCCGTCAGCTCGCTCCTGCACTCGAGCACGATGGTCGTCGCCGGCGTGTTCCTCGTCGCGCGCCTCTACCCGGTCTTCCACACCGGGCTCGACGTCAACATGGGCGGGCAGGACGTCAACCTCATCGCGGTCATCGGCGGGATCACGATCATCATCGCCGCAGTCCTCGCGTTCGTGCAGAACGACATCAAGAAGGTGCTCGCGTACTCGACGGTCAGCCAGCTCGGCTACATGATGATGGGCCTCGGCGTCGGTGCATGGGTGCCTGCCGTGTTCCACATCTTCACTCACGCGTTCTTCAAGTGCTGCCTGTTCCTGTGCGCCGGTTCTGTCGCGCACACCGGGTCGCACCACAGCTTCGACATGAAGGCCGACATGGGTGGCCTGCGCAAGCGCATGCCCATCACGTTCACCGCGTGGATCCTCTCGACCGCGGCGCTGTGCGGCGTGCCGTTCTTCAGCGGGTTCTTCTCGAAGGACGAGATCATCGACGCGGCGAAGCACAACCACTACACCGTGTTCTTCGCGATCGGCCTGATCGGCGCGTTCTTGACGACGGCGTACATGACCCGGGCGACCTACCTGACGTTCTTCGGCTCGCCTCGCGGCGCCGCGGCCGGGCACGGTCACGAGCACTCCGAAGCCCACGAGAAAGCCCACGACGACGCCGACGCACATGCGGTGGCAAGTCACGGCGCGATGGCACACGCAAGCGTCGCCCACGGTGCCGAGGGAAGCGCCAGCGACGAGGCACACGCCGTGAGCGGCGGAAGCGCAGCGGACGCCAGTCACGGCCACAAGAACGGCTTCATCGTGGCGACCGAGTCGCCGGCGCTGCTGGTGCTGCCACTCATCATCTTGTCGGCGCTGGCCGTCGTGTCGGGGTACCTCAACGCGGCGCCGTTCCACATCGAGAAGATGCACCACTGGCTCGAGAGCTCGATCGGCGTCGAGCTGCCCGAGGCGGCCGAGTTCAAGTGGGTGAACGCACTGCCCTCGATCGCGCTCGTCCTCGCCGGGTTCCTCGTCAGCCTCGCCCTGTGCAAGGCCGTCTTCGGTGAAGCCGCCAACCGCCTGAAGGGCCTCACCGAGCGCAACGCACTGCTCGGCGCCGGCCACCGGTTCCTCGTCAACAAGTACTACCTCGACGCGCTGTACGAGAACGTCATCGTTCGTGCGATCGCGCATCCCATCGCCAAGGCCGCCTACTGGATCAACCAGAACGTGCTCGACGGCATCGTCAACGCCTTCGGCATCGGGGGCCGCAAGACCGGCAACTGGATCTACAAGAACATCGACCAGCGCGTCGTCGACGGGGCAGTCGACGGCAGCGGTGCGATCGCGAGAGGTACGGGCGGCGCGCTGCGGCCGCTGCAAACGGGCAAGGTCAACCAGTACGGAGCGCTGCTGTTCGGTGCCGCAGCAATCGCCGCGCTCGTGCTCGTCATCGTCAACACCTGAGGGAACACATGAACGTCATCAGCGATCAGAACTGGATCCTCAGCGTCGGCACGTTCCTGCCCCTCGCGGGCGTGCTGGTCATGCTGCTCATCCCCAAGCGCGAGGAGCTGCTGCTCAAGCAGGTGGCGCTGCTCACCGCAGCGGGAACGGTGGGCGTCGGCATCGCGACGCTCGCCATGTTCGACTACGACCAGGCCGAGAAGCTGCAGTTCTTCGCCAACACCGAGTGGATCAGCGTCATCAACAGCGGCTACACGGTCGGCCTCGACGGCATCAGCCTGCCGCTCTACTTCCTGTCGATGGTCATCACGTTCCTGGTGATGATCTACTCGTGGGACCACATCCCCGCGCCGGGCAACCCGAAGGCGTTCCTCATCCTGATGCTCGTGCTGCAGACGGGCATGGCGGGCACGTTCATCGCCCAGGACCTCATCTTGTTCTTCGTGTTCTTCGAGGTCGTGCTGCTGCCGATGTACTTCATGATCGGCGTGTGGGGTGGCGAGCAGCGCCAGTACGCGTCGCTGAAGTTCTTCCTCTACACGATGTTCGGATCAGCGCTCATGCTGGTCGCGTTCCTTGCGCTCTACTACAAGACCGGCGCCGAGAGCTTCTCGATCCCGTACCTCGTCGAGAACGGTGGTGCCATCGCCAAGAACACGGCGGTCTGGATCTTCGCCGGCATGTTCATCGGCTTCGCCGTCAAGGTGCCGATGTTCCCGTTCCACACCTGGCTGCCCGACGCCCACACCCAGGCACCCACACAGGGCTCGGTCATCCTCGCCGCGATCCTGCTGAAGCTCGGCACCTACGGCTTCGTCCGGATCGCGATCCCCATCCTCCCCCAGGCTGCGCGGGAGTGGGCTCCAGCGATCGGCGTGCTCGCGGTCATCGGCATCATCTACGGCGCGCTCGGTTGCCTCGCCCAGACGGACATGAAGCGGCTCATCGCGTTCAGCTCGGTCGCGCACATGGGCTTCGTCATGCTCGGCATCTCGACGCTCACAGCGACCGGCATCAACGCTGCGCTGTTCGGCATGGTCGCCCACGGCCTGATCACCGGCATGCTCTTCTTCGTCGCCGGCAGCGTGAAGGAGCGCTATCACACCCTCGAGATCAGCCGGCTGCGAGGCATGTTGCTGCAGATGCCGCGGCTCGGCTGGATCCTCGGGTTCTGCGCGATGGCATCGCTCGGCCTACCGGGCCTCGCGGGGTTCTGGGGTGAGTTCCCCGCGATCCTCAGTGCCTACTCACCGGCACCGGGCCTGAGCGAAGAGCTCTTCCGCACGCTGATGGTCATCGCCGCGATCGGCACCGTGCTCGCAGCGGCGTACCTCCTCTGGCTGTACCAGCGCACGGCGTTCGGTGAGCCGAACCCCGAGTTCGTCAGCGGCGGACACGCACACTCGGTCGGTGCCGCGGCCAACGACGAGCACCACGACGAGATCACCGACGTGAACATCTACGAATGGATCGCGTGGACGCCGTTGCTCATCGCGATCCTCGTGTTCGGTGTGTACCCGCAGCTGATGTTCAAGGTGATGGACCCGGCCGTGACCGAGATGGTGAAGGTCTTCGCCAAGTGATCGGAGCCCTCCTCGCCGCGGCCGACTTCACGTCGCCGACGATCGACTACCACGCGCTCGCGCCCGAGATCGTGCTGGCCGCCGGAATCTGTCTGGTGCTCGTCGTCGATCTCTTCCTCGAGGACCGGCAGCGGTGGATCACCTCCACGCTCAGCGGGTTCGTGCTGCTCGGCGCGTTCTTGCCGATCGTCACCCTCGGCGTGGTGGGCGGCGAGGTCCGCTCGATGTTCGACGGCCGCTACGTCGTCGACAACTACTCGCTGGTGCTGAAGGCGCTGTTCCTGCTGGCCGGCTACGTCGTCGTGCTGATGAGCAGCAACGAGATCGAAGAGGGCGGCTACCACCAGGGCGAGTACTACGTCCTGTTGCTCAGCAGCATCCTCGGCATGGTGATGATGGCGAGCGCGCGCGATCTCATCAGCATCTTCGTCGCCCTCGAGTTCCTCTCCATCCCCGCTTACATGCTGGCCGCCTGGAACAAGCGCGAGGAGAAGAGCAACGAGGCAGGCGTCAAGTACTACCTGCTCGGCGTGTTCGCCAGCGGCGTGATGCTGTACGGGATGAGCCTGCTGTACGGCGTCACCGGCACGACGCTCTTGACCGACCTCGGCGATTCGATCACGGCCAAGGGCGACTTCAGCGGGGCCGAGACGTTGGGCGTCGTGTTCATCGTCGTCGGGTTCGCGTTCAAGATCAGCGCCGTGCCGTTCCACTCGTGGGCACCCGACGCGTACGAAGGTGCGCCGACGCCGATCACCGCGTTCCTCAGTGTCGCATCGAAGGCGGCCGGCTTCGTCGCACTCGTCACGCTCGTGTACGTGGCCTTCCCCCAGGCCTCCGACGTGTACCAGCCGTTCATGTGGGTGCTCGCCGCATTGTCGATGACCGTCGGCAACGTGCTCGCGCTGCGTCAGACGAACATCGTGCGGATGCTCGCGTACTCGAGCATCAGCCAGGGTGGGTTCATCCTGATGCCACTCGCGGTGGCGAGCGACTCGCAGGAGTCGGCGCTGCGCGCTGTCGTCGTCTACCTCGTCGTGTACGCCGCCACGAACCTCGGTGCGTTCGCGGTCGTCATCGCCGTGGCACGCAAGACCCGCAGCGGCCAGATCTCGAGCTACGGCGGCCTCTTCGGCTACGCACCCGCGCTCGGCGTGGTGATGACCATCTTCCTCGCGTCGCTGGCCGGCGTGCCGCCGCTCGGCGGCTGGTTCGCCAAGTTCGGTGCTTTCAAGGCGGTGCTCGATGCCGGCACCGGCTGGGGGTACAGCATCGCGGTGATCGGCGCGATCAACACCGTCGTGGCCGCGGCGTACTACGTCACCGTCATGCGCGAGATCTGGATGAAGCCGGCGCCCGATGGCGACGTCACCCCGATCCGCACACCGGCTTCGCTGGGCGCTGCCCTCGTCATCACGTGCGGCACGACGATCGTGCTGGGCGTCCTGCCCGACCTCGTCGGCCGCTACGGCGATCTCACCGATCTGAGCGGTGCCTTCGGCCGCTGACGAGATCGCTGCGGCCATCGCCGCCGACGGTCCCCTGCGCTTCGATCGTTACCTCGAGATCGCGCTCTACGGAGCACACGGCTTCTATCGAGCCGGCGGCGTCGCCGGGCGTCGCGGCGACTTCCTCACGTCGCCGGAGGTCGGGCCGCTGTTCGGAACGGTGCTGGCTCGGTACATCGGGGCCGAGCGAGCGCGGCTCGGCAACCCAGCCGACTTCACCGTCATCGAGGCCGGCGCGGGGCCGGGGACCCTTGCCCGTTCCGTGCTCGCAGCCTCACCCGGCCTCTGCTACGTGGCGGTCGAGGTCTCGCCGGCGCAGCGCGCACGTCACCCGGACGGCATCGCGTCGCGCGCCGACCTGCCTGCCGAGCCGGTCGCCGGGGTCGTCGTCGCCAACGAGCTGCTCGACAACCTCCCGTTCCGGCTGCTCGTGTTCGACGGCGGGTGGCGCGAGGCGCACGTCGACCGGCACGGCGATCGCTTCGTCGAGCTGCTCCGGCCGTTGACCGACCCTCCCGCGTGGTTGCCGGCGACGGCACGGCTCGGGGCGCGGGTGCCGTGGCAGGAGGCGGCCACCGCCTGGGTGCACCGAGCAGCGACCGCCCTCAGCGCCGGGTCGATCCTTGCGTTCGACTACGTATCCGCCCAGACGGCCGACCTCGCCGGCGAGGCGTGGCGCAACTGGCTGCGCACCTACCGCGGCCAGCAACGAGGCGATCACTACCTGACCGCTCCTGGCTCGCAGGACATCACCGCACAGGTCGCGCTCGATCAGCTGCCGCCGCCCGCCACGGTCGAGCTGCAGCGCAACTTCTTGAGACGGTGGGGGATCGACGAGCTCGTCGCCGAGGGTCGGCGTGAGTGGGAGGCGAGCGCCGCAGCACCGACCGTCGCGGCGTTCGCGATGCGGAGCCGGATCCGTGAAGCCGAAGCACTGTGCGATCCGGACGGACTCGGCGACTTCAGCGTGCTGCGGTGGCTGGTCCCCGACACGCCGGCGGGCGCGCGCCGCTGGACGTCGGAGCCGGCCTGACCTGGGGGTTCTCGGGCAGATCATGCCTCCTCGATCGCCGGAGCGATAGCGTGTTCGCCCTGTGGCATCGGACAAGACGGTCGGACCGGCGGCGGTCGAACCACGTGACGTCGGCGAGGCCGGCGTCGAACAGGTGCACATCGGACACCCCGAGGCCCCCGAGGACGAGTACCCACCGGAAGGCGAGACCCCACCGCCGGAGCATGGGCACGGGCACGGGGTCAAGGTGGGCACGGGGGCGCTCGCGCTGGGCGCACTCGGCGTCGTCTTCGGCGACATCGGCACCAGCCCCCTGTACGCGTTCCGCGAGGCGTTCGAGCACCACCACCTGTCCGTCGATCGCACGAACGCGCTCGGACTGGCCTCCCTCGCGTTCTGGGCGCTCGTCGTCATCATCTCGATCAAGTACATCGGCTTCGTCATGCGCGCCGACAACCGTGGCGAAGGAGGGATCCTTGCGCTCACCGCGCTGGTGATGCCGAAGACACCAGCTCGCCGAAGAACCGCAGCGCTCGTCACCCTGGGAGTGTTCGGCACGGCCCTCCTCTACGGCGACGGGCTGATCACGCCGGCCATCTCGGTGCTCAGCGCGGTCGAGGGGTTCGAGGTCGCCTCGTCAGCTGTCGAGGGTGTGGTCATCCCGCTCGCCGTCGTGATCCTCCTCGCCCTCTTCGTCGTGCAACGTCGGGGAACCGGAGCCGTCGGGCGGGTCTTCGGGCCCATCATGGTGGTCTGGTTCACGACGCTCGGTGTGCTCGGGCTTCGTCAGATCCTGCTCGAACCGTCGGTGCTGCAGGCCGTCAACCCGATCAACATGGTCCACTACTTCGCCGCCGAGCCGAGCAAGGCGTTCCTCGCGCTCGGCAGCATCTTCCTGGTCGTCACCGGTGGCGAGGCGTTGTACGCCGACATGGGTCACTTCGGGCGCAAGCCCATCGCGCTCATCTGGTACTCGCTCGTCCTCCCCGGACTGCTGCTGAACTACTTCGGCCAGGCGGCGCTGCTCATCCGCGACCCGGCCGCCATCGAGAGCCCCTTCTATCGCATGGCGCCCGAGTTCATGATCTGGCCGCTCGCCATCCTGGCCACGTCCGCGTCGGTCATCGCGTCGCAAGCTCTCATCTCCGGCGCGTTCTCCCTCACCGTCCAGGCGGTGCAGCTCGACTACCTGCCACGTGTCGAGATCAGGCACACCTCGGGCGAGCACCAGGGCCAGGTGTACGTCCCCCTCGTCAACTGGCTCCTCATGATCGGGTGCGTCGGACTGGTCATCGGCTTCCAGACCTCGAGCCGACTCGCCGGCGCGTACGGCATCGCGGTCACCAGCGTGATGGTCATCACGACGTTGCTCTTCTACCGCATCGCGCGTGACAAATGGGACTGGCACCCCGTGAAGGCCTTCGCCGTCGTGTTGCCGCTGCTCGCGATCGACCTGTGCTTCCTCGCCGCGAACGTCCCCAAGATCCCCGACGGCGGCTGGTTCCCGCTCCTCGTCGCCGTCGGGCTGCTGGTGCAGATGGCCACGTGGCGCAGGGGCCGTCAACTCGTCGCGGCGCGCATCCATCGTGGTGAGCGCCCGATCGCAGCGGCACTCGACGAGGCGATGAACGTCAAGCGGGTCGAGGGCACCGCGGTGTTCATGTTCAAGGACCTCGGGAAGGCCCCGCCGGCGCTGGTGAACAACCTCCGGCACAACAAGGTGCTGCACCGCACCACGCTCATCGTCTCGGTCGACACCTCCGACGCACCCCGCGTGCCCGACGACGAACGCGCCGTCGTGACCAAGGTCGAGCCCGGTGTCTTCCAGGTGCTGCTGTCGTTCGGCTTCATGGAAGAGCCCGACGTGCCGAGGGCGCTCGCCGGGATCCGTCATCGTGGGTTGGACTACGACCCCGACGACGTCACCTACTTCATCGGTCGTGAATCGATCCTGGCCGGCAAGGCGCCAGGCATGCATCCACTCGCCGAGCAGCTGTTCGTGCTGCTCAACCGGGGAGCGGACAACGCGAGCCGGTTCTTCAACCTCCCCGCCGACCGCGTGTTCGAGGTCGGCTCGCAGGTCGAGATCTGATCCACGTCAGCGCCGGGTGTGAGCGCGGTGAGCGCCCGGGTCCACGAGGTGAGAAGCGGGTGAGATGACGCCCGGTCCGGTTCCCTCCGCCGTCCGACGACCGTACGGTGCCCGCACCGACCACGGCCCCCAGGCCCGATGAGAGCGAGCCAGCGTGACGAACGAACACCATCCCGCACCCCCGCATCCCGCATCCGACCATCACGACGCGACCGACGACCACGACCGAGGTCTGGCGTTCGACCTCGGCACGTTGTTCAGCAGGCGCAGGTTGCTCACGTTGCTCGCAGGCACTGGCGCCGCCGCGTTCGTGGTGGCCTGCGGCGGCGGCTCCGACTCTGCCGCATCGACCGTGTCCACCGCATCGAGCGCGACGGCCCCTGCCACCACCGCAGCCGCGAGCAACGCCTCGGCAGCGGTCATCCCCGAGGAGACGGCGGGCCCGTATCCAGGCGACGGCAGCAACGGTGTCAACGTGCTCGACGACAGCGGCATCGTCCGCAGCGACATCCGGTCCAGCTTCGGGAGCTCGGCGACGACGGCGGCGGGGGTGCCGTTGACGATCACGTTCCAGGTGACCGATGCGTCGGCGGCGGGCGCACCACTCGCAGACGCGGCGGTGTACGTCTGGCACTGCGACCGTGAGGGTCGCTACTCCATGTACTCCGACGGCGTCACCGGCGAGAACTACCTCCGTGGTGTGCAACCCACTGGCGCCGACGGCACCGTCACCTTCACCAGCATCTTCCCGGCCGCCTACTCGGGACGCTGGCCTCACGTGCACTTCGAGGTGTACTCCAGCGTCGACGATGCAACCGCCGGCGGGTCGCCGATCGCAACGTCACAGATCGCGCTGCCCGAGGACACCTGCGAGCTGGTGTACGCGACCAGTGGCTACGAGCAGAGCGTCAGGAACATGCAGAGCCTCTCGCTCCAGACCGACAACGTGTTCAGCGACGGGTGGGAGCAGCAGCTCGGCACGGTCACCGGCGACGTGTCCTCCGGGCTCGCGGTCAGCCTGGCTGTCCCGGTGTGACGAGCTCGACGGCGGACGGCCGAAGTGCGCGGACCGGTTCGGGCCGGCTCGTCAGCATCGCCCCGCCGATCACCACGAGCATGCCGGCGACGGCCACACCGTGCAGCTCGTCGTCGCGGACTGTCACCCCCAGCAGCAGGCCGACGACGGGCGTGAAGAAGATGCCGATCATCCCTCGCACCGGCCCCGCGTGGAGCAGCAGCACGCCGTAGATCGCAAAGGCCACCCCTGTGCCGATCGCGCCCAGCACGACCAGTGAACCGACCGCGCTCCACGTGATGTCGCTGTGGGGCAGTTCGATCAGTCCCCAGGGCAACGACCACAACGCGCCGAACGCCGTGAGCCAGAGCATCGACGCGAGCGCGCCGTACTTCGCCTGCAGCGGACGTGCGGTGTTGGCGGCCACCGCATAGCAGAGCAGGGCGAGGAGGAGCCACGCGATCCCTCCGGCGTCCGCGCCTGCGTCGGCGCCGACGGACGACAGGGAGATCATCGCGATGCCGGCGGCACCGATGCTGACGGCCACGATCCGGCGAGCACTCGGCATGGTGCGCGTGAAGACTGCCGTCACGAGTGTGGTCACCACTGGAAGTCCTCCGTTGATCATGCCGGTGATCGATGTGTTCACGGTGCGCTCGGCGA
>JBFWSW010000071.1:0-18616 GCA_050248155.1 Ilumatobacteraceae bacterium
CCGAGAGCAACACCATCTGCGCTCGCCGCCACGTCACCACCGACCCCGACGATCGCCGCACGATGCCAAGTAACCGGCGACCCTCCTCCGACGAGATCTCACGCACCCTCACCCGCTCAGCCATCACGCAATCAAAACAGATCAGACCGATCAGAACGCGGACGCGACACCCCCAACGAATCCGGTCAAGGCACTAGCAGATCCCGCACCTCGAGATTCTCCGCGGAGAAGGAGTGGGTGTCGTGCAAGCCGGAGCCTTCGGGTCGACGGTGGTCCCGGTCGGCCGGGTCGTCGCTCGACATCCGGACGAGGTGGTCCTACAGTCGTCCGTTTCCGAGCGAGGGATGTGGTGGCGGATGCGCAGCGTGCCGAGCCGCTTCAGTGACTGGGTCGTGGCTCATCCAGTGGTGTGGGCCGTGGGTGTGGCTGTCGTGCTGGTGCTGTTGGGGGTGGCGTTCGATCTCGAACCGATCGTGATCATCGCTGCCGGGGCAGCCATCGGCGCGCTGAACATCCTCCACGCGAGGCGGCGGGGCTACTGCCCGCTCCCGACAGAGCGGAGCCCTCGCCCGGTCGACGCGCACGCCGACTCGCCGATCCGCGAGGACAGCGACGACTGATCTTCGATCAGGAGCCGAAGCCGTCGACGAGCACGGCGAAGCCGTCGGTGCTCGCGTGACGAAGGCCGATCACGGCTTGGTACTCGGGGGAGTCGTACCACGCGTGGAACGCGTCTCGGTCGGGGAACTCCATCACCACCACCCGGGGACCGGCCGGCGTGCCCTCGACGGTCTCGGCCTCGTTGGTGACGACGTGGATCTTCACGTCGCGTCCGGCGAGGCTGGGGCCGACGCCGGCGACGTACTGGTCGAGGCCGGCGGGGTCGGTGATCGATGCGTTCACGATGAGGTAGACGGACATCGGGTCAGTCTGTCAGCGGGGGATGCTCCCACTCGGACGGAGCGACGCGCCGCGACGAAGGACTCGACGGCCCACCATTCGCGGTAGGTGTCCGGTCCCAGCAACGCCATGAGCGGCATCGTCTGCGACGCATGCGCTCGCAGTGCGGCGACCTTGGCGTCGAGCAGGTCGTCATCGAGCCGCTCGTGGTGGATCAGATCGTCGGCAGGTGTGCAGGGCGGCGCCGGTTGCTCGGCCCACAGACCGATCGAATCGTTCACGTGCGACCAGCGGTCGTGGAACTGAGGCGTGACGGTTGCGTACCAGAGGTCGGCCGCCGTGCCACCAGCGAGCCATGCGTCGGTCGTCCACCTGCTCACCGCTCGATGATCGAGGTGTCCCGTCATCCCGTCGGCCCCGAACGTGACGATCACGTCCGGTGACACCTCGTCGACGACGTCGGCGATCTCCGCGGCGCCGTCCGCCGCGTCGACGAGATGGCAACCGCCATCGGCATGGCCGAGCACTCGAACGTCGTCGACGTCCAGTGCGGCCAGGCTGGCGTTCAGCTCGCGCCGACGGAGTCCGGCGAGGCGATGCGGTGGCCATGCGTCAGGGTCTGGCGTTCCGAGCTCGCCGAGGGTCGCCGTCACGACCACCACTCGATCGCCGCGGCGCCGCCACGCGGCCATCAACCCGGCCGACAGGTACGCCTCGTCGTCGGGGTGGGCCCACACGCCGAGCAGCGTGCGCCGGCGGCTCATGGCCGGATCGCCGCGAGCAGTGCGCGACGCCCCCGGCGGCATCCGATGTGCCGCGCCAGGTGCTCGGCGTCGGCTCCGACGCCGTCGATGAAGTTCGAATCACGCCGGTACTGGAACCTCTGTCCCAGCACGTACACACCGGGAACGGGCGTGACACCGCGCTGGTGCACGATCTCGCCCGCGGCATCGAGCACCGGCACCTGCAGCCACGGGTAGCTGCGCCGGTAGCCCGTCGCCCACACGACGGAGCGGATGCCGGCGCGCCGCAGATCAACGTCGCGGAGCGGCTCGACGGGCGGCAGCACGGCAAGTGCACCGGCGCCGTCCACCTCACGCTCGAGTCCGGTGGCCTCGATGTGTGCATCGATCGAGGCGAGCGTGCGCCGCAGCCGAGCATCGGCGCTGGCGGTGTTGGCGGCGAGATCGTCGGCGAACTCGGCGCGATGCCCGTCGATCGACGTGAGCCGGCCGGCGAGCCGGACGCCGAGGGCGTGGAGCGCGGTCAGCTCGACCGACTCACGAGTGGGGGTCCCGATCAGCTGGCCGGAGGGTTCGTTGCGGGCGCGGGCAGGGTCGGCGTAGCGATCGATCGTCGCCCGGTTCGTGCCGAGACGATCGAGCCACCACTGGATGTCCATGCCGCGGTAGGTGCGCGGCAGCCGGGAGTGGCGTCCGACGGCGACGACCACGTCACGGCCCGCGCTGCGGAGCTCGCGGGCGATCTGCACTCCTGTGGCGGACGCACCGACCACGAGCACACCACCGTCGGCCAGCTGGCCGGGGTTGCGGTATGCCGACGGAACCACCTGTTCGACGTCGGCGGCGAGACCTGCCGCGAGATGGGGGATTCGGGGCAGGTCGCACCAGCCGGACGCGACCACGACGTTGTGTGCTCGGGTGCGGCTCGGACCTGTGTGGTCCGAGATCGTGTCGACGATGAACGTGCCGTCAGCGCACGAGCGCACCCCGACCACCGTCGTCCCGCTCCTCACCGGCGCGGACGACGCGTCGGCGTAGGAGCGGAAGAAGTCGACCACGTCTGCGGCCGTCATGAAGCCGTCCGGATCGGGACCCGTGTACCGGTGGCCCGGCAGCCGGGTCATCCAGTTCGGTGTCAGCAGGCGCAGCGAGTCCCAGCGCTCGCTCCGCCAGCGCTCGGCGATCTGACCGCGCTCGATCACGACGTGATCGACGCCGCGCTCGGTCAGGCAGCGGCTCATCGCCAGACCTGCCTGACCCGCGCCGATGATCAGCGTGTCGATGTGCTCGACGGTGGGATGGTCGAAGTTCATCATCGGAACCGAGCTCCTCGCTCAGCGAGCGTCGACCTCGATCGACACCGGCACGCCGTTCGTGAGGACGTCGAACACCGCAGAGCGGGCGGTCGACTGCTCGACGACCTCACGCAACTTGGCGGGATCGTCGCCCTCGATCTGGAAGCTGACCTTGATGCCCTGGTAGCCGTTGCGCACATCGGACGACAGGCCGAGGATCCCCAGCAGGTCGATGTCGCCTTCGACGACCGACTGCACGCGCGTGAGGTTCACCTTGCGTGCCGCGGCGATGTTGGCGATGCCCGAGGTGAGGCACGCGGCGAGCGCGTGCAGCAGGAACTCGACCGGGGTCGGGCCGTTGTCGTTGCCGACGAGCACGGCGGGGTGGTCGGCGTCGTAGGTGTGGGCACTGGCGTGCTCCATCTCCTGCATCGCGCCGTAGAAGCCGTGGATCGTCGACTGGCTGTGGGTGCCGCTGACCCAGGTGTTCGCGGCGCGGAACCGGAACTTGGCGATGTCCGGCGTCCCCTTCACGGCGTCGAGCGTGGCGAACAGGGTGGCGGTGTCGACCCCGTTGCGGACGGGGTTCGGGCTGGTGGCGGTGGACATGTCGTACTCCTTCGGTTGATGAGTTGGCGCTCGGCGTTCGACCGAGGCAGCCGCACCGTACGAAGGCCGCCTTCCCTTCCCCTTCCGCGCTCGCGGCAGGGGAAGGAAGGATCGAGGAAGGCCGAGCCACGACCCTCGAGGCATGTCTGTCGCCGTCACTGCTCCACGAACAGCAACCGGCGTTCGGTCGGCGCACCCGGCACGAGCCGGGGCGCTCGCGATGCTGCCGTTCGTGGTCGCGTACCAGCCGTTCGCGCTGATCGTCGGCGCCACCGCAGCCGATCTCGGTGCGCCTGTCGCCGGCTGGGCGGGCAGCTGGCTCGTCTACGCCGGCAGCGCTCAGCTCGCGGCGATGCGCCTCGCCCGGAGCGACGGCGCGCTCGTCGCCGTCGTGACGGCGTTGCTCGTGAACCTTCGGCTCGCGGTCTACAGCGCGTCGCTCGCCCAACGCTGGCGGGGTCAGCCGCGCTGGTTCCGGGTCGTCGCGGCCCCGCTCATCATCGATCCGACGTGGGCCGCAGCGATGGCGGAGGTGGACGGATCAACGGACGGGCGAGCCGAGCGTCGCTTCTTCCTCGCCGCCGGATCGGTGCTGGGCGCCGGTTGGTCGGCGGGCATCGCCGCCGGGGCGCTCCTCGGCGCCACGCTGCACGGCCTCGACCTCCGCATCGTCGTGCCACTCTGCCTCATCGGCCTCCTCGGCGACAGCCTGCGCGATCGCCGTTCCCGCGGCTGCTTGCTCGCGGCCGCTGTCATCGCCGTTGCCGGGACGAACTTGCCTGCGGGGACCGGTCTGCTCGCCGCTGTCGTCGGTGGTGTGGGCGTGTTCGCCGCGCAGGGCGGGCGGGCCGAGACATGATGTGGGTCGTCATCGTCGCGGTCGGTGCCGGGAGCTATCTGCTCCGCGTGGGGCCGCTGCTCGTGCTTCAGCGCAAGGCCCTGCCTGCGCGGTTCGAGGCGACGGTACGGGCGGCCGGCGTGGCTGCGATCGCCGGGCTCGTGGCCACGTCGGGTACCGATGCGGCACACGACGGGCGCATGATCCCCACGCTCGTCGCGATGGCAGGCGGGATCGTCGCATCGACCCGACGCGCGCCGATGGCGGTGGTGCTCGGGGTGGGCGGCGCGCTCTACCTGGCAGCGCTGCTCGTCGGCCACGCTCTGGGATGAGGCCCGCGCCTCGTTCGATCACGACGGGCGTCCGGTTCATCGACGAGGTCGAGCTGTTCCTCGCGAGCTGAGCGACCGGTTGCTGAGCGAGCGGGCGCCCACGACCCCGCGTGCGGCCACCAGGAAGACGAGCGCGAGCACGCAGACCACGACGATCGGCGTCGTCGGCGAGCCGGCGAAGGCGCCGCCGTGCTGCGCGAGCAGCTCGCGGCCGGCTGCGGTGTGACCGAGTGCCGCGTCGAGCTCGAGCGCTCGTGCCACGGCATCGAAGCCCCAGCGCGTCGAGACGAACGCAGCGATGGCCCGACCGGCGCCGGTCATCGCCTGCACGGGCACGACGGCACCCGAGAACAGCACCGCAGGGAAGCACAGCATCGGCAGCGCGAGCGCGGCCTGCGCCGCGGTGGTGACTGACGCCGAGGCGAGCAGGCCGAGGGCGAGGCCGGCGACCGAGTCGGCGACGAGAGCCGCGGTGAGCTCGATCGTGCCCGACGTGCCGAGCCTCGGCAGTCGGTCGAGTGACGTCAGGGTGGCGACCATGACGATGTCGACCGCCACGAGCGCCGGCACGAGCACCACGCACTTGGCGGCGAGGTACGGACCGAGGTCGATGGTGGACAAGCGCTCGCGACGAAGGATCGGCAACTCGGTGCAGATCTGCAACAGGCCGAACGTCAGCCCGAAGAAGAACCCGGCGAAGGCGAGCCAGTACGTCATCGCGACGCCCGTCGTCGCGGGGCTCGTCGCGAAGGAATGCGGTTCGAACAGGACGAGGAACATCGCGACGACGAGGAACGGCGATCCGGCCATGATGGCGAGACTCATCCGGTTGCGCAGCGCGAGGTCTCCGTTGCGTCGAGCCAGCGTCAGGAGCTGCCGGGACGAGCTCGACGTGCGGGCTGCCCGAGCAGGGGCGGGGCGCTGACGAGGCCGGGCGCGCCGGTGGCGGGAGCGGCGTCGCCCCTCGTCCAGGGCCGGCGGAGCGAACGGACGAACCGCCAGCACCGCGCTGATCGCACGCAGGTCGTCGACCCCGAAGTGGTCGAGGGCTCGCGCGGGGGTGCCGTCGAACGCGATGCGCCCCCCTGGTGCGACGACGACCACGCGGTCGGCGAGGAGCGCGTCGTCGGCGTGGTGCGACGTCAGCGCGATCGCGGCTCCGTGGTCGGCCAGAGCGCGCAGCACGTGCATGAGCTCCGAGGCCGCAGTCGGATCGAGTCCGGACGTGGGTTCGTCGAGGAGGCACACCGTCGGCCGCCCCACGAGCTCCGATCCGATCGAGGCGCGCTTGCGTTGCCCGCCGCTCAGGCTGGCAACCGTCTGGCGTCCCACTCCGGTGAGGCCGAGGGCGTCGAGCGTCCGCTCGACGGCGGCGTCGATCTCGCTGGACGTCGCGTGTCCGAGCCGTAGACGTGCCGCGTACCTGAGCGTCGACTCGACCGGCAGGTCGAGGTGCACGATGTCGTCCTGCGGGACGTAGCCGACGACGCTCGGGCGGCCGCCATCTGCCGTCGGCATACGCAGCTCGACGGAACCGGACGAGCCGGCTCGCACGCCGGCCAGCGTGTCGAGGAGGAGCGTCTTGCCGGCGCCCGACGGCCCCATGATCACGACGACCTCCCCTGCATGGAGCTCGACGGAGACTCGGTCGAGCAGCACCGTGCCGTCGGCCGCGCGCAGCGAGAGCTCGCGGGCCGACAGCACGGGTTCGTCGAGGTCGATCACGTGATCGTCCGCGGTCTGCGGCGGCGTCCGAACCGGTCCCGAGTGCGTTCGTCGTGGCCGATCGACTCGCGCCGGAGCTGTGCTCGTCGGAGCCGCTCGTCGATCTCGGCACGGGCGATCTCGTAGGTGAAGGGAACGTGGTAGTTCATGGCGATCACCCCGCTCACGCTGCCGCGGCCAGGACGCGGTCGGAACACGGGACGTCGACCAGCGAGCCGACGAGCGAACGGAAGGCCGGGCCGAACACGACCACGACGGTGATGTCGGTGAGGGCAGTACAGGTCGCCTCGTGTGCCGAACCCTCGATCAGCTCGGCTGCGCCGATCTGGTCGCCGGCGTGCATGAGGGTCACCCCGGCGGTGACGTGGTCATGTTCGACGGTCCCCCGCACGAGGCCGATGAACTGGTGGCCGTGCGTGCCGGCGCGCTCGAGCACCGTTCCGGCGGGCAGGTCCAGCACGTCGGTGTCGGGGCGCACGAGCTCGACTTGCTCGCGGTTGCACCAGCGCAGCAGGTCGATGCGTGACAGCGCATCGATGGCGTCGATGGAGGGGAAGGGTGTCGGGATGTGTGTGTTTCGTGTGTACATGCCGAGCAGGATGCGACATGGACCTTCTCGACGACTTCTCGGTGACCGGACCTCGCGAGAAGGCCGGGGGAAGGACTCGCTCGGGTCGTCTCAGACGGCTGCGAGTGCCTGCCGGCACCGGTCGGCATCGAGTGGCTGACCCGCGCGCTCGAACTGGTCGGCGGCGGCGCGCCACTGACCGGCCGCGAACTCGGCATCGCCTTCTGCGGCGGCGAGCTCCGCCTGCGCCTCGGCGACGGCCGCCTCCCACGAGGTGCCTTGCCAGAGCAGGGTCGAGCGCTGCGCGAGCTCGAGATGCCGGCGGGAGGCGTCGAGGTCGCCCGCTCGCGCGCACGCGATCGTCGCGGGCACGGACAGCATGACCGAGCAGAACGGGCACTGGTCGTCCCATCCGAGGGTCGATTCGGCTCGGTCCACCACCGCACGACCTTCGTCAGGATCGCTGGCGGCGAGGATCATCGTGCCGAAGATGCGCTGCAGGAGGTGGTTCGGCACCATCGATCGCCGCGCCAGCGGGAGCGCTCGTTGCAACAAGGCTCGCGCCTCCTCCCGGTCCCCACGCGCGAGGTGCAGCTCGGCCAGCCGCTGCAACGTGTGCGACTCACCCGCGACCGATCCGAGATCGCGGTGGAGCTCGCTCGCTTCGGTGAGCTCCACCTCGGCCGTCTCCAGATCGCCCGAGAGCAGCGAGGCCTCGCCGATGAGTGCCGACGCGAAGGCGACCGCACGTAATGCGCCGCTGCGCCGCGCCGTGATCTGCAGATCGCGAGCGATCTCGATGACCTCGGCGTACGGGGTGGGGCCGTAGAGCACGTACTCGGCGGCGCAGAGGTGGCCGTCGAAGATGGCATTCGCGACCGATGGGTTCTCCCGCGTCCGGCGCAGCTCGAGACGCATGCGATCGAACCAGTTCCCGGAGAGGTGGGCGAGCAAGCCCTGGAGGGAGACGAGGTCGAGCACCTTCCAGTTGTTCTGGCCGGCGAGGACCAGCTGCTGTGCCTCGTCGACGGCACGTGCGGCCGCATCGAGGTCGGAGTCGAAGAACGCGAGGTTGCCCCTGGCGAGCAGGATGTCCGCATCGTCGGGTCCCCCGTCGGTCTCGAGCCCGTCGAGCGCCGCGCGCGCAGTGTCGAGGTCGCCCGACATCACCGCGCTGCGCGCCAGCCGAGCGCGGAGTCGCCGTGCGGATGCGGGGTCGGCGCCCTCGAGCGCCTCCCGGTAGGCGTACGTCGCGATGGGATCACCGAGCGCGTTGAGCAGCTCGCCACGCAGCTCGAGCGCGCGGGCCCGCAGGTTCCCCGTCGCGTGAGGTCGCACCGAGTCGACCAGGGCGAGTGCGTCGCGGTACGCCCCGATCGCCGCCTCCGACTCGGCCGCGTGCAACAGGTGTGGCACCGCGTCGAATGCCGCGCCCGCCTGCAGGAGGTGGTGACCGATCCGGCCCGGCGGCGCTCCGAGCTCGATCAGGCTCGTGGCTGCGTCGCGGTGGATGCGGCGACGGCGGTGAGGCGGCACGTCCTCGAGCAGGGCGTCGCGCACCAGGGCGTGACGGAATCGATAGCCGCTGCTCGATGGTTCGACGACTGCCGCCGCGAGCGCGACGTCGAGGTGATCGAATGCGTCGTCCTCCGACAGGCCCGACAGCACGACGAACTCGTCGGTGTCGAACGTCGAACCGACGACCGCGACGCGCTGCAGCACCTCGCGGGTGGCCGGGTCGAGGCCGCCGATGGTGTTGGCTTCGAGGGTTCGGACCCAGGCGGGCTCGGTCGCGGCTCGTCGGGCGATCTCGTTCACCGCGAACGGCACACCTCGCGACAGCCGTACGACTTGTTCGATCACATCGTTCCCCGCGTCGGGTACCTGGCGGCGCACCAGCGTGGCGACGTCGCCGCGGTCGAGCGGCCGGAGGTCGATCTGCACCGCGCCGTGCCGTTCGATGAGGCTGTGGCGGGTCTCGACGAGGCTGTCGCTCGACGGAGTGTCGCGCTGGGTGAGCACGATGCACACCCGCTGTGCGCGGCTCGACCGCGCGATGTAGTGCACGAGGCGGAGGCTGGCGTCGTCGGCGTCGTGGATGTCGTCGATGACCAGCAGGAGGTTCGACGTCGACGATGCCAGCCGCACGAGCTCTGCTGCGGCCACGAACAGACCCTGATGCGTGCTCTCGCCCGACCACTCGACCTCGGTGCTCCGCAACGCCCGGAGGATCTCGTCGCGATGGTGATCGGCGAGCCCGTCGAGGAGAGCCGGATGGCGTCGGCAGAGGTCGGCGAGTGCCTCCACGACGGGCGCGTACGACCATGCCCCCTCGACGGGGGCGGCCGACCCGCTGCCGATGCGGAAGCCCAACTCGCGTGCCCGACCAGCGACGGCTCGGACGATCGCGGACTTGCCCATGCCGGCCGCTCCGACGACGATGATCGTCCGGCTGGCCGCAGCGGTGCTGTCCTGCAGGGCCTGCTCGAGCACGGCCAGTTCGCGTGTTCGCCCGACGAGCGTGTCGTCCGAAGGCCGCGGGGTGCCGTCGGTCGCGATCAGACGCTCGCGCAAGGCCTGCGCCTCCCGCCCCGGTGACACCCCGAGCTCCCGGCGGAGCGATCGATCGAGTCGCTCGAACTGGCGCAACGCGGCGTGCCGATCACCGGCGGCCGCGTGCTGACGCATCAGCGCGAGGTGCGCGTCCTCGTCGCTCGGGTCGAGCTCGACCAGCACGTCCCACCGTTGGTCCAGACGCAGCAGGTCGACGTACTTGGCGCGCAGCTGCTCGCGTCGTTCGTCGGCCCACGGGTCGTACCGGTCGGCCGGGAGCAGCTCGCCTCGGTAGAGGTCGAGCGCGGCACGTGCCAACAGCGGATCGCTGGTCGACACAGCCCGCTTGGCGAGCTCGTCGAACTCCGCGACGTCGACGTCCAGCTCGTGGTCGGGCAGCAGGAGGACCTGCTCGCCGCGGAGGACGAGCGCCCCCTCGACCCCCAGCGCTCGACGGGCGAAGTGCGCCGCCTTGTGCAGCTTGGGCAGTGCCTCCTCGACGAGGTCGTCCGGCCACACCAGATCGATCAGCTGCTCACGGTGCAGCCGGTGCTCCGAGGCCATCGCCAGCACCTTCACGATCGCGGCCGCATGACGTCGCCGCCAGCTGTCCTCGGCGACGCGCACACCGTCGACCGTCACGGCGAACTGACCGAGCAACTCGATGCGGACCGTCGTCATGTGCTGCGCCCCCTGATGGTTCCTGTGGAGCGTAGATCCTGGATGGAGGGCCTTCCCCCGACCTTCCCCGGTGGGCGACGGGGAAGGGAAGGCGTCCGGAAGGACGTGTTCGTACGGTCGCCTCGACGGCCGCATTGGGCGGACGGCACGAGACGGAGGACCTTCGATGCAGCCACGATCAACCACCGGAACCCTGCGTGACGGCGACACCTACGACGTGATCGTCGTCGGGGCTCGCGTCGCCGGCGCAGCGACCGCGATGCTGCTCGCTCGGGCCGGCCTGAGGGTCGTCGTGCTCGACCACGCCGCTCCGGGGTCCGACGCTCTCTCGACGCACGCGCTCATGCGAGCCGGGGTGCTGCAACTCTCACGATGGGGCCTCTTGAAGGACATCGTCGCCGCGGGCACACCGCCGGTGCGGCGAACGACCTTCCAGTACGGCGGCGAGCGGATCGTGATCTCGATCAAACCCACGGTGGGCGTCGACGCGCTCTACGCGCCCCGGAGGACGCTGCTCGATCCGCTGATCGTGCGGGCCGCCGAGGAAGCGGGCGCCGCGGTGCACCATCGCACGTCGGTCATCGGTCTCATTCGTCGCGACGGGCGGGTGATCGGGGTGCGCGCGACGACGGTGGACGGGTCGATGATCGAGCTGCGCGCCCCGCTGGTCGTCGGTGCCGACGGGATCCGGTCGTCGGTCGCCTCGCTGACCGGTGCGGCCGTGGTTCGCAGCGGCACCAGCACGTCGGCGACGACGTACGGGTACTTCCACGGGCTCGAGACCGACGGCTACGAGTGGAACTTCGAACCGGATGCCTGTTCCGGTGTCATCCCGACCAACGACGGCGCGGCATGTGTCTTCGTCGGCGCGACGCCGGCGCGCATCGGTCGCGGGGGTGTCGGGCTCATCCACGAGATCATCGCCGAGAGCGCTCCGGAGCTGAGCGAGCGGCTCGCCCGGGCGACCCCGCCGGCCGGTGCGCGCACGTGGGCGGGGCAGCCCGGTTTCGTGCGCCGTGCCTGGGGACCGGGCTGGGCCCTCGTCGGTGACGCGGGCTACTTCAAGGATCCGCTCAGCGCCCACGGCCTGACCGACGCGCTGCGCGATGCCGAGCTCGTCGCACGCGCGGTCACCTCTGGGTTCGGCCGGCAGGCAGTGCTCGACACCGCGCTCGCCGAGTACGAATCGTTGCGCGATCGCCTCAGCCTGCCGCTGTTCGACGTCGTCGAGCGGATCGCCGCTCAGCAGTGGAGCACCGCAGAGATCGGTTCGCTCCTCATGGAGCTGAGCTCGGCGATGACCGATGAGGTCGAGTTCCTCTCGGGTCTCGACACAGGGCCGGAACAGGGGCTCGACACCCGCTTCAGCTCGGTGGCCGTCCGTTGACGCGTCGGTGCCCGGCCCTCGAGAGGACCGGGCACCGGGGGTTCCGCTCTGTGGAGGGATCAGGCGGTCTTGGGGACCTTGTGGTGGTGCCACATCCCGAGCACCACCAGCACCGCCATCAGGGCGGCGGCGATGAACGCTCCGAGTGCGGCGTAGCCGGCGATCGACCCGACCGTCGACCAGGCGTAGGCGGAGAGCAGGAGGCCACGGAGGGTCTCACCCTTGAACAGCGTGTTGCGCTGCCCGGTGATCGCATCGGCCTTGGCCTGCAGCTCGTCGATGGTCGCCTGGGGCTGGCCGGCCGCGACGGCGTCGGCGACCGCAGCGTTGGCTGCCCGCTCGGGCCCGCCGAGGTCGGCATAGGTCGCACCGTCGGCGATGTCGGCGAGGTGTCCGTTGATGTAGCTCGCGTAGCCCTCGGCTTCCTTGCCGGTGTCGACTCGGTGGTCGGCGAACTTCACCAGGTCGGCGCGGCCACCTTCGGTCAGCGCCTCGGCGCTCGGGAAGGTGATGTTCTGCGAGCTCAGCTCGTCGTGCACGTAGTCGTTCGAGAAGTTCGCACCCCAGGTCAGCAACGCGCCGGCCACTGCGAGCACGACGGTGGCCACGACACCGAGGCTGATGAGGACGCTGTCGATGGTGCGGCGCTTGACGGCGACGACGGGTGTCGAGGCCGGCACCGCCACACCGCCGGATTGATCTGCAAATGTGGTGTTCATCGGTTTCCCTCCAGGGGGTTCAGGTTGATGCCGTCACCGTACGGAAGGCCGCTTCGCGCAGGCAGAGGACTCGGTCCCTGCTTCGTGGGACCTTCTGCCCGGGCGCGGGTGGTGCGGTTGCGGGGCCAGGCGGCCTCCCACCGGCGCCTGCAGCCGGGTGGGACGTAGTCCTCTACCTCCCCTGACGCGGACGCTCGATCATGAAGGCATGACCGATCAGTTGCAGACGGACCACACCCTCGTGTTCGGTGACGACGGATCGAGTGGCGCCGATCTGGCGTGGCTCTGGATCAACTCGCACCACTGGAAGGGCTGGAGGCTCGAGATCGTCACGGCCGTGCCGCCGCAGGGTCACGCAGTTGCCGGAGATTCGACCGGGGCGTTCGAGTGGGAGCCGCCGTCACCGCGGAGCGCCTTCGCGGAGGCGGACATCGACCGCGTGGTCAACCTGCGGTTCGACGGCGATCCTCGGGTGGCGCTGCTCCGTCCCGCCGATCTGCTCGTGGTGGGCAGGCGAGGGCCGGGCTTGGTGAAGGCGCTCCACCTGGGCAGCACCGTCGAGTGGTTGATGACCCGCCCGCCTGCCCCGATGGTCATCGCGCGGCACGGTCGGCGCACGGGAGCGATCACGGTGTGCCACGACGGCTCGCGCCACGCTGCAGCCGCGATCGAGACGATCTGCGCGCTGCCGTGGACCGATGAGGTCTCCGTCACGGTGGTCACGGTCGACGACGGGCGAGTCGACGCCGAGGCGGCCGTGGACGATGCGATGCTGCGACTCGCCGCAGCGGGCATCTCCGCACAGCCGAAGATCCTGACCGGCGAGCCGACCCTCGAGCTGCTCCGTCATCTCGAGACCTGCTCGTCCGATCTCGTCGCCCTCGGGACGCAGGGCCTGACCGGCATCCGCCGGGCACGCGTCGGCTCGACTGCGGGTGTGCTCGCGCACGCGACGGACAAGTCGGTGCTCCTCGTGTGCGATCGCAGCGACGAGCGGACCGATGACGTGGCCCGAGCGCCGTCGTGACGGAAGGCCCTACCGGGCGCGGACGTGATCCACGAACCTGGTCCCATGAACCTTGAGACGTCGGTCGAGGAGGAGGTGCACGTGAGCCCGCTCCGCCACCGCGTGGTGGTCGGCTTCGATGCGTCGCCCGGCGCGCGAGACGTGGTCGAGTGGGCCGCGCGCGAGGCCATCGCACGCACGTCGTCGCTGCGGGTCGTCACCTGCTGGGCGGTCCCCTCCGACGTCGACTTCTACGGCGCGGGAGCGCGGCAGACGGGAGCCTTGGCAGACATCGTCGCCACCATCCGGCGCGAGCATCCGGGGCTCAGCGTCGACTCGGTCGCGACGCACCTCGATCCGCGCGAGGCGCTCATCGACCACGCGGCCGAGAGCGATCTGCTGGTCATCGGTTCGTCCGAACCCGGTGTGGCTCGCACGCTGCTGCTCGGGTCGGTCGCGCGATCCGCAGCTCGCCGCAGCCCGTGCCCCGTCGTGGTCGTGCGTGGCCGCGGTGCGCGCGACGTCCGGCGCATCGTGGTGGGCGTCGACGGGTCGAGTGCGTCGATGGCCGCGCTCGACTGGGCGTGCGACGAGGCGAACCGTCACGGCGCCGAGCTGTCGCTCGTGCACAGCTGGGAACGGTTGGAGAGTCGTGATCTGGCGGCTGACGTCCTCGCCGAATCCGTGCGCGAGGCGTCGACCCGGACACACAACCCGGTCCACGGCGAGTCGTGTGAGGGCTCCGCTGCGAAGTCACTGGTGCAGGCGAGTCGCAACGCCGACCTCGTCGCGATCGGATCGAGAGGTCGCAGCGGCTTCCGGACCGCGATCTTCGGTTCGGTCGCGCTCGAGGTCGCGGAGCGCGCCGGTTGCCCGGTCGCCATCACCCATCCACGGATGCGTCGCTGACGAAGGAGGTACACGCCATGGGCGCGACACCGTACGAACTGCCGGAGTGGGAGAGCTGGCAGCTGGTGGAACGGGAGCCCATCGGGCGGCTCTGCGTCATCGACCACGGGTACCCGTTGGCCTTCCCGGTGAACTACCGGGTCGTCCACGACGGGGGGCGGCACCGGATCGTGTTCCGGACCAACCCGCGGTCTGCCCTCGCTCGATACGAGGGGCCGTCGTCGATCGAGGTGGATCACATCGATCCCGACGGCTCCGCCGGAGCGTCGGCCTGGAGCGTGATCGTCCGCGGTTCGCTGCGTCGAGTCGCCGGGCCTCACGAGTTCCCCGACACCTTCCCGCTCGTCGAGGGCAAGTTCCAGTGGATCGTGCTCGAGGTGTCCGCCATCAGCGGCCGTCGCTTCACGGCACAGCCGGCGCCGGATCTGTTCGTCGTCGAGTGGCAGCCGCAGGGTTGAGGGCCAATTCCTCTAGCCCCCTCGCTGCGCTCGACGGATGCTGAGGACATGAGAGAACCCACGAGCGTTGCCATGAAGGATCGACTGGTCGTCGGTTTCGACGGCTCGGAGGCGTCGACGGCTGCGGTGCGGTGGGCCGCTGCCGAGGCCGAGGTACGAGGCGCGTCCGTGCGCGTCATGTCGTCGTACGCGCTGCCCCCGGTGATGGACTTCTACGGCATGGGCGCCACCGGCGCCACCGTCGGTCAGCTGGAAGAGCTGAAGAAGTCCTGCGAGGCGGCGCTGCACGATGTGGTCGAACGCGTCGCGCGCGAGCACCCGACGGTGGGGTTCGACTTGCACGCGGTCGACGTCGCGCCCGTCAGGTGCCTCGTCGACGAGGCGGCGGACGCCGACCTGCTGGTGGTCGGCAGCAACGGCCTGGGCGCTGTCAGGGACTTCATCCTCGGCTCGGTCACCGGTGCGGTGCTGCACGACAGCCCCTGCCCGGTGGTGGTCGTCCCGGCGACGTTGCGGTCCGAGTCCTTCGGCAAGGTCGTCGTCGGCGTGGACGGCTCGGATCGAGCGATGGCGGCGCTGCGGTGGGCGGCCGCCGAGGCCGACCGCAGGAAGGCCGACCTCATCGTGCTGCACGCCTGGGAGTACCCGTACCGGATGACCTCGGAGGGCTTCGCCCGCGGCAGCTCGCTCGCCGAGATCGATGCGGAGATCCTGCTCGAGCAGGCCGTGACGATCGCCCGCGACGAGATGAGCGGTACCGTCATCGGCCGGCTGGCGCACGAGGGCGCGGCACAGGCGTTGCTGCACTCGCTCGACGAGGCCGACCTGTTGGTGGTCGGCTCGCGAGGGCGCGGTGGGTTCCGGCGCATGCTCCTCGGCTCGGTCGCCCACGCCGTGTCGGCCCACGCGTCGTGCCCCGTGGTCGTCGTTCGCTGAGATCGCGTCACGGGTGGTCGGCGGCGAGGTGCTCGTCGAGGAACCCGATGACTCGCGACTCCCACGCCGCGGGCGACGTGCGCAGACCGCCGGTGTGACCGGCCTCCGGCACCACCCACAGCTCGACCGATGATGGCGATGCCTCGCGGATCCACTCTCCGGCGTGGCGTTCGTCGGGCTCCATGCCGGCGGCGATGAGCAGCACCGGCCGAGGTTCCGCGTCAAGCACCGAGCGGCGCAGTGACTGGGGCGGGCTCGCGGCCGTCAGCACGTCGGCAAGGTGGTAGGTGGTCCAGTCGGTCACGCGCTGCACCCAGCCGCGCAGGCCGTACCGGTGGGTGAGCCAGGCCTTGTCGTCGAACACCCGATTCGTGGCACCCTCGGCGACCGCAGCGACGAGGCGGTCGTCGGCGGCCAGCGCGCCGATGACCTGCTCGCCGCCCATCGACATCCCGATCGCGCCGATGCGGCGGGCGTCGACATCGGGCCGTGCTGTCAGAAAGTCGACTGCGGCTGCCACGTCGAGGTCGCCGTACCATCCGAGCTCCATCGCTCGGCCGTCGCTGCAGCCGTGGCCGCGGGCGTCGTAGAGCAACACGCCGTACCCGTGGCGGGCGAGCACCGCTGCGTGACCGAGGACGTTCGAGCGCGTCGACGAGGCACCGTGCAACAGCACGACTGCGGCACCGTTGGCCGACGGGACGTACCAGCCGGACAGCCGCACGCCGTCACTCGTCGTGAGCACGGCGTCGACGAAGTCGAGACCGACGTCGGCCGGTGTCGTCGATCCGAGCGAGGGCCGCGGCACGTTGGTGGCGTAGACGGCGATCGCGAGCGGCATGACGACCGCGTAGCCGGTGACGGCCGCGATCGGGACGACCAGCGCCCGCCGCCACCCGCGCGACCTGCGGACGAGCCGGGTCGCACCCGTCGCGATGGCACCCACGCCACCGGCGAGCGCGAGCAGCCCCCCGGCGGACTTCACCGTCAGCCCGGTCGTCGTGAGGTACGAGACGCCGATCGTGCCGCCGACGGTCGCAGCGATCGTGCCGACGGCGACCAGCGCGATCGCCGACGCCGCGGGATGCCATCGTCGGGCACCGATGGCGACGCCTCCGCAGAGAGTGGCGATGACCACGAGGCGCAGGATGCACCAACCCGGCGACCCGTCCGTCGCCGACACGAGCGCGATCCCGGTGGCGACCAGCGCGAGCCAGACGGTGTCGAGGCGCGCCACCGGAGTCGCCATGCGTCGACGATGCCTCCGGAGCTCCCGGCGGCACAGGGCCCAAGGTCCCAGGTTGGGACCGACGACTCTATGGGAGCATGCAGGAAGATGTTGACTGACGACGTGGGATCCGGTGGAGCGCCGATGCGGATCGACCGCGGGCTGCTCGACCCGACGCGGGAGGGCGTCGTCGAGCGGGACACGCATGTCTCTCGCGTGTTCTTCATCGGGGATCTCGCCCACAAGTGGAAGAAGCCGGTGCACTTCGCGTTCGTCGACCAGAGCACCGCCGAGCGACGCGCCGAGCTCTGCCGGCTCGAGGTCGAGCTGAACCGCCGATTCAGCCCCGACGTGTACCTGGGTGTGGAGGAGATCGTCGACGAGGGCGAGGTCATCGACCACGCCGTCGTGATGAAGCGGATGCCCGAGGACCGCCGCTTGGCCACGTTGATCCGCGGCGGCCACGACGTCACGGGTTGCCTGGCCAGGGTGGCGACGATCGTCGCCTCACGACACGAGGACGCCACGCGCAGCGACGAGATCTCGTCGGTCGCGACGCCGCACGGCGTCTGGGACCTGTGGGACCGCAACCTGCGTGAGATGTCGACCGACGAGATGGCACCGCTGGTCTCGTCCGTGGCCGACGGGGGCGAGCTCGCACGGATCGGTGAGCTCGCCCGCCGCTACGTCGACGGCCGGCACCGGCTGCTCGCCGACCGGATCGCCGGCGGATGGATCGTCGACGGTCATGGCGATCTCCTGGCCGACGACATCTTCTGCCTCGCTGACGGCCCGCGCATCCTCGACTGCCTCGAGTTCGACGAGCGACTGCGGTGGGGCGACGTCGTGCTCGACATCGGGTTCCTCGCGATGGACCTCGAACACCTGGGCCGCCCCGACCTGGCGCGGCGCCTGCTCGACGCGTACATCGCCGCGTCGGGGCACCCGCATCCCGTGTCCCTCGAGGACCACTACCTCGCGTATCGGGCACTCGTCCGCGCCAAGGTCTCGTGCCTGAAGGGCTCGCCGGCAGACCGGGTCGATGCGCGCAGCTACCTCGATCTGTGCCGGGCGCACCTCGAGATGGGGCAGCCCTCGCTCGTCGTCGTCGGTGGTCTGCCCGGCACGGGGAAGAGCACGGTCGCGGCCGGGCTGGGGGAGCGGTTCGGTTGGGTGGTGCTGCGTTCGGACGAGGTGCGCAAGCAGCTCGCCGGTCTCGAGCCGGGTGATCACCGACCTGCGGGTTACCGCGAGGGCCTGTACGAGCCGGCGATGACCGATCGCACCTACCGCGCCATGCTCGACGCGGCGCGCGCACACCTGGCGGTCGGGGAGAGCGTCGTGATCGATGCATCCTTCGCCGACCACCCCTGGCGGGAGGCCGCGGCTGTCGTCGCCCGCGAGTCGGCTGCACGGCTCATCCATTTCCGCTGCGTGCTGCGCTCGGACGAGGCGGAGCGGCGCCTGCGTGCACGAGCCGCGCGTGCGACCGACCCGTCGGATGCCGACGCGATGATCGCCTCGCGGATGTCCGAGGACTTCGCCTCGTGGCCCGAGGCCATCACTGTCGACACGGACCAGCCGATCGACCGGGTGATCGATGCGCTGTGCAGGCGCGATCGATCGACAGGGCGGTGGGTCATTCGGCCCTAGCCGCGTCCGCCGCGGTGACCGACACTGCAGGCATGGACGAACGATTCACCCACCTGGTCGTGCCGCTCGATCTCGA
>JBFWSW010000072.1:0-1165 GCA_050248155.1 Ilumatobacteraceae bacterium
GCGAGGCCGAGCGCGCTCCGCCGACCGAGCCCGCTCAGGGCGTCGTCAGCCACGGCGGAAGTCGAAGTCGGGGCCGAGCAGCTCGACCAGGCGGTCATTGGACGCGGCGAACTTGTCGGCGAGGTACGCAGCGAGCTCGGGCTCGATGGCCGGGTAGCTGCGCGCGTTGTGCACCTCGTACACGGCCTCGAACGGCCGGAGCCCGAGGAAGTCGAGCGTCTCGCGGTAGACGGCGGACGCGTCGGCGAACAGCCGTGTCGCCGGGAGGACGAGGACTCGGTCGCGGCCGAAGCGCTCCCACAGACGCTCGATCTGCGGCGCGTACTGCCCCCGGGCGGCGTAGGAGTGGTGCTGGTGCGAGTGGCTGTAGGCCGACGGGTCGTTGCGCAGACGCTCTTCCTCCCCACGGAGGCGGTCGTCCTCGGCGTGCAGCGCTTCGGCGAACGGGAGCGTCTCGAACCCGCGCGCCGTCTCGTGCACCCATTGCGAGTGGGCGCGCTCGACCGGGTCGCGCAGGATGGCGATGATCTTCACCGTGGGCAGCACGGCGTCGATGCGCTCTGCCGCCATCGGGTGGAACATGTAGTACGGGGCACCCTCGCCGACGCTCTTCGGCTGACGCTTCAGC
Source organism: Ilumatobacteraceae bacterium (assembly GCA_050248155.1). Lineage (GTDB taxonomy): Bacteria > Actinomycetota > Acidimicrobiia > Acidimicrobiales > Ilumatobacteraceae > VFMC01. Next base: position 629 of record JBFWSW010000072.1, read on the forward strand.
GGCACCTTCGCCGGATCGAGGGGGAAGTGCGCCCGGTACCAGCCGAGCGATGCCGTGGGGTTGGTGTCGAAGTAGTGCACGCCCTTGCCCAGCCGCACGCGGCCGACGTCGGGGTGCTGGATGAGGTAGTTGTACAGCGAGGTCGTGCCGGCCCGCTGAGCGCCCACGATGAGGAAGTCGGGCAGCATGCGCAACGACGCGGTCGCCCGGGCAAAGGGAGAGCTGACGCTGCGGCCCACCGCAGCAGCCCTCCGCTTGGCCTGCTTGATCATCGTGCTCTTGCTCACTCAGCTCTCCCGCGTCGGTGCAGCACAGAGGCCAGCTCGGCCGACCGGACCGCCAGTGCGTGCACGCCGCTCTCGGCGGCGTCATGTTCGTATCGGCACATCAGCTCGGCCAGATAACAGTCGAGTGACAGTTCTGCGTCATCACGGTGCAGCTCGGGGAGCAGCTCATCCAGTTGGGCGTGGACCGACTCGACCGCGGCGACCGTGGGCAGGTCGGCCCGGTGCAGCTCGACCTGCAGCGCGTAGTGCA
>JBFWSW010000072.1:1265-7135 GCA_050248155.1 Ilumatobacteraceae bacterium
GGACCGGCCGACTCGACCATCAGGCGACGCGACCGACCGAGCGGGCCGACGACGAGCAGCCCGAGCGCGCCCAGGCCGTCGACGAGGGCCTGCCGCCGCGAGCGGTCGTCGGTCGCCCTGCCCGCCGCAGCCACAGCAGCGGCCGGCGTCCAGGGGATGAGCCGGCGTGGTGACGCGGTGGAAGGGACGGCGACCAACCGGTGCCGACCACGCCCGAACCAGCCCGAGGAGATCCGTGCGCCGGGCCAGAGCGTGTCGCCGACCCACACCGGGGCATCAGCCATGCGCGACCGCCCTTCGGACGGCGCGCGTCGCGACCATCGGCCTGAGGGGCTCGTCGGTCCGCGAGATGAGCCCGATCGCGACGAGGATGATCGGGATCGAGAACGGCAGGAGGTTGTAGAAGAACATCTGCACCCCGCCGACGATGATGACCGTGGCGAGCATCATCGAAACCGGGTCGCGAGGTGACAGCGACTGGACGATCGTCATGCCGACCCAGACGGTGTACAGGATGAGGCCCACGAACCCGTGGGCGAACATGACGAGGAAGAAGTGCCCGTGGGTGCCGATCGACGGCGAGAAGATGTTCTCGGACGGCCGAGGGCCACCCCAGCCGAGCAGCGGCGAGTCGAGCACGCCCTGCCACGCCTCGGAGTAGATGCCCTCACGCGTCGACACGTCGGAGTCACCGAGGCGTCCCAGGACGACGTCACCGAGCGGCGTGGCGATGATGAGGAAGCCGAGCAGGACGATCCCGCCGACGAGCATCTTGAGCGCGAAGGTGCGGCCCTGGAAGAAGCTGCGGAACGCGACGATGACGAAGATCAGCGCGACGCTGATCCACAGCCCGCGGTTGACCGAGATGATCATCGGCGGCAGTGCCACGAGCAGCATGATCGCCCCGAACTGCCGCTCTCGCCGGAGGGGTGAGTAGAGGAACGAGGCGACGAAGAACGGGGTGAGCAACCCGACGTTGCCACCCCACTCGTTCGTGAAGGGGAACAGCGTGCTCGGCCGCGGCACCGCGATGCCGAAGAGGTCCTGCACCTGCGCGAAGCCCGGTTTGACGAGGTTGCCGACGAAGTCGTTGCTGAGGATCGAATCGGGCAGCAAGGTGCTCGCGAGCGTCGGGTCGAGCCGCGAGTTGGGCAGCACGAAGCTGAGGTACCCACCGACGATGGCTGCGATCCAGAAGTACGACACCCACCGGACGAAGCGGTCGCGTGTGACCCGACGCTCGTTGTAGACGTAGACGGCGAGCAAGAGAGCGGTGAGGTACGCGCCGTAGCGGAACCCGAAGCTCAGCACTCGGGTGAAGCGATCGAGCTGCACCATCGTGACGAGCACCCAGAGCATGTACAGGATGAACATCCCCACCATGGGTGGGCGCCGCAGCCCGTGATGCCGCAGCACCCAGAACCCGAGGGGCACGAACGCGACCGACCACACGAAGCCACCGAAGCCGAGCAGCCACCAGATGGGGTTGAGGGCGAACAGCGCGAAGACGATCCACCCCGGCGGCAGCAGCGGAGGGCGACCGGCCGAGCGCGCCACTCAGATCCCGCGCCCCGTCTTGTGCGCGAGTGCCAGTGCCCGATCGGCCGACACGACGCGCATCGTGACGAGCAGAGCCACCGGCCACCGCTTCTCGAGCGGCCACCTCGCGATGGTTCGTCCGATCTCGCGCAGCGCCGCCTTGCGTTCGCCGAGTGCGGCGAGGGCGAACGCGATCTGCCCCCGGATGCGGGCTTCGGCGCGACGGTGCATCCCGAACTCGGGGTGCTTGTCCATCAGGTACCGCTGCGCGTCGACGATCATCCGCCATCTGGTCGCGAAGTACGACGTGCGGCCCCACTTGATGACGACCAGGGGCGTGGGAAGGCACACGATGCGCCCGTCGCGTGCGGCACGGATGAGGAAGTCGTAGTCCTCGGAGTAGCCGCCCGGGATCACCTCGTCGACCAGACCGATGCGGTCGAGGATCGCCCGCCGGAACACGAAGCTCGACGGATGGGCCTCGGTGAGCCGGTCGTGCACGAGGTCGACGACAGTCAGCTCGCTGACCTGCGAGGGTCGATCTGTGCGCGTGCCGTCGAAGTCGATGACGATCCCGGTCGTGCAGAACGTGACGTCGGGACGATCGAAGGCACGCACCTGTGCGGCCAGCTTGCCCTGCATCCACTCGTCGTCGTCGTCGCAGAACGCGATCAGCTCGCCGTTGGTCGCCTCGATGCCCGTGTTGCGCGCACCGGGCAGCCCCGGCGAGTGCGTGTTGGACATGACCGACACCGCGCGGCCCTCGGTCGACTGGACGAGCGACTGGTCGGGCTCGGTCTGGTCGAACACCACGGCGATGTCGATCGGGCCGGGGTACTCCTGCGACAGCACCGCGGCGATGGCGCGGCGGAGCAGCTCGGGACGGTCGCGCGTCGCGATGACCACGGAGACGGCGGGTGCAGGAGGTGCGGACTTCGGATCGGAGGCGGTCACAAGCGGTATCCCAACCGTAGAGGAGCAGTGAGGACGGAGACGATCAGCCGAGGGGCGCGGGCCATCGACGATCGCCATCGATCGTCCGGTCGGATCGTGAGCGGCCCGGTGGTGAACCGCATCGGGTTCCCCGACACCGTGTGGTTCGTGCGCAGCTGGACGAGGTGGTCGTCGAAGTGCGGTGCGTCCGTGCCGAGGTCGGTCGTCAGGCGGTCGAGCACCGATCCGAGCTCGTTCGGATCGGCGGCGAAGCGCTCGTAGCGCAGCATCACGTGGCGGCCGCGCCGGCCGGCGAGGGAGAAGATGAGGTTGTGGCTCGTCCAGCGCGCGATCGCATGCCACGTGCCGAGCCGCTCCATGTCCTCCCCGACCGCTGATTCGGGTCGCTTCACGGTGCTGGACCACGAGTGGGCGACCCCGCGTGGGTCGCGCACGACGTGAAGGAGTCGGACATCGTGCCCTCGCAGGCGCCGGAGGACGAAGAAGTAGGACGGGTGCTTCGATGCGTCGACGAGCACGGTGCGCGGCCCGGCGACATCGCCGATCGCCGCGTACAGCCGATCGAGCACGCTCGTGAACGAGGCCAGCGCGTCGCGGAACGACGCGCCACCGAGGCGCGGCCAGAGCAGCATCGGGATGTACCGATTGCGATCGACGAGCCGCTGCCACGAACGGACCTCTTCGCCGTCGAGCGCGTGCCACCCACCGAATGCCCGGTCGGCGACTGCGCTCCAGAACGGGCACTCCCGCAGTGGGAGCCCGCACCCACAGGGTTCGCCGCCGATGACGCCACGCTCCCAGAGGTGCACCATCTCACCGAGCGACACGAAGCTCGGCGATGTGGCGGCTGCGCGCTCGAGCAACGTGGTGCCGCTCCGACCCACGGCGCCGAGGTAGACGATGGCGCTCATGGTGTGCGACGGACGAGCAACCGCTCACGCCACCGCCGGCGAGGCAGGGTCCCGGCCACCAACGCGTCGACGAGCTCGCCGAACCGTGCGGCAGCGCGGACGATCTCGGCACCGTGCTCATCGCTCGACTCGTGACGGTGCGCGGACCGGACGAGCTCGACGAGCTCGCCGACCGTCTTCGGCGTGTCGATCAGCCCCTCGGACTGCAGCTGCGCCGTGTAGCGCATCTGGTGATCGTCGACGTGCTCGCCGAGCGAGGGATCGCGCGCGATGACGATGGGGCGGTGACCACACCGCTGCGCGAGCGACATCGTGCCGGGACCGCCGTGACAGACGACCGCATCGGCCGCGGCCATCCGCTCCTCCAGCTCGCCGGCCGCGAGGTAGTCGACCGAGGCGACGCCCGGATGCTCGTCGGTGGCCCCCCGCTGGACGAACACGTCGACGCCGAGCTCGCGTTGCACCGCTGCCATCCACTCGAGGAAGCGGGGGAACGGATGGTGGTCGGTGCCCACCGATCCGATGACGTGGCGCCGTTCGTCGGCCATCAGAGCAACCGCCCGATGACATGGCAGCCCGGGAAGAGCGCCCGCTGCATCTCGTCCTGCGCGACCACGAGGTCGGTCACCGGCGAGCAGAGGCGGGCGGTCATCGTGCGGGTGTCGATCCGGTCGATGACCTCGACGTACACGGTCTTCATCCTCAGCAGCTTCCCGATCCAGAAGAACGGCACGGCGATCGCCGCGCCCGACGAGATGATCACGTCGGGGCGGGTGCGACGCAGCACGCGCCACGCGAGCCACGTGTTGCGGAACAGGTTGGGGATGTTCCGCGTGGTGGGGTGGAACGCCCACTCGACCTGCTCGTCGGCGAGCAGGCTGACCGCGTCGGGCAGCTCGAAGGTCACCCAGGTGCGCTCGTGCGGTTCGTACCAGCTGGAGAGCTGGAGCAGCTGAGCGAGGTGTCCGCCGGCCGAGCAGGCGAACACGATCTTCATCCTGCTGCGCTGCATCCTCGAGTCTCCTGCCTTCCGTGGCCTGCACCACGACCGTACCCGCGCGACATGTGCTCACACGATGAAGCCGTCGCAGGCGGCACGACGGTATCGACTTCGCGGCACGAGCGGCAATGAGCCGATGGACCCATTGCCGCTCGTGTCAGGCCGCGCCTGTCAGGACGACCGATGCGTCAGGGCGCTCCGGAGGTCGACGTGGAGTTGAAGTACGGGTTGGCCGCCATCCGGGAGTACGCCGCGGTGTAGGCCTGCCCGAGCGACGAGCTCTGGTCGAGGCGCACCTTGAACGTGCCCACGTCGTCGTTCCAGTAGACGAACGCCTTCAGCATCGGGAACTGGCTCTGGATGATGGGCACCGCGTTGTCGAGGATGGCCGGTGCGTTCGGCGAGTTGGGCAGGTCGAACCCCCACTCGCCGAGCATGAGCGGCTTGCCCGGGGCCTTCGCCGTCGCCCAGGAGTAGAAGCCTGGGAACGACTTGTTCGGCGTGTTGAGGAAGAGGCCGAAGTCCTTGTGGACGGCGGCGCTGTACGGGTCGTAGGCGATCCAGTCGACCACGTCGTCGCCCGGCCAGAGGTCGTCGAACATGTCGGCCCAGCCGTAGTAGCCCATGTAGTTCATGACGTAGACCACGTTGGTGACGCCGAGCGAGCGCAGCTTGAGCACCACGTACCGGTACATCGCCACGTAGTCGGCGGTGGTGCGGCCGTTGTTGTTCACGTCGTTCTCTGGCTCGTGCCAGACGGTGAGGAACAGCTTGTGCGGATACTTCTTGAGGCCGTTGGCAACCGTCTCGATGTCTCGATCGACTGCGCCGTTCGCGATCTCTCGCCAGCTGACCGACTTGCTCGGCTTCCAGTTGTAGAAGAGCAGGCTGCGTTGCTTGCCCGGCCGCTGCGACATCGCGATCTCCTGGGCGTTCGGGAACACCTGCGGACCGGTCTTGTAGAAGTGGATGATGTCGGGCGTGTTACCGACCTGCGCCTCGTACTGGTTCAACCCGGTGAGGTAGCCCGAGCTCGTGCGGTCCTGGTTGGGTGGGACCGTCGAGGCGCCGAACCAGGCACCGCAGGTGGGCACGAGCAGCGCCGTCACCGAGCAGGGCAGCGGCACGGTCGGTTGCATCTGGGCGCCCGTGAAGTAACCGGTCTGGTCGAAGACGTACTGCGCACCTTCCTGCGAGTAGATCGCGAGCCCAGAGGTCGACGCCCGCGAGATCGCGAGGTTCGACACGGTCTGGTCGGCGCGCATCGCGTTGACGCTCGACGTCGTTGGCATCGGCGTGCCGGCGGCGTACACCACCGAGTAGCCGGGCCGGAACGTCTCGGTCATCGCCAGGTTGCCGACGACGGTGCCGCCCGTCGCGGGGACGAGCAGCGACTCGGTCGGGCCGAGCGCTCCGCCGGTCCGGGTGTCGACGAGGCGGGTGGGCGACATCGGCACGAACAACCC
>JBFWSW010000072.1:7235-18569 GCA_050248155.1 Ilumatobacteraceae bacterium
CCGCTCAGCCCGGCGACCGGGACGTTGAGCGTGGTGGGCGCCGTACGAGTGAAGCCCAGGTTCTCACGGGTGTCGACGAGCCGGACGGGCCCGACGGGGACGTATTGACTGGTGGCCTCGGCCGCATCGACCTTCGGATCCCCACCTCTCGGAGCGATCGTGACCAGCCCGAGCACGAGGCCCGCCAGCAGGACACCCCGCACGATCCATGATTTCACCAGGACACCTCCCTTGCTCTTCACACCGCGTGGTGATCTGAGCGCAATACGTGTTGAACTGTCCGCCGCGACACAGGGAACTGCGTGTCGGAATGTCACGATCGCGTGACGGCCGAACCGGAATATTGCAGTTCCATAACGAATTCGAGTCTAAACGTTTATCGGCAGCGGTGTGGGGGAACCTGAGCAATTTCTTGGGCCGCGCCAGCTAGATGACCCGGTTGCGCGCGCAGGAGCGCGCGGTCCGATGACGTTTTTCGTCGTCAAACCGCAACGTGGGATGTGTCGACGGTGGGCGGGCTGCGGCTGGCCGTCGAGCGGGCTCAGCCGAGGACGGTGAGCACGCGTGCGACCGACTCGTCGACGGCGAGCTCGTGCGAGGGCAGCACCAGCTCGGGCGACACCGGCGGCTCGTAGGCATCGTCGATGCCGGTGAAGCCGCGGAGCTCCCCGTTCCGGGCCTTCACGTACAGGCCCTTGGGGTCGCGGCGTTCGCACTCCTCGATCGGCGTCGACACCCAGACCTCGATGAACGGGAGCTCGGCTGCGGCGTGGATGTCGCGCGCGAACTGGCGTCCCGCCCGGTAGGGGCTGATGACGGGCACCAGCGCGACGACCCCGGCGTCAGCGAGCAGCTGGGCCACATGGGCGATGCGCCGGACGTTCTCGGCCCGGTCCTCGGCCGAGAAGCCGAGGTCGGCGTTGAGTCCGTGGCGCACGTTGTCGCCGTCGAGCAGATAGGCGGGTCGCCCGCGCGTGACGAGCGCAGCCTCGACCGCTGAGGCGATGGTGGACTTGCCCGAACCCGAGAACCCGGTGAACCAGATGGTGGCGCCACGGCTCGGCCGGGCCTCGCGGCTGACCGCACCGTGCTGCCAGACGATGTTGCGGCCGGCGCCGGCCTGGCTCACGGTGCTCCGAGGATCATCCCCGCGCCGACGGTCGAGTTCGTGCCCTCGTCGATGAGGATGAAGCTGCCGGTGGTGCGGTTGCGGCGGTACTCGTCGTAGAAGAGCGGCACGGTGGTGCGCAGGGTGATGCGCCCCATCTCGTTGAGGGCGAGCTTGCCGGGCTGCTCGTGCCGGTGCAGCGTGTTCACGTCGAGCTGGTACGTGATCTCCTTGACGATCGCCCGCCCGGTCTGCGTCGTGTGCTTGATGGCGTAGCGGTCGCCGGCCTGGATGGGCCGCGACTCGTTCATCCAGCAGACCATCGCGTCGATGTCCTGGCCGACGGTCGGCTGGTTGCGCGGCCGGCAGATCATCGAGCCACGGCTGGTGTCGATCTCGTCCTCGAGCCGGATCGTGACCGACATCGGCGGAAAGGCCTCGTCGATCGGACCCTCGAAGGTGTCGATCGATGCGATGCGGGTGGTGAGGCCCGACGGCAGCACGACGACCTCGTCGCCGGTCTTGAACACACCACCGGCGACCGTGCCCGCGAAGCCGCGGTAGTCGTGGTGCTCGTCGCTCATCGGCCGGATGACGTACTGGACCGGGAACCGCGAGTCGATGAGGTTGCGGTCGGACGCGATGTGCACGTCCTCGAGCAGGTGCAGGAGCGACGCCCCCTCGTACCACGGCATGTTGGACGAACGGGTGACCACGTTGTCGCCGTTGAGCGCCGAGATCGGCACGAACGACAGGTCGCCGATCTCGAGCTTGGCGGCGAAGTCCTGGAACTCCGACTTGATCGAGTCGAACACCTCTTGGCTGTAGTCGACGAGGTCCATCTTGTTGACGCACAGCACGATGTGCGGCACCCGCAGCATCGTGGTGAGGATGGCATGGCGCCGGCTCTGCTCCTGGATGCCGTGGCGCGCGTCGACGAGGATGAGCGCGAGGTCGGCGGTGGATGCACCCGTGACCATGTTGCGCGTGTACTGCACGTGCCCGGGCGTGTCGGCGATGATGAACTTGCGCTTGGGCGTCGCGAAGTAGCGGTACGCGACGTCGATGGTGATGCCCTGCTCGCGCTCGGCGCGGAGGCCGTCGGTGAGGAGGGCGAGGTTGGTGTAGCCCTCTCCCCGCTCGCGCGACACGCGCTCGACCGAGTCCCATTGGTCCTGGAAGATCTGCTTCGAGTCGAACAGGAGCCGGCCGATGAGCGTGCTCTTGCCGTCGTCGACCGATCCGGCGGTGGCGAACCTCAGCAGCTCGGTCATCAGAAGTACCCCTCCCGCTTGCGGTCCTCCATGGCGGCCTCGCTGAACTTGTCGTCGACCCGCGTGGCACCGCGTTCGGTGATGCGTGTGGCGGCGACCTCGGCGATGACCTTCTCGACCGTGTCGGCGTCGGACTCGACGGCAGCGGTGCACGACGCGTCGCCGACGGTGCGGTAGCGCACCTGCATGTCGAACACCTCGGCACCTGGCGGAGCCGGGCACACCGGGTGCACCGCCATGATGAGGCCCTGGGTGCGGAACACCGGCCGGGTGTGCGCGAAGTAGATGGACGGCAGCGGGATGTTCTCCTCGTAGATGTACTGCCAGACATCGAGCTCGGTCCAGTTCGAGAGCGGGAACACGCGGATGTGCTCGCCCTCGCGGTGACGGCCGTTGTACAGGTTCCAGAGCTCGGGGCGCTGGTTCTTGGGGTCCCACTGGCCGAACTCGTCGCGGAAGCTGAACACGCGCTCTTTCGCCCGCGCCTTCTCCTCGTCGCGGCGGGCGCCACCGAACACAGCGTCGAAGCGGTGCAGTTGGATGGCGTCGAGCAGCGTGGTGGTCTGCAGGCGGTTGCGGCTGGCGCCCGGGCGCTTGTCCTCGACCACGCGCCCGGAGTCGATCGACTCCTGCACCGACGCGACCACGAGACGCGCGTTGAGCTCGGCAGCGCGACGGTCGCGGTACTCGAGCACCTCGTCGAAGTTGTGCCCCGTGTCGACATGCATGAGGGTGAACGGGATGCGCGCCGGAGCGAAGGCCTTCTCGGCGATCCGGAGCATGACGATGGAGTCCTTGCCGCCGCTGAACAGCAGGCAGGGACGCTCGAACTCGGCCGCGACCTCACGCATGATGTGGATCGCCTCAGCCTCGATCGCACGCAGGTGTGTTAGCGTGTAATTCATCTCACCGCCTGAACCGGGGGCGCCGTCGAGAGCGCGAACGGGTGTGGAGGCGGTGGATTGTACCGGAGGGTGCTGTGATCACATCTGATCTTGACGTTGCGCGAACACTCGCTGGAAGAGCAGGGCAGTTGTTGCTCGAGCTCCGGGCCGAGGGCGCATCGGCGAAGTGGGACCCGAAGGACTTGAAAGACCGCGGCGACCAGCGGTCGAACGAGCTGCTCCTCGCCCAGTTGGCCGAGCTGCGGCCCGACGACGCGCTGCTGTCGGAGGAAGCGGTCGACGATCCGGTGCGACTCGAGCGCTCACGCGTCTGGGTGATCGACCCACTCGACGGCACTCGCGAGTTCTCCGAGCTCGACCGGGACGATTGGGCGGTCCACGTCGCGCTGGCAGTGGACGGAGTCGTCGAGCTGGGAGTCGTGGCGATCCCGGCCCGCGGCGAACTGTTCGATGGCACGCAGACGATCGTCCGGACGAACACCGATTCGCCACGGATCCTCATCAGCCGCACGCGCCCGCCCGCGGAAGCCGAGGTCGTCGCAGCTGCGCTCGGCGGCCGCCTCGTGCCGATGGGCTCCGCAGGCGCCAAGACCGCAGCCGTGCTGCGCGGCGACGCCGAGCTGTACCTCCATTCGGGTGGTCAGTACGAGTGGGATCTCGCCGCGCCGGTCGCGGTCGCGCTCGGTTCGGGCCTGCACGCGAGCCGCATCGACGGATCCCCGTTCCGGTTCAACAACCGCGACCCGTACCTCCCCGACGCGCTCATCGGCCACCCCGATCTGGCCCGCCGCGCGCTCGAGGCGATTGCCGCGTCGTCGGCCTCTGCCGCCGGCTGACCCGCCGCACGCATGACGACCGACGCCTGGATCACCGCCGCGTTCCTGGTGGTGATGATCGTGGTGCTCGTCACCGAGCGGCTGCCTCCGCTCATGGTGATCGCGGGCACCGTGATCGGCCTCATGGTCACCGGCGTCCTCGACGACAACGCTGCCTTCGCCGGGTTCTCCGACTCCGCGGTCATCACGATCGCGTCGCTGTACGTCTTGGCCGGCTCGATCGACATCACGGGAGCGCTCGAGGGCTTCACGCGTCGCACCTTCACCGAGGATCCGCGCGTCGGCGAGCGCCGCGCGCTCGCTCGGTTCCTCGTGCCGACGACCGTGCTCTCGGGTGTGGTCGCGAACACGCCGCTGGTCAGCGTGCTCATCCCCCGCGTGCTCGCCTGGTGTCGGCGCACCGGCCGTTCACCCTCGAAGTACCTGATGCCGCTCAGCTACGCCGCCGTGCTGGGCGGTGTCATCACCCTGATCGGCACGTCGACGAACCTCGTCGTCGCCAGCCTGCTCGAGCAGCAGGGCCGCGAGAAGCTCCACGTGTTCGACCTCACACCGGTCGGCCTGCCGGTCGCCGTGATCGGCACCATCCTGCTCGTGCTCGGCGCCGGCAAGCTCGTGCCGGCGCGCCTGCAACCACTCGACACGACCACGTCCCAGACCCGCGAGTTCACCGTCGACATGGTCGTGCTGCCGGGTGGCGGGCTCGATGGACACAGTGTGCGCGACGCGGGGCTGCGCACGCTGGACGGGGTGTTCCTCGCCGCGATCCAGCGCGACGACGGCGAGGCGATCCGTGACGTCGGCCCCGACACCGTGCTCAGGGGGGACGATCGACTGATCTTCGTCGGCGACATCAGCCGGATCATGGACCTCCAGGCCCAGCCCGGGCTGCGCCTCGCACCCGACCACCACGCGTCGGCGCTCGCGAGCGACCCGCAGCGGAAGCTGTTCGAGGTGGTCGTGTCCCCGATCTCGCCGCTCGTCGGCGCCACGCTGCCCGAGCTCGACTTCCGCGGCACGTACGGTGCCGTCGTCATCGCCGTGCACCGCTCCGGCGAGCGTCTGGTCACCAAGCCGGGCGACGTCAGGTTCCGCCCGGGCGACGTGCTCGTGCTGCTGGCACCGTCGGACTGGGCCGGCCGCTGGCGATCGCGCCACGACTTCCTCGTCATCGCCGGGACCGACGCATCGCCGCCGAAGCGGCGATCCCGTGCCCGCTTCGTCGAGCTCGTCGCGCTGGCGCTGCTCGTCCTCTCCGGCACGGAGCTCGTCTCGCTGCAGGAAGCGGCGGTGGTCGCAGCCACGCTGCTGATCGGCACGGGCACGATCACGCTCACCGAGGCCAAGCGATCGGTGCAGTTCGACATCATCGCGATGATGGCGCTGTCGGTCGCACTCGGCGCCGCGGCCAACTCGAGTGGTCTCGCGACCGTGCTGGCCGGCCACATCGTCGACGGGCTCGGCTCGTTCGGCGACGTGGGCCTGCTCGCCGGCATCCTGATCGCGACGATGATCGTCACCGAGCTGCTCAGCAACAACGCGGCAGCGGCACTGATGCTGCCCATCGCGCTCGGTGTCGTCGACCAGACCGGGCTGTCGGAGCGCGCGTTCGTGATGGCCGTGATCATCGGCGCGTCGTGCTCGTTCATCACGCCGCTCGGCTACCAGACGAACACGATGGTCTACGGCCTCGGCGGGTACAAGTACACCGACTTCACGCGCCTCGGCGCGCCGCTGACCGCGATGGTGATCGTGATCAGCGTGATCACCATCCCGTTGGTGATCGGTCTCTGAGCGCGCCGTTCGTCAGATCGTGAGTCCGTAGACGCGGCGTGCGTTGTTGCCGAGGAACGCAGCGCAGGTCGTGGGGCTGAGCGGCTCGACCTGACGGGTCAGCGCTTCGACCCACGTACCGGGATGGTCGGGATGTGGATAGTCGGTCGCCCACATGAAGCACTGCGCACCGACGTGGTCCATGATCAGTGGCGCAGCGGTCTCGTCCGGATCGCCGCTCACGAAGCACTGACGCGTGAACAGCTCGCTCGGCCGAGTCGTGATGGGGACGCCGCGCGCGCTGATCGTGTCGAACACGGCATCGGCGCGATCGAGGAACGAACCGATCCATCCCATCCCGCTCTCGAGCACGCCGAGGCGGAGGTCGGGGAAGCGCTCGAGCGTGCCGTGGGTGAAGAACGACAGCAGTGCCTGCTGGCTGCCCTGGCGGAGCATCACGTTGTAGTGGAACTCGGCGGCGCGCCCGAAGCCATCGAACCGGATGGGGGTGCAGAACGTCGGTTCGTAGGTGGGATGGATGGCGACCGGGACGTCGAGCTCGCTGGCCGTCTGCCACAGCACGTCGTGGTCCGGATGGCCGTGCGCCTTGCGTGTGTGCGTGAAGGGCGCCACCCAGGCACCGACGCAGCCGTCGGCGACGGCCCGCCGGAGCTCTGCGGCGGACGCTTCGGGGTCGAGCAGGCTCAGGTGTGCGACGGCGTTCAGCCGCCCGCCCGAGTCGCGGCAGAAGTCGGCGATCCAACGGTTGTAGGCGCGGCAGTAGGCAAGGGTGAGCTCGGGATCGGTGAGCTCGCACTCCCAGAGCAGCTCGATCGTGCCGTACAGGATGGTGCCGTCGAGGTGCTCGTCGTCGAGCAGCGCGAGCCGCTCGGCTGGATCTCCCGCACCGAACGGGATGTGCTCCATGTATCGCCGGTCAGGGCCGGGCCGCGGGTCGTCCTCCCCCATCGCTCCCATCAGCGAGATGACGCCCTTCACCGTGCGCTCGCTCGGTCGCCCGGCGATCTGCAGGTACTCGAGGTCGTGCTCGTCGAGCCGGATGCCCATCGTGCGGTCGCGGAACGCAGGGTCGAGGTACTGGTCCCACAGCCAGTCCGGCTCGAGCAGGTGGCCGTCGGCGTCGACGGTGCCGTCGTGGGGGAATCGCTTGATCTCGTACATCGTGTTGCTCAGGCGCCCGGCGCCGGGACCGCCGTACCGGGGGTCCACTTGGTCGATTGCAGGCTGACCAGGTTGTAGGGCTCGGTGTCGATCTCCTCGAGGTCGAGCGAGCCGCTCAGCACCTGCCGCTTCCACTCCGCATGGTCGGGCTCCATCGCGTGGAACTCGGGCATCACCTCGGTGGCGAACAGCTCGAGCGCCTCGCAGATGTGCTCGTGTCGGTTTCGTCCCGCCTGGTTGAGCAGCACGATCTGGTCGACGTTGGTCTCGGCGAACCGGTGCAGCTTCTCGCGGATCGTCGCCGGCGATCCGATCAGCCCGCCACCTTGGGCCTTCTGACCTGCCGGCGTGGACTTCCACGTCTGGTACTCGTCCCACAGGCTGACCGTGCCCGGCACCACGGGTCCGTGCTCGTTGTAGAACCGCAACGCGAACTGGAAGAACGTCGAGCCGTCGGCGCGAGCCTGCGCCTCTTCGTCGGTCGGCGCGCACATGAACTGGCTGACGACGGCGATGTTGGCGTTGGTCCGGTACGGCCCGAGCGGATCGAGTCGCTTGGTGAAGGCGTTGTAGTACGCGTGCACCCACGCATGGGCAGCTTCGGCACTGACGAATTGGAAACCGAGCGCACCGATGCCGCGACGGCCCGCCATCTCGACGGTCTCGAGCTGGCTGCACGCCACCCACAGCGGGGGGTGCGGTCGCTGGCGCGGCTTGGGGACGACGTTGCGCAGCGGGAAGTCGAAGAACTCGCCGTGGTACTCCCAGCCCTCCTCCCAGAACATCGGCATGAGGCACCGCATCGCGTCCTCCCACACGGCGCGCTTGTCGCGGAAGCGGCGGTCGAAGGGGTGGAGCTCGGTGACGCTGCTGCCCTCGCCGACGCCCAACTCGACGCGACCGTGGCTCAGGAGGTCGAGTGTGCTCACCCGTTCGGCCACACGGGCCGGGTGGTTCGTGGGCAGCTGCACGATGCCATGGCCCAGCCGGATGCGCGAGGTGCGCTGGCTCGCTGCGGCGAGGAAGACCTCCGGCGCGGACGAGTGGCTGTACTCCTCGAGGAAGTGGTGCTCGACCTCCCACGCGACGTCGTAGCCGAGCCGGTCGGCGAGCTCGACCTGATCGAGCGCGTGGTTCAGGAGGACGTACTCGTCGTCAGCGGACCATGGTTTGGGCAGCTGCAGCTCGTAGAAGACGCCGAACTTCACGATCGAACCCCCAGGTGCTCGTGCGTACGGGCGAACCTATCCGTGCGGGCGTTCCGATCTCGCCCCGGAGCGGCTCTCAGGGGTAGCGCTCGGCCAACCAGTCGGCGACCACGGCGAGAGCCTCCTGGCGATGGCCTTCGAGGTAGTGCGGCGCGCCGCGCAGCTCGACGTAGGTCGTGTCGTCGGCGCCCGCGTTGGCCACGATCTCCTTCGCCTGCCAGACCCGGATCTCGGTGTCGGCGGTGGGATGGACGAGCAGCGTCGGCACCGTGACCCGCGGCATCGTGTCGGCGAGCTTGGCGTGGCTCGACAAACCGGACCACGTGCTCAGCCACCCACGCGCCGTCATCGTCCGTGCCAGCCCGCCGCGGCCGTAGTTCGCGTCGAACGGGTCGGGGAAGGCGAAGAGCGAACCCATGGGGCGATCGTCAGGATCGATCGACAGGTCGAGATACGCCGGATCGGCGAGGGTGCGGTAGATCGTCATGTACTTCGTGAACACCGTTCGCCGCCGGAGCTCGCGCCACGCTGCCGGGTCGGCGGCCTTGTCGACGTCGCGGAGCCGTGCTGCTGCATCGGACGAGTCGGCCAGGCTCGCCTTCGCGATCGCGTCGATGCGCGCCACCCGGGCCACCTGCGCGGCCCGATAGCGCGCCAGCCACTCGCGGTCGTAGGTGCACGGCTCGGGCCACGGGCGCCATCCGTTGTCGGGGTGGTACATGTCGAGCTCGGGGACGGTGCTGAACGGGTCGTCCTCGTCGGCCACGCTCGGGTCGATCACCTGCAACATGAACACGCCTTCGCCGGGATGCGCAGCCATGCCGATCCACCCGTCGCCGAGGCCGAGCTCGGCCGACGCCATCGCCATCAGGCTCCCGCCACCCGAGTTGCCGAGCAGCACGATCGCCTCGGCGCCTCGACGCTGCATCTCCTCGTACGCCGTCTGCACGTCGACGATGCAGTGCTCGTGCAAGCAGTCGGTGTCGTTGTTCTGGTAGCGGGTGCCGAAGCCGAGGACCGCGTAGCCGGCGGCCGCCAGCAACGGGCACGCGTAGTGCACGCTGAAGTCGCCGCGGGGGTGGCTGAGGATGACCGCTGTCTTCCACGGCTTGCCGCCGGGCGGCGTCCAGAGCAACCCGCGCACGAGCGCGCCGTCGCGAGTCACCAGGCGCACCGACTCTCTCGGTATCTCCACGCCCGGGTCGTCCTCGGGCAGGGGCCAGTAGTTGAGGCCGAAGGGTCGCGCACCTCCGAGGTGCGCATCGAGCAGCGCCATGCCCGCACCATACGTGTGGGCTCTCATCGCTCAGGCCATCGAAGGGGTGCGAGGACTACCCGCGCGAGCGCTCGACGAGCACGACCCTGACGCTGATCGGTTCGCCGGAGCGCATGAGCGTGAGCGTCACCGTCGTGCCGGGATCGAGGTCGCGGATCGTGCCGATGAGATCGTCGTCGCCGACGATGCGGTCGCCGTCGACGGCCACCACGACGTCACCGCTGCGCAGCCCGGCGTCGTCGGCGGGCGAATCCCGTTCGACCTGGGTGATGACCGCGCCCTGGCCGCCGTCGCGCCGACGTTCGAGGCCGACTCCCATGTAGCCCTCGGTGAGCTCGTCACCGTTCGCCGCAGCGCGCAGCTGCGCCATCTCAGGCAGCAGCTCCTCGACGCTGATGGCGAACCCGACGTTGTTCGCCGCCGTGTCGACGTCGCTGAAGGCGACAGCCGTGTTGATGCCGACGACGTGGCCGGCCGCGTTGACGAGCGGCCCGCCGGAGTTGCCCGATGAGATGGCCGCGTCGGTCTGGACGAGGCCGTTCAGCGCCCCCGATCGGGTGCTGAGCGTGCGGTCGAGCGCCGAGATCACGCCGACGGTCACGCTCGGGTCGCCATCGAGATCGAGCGCATATCCGATCGCGACCACTTGGTCGCCGACCCGGACGTCGTCGGGGTCGGCGAAGGTGGCGACGTCGAGGCCGTCGGCGTCGATGCGGACGAGCGCGAGGTCGTTCGAGGGATCGCTCGCGATGACCGCCCCCTCGCGCGGTTCGCTCTCGCCCGGCAGCCGGACGTTGACGGTGTCGGCGTCGGCGACGACGTGTGCGTTGGTGACGATCTCGCCGTCGCTCGTGACGATGAGCCCGGTGCCGGCCGACTCGCCCGTCACGGCGCCGTCGGTGATGACGCGCTGGATGGCGACCACCGTCGATCCCACCTCGTCGGCGACCGCGGCGACGTCGATCGGGCCGAAGTCCTCGGCGCGCGGCGGTGCCGAGCTGACGCCCAGGGTGGACGGCTTGCGCGGGGGCGCCGAGCGACGCTCGGCGATCTGGCTCCCGACGATCGCGCCGAACAGACCCGCCACCCACGCCGCCACGATCAGCCCGAGGAGCAACAGGAACGACCGGTTGAGCAACGGCCGCTTGGGCTTGGGCGCGCCGAGCCGGACGGAGACCGGCATGAGGTGCTCGCTGGCCGCGCGGGGCGTGACCGACCGTCCGGGGACCTGGGACGGGCCCGATGGTGCGTCTGCCGGCGGCTGGATCACCACTGTCTATCGGTCGCGCCGGCGCGGCGCACAAGCGCCGTCAGCTCGACTGGATCTTGATCTCGATGTCGACGCCTGCCGGGAGCTCGATGCGCTGCAAGCTGTCGATCGTCTTCGCGTTCGGGTCGACGATGTCGATGAGCCGCTTGTGCACGCGCATCTCGAAGTGCTCGCGCGAGTCCTTGTCGATGTGCGGGCCGCGGATGACCGTGTAGCGGTGCTTGTCGGTCGGCAGCGGGATGGGTCCGCGGATGGTGGCGTTGGTGCGGGTGACCGTCTCGACGATCTTGCGCGTCGACTGGTCGATGATCTCGTGATCGAACGCCTTGAGGCGGATGCGGATGCTGGATTGAGCCATGGTCGTCGTCCGTCTCAGGTCACTTGATGATCTTGGTGACGCGGCCGGCGCCGACGGTGCGGCCACCCTCGCGGATCGCGAAGCGCAGGCCTTCGTCCATCGCGATCGGCTTGCCCAGCTCGACCGTGATCGCCACGTTGTCAC
>JBFWSW010000073.1:0-14905 GCA_050248155.1 Ilumatobacteraceae bacterium
ACCACCAGTTCGAGCTCGCGCCGCCTGCCGACGACCTGGCCGAGCAGGCGGTCGATGAGGGTCATGCAGTCGTGCTGCTCAGTCGTACTTCATGACGCCGCGGATGTTGGTGCCCGCGCGCATGGCGTCGTACCCGTCGTTCACACCGTCGAGCGAGTACTCGGTGGTGACCAGGCCGTCGAGGTCGAGCTGCCCTTCGCGGTACAGGCCGATCAGCTTGGGGATGTCGGAGCGGGGGTTGCCCGAACCGAAGAGCGAGCCGACGACCTGCTTCTCCATCAACGTGAGGTCGAGCAGGCTCATCGACGCCGACATCTCGAGCGCGGGGTGGATGTTGGTGACGACCACGCGGCCGCGCTTCGACGCGAGCGCCAGCGCCGACGCCATCACCTCGCCCGAGCCGACGCCCATGGTCATGATGACCTTGTTGGCCATCGTGCCCCACGTGAGGTCGGTGATGCCGGGGAGCGCCTCTTCGAGCGACGAGAACGTGTGGGTCGCGCCGAACTCCATCGCCTTCTCGCGCTTGAACTCGATCGGGTCGATGGCGATGATGCGCTTGGCGCCGGCGAGCTTCGCACCCTGGATGGCGTTGGCGCCGATGCCACCGATGCCGACGACGGCGACGGTGTCGCCCGGCCGCACCTCGGCGGCGTACACGCTCGAACCCCAGCCGGTGACCACGCCGCAGCCGAGGAGGCAGGCTCGATCGAGCGGCACGTCCTGGTCGATCTTGATGCAGCTCGCCTCGTTGACGACGGTGTGATGGGCGAATGTGCCGAGCAAGCACATCAGTCCGAGGTCGGTGTCACGGGCGTGGTGACGTGCTGTGCCGTCGGTGACCTGCCGGCCGAGGCCCATCAGCGCGCCGAGGTCGCACAGGTTCTGGTGGCCGGTCGAGCAGCTGTGGCAGCGGCCGCACGACGGGATGAAGCCGAACACGACGTGGTCGCCCGGCGCGAGCCAGCTGACGCCCTCGCCGACCTCCTGCACCACGCCCGCCCCTTCGTGACCGCCGATGATCGGCAGCGGGAAGGGCAGGTCGCCGGTGAGCAGGTGCTCGTCGCTGTGGCACATGCCGCTCGCCGCGAGCTTGACCAGCACCTCACCCTGCTTGGGAGGGTCGAGGTCGATCTCCTCGACGCTCCACGGCGTGTTGACCTCCCAGAGCACAGCAGCTTTCGTCTTCACGATGACCCCCCAGGTCCGACGTTGATGCGCCGGACGTTAGCGGCTGCCCACGTGCCCGTTCACAGCGGAGCCGATCGGCGTCGGCCGATTCACTCGCCCGTCATCTCACACGTCACGTCGGCGGCGTCGATCTGCGTCGCGTGGCCGTCGGTCACCTGCCATGCACGTGTCGCCGGCCAACGCCCGTCGGTGATGCTTCCTGTCGCGGGAGGCGACAGCACCGCCACGAGCGTCGGGTCCACAGCATCGGCACGCCGGCAGGCCTCGTTCGCCAACGAGAGACGGTGAAGGGTCGGAACGATCACATCCAGTTCGCTGACGACCGTCCACGTCGAGCCGCCGGCCGGTCCGACCGCGAGCACGAGGCGATGCGACCCCTCGTCGCTCCGACCGGGCTCCGGCGACGCCAACTCGGTTCGGACATCGAGGACCAGGGTGAGCGTCGTGTCCGTGAACGGATCGCCGACGAGCTTCGACGCCCCCAACAACGACACGTCGGCGACACCGAGCGCACGGGCCATCCCGGCCGGGTCGGACGTGTTCAACACCACCGGCTTTGGCACGGTCGACTCGGATGTCGTCGCAACCGTCGACGGCACGGCGGTTGTCGGTGGCGGGGCCGAAGACGGGGACGGCAGGCTGGCGGTCACTCGCGTGGGCTGGGCGGTGATCGGCCCCGAGGAGGCTGACGTGTCGCCCACGTCATCGCCGCATGCGCCGGCGCTCATGACCGCCGCGCACACGAGCGTGACGGCCGGCAGCTGCCGACGTGTTCGCATGTCGCTCCCTCCGAGCGCCACACCGGCGCCGACTCCCATTCTTGCTCGGGCGAGGCGTCAGTGCGTCGCGAGCCCGAGGACGGCGGGCGGCGCCGCGTCACCGACGAGGTGCACCGTCTGCACGGCACGCGTGAGCGCGACGTAGAGCAGGCGCGCGCCGCGGCTGTCGTCACCGAGGATCTCGTGCGGGTTCACCACCACCACGCCGTCGAACTCGAGGCCCTTCACCGCTTCGGGCCCGAAGATCGGGACCTCGTCGTGGTCGAGCTGCTGGACGTGATCGGTGCCCCGCAGACCGACCGCTGCCAGAGCGACGGCGAGCGGTTCGTGCAGCCGCTCGGGCGCGACGACGCCGGCGTTGTGGTGACGGTGCCGGACGGCGACGACCTCGGCCGCCACCTCGACCGGCAGTGCCTCCGGGGAGGCGACCCGCACGGATGGCGGCTCGCCCTCGGTGCGCACGCTGGAGCTCGCGACCGTCTCGACGCCGGTGAGCGGCAGCAGGCGGTTGGCGACGTCGAGGATCGGGCCCGGGACCCGATAGCCGATCGTGAGGTGGGCGACACTGCCCGCTGCACGGGTGAGGTGCCCGAGCGCATCCTCCCACCGCACTTGGCCCGCGGGAGTCGTCGACTGGGCGAGGTCGCCGAGCACGGTCATCGAACCCGTGGGACTGCGCCGGCCGATGACGCGAAGCGCCACGGCGGAGTGGTCCTGCGCCTCGTCGACGACGACGTGTCCGAACGTGAAGGGCGTGCCGTTGAGCAAGGTGTTCGCCTCGTCGACGAGCAACTGATCGGCAACGCTCCAGCGGCGGCGCTTGCCACCCGGACCGAACCCATGGTCGAGGAGCACCCGGTCCACCAGCTTGACCGGCTGCATCGCCGGCCACGCCTTCTGCAGCACGGCGCGCAGCTCGGTGGCCTTGCTGTACATCGAGTCCGAGCCGGTGCGCTGCAGCAGCTCGCGAGTGACGATCGCGCGCAGCGACTCGCGACGACGGTTGACCGGCAGGTTGCCGTCGAGCGCGGCGAGGATCCATTCGGACATCTCGTCCGGCTCGAAGACCATCGTGCGCGCCCCGACCGGCTGGCGCACGGGCTCGGTGGGCAGCATGATGTGCGCAGTCGTGGCCGACTCGAGCGCAGCGAGCATCTCGGGCGAGCCCTTCCGACGTCGTGCGGCGTCGTCGTCGACGCCGTCGAGCGCGTCGAGCTTGGGGATGCACAGCTCGATCGCCGTGCGTTGCTGCACGCTGCGCTCGCCGAGCGACGGCAGCACGTTGCCGATGTAGTCGAGGAACACGCGGTTGGGTCCGACGACGAGCACGCCGTCGCGCACCAACCGGCGGCGGTGCTCGAACAGGAGGTACGCGGCCCGGTGGAGTCCGACCGCCGTCTTGCCGGTGCCGGGGCCACCCTGGACGACGAGGCACTGGTCGATCGGCGCGCGGATGACGACGTCCTGCTCGCCCTGGATCGTGGCGACGATCTCGCGCATGGCACCGGTTCGAGCGGCGCCGATCTCTGCCAGCACCGGGTCGGGCACGCCGGTCGCTGCATCGGCCGCGTCGGGGTCGTCGAGGTGCTCGTCGAGATACGCGGTGAGGTCGCCGTCGGCCAGGGTGAAGCGGCGCCGGTGCGCGAGGCCGAGCGGGTCGACGCCCGTGGCGCGGTAGAAGGGTGCGGCGATGGGCGCTCGCCAGTCGACCACGACGGGCTCGTGGTGGTCGTCCTCGATGTGGCGGCGGCCGATGTACCAGGTGTCGCGCTCCCCGCCGTCCTCGGTGATGCGGCCGAAGAAGTCACCGGCACCTGGCGTCCGCAGGTCGTCGAGCGCCTCGGCGACGGTGACCTCGACGTACTGCTTGGTGATCTCGTCGGCCGCCGACTCGGGGTCCACCTGCGAGAACCGGTCGATCATCCGATCCCGGCAGGCGCGCGCGAACGCCAGCCGCGACCGCTCGTGATCGAGCTCGGGAAATGGGTCCTGGGGCGCCGACACAGGGGGAGCAACACTACCGGGGGTGAGGGGGCCGGATGACCGTCGGCAACGTCGGCTCGCTAGGCTCGCGTCCCATGGAGAACGAGACCGTCATCAGCGACGAGACCGCAACCGAGAGCACCGTCCTCGTCGAGGACGAGCTGTTGGTCGAGGAGATCTCGATCGACGGCATGTGCGGCGTCTACTGAGCGGACGACCGCGCGCATGCTCGACCAGGCGCTCGAACTGCACCCGCAGGTCGCGCTGAGGCCCGAGCCGTTCGGCGCGCTCGCCTACCACTACGGCAACCGCCGCCTCGTGTTCCTCAAACATCCCGACGTCGTGCGGGTCGCGCAGCATCTGGCCGACCACCCCTCGCTGTCGGCCGCGCTCGAGGCATGCGACATCGCACCGGCGCGCTGGCCGAGCTTCGCCACGGCGTTCGAGTCGCTGCAGTCCTCCGACATCGTCCGGGAGCGAGCCACATGAGCGTCCAATCCCTCGTCGGCCAGCTCAAGTCCGGGCTCGACGCACCCATCTGCCTCACGTGGGAGCTCACGTACGCCTGCAACCTGCAGTGCGTGCACTGCCTCTCGTCGAGCGGGCAGCGCGACCCACGTGAGCTCTCGACCGACGAGGCCAAGCACGTCCTCGACGAGCTGCACGACCTGCAGGTCTTCTACATCAACATCGGCGGCGGCGAGCCGATGGTCCGCCGCGACTTCCTCGAGCTCGTCGACTACGCGATCAGTCGTGGGGTCGGCGTGAAGTTCTCGACCAACGGCGCGTTCATCGACGCGGCCAAGGCCCGTCGATTCGCGGCGACCGACTACCTCGACATCCAGATCAGCCTCGACGGCACCGACGCGGTCACCAACGACGCGGTGCGAGGCGCCGGCAGCTACGACATCGCGCGCCGGGCGATGGACCATCTCGCCGACGCAGGCTTCTGCGAGCAGCGCGGGCCGTTCAAGATCAGCGTCGTCGTCACCCGTCACAACGTCGAGCAGCTCGACGAGTTCAAGGCGCTGGCGGACGGCTACGGCGCTCAACTGCGAGTCACCCGCCTGCGCCCCAGCGGCCGCGGCGCCGACAGCTGGCACGACCTGCACCCCACGAACGCGCAGCAGCGCCAGATCTACCAGTGGCTGCTGGCCCACGGCGAGAACGTGCTGACCGGCGATTCGTTCTTCCACCTCAACGCGCTCGGTGAGTCGCTTCCCGGGCTGAACATGTGCGGCGCCGGCCGGGTCGTGTGCCTCATCGACCCGATCGGTGACGTGTACGCCTGCCCGTTCGTCATCCACGACCAGTTCAAAGCCGGGTCCGTTCGGGACGAGGGGGGGTTCGCCGCTGTCTGGAAGCAGAGCCCGCTCTTCCTGTCGCTGCGCGAGCCGCAGTCGGCCGGCGCGTGTGCGAGCTGCGGCAGCTACGACGCGTGCCAGGGCGGCTGCATGGCTGCGAAGTTCTTCACCGGCCTCCCACTCGACGGCCCCGATCCCGAGTGCGTCGGCGGCGAGGGGTACGAGGCGCTCGCGTCGGTCGACCGCTCGTCGGCGCCACGCCCGGGGCTCGACCACAGCAAGCCGGTGACGTTCACCCGCAAGCTCATCCCCGTCGCCGGCAGCTGAACGTGCGCCTGCTCGGCCCGCTGGCGATCGCCGGCCGAACCGCTCCGTCGCGGGTGCTCTTCGGGCCGCACGTCACGAACCTCGGCGACGACGACCGTCGGTTCACGCCGCGCCACACCGCGTACTACGCAGCGCGAGCCCGAGGAGGCGCCGGCATCGTCGTCACCGAGGGTGCGAGCGTGCACGCGAGCGACTGGCCCTACGAGCGAGCGCCGCTCGCCGAGCGCTGCGCCGACGGATGGGCCGACGTCGCGACGGCGTGCCGCGCCGAGGGTGCGCTCGTCATCGCCTCCCTCGACCATGCAGGCGGCCAGGGTTCGAGCGCCTACAGCCAGCGCGAGCTGTGGGCTCCCTCACGCACACCCGAGGTGAACACGCGCGAGGTGCCGAAGTGGATGGAGCCCGACGACATCGCTGCCGTCGTCGCCGGCTTCGGCGCCTCGGCCAAGCTGGCCATCGATGCCGGTTGCGACGGCGTCGAGATCAACGCCGGCCAGCACAGCCTCGTGCGCCAGTTCCTGTCGGGGCTCACCAACCAGCGCAGCGACGACTGGGGCGCGCAGCGCACCCGTTTCGCGACAGAGGTCATCGACGCGGTGCGCGGCTCGGCGGGTGACGGCATCGTGGGGTTGCGGCTGTCGTGCGACGAGCTCGCGCCGTGGGCCGGCATGACACCGCAGATGGCACCGGCGATCGCCGTCGAGCTCTGCCGCGCCGGGGTCGACTACCTCGTCGTCACGCGCGGGGCGATCTTCTCCTCGCACATGACCCGGCCCGACTTCCACGAGCCGACCGGCTTCAACACCGACGTCTGCCGTTGGGTCCGAGCCGCGCTGCGTGAGGCCGGACTCGACGTCCCGGTGATGCTCCAGGGTTCGGTGGTCGACCCGGATCAGGCCGAGTGGGCGATCGGCGACGAGGTCTGCGATGCGGTCGAGATGACACGGGCCCAGATCGCCGATCCGGATCTCGTCGCCAAGCTGCGTCGTCACGAGCGCACCCGCATCCGCCCGTGCATCAGATGCAACCAGGCCTGCCAGGTGCGTGATGCCCGCAACCCGATCGTCACCTGCGTGGTCGAACCGAGCGCGGGGCACGAGACCCGTGACCCCGACTGGTACACGCCGTCCCGGCACCCACGTGACGTGACCGTCGCCGGCGCAGGCGTCGCCGGCCTCGAAGCGGCGCGCGTCGCCGCCCTGCGCGGCCATCGAGTCCGTGTCGTCGAGCAGGCGGACGCGCCGGGCGGTGTGGCCGCCCTCGCCGGGCCGGGTCGCCCGTTCGTCGACTGGCTCGTCGCCGAGTGCGAGCGCCTGGGTGTGCAGATCGACCTCGGCTCGACATGGTCGGGAGGCGAGCCGGTCGTGCAGGCGACGGGGGGCCGCCGGGGTGATGCGACGTACGAGATCGAGGCGGACGCCACCGTGCTCGACGTGGTCGACGTGCGGCGCGAAGCGAGCGCGCTGCCCGACACCGGAGCGGTCGTGCTACTCGATCCGATCGGGGGCCCGATCGCCGTGGCGCTCGCCGAGGAGCTCGGTGAGCGTGCTGTGCTCGTGACGCAGGATCAGATCGCCGGCAACGAGCTCAGTCGCACCGGCGATCTCGCACCAGCCAACGTGCGCCTCGCACAGCGAGGTGTGCGCATCGAGCGACGCTCGATCGTCCGCGCCGTCCGCGCCGGTGAGGTCGAACTGGAGGACCGCTTCAGCGGCGAACGCCGCACCGTTGCGTGCACCGCGGTCGTCGACTGCGGCTTCCGGCTCCCCACCGAGCCGCTGCCCGGGGCCACCGTGCAGATCGGCGACTGCGTCGCCCCCCGCACCATCCTCGAAGCCGTCCTCGAAGCCCGCCGCGCCGCGCTCGCTCTCTGACCCATCGGGTCACCCGCTTCTCGTAACGTCGGACCATGCTCCACATCGACAGCTCGCTCGTCGACCGAGCGCGGCAGGACTTCGCCGACCGCAACCCTGAGAGCCGCCGCGCCTACGACCACGCCCGCCGGCATCTCCCCGGCGGCCACACCCGCACGGTGCTGACCCATCGCCCATTCCCGCTCACCTTCGTCGCCGGCCACGGCGCGACGATGACCGACGCCGACGGGCACGAGTACATCGACATGCTCGGCGACTACAGCGCCGGCCTGCTCGGGCACAGCGAGACCCGAGTGCTCGACGCGGTCACCGTCGCCCTGCGCACGAACGTCAGCGTCGGTGGCATCCACCCCGCCGAGACCGTGCTCGCCGACCTGATGTGCGAGCGGTTCGGGCTCGACCGCGTGCGGTTCACCAACTCCGGCACCGAGGCGAACCTGATGGCGATCACGACCGCCATACAGGCGACCGGCAAGGCGAAGGTCATGGTGTTCGCCGGTGGCTACCACGGCGGCGTCCTCTACTTCGCGAGCGGGATCGCGCCCTGGAACGCGCCCTACGACTTCGTCGTCGCGCCGTACAACGACCTCACGGCGACCGCAGCGCTCATCGACGAGCACGCCCATGGGCTCGCCGCGGTCCTGATCGAGCCGATGCAGGGTTCGGCCGGCTGCATCCCGGCCGAGCCCGAGTTCCTGCGCGGCACGTTCGCTGCTGCGCGCGCCGCGGGAGCGGTGTGCATCGCGGACGAGGTGATGACGTCACGTCACGGCAGGCACGGGCTGGTCGATCTCTTCGGCGCTCGCGCCGACATCACCACCTTCGGCAAGTACATCGGCGGCGGGTTCTCGTTCGGGGCGTTCGGCGGGACGGCCAACCTGCTCGACCTGTACGACACGAGCCCCGAGGGCGGGCGAACGAGCTTCATCGCCCACGCCGGCACCTTCAACAACAACATCGCCACGATGACGGCCGGTGGCGTGGTGCTCGGCAAGGTGTACACCGCCGATGTCGCCGAGGCGCACACGGCTCGCGGTGCCGAGCTGCGCGGCCAGGTCGCCGCCGTGCTCGCCCGTCACGACCTGCCGCTCACCGTCACCGGCTACGGCTCGATGATGAACCTCCACGCCGAGCCGTCGCTGCTCGAGCTCGTCTATCTCGGCCTGCTCGAACGCGGCGTGTACCTCGCGGCGCGCGGGATGATCAACCTCGGCCTGGCCCACACCGACGACCAGCTCGCGGCCGTGCTCGACCGTCTCGACGACTGCCTCGGGGCGGTGGCCGAGCGCGTGCGAACTGCTACAACGGTCCGATGAACGATCTCTTCGACCTCACCGGGAAGGTTGCCGTCGTCACGGGCGGCAGCCGAGGGCTCGGGCGCGAGATGGTGCTCGCGTTCGCCGCACGAGGGGCCGATGTGGTGATCGCCAGCCGCAAGGTCGAGAACTGCGAGGCCGTCGCCGAGGAGGTGCGGGGTCTCGGGCGTCGTGCGCTCGCCGTCGGTTACCACGCAGGCTCGTGGGACGACGCCGACGAGCTGGCCGCAGCCGCATGGGCAGAGTTCGGTCGCATCGACGTCCTGGTCAACAACGCCGGGATGTCACCGCTGTACCCGTCGGTCGACGCCATCAGCGAGTCGCTGTACGACAAGGTGATGGACGTCAACCTGAAGGGCCCGTTCCGCCTGTCGTCGATCGTCGGCACCCGGATGATGGCCGACGGGGGCGGCTCGATCATCTTCGTCTCGTCGGTCGCCTCGCAGCGCCCCAGCTCGAACGAGCTCGTGTACGGCGCAGCGAAGGCCGGCGTCAACAACCTGACGTACGGCCTGGCGCGCACGTTCGGACCGAAGGTGCGCGTCAACTGCATCGTGCCCGGCCCGTTCCTCACCGACATCTCCAAGGCGTGGGACCTGCCCGCCTTCGAGATCCACGCCAAGCAGGCCTTCGCCCTCGGCCGCGGCGGGGAGCCCGGCGAGATCGTCGGCGCTGCCCTGTACTTCGCGAGCGCTGCCAGCAGTTACACGACGGGCACGACGCTGAACGTCGACGGAGGCCCGCGCTGAGTCACAACCCGCCGTTCGATGCGGTCTTGTGGGACATGGACGGCACGCTCGTCGACACCGAGCCGTACTGGATCGAGCGCGAGCACGAGGTCGTCAGGCTGCACGGCAACGGCGGCTGGACCGACGACCACGCGCACGCCCTGGTGGGCTTCGACCTGCGCGACGCAGCCCGCTACATCAGCGAGCACGGCGAGGTCGACCTACCCGTCGACGACATCGTCAACCTGTTGCTCGACGGCGTGATCGAGCGGGTCCGGCGGCGCATCCCGTGGCGCCCCGGCGCACGCGAGTTGCTCGCCGACCTCCGTGCAGCAGGCATCCCGTGCGCGCTGGTGACCATGTCGTGGCGCCGGTTCGCCGAAGCCGTCGTCGAGATGTTGCCGCCCGACTCGTTCCAGGCCGTCGTCGTCGGAGACGACGTCACGGACGGCAAGCCGCATCCCGAGCCCTACCTCACGGCCGCCCGCCTCCTCGGCGTCGAACCCGGCCGCTGCGTGGCGATCGAGGACTCCCCCACGGGTGTTCGGTCGGCGGTCGCGGCTGGCTGTGTCACGATCGCAGTGCCGCACGTCGTCTCGATCCCCGACGATCTCGGTCATCGGCGCGTCGACTCGCTCGACGGCCTGACGATGGCAGCATTGTCTGCCTTCCTCACCGGATGATCCTGTGAAATACTTGCGGACGCAACAATGTTGAGGAGATCATGACCGACCACACCGCTCCCACCACCAGCTCGTCCACCATCACCATCCAGCGCGCCGACGAGCGCTTCGTCACGAACATCGGCTGGCTCGATTCGAAGCACTCGTTCAACTTCGGCGAGCACTGGTCGCCCGAGCACACCGGCCACGGGCTGCTGCTCGTCAACAACGACGACATCGTCGCCCCCGCGCAGGGCTTCGGCACCCACGGGCACCGCAACATGGAGATCGTGACGTGGGTGCTCTCGGGCACGCTCGAGCACCGCGACAGCGAGGGCAACCACGGCACCCTCTACCCGGGCCTCGCCCAACGCATGTCGGCCGGTCGGGGCATCCGCCACAGCGAGATGAACCCCAGCCCCGACACCCCCGTCCACTTCGTGCAGATGTGGGTGCTGCCCGACACCGACGAGATCGACCCCGGCTACGAGCAGCGCGACGTCAACGATGCATTGGGACGCGGTGGGCTCGTCCCCATCGCGTCGGGCAAGGGCCATCCCGACGCGATCACCATCCATCAACGAGACGCCGTCCTGTGGGGCGCCCGTCTGCGACAGGGCGAGGCGATCGAGGTTCCTCGCGGCGGTCACGTCCACGTGTTCGTCGCCCTCGGATCGGGGACCCTCGCCTCGGCTGGTGCGCTCTCGGCCGGTGATGCGGTTCGGTTGACCAACGCCGATGCCGGCACCTTCACCGCGGACGAGGACGGCACCGAGCTGCTCATCTGGGAGACGTCATGAGCGCCGCCGGCGTCGACGACGCCACGCGAGCCGAGTTGGACGCACGCCGGGCCGAGATCTTGTCCCGCTACCTGAGGCCCCGCGACGTGCGTCCGCCCAGCACGGCCCGTGGCGTGCACCACGTCGCGCTCATCTGCAGCGACGTCGAGCGCACCGTGCAGTTCTACGACGGTGTGCTCGGCTTCCCACTCATCGAGATGTTCGAGAACCGCGACTACCGGGGCTCGACGCACTTCTTCTTCGACCTCGGCCACGGCAACACCCTCGCCTACTTCGACCTACCCGGTCTCGACCTCGGCCCCTACGCCGAGGTGCTCGGCGGCCATCACCACCTGGCGATCTCGATCGAGCGCGATCACTGGCAGCGCATCAAGGACCGCTTCGACACCGACGGCATCGAGTACGCACACGTCGACGGGTCGTCGATGTACTTCCTCGGCCCCGACGGCGAGCGGCTCGAACTGATCAGCGATCCGCTGCTCGAGATGTACGGCAAGCCGGTGGGCTGACCGTCGGCCTTGCAGCTCAGATCGCGTCGATCAGCAGGATCACCGCGAAGACGAAGAACGAGACGGCTGCGCCGATCCTGATCGCGCGCTCGGGCAGGCGTGCACCGAGCATCCGCCCGGCCACGATCGCCAGGGCATCGGCAGCCACCATGCCGAGCGTCGAGCCGAGCCACGTGCCGAACACGCCGTGCTGGGTCGCGAGCGTGATCGTCGCGAGCATCGTCTTGTCGCCCAGCTCGGCGAGGAAGAACACCGTGCCGACGGTCAGCACCGTCGAGCGTGTCTGACGAGCCGCGCGTTCCTCGTCCGTCTCGCTCAGCTCGTCGCCACGCAACGTCCAGATGCCGAACGCGACGAAGGCGAGCGCGGCGACGATCGTGATCGGCCGCGTCGGGATCGCTGCGCCGAGCACGGCGCCGACCACCACCGACGCCAGGTGGACGAGCGCCGTGGCAAGGGTGATGCCGACGAGCACGGGGAGGGTTCGATAGCGGGTGGCGAACGCCAGCGCCATCAATTGGCTCTTGTCGCCGAGCTCGGCGACGAAGATGACCCCGAAGCTGAGCAGGAAGCTCGCCAGCACGTCGGACATCGGTTGATTCTCCTCGGTCGGGCACCGAGGCGAGTCCTGCCGGGGCAGCCTTCGACTCGGCGCGCGGATGCGCCTCGTCGAAGGTCTCGCCCATCCGGCGTGCGCCGGACCCGGCGACCGGGCTGTCTCCACGAGATGGGTCGTGGAGCTGAGCCAGTGTGTCGATCGACCGGTGGGAGGGCTACTCCCCTTCGGCCCGCCAGGCTAGGCGCGAGCGGCCATCGGCCCCAACCCGCGCGCTCAGATCGGCGCGAGCTCGGTGCCGTCGGGTTTGTAGGTGTGCCAGACGCCGCCGGGATCGCGCCAGACGGTGAAGCCGTGGTTCTTGATCCGGTTGTGCTGCCCGCACAGGAGGCTGCCGTTGTCGGTAGACGTCGTGCCGCCGTGCTGGTGGTCGATCGTGTGATCGGCCTGCAACCGGTGCAATGGCTGGTCGCAACCGGCGAACACACAGCGGCTCGTCTGCACAGCGAGCGCATCACGCATCGCCTGGGTGAAGAACCGCCGTCTGCGGCCGACATCGACCGGCACGCCTGACGCATCGAACACCACACGACGCACCTGTCCGAACAGCAGGGCTTCGACGATCGCCGATCTCGGCAGCTGCACGCCGGTCACGGTCTCGCAACGTGTCGAGCGCGGATCAGCCGGGCGGTCCGGCAGCTGCACGCTCGGGTCGGTGCCCTCACCGGAGAGCTGGGCGGAGATCGACCGCACCACCTCGGCCACGGTGTGCACGTCACCGGCGACGTTCAGCACCGGCTCGGGTGCCTGCGAACCCGGCGGGGTCGATGCGGCGTCGAGAAAGATCTGCTTCAACGCATCCCATGACCGCTGCCGTCCGGTTCGCGCCAGATCGGCCGCGGTGGCGGCGTCACCGCACCGGTCGCGGGCCTCGGCCCAGTCGGTGAGGTACTCGGCGTCGACGTACCGGTCGAAGATCTCCTGCATCTGCGAGCCGTCGAGGTTGCCGCCGGCCGCATCGATCCACGTGTGGTGATCGTCGGCGTGGATCGACGCGCGACGGTTGCGGTGCGACACCTCGTGCGCTCGATGGGCTCCGTCCTGATCGGCCAACGCCTCCCAATGGGCGACTGCGGTGCGGAAGTCCTCGAAGGGCAACGACGTCGCATGGCTCACGAGGATGTCCGCGAATGCCGGCAACTGGGCTGCGGCACGCGGGTTCGCGTATGCCCGTGCCAGCTCCTGCACCTGCGCCACACCCAGCTCGCCCGACTCGAGCGCGTCGCGCACCCCCGTGATGTCGCGGACCAGGCGTGCGGTGCGCACCCGGGCAGTGGTCTCTGCCGGTGACCATCGCACATGCGCTCGGCACCACCCGCTGACCCTCGTATGACCGTCACGGCGATGCACGCCGGTCCGTTCGGCCTCGCCGATCACCTCGGCGATCCTCAGCTCGGCCCACCGACGAATCCGCTCGTACATCTGCAGTTCCTCGGCCGACGTCGCCGGCCCAGGGTGCACCAACCCGTCCACCGCAGGTTCATCGAGCTCCGCCGTCGCCATACGCCCATCATCGCAAGGGGGTGCGACAGAGTTGTCGAGCCAACTCGGCGGTCGTCGTGGCCCGGCTATGTTGCAGGGCCACCGCACGCCGGCATCAGGAGGATCGACATGGGGTTCTTGGACAAGATCAAGAAGGCTGCGAAGGGGAAGAACAAGCAGCTGAAAGCCGGTCTCGACAAGGCCGAGAAGATGGCCCACGACAAGTTGCCGGACAAGTACGACAAGCAGATCGACAAGGGTGCCGATGCGGCGCGGAAGGCCGTCGACTCGATCGATCCGCAGGCATCCCCCGCCACGCCGACGACTCCGTCACCGGCACCGTCGCCACAAGCCGAGACGCCCGGCTCGAACTGACCATCACTCGGTCGCGCCGGGCGCTCGTGGCGACGACCGCGAGGGCGACGAGGACACCAGCGACGATCGCGTCCATCCAGTAGTGGTTCGCGGTCGCGACGATCGCGAGCAGCGTCACGATGGGGTGCAGCACGATCAGCCAACTCGTGCGTGTGCGCTTGATCGCGATGAACCCTGCCGCGACGATCACCGCCCAACCGAAGTGCAGCGAGGGCATCGCCGCGAGCTGGTTCGCCGCGGAGTTGGTGACGTCACGGCTGTAGATGCTCGGTCCGTAGAGGTGCAACGTGTCGACGAACCCGTGCTGCGTCTGCATTCGGGGCGGCGCGAGCGGGAACGCGACGTGGATCGCCAGCCCCGCGAGCGTGACCGAGAGGAACCACCACCTGATGCGCGACCACATCTCGGGATGACGAGTGAACGCCCACACCATGAACCCGAAGCTCGCGGAGAAGTGGACGAAGACGTAGTAGTGGTCGAGGAGCTCGACCACGGGCCGGCTGCGCAGCACGAGGTCCTGCAGAGAGGGCTCGGAGAACAGGCCGAGCCGGCGCTCCACACCGATGACCCACGACGAGTTCGACATCGCCTGCTCGAGGTGACCGCTCGTCAGCCGCCGAGCCTGGAGGTAGAGCACGAACATCGTGGCGACCAGGCCCAGCTCGCGCATCGTGATGGCGAGAGGTCGGCGGCGACCTGCGGGCGCTGTTCTGGGGATGGCGAGTGGGTGTGGCATGGCGGCGGCTCCGTCGGTTCAGACGACGCGACCATCCAACGCTCATCGGTGTGACACCGACACCAGACCACCACCCGAATCCGTGGTGGTGTTGTCCCTACCCCGCGTCAGCGGCGCTCGGGCATGGGGAACACCCGGTCGACCCAGCGGTGGTCGTTCAGGCCGATCGCCTCCCGGTGCACGTGCAGCTGCCAGCGGCGGTGCTCGAACGCTGCGCGCGCGG
>JBFWSW010000073.1:15005-17850 GCA_050248155.1 Ilumatobacteraceae bacterium
GTCACGGTCGAGAGCGTCGAACCGCGCACGACGACGGCCCACGTGGCCTACCGACCGGGCAATCGTCATCCGGTCGACCGAGGTGCTCCCGGGATCGCCTTGCTCGCCGGTGGGACGCCCTCCCCCGGCGAACGCCCCGAGGTCGCCGAAGCCCGTGCCCGCGGCTTCGCCACCAGTCGCGGTGAGGTCGTCGCCGGCGTCGCAGCAATCGCGACGTGGATCGACGGGCCCGACGGGGTCATCGGCGCGATCGCCTGCATCTTCCCCGCCGGCCTCGACGTCGATCTCGACCGGATCGCCCGGCGTGTCCGCGAGGGTGCGCGCACCGTGGCACATGCACGAGGAGGGTCATGACCGCCAACAGCTACCACCAGCAGCGAGCCCTCGTCAGTGACGCGCCCGCGGGATGTCCCATCGATCACTCGTGGAGCGCGCTCGACGACGACTACCTCGCCGATCCGTACCCCATCGCGGCTCGATACCGCGACGAGCAGCCGATCGTCTTCGCCGAACGGCTCGGCTACGTGATGGTCAGCCGCATGGAGGACCTGATCACGGTGTTCACCGACCCGGACACGTACGCATCGGTCAACGTGCAGGACCCCGTCTTCCCGCTCAGCACCGAGGCGGCGGCGGTGCTGGCGACCCCCGACTTCAACCCGGTAGCGGTGATGTCGAACCGCCCCGAGCCCGACCACGGCCGCATCCGCGTCTTCACGCGCGAGGGGTTCTCGAACCGACGCCTGAAGTTGCTCGAGCCGTACATCGCGCGACGCAGCCACGAGCTCATCGACCGCCTGCTGACGATGACCCCGCCGGTCGAGCTCATCCGTGCGTTCGCCTTCCCGTTGCCGGGTGAGACCGTGTTCCGCCTGCTCGGCTTCCCGGAGAGCGACGACGAGATGTTGAAGAGCTGGTGCGTCGACCGCAAGGCGTTCCAGTGGGGCAACCCCACTCCGGCGCAGCAGCGCGAGATCGCCGAGCACATGCTGTCCTACTGGCGCTACTGCCGCGACTTCACGGCGCAGCGCTTCGACGAACCCCACGACGACCTCGCGTCCGAGCTGATCGCCGCCCATCGCGCGCACCCCGACGACCTCACCTACCGCGAGGTCGAGTCGATCGTCTACGGCTTGTCGTTCGCCGGCCACGAAGCGGTGACCGGCCTCATCGGCAACGCACTCCTGTGCCTGTTGCCGCGACGGGCGCAGTGGGACGAGCTGTGCCGCGACCACGGCCTCATCCCCAACGCGGTCGAGGAGGTGTTGAGGTTCGACTCGAGCCAGGTGTCGTGGCGACGCATCACCACCCGCGAGACCGAGCTCTGCGGGGTCACGCTTCCGGCCGGCACACAGGTGCTGCTGAACTTCGCGGCGGCGAACCGTCAGCCCGACCTCTTCGAGGACCCGGACACCTTCGACATCCACCGGCCGAACGCAGCACGGCACATCTCCTTCGGCAAGGGCATCCACTACTGCCTCGGTGCGCAGCTCGCCAAGATCGAGCTCCGCATCGTCCTCGAAGCGCTCACGCAGCGCATCCCGTCCCTCCGCCTCGCCCCCGATCAAGAGATCCGCTTCTTCCCGAACATCACCTTCCGCGGGCCCGAGCGACTGCTCGTCGACTGGGACCGTCCGGCCGAGGAGCCATGACCCGATGAGCCTCTACCAGACCCAGAAGTTCCTCTATCAGCTCAACCGCGACCCACGGCTCCAGGAGTCGTACCGGGCCGATCGCCTTGCAGCGATGGAGCAGTTCGACCTCAGCGACGACGAACGACGAGCGCTCGCCGAACCCGACATCGGCCTGCTGTTCCATCTCGGTGTGAACGGTCAGATCCTCATGCACTTCGCCGCGCTGCACGGGATCGAGTGGAGCAACTACCTGCAGCTGATGCGTGACGGCATCGACCAGCACGGCCCGGTGCGAGAAGGGGTGTACGCGATGACGGGGTACGAAGGAACCGATGCGCACGCAGCGCGGCTCGGGCACGCCCCGGGTGAACGAAAGGGGTCGACGTCATGAGCCTGGTCTTCGCCGGCGTCTGCAGCCACGCTCCGGGCATCATCGGCCGAGCCGAACGTGCCGATCCGGCCCGGGTCGACGCGCTGTACGCGTCGTTCTACGAGATGCGCCAGATGCTCGAGGCCACACGGCCCGACGCGCTGGTGGTCGTCGCCGCCGAGCACTTCGCCAACTTCTTCATGAACAACATGCCGAGCTTCGCGATCGGGATGGCCGACCACTACGACGGTCCGATCGAGGATCCCGACTGGATCCGGATCCAGAAGCACCGGGTGCCCGGCAACCGCGACCTGTCGCAGCGGTTCATCCAGGGCATCATGCAGCACGCCGACGTGGCCTACGCGGAAGAGTGGCTGTTCGACCACGGCATCATGGTCCCGCTGCACTTCCTCACCCCGAACTACGACCTCGCCGTCATCCCCGCGAACATCAACTGCCAGGGTCCGCCGCTCGCGCCGCTGCATCGTGTGTGGGCCTTCGGCGAGGCGATGCGCGCCGCGGCCGACGCCGTGCCCGAGCGCATCGCGATCATCGGCACCGGTGGCATCTCGCACTGGCCCGCCACGCCCGACTCGGGGAAGATCAACGAGGAGTGGGACCGCGACTTCCTCGACAGGTGGTGCCGCAACGACCGGGAGGCGCTGATCGACTACGACGACCTCACCGTGTACGCCGACGCCGGCCAGGGTGGGTTCGAGATCCGCACGTTCGTCGCCGTCAGCGCGGCGGCGAAGGGCGCAAAGGGCACCGTGCACCACTACGACCCGATCCCCATCTTCGCCGTCGGTTGCACCGTCGCCACGTACGACCTCGGCGACGT
>JBFWSW010000074.1:0-16795 GCA_050248155.1 Ilumatobacteraceae bacterium
GGTGGCAGGCGCCGGCGCCTGCCACTCCGATCTGCATCTCATGCACGACTTCGTCCCCGGCCTCCTGCCCTGGGGACCGCCGTTCACCCTCGGCCACGAGAACACCGGTTGGATCAGGCAAATGGGTGCCGGCGTCACCGGGCTCGAGATCGGGGACGCCGTCGCCGTCTACGGACCTTGGGGATGCGGACACTGCCGGCACTGCCGGATGGGCATGGAGAACTACTGCGAGGCACCGCCTGCTGCGCCGGGAGGTGGTCTCGGTCGTGACGGCGGGATGGCGCGCTACATGCTCGTGCCACAGGCTCGTTGGCTCGTCCCCCTGGGCGACCTCGATCCCGTCATGGCGGCCCCACTCACCGACGCCGGGCTGACCCCGTACCACGCGATCAAGCGCTCACTCGGGCTGCTGGTGCCCGGCAGCACGGCCGTGGTCATCGGCGCGGGCGGGCTCGGTCACATGGCGATCCAGATGGTGCGTGAGCTCTCGCCGGCCGACGTGATCGCCGTCGACCAGAACGAACGCGCGCTCGCATCCGCTGCGCACGCGGGTGCCGAGCGCACGGTCGTCGCCGGAGCGAATGCCGCCGCCGAAGTCCGCGAGCTGACCCGCGGTCGCGGCGCCGAGCTGGTGCTCGACCTCGTTGGGGTCGACGACACCCTCTCGCTCGCCGCGCAGGTCGTGCGTCCCATGGGGCACCTCACCCTCGTCGGCATCGGTGGCGGCACGCTGCCCATCTCGTTCTTCTCGATCCCGTACGAGGCCTCGGTCGCGACGACGTACTGGGGCAGCCTGCCCGAGCTGTACGAGGTGATCGCACTCGCATCGAGTGGTCGCGTGTGGCCGACGGTCACCCGCTACGCGCTCGACCAGGCGATGTCCGCGTACGACGACATGCGGGCCGGCAGGCTGGACGGCCGCGCGGTCATCGTGCCCAGCTGACCGGCGGCGACGGCCTTCCTCGGGCGACGTCCTTCCTCGGGCGACGTCTCACTGGGCGCGGACGACGACGACCGGCACGGCGCTCCGTTCGACCACGCTGTTGACCGTCGAGCCGATGAGCCCGGCCATGATCGCGCCGTGTCCACGGGATCCGACGACGAGCAGGTCACCGTCGCGCACGGCGTCCAGCAAGGCCGACGCAGGACCTGTCTCGACGAGTTGTCCGGTCACGTCACCGGGACACAGCTCGCGGGCCAGCTCGACGGCACGATCGAGCACGCACGCAGCGTCGACCTGGGTCAGATCTCGAGCCTGCGATCGGCTGTCCTCGGCGAGCACGTACGGGTACCACCAGCCGTGGATCACGACGAGCGGCACCTGGTGCAGGCACGCCTCCTCCGTCGCCCACCGAAGTGCCTGCTCCGACGGGCGAGAGCCGTCGATGCCGACGACGATCCGATCGGGTCGACCCCGGCTGGCGGCGCCTCGCACCACGACCACGGGGCAGGGGCTGTGGCGGATGACGGCCCGCGGTGTGCTGCCCAGCCAGAAGGCGGCCTTGCCGTGATGGCTGCTCGCACCCACCACCAGCAGATCGCGGGTGGTCAGATCGTCGAGCAGCGCGATCGATGCGGGTCCGGCCGAGGTGATCGTCTTCAGGTGCACGTCCGGGTGCGTCCGCACGACGATGTCGCGGATCTCGTGGAGGTTCTGCTCGGTCGCCTCCACCAGCTCGCCGACCGCCTGGGTGGACGGCCAGCCGAACATCGCCTCGCCGGCGGTCGGGATCTCGTAGCACGAGATGATCTGCAGCGACGCCCGTCGCACGCTCGCCTCGTGAGCGGCCCACAGCACGGCCTCGCCCGATGGTTGGGTGCCGTCGTAGCCAACGATGATCTCTCTCGTCGCGCCCTCGGTCATGACCTCATCGTCGCCGGGTCCCGGCGCAGCGAGTAGGGCCAAGAGACCCTACCGACACTCTGCGCGCTCGGGTTTGCTGTCGGCATGAGGTTGATGCTGGTCACGGCGAGTGACGAGGTGCGCGAGCAGTTGCGCCACAAGTGGGCAGACGCAGGACACGACGTGGTCATGTGCGTCGACGACGACGGCAAGGGGCCGTGCCGAGGCGTGCGCGAGCCGTCCCGGTGCCCGCTGCGGAGACCGGTCGATCTGGCGGTGCTCGTGAGCAGATCCACCGCCCCGACCGACCTCGCCGAGATGGGCGCGGTATGTGCGCGGCGACATCGGGTGCCGATGGTGAGCATCGATCCGGTCCTCGCGGCCGACGAGCTGTGGCACGTCGAGACGGAGACGGACGCGGCGATGCGCCAGCTGCAAGCCGACGACGCCCATGCCGTGCTCGAGCGACTGCCATACCCGGCCGAGGTGTCGGTGTTCCGTGCGCCGACGCGCCTCGCGGTCGACATCCGCTGCCTCGACGACCCGTCGCGGGGGTCGGCGTCGCTCGACGCGAAGCAACGCCTCGCGCTCGCCGATCTGGCCCGGGCAGCCATCCGAGAGCACGACCCGTATGTGGCGGTCATCGACGTCCGAGTCGTCGCCGACGGCGAGGTCACGCTGTCGTCGAACGGCAGGACGAGCGACTCGAGCGTCGACGCGACCGCGGCGAGGTGAGGTGAGGGAGCAGTCATGACCCATGTGCACGCCGTCATCTGGTTGGATCACCTGAGCGCCCGCATCATCTCGTTCTCGCTCGACACGAGTGACACCGTCGACATCGAGAGCGCGCGCGACGACCGGAGGCTGCACCGGAAGTCGGGCATCCCCGGATCGGGGCATGCGGGCGACGATCGCGAGCTGTTCGACCAGATCGCGGGTGCGCTCGATGATGTGCCCTCCATCCTGGTGACCGGACCCGGTACGGCGAAGAAGGCGTTCGTGCAGCACCTCGAGGCCCGGTACCCCGACATCGCCCGGCGTGTCGCCGCCGTCGAGACGCTCGACCACCCGACGCAGGGAGAGTTGCTGGCCTTCGGCCGCTCCTACTTCAAGCGGGTCGACCGCCTCGGTCTGGCTCCGGGCTGACGGGCGCGCTGCGAGGTGGCAGGCGCCGTGCTGCCAGATCCGGTCATCCCGCCGCGCGTCGTGCAGATGTCGGGTGGCCGGACGCTGGTGGTGCGCGAGGCCGCGCCGGACGACGTCGATGGCCTGGTCGCGTTGTACGAGCGGCTCGACGCCGACGCTCGGCACCGGAGGTTCTTCTCGATGTACCGGCCGGGATCCGACTTCGTCGACCACCTCGTGCGCGCCCGCGAACGCGGTGGAGCGTCTCTGGTGGCCGAGGTCGAGACGGTGCCGGTCGACGGCGAGGCCGGCGACGGTGTCGAGCGCGCGATCGTCGCCGAAGCGGAGTTCGAGCTGCTGCCCAACGGGGAT
Organism: Ilumatobacteraceae bacterium; assembly: GCA_050248155.1. GTDB lineage: Bacteria > Actinomycetota > Acidimicrobiia > Acidimicrobiales > Ilumatobacteraceae > VFMC01. The sequence continues at coordinate 3,341 of JBFWSW010000074.1, forward strand.
GGCGAGCTGGCGATCACCGTCGACGCGCCGTGGCGCGGCTGGCTCGGTCCCTTCCTGCTCGACGCGCTGATCGAGGCCGCGGCCGCGAGGGGGATCCCCAACCTCGAGGCCGATCTCCTCGTCGGCAACGGTCCGATGCGCGCACTGCTGCGGGCGCGGGGCGACGTGGTGATGCCCCACGACGACTGGACGACGCTGCGCGTCGTCATCGGCACCGGCGATCGCGTCCCGTCATGGCCGCCTGCGGCCTCTCGACAGCACATGCAGAAGGTGCTCATCGAGGGGTCGGGCAACGGCCGGCGAAGTCGGGAAGGTTCGGAGATGACGGGCGTCGAGGTGCTTGCGTGCGCCGGGCCGGTCGGACGCCCGCGGCCGTGCCCGATGCTGGCGGGGCGGCCCTGCCCATTGGCCGCGCAGGCGGATCTGATCGTCATCTCGAACCCGCCGGACGACCCGCTGTGGGACACGATCCGGGCGCGACACGCCGAGCTGCATCCCGGTGTGCCCGTGTGCGTCGAGCTGCGCGGTGGGTCGACCTCGGCGCGATCGGGCGAGATCGAGCTGGCCGCCGACGCGGGGCTTGCCGACCAGCTCGCACTCCTCGTCCGACCGAGCGATGACATCCACCACCGAGCGAAGGGAGACATGCCATGCACGCAGTCGATCTGATCCACCGACCCGCGATCACCATCGAGGCGAGAGCCTCGATCGCCGAGGCAGCCGAACAGATGGAGCAGGCAGGGGTCGGATGCCTCGGCGTCGTCGACGCCGGCGTGCTCATCGGCATCGTGACCGATCGAGACCTCGTCCGGCGCGGGCTGGCGCGGCACCTCCCCGTCGACGCTCGCGTCGACGCGGTGATGTCCGCCCCGGTCGTCAGCGTCGCCCCCGACGCACCCGTGAGCACCGTGTTCGACCGGTTCCGTACCCACGCGATCCGCCGAGTGGCGGTGGTCCGCGGCGGCCACCTCGAGGGCATCATCGCCGTCGATGACCTCCTGGTCGTGCTGTCGCGCCAGCTCGAGGACATCGCCCGGCCGGTGACCGGCGAGCTCTTGTTCGCTCAACGTGACAGCGCCGTACCGGTCGTACCGAGCTGAGATCAGCCGGACCCGACTACAGCTCGATCGGGATCTCGACGACGTTCGTATCCGAGCCATCCTTCGACGAGGGCTCCCAGAGGCGCAGCATCGCGGTGCCGTGGGCGGCGGTGGCGACGTCGACGGTGAAGTCGAAGGTGCCACGGGTGCCGGTGCCCGATGTCGCCATCTGGAAGTGCTCGGAGACCGTCGCCCCGGCGCTGTCGACGACGCGCACCATGAACGTGGCCTCGAACACGTTGGCGGTACCGCTCACGCGCAGCTGTGGGCCGACACGATCGAACGGTGCCGGCTGGTCCACGAAGATGGCGGGCGTCTCGTCCTCGAAGTCGGCCCGTGTGAGCGGCTGGTCGAGGACGAGGCCCTCCGAGCCGAACACCGTCACCGGTTGCCCGTCGAGCTCGAACACGACCGCATCGACGGTGGGGAACTGCGTGACCGTGTACACCACCTGGGCGAGACGCAACCGCATCGACAGGCTGCCGCCGCCCGAGCCGAAGTCGGAACCCAGGTCGACGGCTGCGATGCGATTGCTGATCGACGCGCGCACCAGCGACGTCTCTGCGGGCACCGCCGTCGACATCCCGAGCGTCGCCTCCTCCGGTGTCGGTCCACCGAGCAGCTGTTCGAGGGCAGCGGCAGTGGTCGCGACCGTGTGCGGCACGGTTCGGTGGGCGAGCGCGACCCGTTCGTCGCGCACGAAGTAGACGGACAGCTCGATCGTCTCGACTGGCTGCGTCGTGCCGGGCTGGCTCGTGGCGGGCTCGGTCGTCGGCGCGGGCTCGGTCGTCGTCGGCTGCGTCGTCGCGGGAGGGACGGTGGTCGCGGGTGCGCTCGACGTCGTCGACGCCGGCGTCGTCTGCGTCGATGTCGGCGGCATCGTGGTCGATGCATCGTCGCCGTCCCCGCACGCGACGAGGGTGCCCGACACCGCGACGATCAGGGCGAGAAGCGATCGGACCTTCATCGAGAGATGATGCTCCGCGCGTGCGTGCCCGGCCAGGGTCGTTCGGCCCGATCGGATCCGGCTCGGGGCTCGTACGCTCGCGAGCGTGAGAGCCTGGGTGGTCCGCGAGCCGCGACCGATCGACGACGGGCCGCTCGCCCTGGTCGATCGGCCCACTCCTGAGCCTGCTCGTGGCGAGGTGCGCGTCCGGGTGCTCGTGTGCGGGGTGTGCCGCACCGACCTGCACCTTGCCGAGGGGGACCTCTCCCCGCACGGCGAGGACGTGGTGCCGGGCCACGAGATCGTCGGCGTCGTCGACGCGCTGGGCGAGGGCGCCGAGCGGTTCGCGATCGGCGACCGAATCGGGATCGCCTGGCTGCGACACACCTGCGGCGCGTGCCGCTTCTGCGTCCGCGGCGACGAGAACCTGTGCCTCGCCCCGCGGTTCACCGGCTGGGATGCCGACGGCGGCTATGCCGAGTCCGCGGTGGTGGACGAGCGCTACGCGTACCGCATCCCCGCGCAGTTCTCCGATGTCGAAGCGGCACCGCTGCTGTGCGCCGGCATCATCGGGTATCGGGCGCTCCGCCGTGCGGCCCTCCCACGTGGCGGTCGGCTCGGCATCTTCGGCTTCGGCGGGTCGGCGCACATCGCTGCGCAGGTCGCGATGGCGGAGGGTGCGACCGTGCACGTGATGACGCGCTCGGCGGCAGCCCGTGAGCTCGCGCTCCGCCTCGGGGCGGCAACGGCCGGCGACACGTTCGACGCGCCGCCCGAAGCGCTCGATGCGGCCATCCTGTTCGCACCGGCCGGCGAGATCGTCCCGGTCGCGCTCTCGATGCTCGATCGTGGTGGCACCCTGGCCATCGCAGGCATCCACCTGAGTGACGTCCCTTCGTTGCGCTACGCAGATCACCTCTTCCAGGAGCGCCAGGTGCGCAGCGTCACCGCGAACACGCGCCGCGACGGCCGGGAGTTCCTCGAGGTCGCGGCGCGGATCGGTCTCCGCCTCGACACGACGACCTACGACATGATCCACGCCGACGATGCCCTGCGCGATCTGGCCCACGACCGGTTCACGGGCGCGGCTGTGCTCCGAGTCGCCGATCGCTGACAAGCCCCCGCCCTTCTTCGACTTCGGCAGTCCGAGGTCGGTGAGCGACGGTGCACTGCCTGGGTTGCTGGGCGCGCCGATTCTGCGGCAGTGGCCTGTCGCTGAGCGACGTCGGACTGCCGAAGTTCGGGGTTGCCGGCGCGGCGGCGATCATGACCTTGGGCCCTGTCGGGCCTGCTGACGGGGCCGGATACTCGAATCGTCGGCGCGTGCGAACGACGCGCCCGACCGGACGAACGAGGAGATCGCGATGGGTCATCACAGTGAGGTCTTGCAGGATCTGCGCGAGCCGACGAAGTCGTTGCGGCGGGCGATCCCCGCCACCTGGGACGGCTTCCTCGCGTTGCACGGCGCAGCGATGGCCGACGGCGCCGTCTCGACTGCTCTCAAGGAGGCGGTCGCGCTCGCTCTCTCCGTTGCGAAGCACTGCGAGGGTTGCATCGCCTACCACGCGAAGGCGGCTGCCCGAGCCGGCGCGACTCCTGAACAGGTGGCCGAGATCCTCGGTGTCGCGCTGCTGATGGACGGCGGAACCGCATCGGTCTACGCCCCGAAGGCCTGGGAGGCGTACCAGGAGTTCCGCGAGGCGATGGCTCCGTCGGAGGTGCAGGCCGGATGAACGACGTCATTGCGTGGTTCGACGCGCTCGGTCGCGCCGACATCCCCGCTGCGGGTGGCAAAGGGGCCAACCTCGGCGAGCTCGTGAGCGCCGGCATGCCGGTGCCCCCAGGATTCGTGATCACGGCGGCGGGCTACCTCGACGCGATGGACGAGGGCGGCGTGCGCGACGAGCTGCGTGCGGTCTTCGCGGACGCGTGCGCCCGTGCCGACGACCCGGCGGCACTCGCCGAGGCGGCCGAGCGGTTGCGGTCGCTCGTGCGCAAGGCCGGTGTGCCTTCAACGTTGCAGGAGCAAGTGGTCGAGGCGTACCACCGGCTCGGCCACGACGCACCGGTCGCCGTGCGATCGTCGGCGACCGGGGAGGACACCGCGGGCACGTCCTTCGCCGGCATGCACGAGACCTTCGCCAACGTCATCGGCGACCGTCGCGTGATCGAGCGCCTGGTCGACTGCTGGGCGTCGCTGTACGGCGAGCGCGTCATCTCGTACCGGGCGAGCCGCGGCATCCCGGACGAGCCGGCGATCGCCGTCGTCGTGCAACGGCTGGTCGACTCCGAACGGGCAGGGGTCCTGTTCACCGCCGATCCGTCGACCGGCAACCGGCACCACCTCGTCATCGAGGGGGCGTTCGGGCTCGGCGAAGTGGTCGTCGGTGGGCAGGTCGAACCCGACACGTACGTCCTCGACGAGGACGGCCCGCGCCTCCTGCAGGCGCGCATCGGACGCAAGGACCACAAGCTGATCACCGCGCAGGGCGGGGAGATGACGCGCGTCGAGCTCGACGAAGCCGAGGCGACTCGCCGGGTGCTCACCGACGACGAAGCGATCGAGCTCGCCCGTCTCGGTCTGCAGATCCGCGCGCACTACGGCGGCGAGCCGCAGGACGTGGAGTGGGCCATCGAGGACGGCCGCATGTACATCCTCCAGGCCCGCCCGATCACCAGCCTCGATCGTGCCGGCTCCGACGACGTGTCGACCGCGGCGCCGCTCGGCCGAGAGCTGGTGCGTGGGCTCGCCGCGTCGGCCGGTGTCGTGACGGGTCCGGTCCGCGTGCTGCACTCGCCGAAGGAGGGGGCGGCCCTGGTCGCCGGCGAGATCCTCGTCGCACCGATGACGAATCCCGACTGGGTGCCCACGATGCGCCGCGCTGCCGCTGTGGTCACCGATGGCGGCGGCATGACCTGCCACGCGGCGATCATCACGCGAGAGCTCGGCGTGCCGTGCGTCGTCGGTGCGCGCACGGCCACCACCACGTTGCGCGACGGCGAGATCGTCACGGTCGACGGTCGGGACGGCGTCGTGTACGAGGGCGCGGTCGCCGCGCCGGCACCGGTCGTGACGAGCATCGTCGCGAGGGAATCGGTGTCGCCGGGCGAACCGGAGGCGCTGGCGACGTGCATCTACGTCAACCTCGCGATGGCCGAGCACGCCGCCGACGTGGCGGCACAGCCCGTCGACGGGGTCGGCCTGCTGCGAGCCGAGTTCATGATCACCGATGCGCTCGGTGGGGTGCACCCCCGTGCGCTCATCGCGCGAGGAGGCCGTGAGGCGTTCCTCTCGAAGATGTCTGCGTCGCTGCTGAAGATCACACACGCCTTCGCTCCGCGCCCGGTCGTCTACCGCACGATCGACTTCCGGACCAACGAGTTCCGCGGCCTCGACGGGGGTGAGGAGTTCGAACCGGTCGAGAACAACCCGATGATCGGGTACCGAGGCTGCTTCCGGTACGTACGCGAGCCCGATCTGTTCGCGCTCGAGCTGGAGCTGCTGGCTCGGGTCCGCGACGAGACGCCGAACCTGCACGTGATGATCCCGTTCGTCCGCACCCGCTGGGAGCTCGAGTCGTGCCTCGAGGCGATCGACGACAGCCCGCTCGGCCGGCAGCGCGGTCTGCACCGTTGGGTGATGGCCGAGGTGCCCTCGGTCGTGTACCGGATCCCCGAGTACGCGTCGATGGGCATCGACGGCGTGTCGATCGGTTCGAACGACCTGACGCAGCTCATGCTCGGGGTCGACCGCGACTCGGAGGTCTGTGCCGAGCTGTTCGACGAGTCCGACGCAGCTGTTCTCGATGCGATCCGCGGGATCATCACCGCGGCGCGCGACGCAGGCATCACCTCGTCGCTCTGCGGGCAGGCCCCGTCGAACCGACCGGAGTTCGCCGAGCACCTCGTCCGCTTCGGCATCACCTCCATATCGGTCGACCCGAGTGCCGTCGATCGAGCGCGCGCCGTCGTCGGCGCGGCCGAACGACGGGTGCTGCTCGACGCGGCGCGGACGGCACGAGCGAGGCGGTGAGATCATGGCCTGGGCGACGATCCGCAAGCCTCGGCCCGAAGGTCCGTGGCCCCATGGTGTCGAGCCGAACGTCGTCGACTACGCAACGGTGCGCCGGGAGTTCACGTGGGCCCAGGCGCGTGAGCGCCTGGACGGTCTGCCCGGCGGGCGAGGTCTGAACATCGCCCACGAGGCGGTCGACCGCCACGCGTGCGGCCCGCGGCGCGACCGCGTCGCCATGCGGTGGCTCCGCCGCGACGGCACCACGACGGAGCTCACCTACGGCGGCTTGCGGGCCGCGACGAATCGCTTCGCCAACGGACTGCAGCAGTTGGGGATCGGTAAGGGCGACCGCGTGTTCATCCTCGCTGGCCGCATCCCCGAGCTGTACATCGCCGCGCTCGGCACGCTGAAGAACACCAGCGTCGTCTGCCCGCTGTTCTCTGCGTTCGGCCCCGAGCCCATCAGGGAGCGGGTGATGCGTGGTGACGGCAAGGTGCTGGTGACCACGAAGGCGATGTATCGCCGCAAGGTCGCGTCGATCCGCGACCAGCTCCCGACGTTGGAGCACGTGCTGCTCGTGGACGACGACGGATCGGTACCCGGCGCTGTCGACCTGCGCGCGTTGATGGCGTCGCAGAGCGAGGAGTTCGAGATCCCGCCGACGGACCCCGAGGACATGGCGTTGCTGCACTTCACGAGCGGCACCACCGGCCGCCCGAAGGGTGCGGTGCACGTGCACGGCGCGGTGGTGGCCCATCACGCGAGCGGACGGACCGCACTCGACCTGCACGACGACGACGTGTTCTGGTGCACCGCCGACCCCGGTTGGGTGACCGGGACCTCGTACGGCATCATCACGCCGCTCACCCATGGCGTGACGAGCATCGTCGACGAAGCCGAGTTCGAGGCCGAGCACTGGTACCAGGTCCTCGCCGAGCAAGGCGTCAGCGTCTGGTACACGGCGCCCACCGCGCTGCGCATGCTCATGCGAGCCGGGGTCGACCTGGCTCGTCAGTACGAGCTGCCTCGGCTGCGCTTCGTCGCGAGCGTCGGCGAACCGCTGAACCCAGAGGGCGTCGTGTTCGGGCAGCAGGCGTGGGACCTGCCCGTGCACGACAACTGGTGGCAGACCGAGACCGGCGGGATCATGATCGGCAACCTCGCCTCCACCGACGTCAAGCCGGGCTCGATGGGCCGCCCGCTCCCCGGTGTCGAGGCGGCGATCCTCGCCCGCGGTCCGGACGGGCGAGCCGCTGTCCACGACGGCCAGGTCGAGGTGATCGACGCCCCCGACGTCGAGGGTGAGCTCGCGCTGCGCGCCGGATGGCCGTCGATGTTCCGCGGCTACCTCCACGACGACGAGCGCTACGCGAGGTGCTTCGTCGGCGAGTGGTACCTGACGGGCGACCTGGCCCGCCGGGACGAGGACGGGTGGTTCTGGTTCGTCGGTCGCGCCGACGACGTCATCAAGTCCGCCGGGCACCTGATCGGCCCGTTCGAGGTCGAGAGCGCGCTCATGGAGCACCCAGCAGTCGTCGAGGCCGGTGTGATCGGTGTGCCCGACGAGGTCGCGGGTGAGGTCGTGAAGGCGTTCGTGAGCCTGCGTCCCGGGTTCGAGCCGACCGACGACCTCCGGCTCGACCTCATCGGCTTCTCGCGCACGCGGCTGGGCCCTGCCGTCGCCCCGCGCGACATCGTGTTCGACCAGCACCTGCCGCACACGAAGAGCGGGAAGATCATGCGCCGGTTGCTGAAGGCGCGAGAGCTCGGCCTGCCCGAGGGTGACCTGTCGACGTTGGAGGCGACCTCATGACCACGACGTGCCTCGACCGTGAGCATGCGCTGGCGCTGCTGCGTGAGCTCGTGCTGGTGCGCCGCTTCGAGGAGCGGTGCGTGCAGCTCTACAGCGCTGCCCAGATCCGTGGCTTCATGCACCTCGCCATCGGCGAGGAAGCCGTGCCGGTGGGGGTGATGCAGGCGTTGCGCCCGGACGACGCGGTGGTCACGACGTACCGCGAGCACGGCCACGCGCTCGCGCGCGGGGTGCCGGCCGGCGCCGTCATGGCAGAGATGTTCGGCAAGGTCGAGGGCGTGAGCCGCGGCCGCGGCGGCTCGATGCACCTGTTCGATGCGGCGACCCGCTTCTATGGCGGGAACGCGATCGTCGCCGGCGGCATCCCCATCGCCGGCGGCCTGGCGCTGGCCGATCACCTGCAGGGCACCGACCGGGTCACTGCGTGCTTCTTCGGTGAGGGGGCGATCGCCGAGGGCGAGTTCCACGAGACGATCAACCTCGCTGCCCTGTGGCACCTGCCCGTCCTGTTCTGCTGCGAGAACAACCTCTACGCGATGGGCACGGCCCTGTCGCGATCGGAGTCGCAAACCGACCTCGCCGTGAAGGCGGCGTCGTATCAGGTGCCGGCCTGGGTGGTCGACGGCATGGACGTCGTCGCGGTCGAGCAGGCCGCGCGACGTGCCGTGGCGGAGATCCGCGGTGGCGGCGGCCCCGTCTTCCTCGAGATCCGCACGTATCGCTTCCGGGCGCACTCGATGTACGACCCCGAGCGCTATCGCGAGAAGGACGAGGTCGAGGAGTGGAAGCACCGCGATCCGATCGCGCTGTTCACGCAACGTGTGCAGGCGGAGGACCTCGTCTCCGACGACGACGTCGCTGCGGTCGAGGCCGACGTCGCTGCCGAGATCGATGCCGCCGTCGCGTTCGCGGAGGCGGGTGCGTTCGAATCGGTGGACGACCTGACGCGCTTCGTCCACAGCGAACGAGGGGAGGCATCGTGAAGACCACGTACCGCGAGGCCATGCGTGCGGCGTTGCGCGACGCGTTGACGCGTGACGACCGCGTGTTCCTGATGGGCGAGGACGTCGGTCGCTACGGCGGCTGCTTCGCGGTCAGCCTCGGGCTGCTCGAGGAGTTCGGTCCCGAGCGGGTCCGCGACACGCCGCTCTCGGAGTCGGCCTTCGTCGGCGCGGGCATCGGTGCCGCGATGGGTGGCATGCGGCCGATCGTCGAGGTGATGACCGTCAACTTCAGCCTGCTCGCGCTCGATCAGATCGTGAACAACGCGGCCACCTTCTTGCACATGTCGGGCGGCCAGTTCAACGTGCCACTCGTCATCCGCATGACCACCGGCGCGGGACGGCAGCTCGCCGCCCAGCACTCGCACAGCTTCGAGGCCTGGTACGCGCACGTACCCGGCATCAAGGTGCTCGCTCCGGCGACGCTCGAGGACGCTCGTGGCATGTTGTGGACCGCCATCTGCGACCCCGATCCGGTGCTGATCTTCGAGCACGGCAGCCTCTACAACATGGACGGCGAGCTGGCCGACGACGCCGGTCCCGTCGACATCGAGCGAGCCGCGGTTCGCCGTGACGGCACGGATGTCACGCTGATCACCTACGGCGGATCGCTGTTCAAGACGCTCGACGCAGCCGATGAGCTCGCGGCCGACGGCGTCCGCGCCGAGGTGGTCGACCTACGCACGCTCCGTCCGCTCGACGACGCGACCATCCTCGGCTCGGTCGCCCGCACCCATCGAGCGGTCGTTGTCGACGAGGGGTGGCGCACGGGAGGTCTGTCGGCAGAGGTGGCGGCGCGCATCTCGGAGGCGGCCTTCTACGACCTCGATGCGCCCGTCGCCCGGGTCTGCAGTGCCGAGGTGCCGATCCCATACGCGAAGCACCTCGAGGAGGCGGCGCTACCACAGGCCGCGTCGATCGTGGCCGCTGTGAAGCGGCTGGGCGGTTGAGATGGGCCAGTTCCTCATGCCGTCACTCGGTGCGGACATGGAGGCCGGCACGATCCTCGAATGGCGTGTCGCTCCCGGCGATGCAGTGCACCGAGGCGACATCGTCGCCGTGGTCGACACCGAGAAGGCCGACATCGAGGTCGAGGTGTTCGAGGACGGTGTCGTCGGCGAGCTGCTGGTCGAGGTCGGCCGGCAGGTGCCGGTCGGCACGCCACTCGCCACGATCGCACCGGCGGGCGCTCGGGTCGCGGCGGGGACCGCGGCGCCCGCCGCCGCACCTGCGCCGATGCCGGAGCCGCCGCCGACCACCGTGCATCCCGCGCCGGAGATCTCGCGCACCGGCCCGGTGCCCGTCCCACCCGTCCTTTCGCCTGCGGTCGCACACCTGCGTGCGTCTCCGCTCGCCCGGCGCCTGGCGACCGAGCGGCACCTCGACCTGTCGGCGCTGACCGGCTCGGGTCCCGGCGGAGCCGTGGTCGCCGCAGATCTCGATCGTGCCCCGGCTCCGTCTGCACCGATGCGCGACAAGGGCTCGCGTCAGCAGTCCTTGCGCGTCGCGATCGGCGAGCTCATGGCGCGCTCCAAGCGCGAGATCCCGCACTACTACCTGGCCAGCACCGTCGATGTCACGCCGGCCCTCCGATGGCTCGAAGCGCAGAACCTCGATCGGCCGGTCACCGAGCGTGTGCTCCCCGCAGCCCTGCTGTTGAAGGCGACAGCGCTCGCGGTCCGCGAGGTGCCGGGCTTCAACGGGTTCTGGGACGGAACCTTCCGCAGCAGTGATGCGGTCCACCTCGGCGTGGCCGTCGCGCTGCGCGGTGGAGGTCTCGTGGCCCCGGCCATCCACGACGCCGATCGGATGTCGCTCGACGACCTGATGGCTGCGCTGCGCGACCTGGTGGCACGTGCCCGGGCGGGGCGCCTGCGGAGCTCGGAGATGGCCGATCCGACGATCACGGTGACGAGCCTGGGGGACCAGGGCTCGGACGAGGTCTTCGGTGTGATCTACCCACCCCAGGTGGCCCTCGTCGGATTCGGCACGATCGCCGAACGGCCGTGGGTCGCCGAGGGGCAGCTGGTCGTGGCGTCCACCGTCCGCGCCACCCTGGCCGCCGACCACCGTGTCACCGACGGACGCGACGGCAGCAGGCTGCTCGTCGCGCTCGATCACCTGCTCCAGAGACCGGAGGAAATGTGAACGCCACCGAAGCCCGCACCTTGCTCACCAGCCTGCTGCACCGGATCGCGCCCGAGGTCGATCTCGCCGAAGTCGATCCTCACGCACCGCTCCAGGAGGAGATCGACCTCGACTCGATGGACTTCCTGAACCTCGTGACGGCACTGCACGACACAGCGGGCATCGACGTGCCCGAGCGCGACTACCCGCTCGTGTCGACGATCGACGGTTTCGTCGGCTACGTCAGCTCCCACTCCGTGTGATCGGCGGGCTGATCGGCGCGCGACGTATACCCCAGGGGGTATAGTGGTCGTCATGGACCCGGAGCATGCGAGGAGCGAGATGCTGTACTTCCGTCAGTACTACCTGGGATGCCTCTCCCACGCCAGCTATCTGGTCGGCGACACCTCGACGGGGCAGGCGGTCGTGGTCGATCCGCGGCGCGACGTCGGCGAGTACGTCGCTGACGCCGCCGCCAACGGCCTGCAGATCACGAAGGTGCTCGAGACGCACTTCCACGCCGACTTCCTGTCCGGCCACCTCGAGCTCGCCGCGGCGACCGGCGCCACGATCGGATACGGCAACGCGGCGGCCGGTCGCGTCGAGTACCCGATCGAGACCTATGGCGACGGCGATCTCATCTCGCTGGGGAAGGTCGTCCTCGAGGTGCGCGAGACACCTGGGCACACACCCGAGTCGATCAGCATCGTCGTGTACCCCGACGGCGTCGAGTCGGAGCCGTACGGTGTGCTCACCGGCGACACGTTGTTCATCGGTGACGTGGGCCGCCCAGACCTGCTGTCGGCCGTCGGGTTCGACTCCGGCACGCTCGCTCGTCAGCTGTACCACTCGCTGCACGAGCGGTTGATGGTGCTGCCCGACGCGACGCGGGTGTTCCCCGCACACGGTGCGGGCTCGGCGTGCGGCAAGAACCTGTCGACCGAGACCGAGTCGACCATCGGTGAGCAACGACGCACGAACTACGCCCTCGCGCCGATGTCCGAGGACGACTTCGTCGAGGCGGTCACGCAGGGCCAGTCGGTGGCTCCCCTGTACTTCTTGTTCGCCGCGACGCGGAACCGCCAGGCGCGCGACGTGCTCGAGGACACCGACGACGTGCCGAGCCTGACGCTCGACGAGGTGCTCGCCCACCAGGCATCGGGCGCGGTCGTGATCGACAGTCGCGACCACGAGACGTTCGCGGCCGGGCACCTGCGCGGCTCGGTGAACGTCGGGCTCACCGGACGGTTCGCCGAGTACGCCGGCGAGATCATGCCGCCCGGCACCCCCATCGTCCTCGTCGCCGATCCAGGCACCGAGGCCGAGGCGAAGGTGCGCCTGGCGCGGATCGGCTTCGACGTGGTGCTCGGCAGGCTGGACGATCCCGTCGAGGCGTTCGTCACCCACCCCGATCTCGTCGAGCCCATGTCGCGCCTGTCTGCCGACGCGCTCGCAGAGCGGATCGACGACGTGCCCGGGCTCGTCCTGGTCGACGTCCGCAACCCGGGCGAAGTCGCGCTCGGCACGATCCCGGGCGCCGTCACGATCAGCTTGCCGGCACTGCTGAACGGCATGTCCGCCCTCGATCCGGGGGCACCGACGGTCGTCTACTGCGCCGGCGGCTATCGCTCGGCGATCGCCGCCAGCCTCCTCCGGTCGCACGGCTTCGCCGACGTCTCCGATCTCATCGGCGGGTTCGACGCGTGGTCTGCTCGCGCTCGGCGTCAGCCGCAGCAGCGATGAGCCGGGGCTGACATGCGCGCGCTGCTGGCGTCGCCGTTGGGGTTCCTCATCGGGGTCTCGCTCGGGGCGTTCGGCGGTGGTGGCTCGATCCTCGCCGTGCCCGCGCTGGTGTACGCCGCGGGGCAGACACCGAAGCACGCCACGAGCACGTCACTGGTCGTCGTCGCGCTGACCGCGCTGGTCGGCGTCGTGCCGCACTGGCGCGCCGGCCGCGTGCGGCTCGGTGCCGGCGCGCTGTTCGGCCTCGCCGGCATCGGCGGCTCGCTCGTCGGCACCGCGCTCAACGAGTCGGCCGACCCCGACCTCCTGCTCCTCGCGTTCTCGGTGCTGATGCTGGTCGCGGCCGCGGCGATGTGGAGGCGGAGCGTTCGGGGCGTCGCCGCGGAACCGAAGGCGGTGGGCGCTGCGTACGCGATGCCGGGTACCTCGGCGTCACCCGCGGTCGTCGTCAAGGTGCTCGTCGCCGGTTCGGTGGTCGGCTTGCTCACCGGCTTCTTCGGGGTCGGAGGTGGCTTCGTCGTCGTGCCGGCTCTGGTGCTGGCGCTGCGATTCGACATGCCCGACGCAATCGGCACCTCGCTCCTCGTCATCGCGATCAACTCGGTGGTCGCGCTCGTCAGCCGCTGGCACGGTGGGTCGATCGAGTGGGGGACCGTGGTTCCGTTTGCCGTCGCCAGCATCCTCGGCGTCGCCGTGGGCACGCGCCTCGC
>JBFWSW010000075.1:0-16752 GCA_050248155.1 Ilumatobacteraceae bacterium
ACTTCGACCTGAAGAAGGCATCGTTCGATGCCTACAACCGGTGGATCGCCGAGTACTGCTCCCACGCTCCTCACCGACTGTTGGGCTGCGGGCAGACCGCGATGCGATCCCCGCAGGAGGGCATCGAAGACCTGAAGGCGATCAAGCAACTCGGCCTCCGCGGCGTGATGATGCCGGGCCAGCCCGCGGTCGAGGACTACGACTCGCCGGTGTACGACGACTTCTGGGAAACTGCGATCGAACTCGGCCTGCCTCTCAGCTTCCACATCCTCACGACGAAGAGCGAGCGGACCCGCGGCCCGAAGCTCGCGAGCTTCTTGTCGATCGTTCGAGGCTGTCAGGACATCATGGCGATGTTGGTGTTGGGCGGAGTGTTCGAGCGTCACCCCGACCTCAAGGTGGTGTGCGTCGAGGCCGACGCCGGCTGGGTTCCCCACTTCATGTATCGCATGGATCACGCCTTCAACCGCCATCGGTTCTGGCTCAAGCCGGGCGCCGACCTGCGCCGACTGCCGAGCGAGTACTTCGCCGAGCACATCTTCCTCACGTTCCAGGACGACTGGACAGCGTTCAAGTTCGCCGACTCGATGAACTGGCGACGACTCATGTGGGCCAACGACTTCCCACACAGCGATTCCACCTGGCCCTGGTCTCAGGAGCTCCTCGACAAGCACACGGCAAGCATGACCGACGAGCAGACCAGAGCGATCCTCTCGGACAACGTCGCCGATCTGTACGGCATCGACCGCTCGTCGCTCCCCACGACGGCCTGACCATGGCTGCCTACGACCTCGTGGTGCGAGGCGGCACCGTCATCGACGGAAATGGCACCGTGGCGCGCCGCGCCGACATCGCCGTGGTCGACGACACGATCGTCGAGGTTGGCACCGTTCCCGGACGGGGTCGACACGAGATCGACGCCGACGGGGCCATGGTGACGCCTGGCTTCGTCGACATCCACGCGCACTACGACGGACAGGCCACGTGGGACCACCACCTCACCCCATCGTCGTGGCATGGCGTCACCACCGTGGTGATGGGCAACTGCGGTGTTGGCTTCGCGCCGGTCCGTCCGAGCGATCACGGTCGGCTCATCGAGCTGATGGAAGGTGTCGAGGACATCCCCGGCTCGGCCCTCCACGAGGGTTTGACCTGGGAGTGGCAGTCCTTCGCGGAGTACCTCGACGTGGTGTCAGCGACCGCGCACGACATCGATCTCGCCGCACAGGTCCCCCACGGCGCGGTGCGACTCCACGTCATGGGTGAGCGCGGTGCGGCACGCGAACCCGCAACGGCCGAGGAGATCGCCCAGATGGCTGAGATCGTCGCCGCCGGTGTCGCGGCAGGCGCGCTCGGATTCTCGACATCACGGACGATGAACCATCGAACGAGCCGGGGCGAGCCGACACCCACCCTGACCGCATCGCAGGACGAGCTGATCGGCATCGCTCGCGCACTGGGTCGCCTCGGGAGCGGCGTCCTGCAAGTGGTGTCTGACCACGTCGATCGGGACGACGAGTTCGACATGTTCCGTCGGATGGTCGCCGAGTCGGGTCGGCCGCTCTCGTTCTCGCTGGTGCAGAATCCGTTCGAGCCCGAGAGCTTCCGCAGTGTCCTGGCCAGAATCGATCGAGCTCGCGACGAGGGCCTGGCGATCACGGCACAGGTGTCGGCCCGCGGCATCGGCCTGCTCCTCGGCTTGCCCTGCACCCTTCACCCGTTCATGAACAACCCGGTCTTCGCGGAGATCGCCGACCTCCCCGTGATCGACCAGGCGCGAGCAATGGCCGACGAGGGGTTCAAGGCCCGGGTGCTCGAGGCAGCCGCCGGCGACAAGGTACGCAAGCTCGGCGGCGGCCTGATCCACCGGTTCGACGCCATGTACGAGCTCTGCGATCCGCCGGACTACGAGCCCGACCCGACCGAGTCGATCGCTGCCCGCGCCACGCGAGAGGGCCGAGACGCCATCGACTTCGTCTACGACCTCATTGCCGCCGACGGCGGGGGGACGCTGCTCTATTTGCCGGCGCTCAACTTTGCAGGGGGAAACCTCGACGCCGTCGGAGCGATGCTCCGCCATCAGTACACGGTGCCCGGACTCGGCGACGGCGGCGCGCACGTCGGGACGATCTGCGACGGCAGCTTCCCGACGACGCTCCTCGCGCACTGGGGCCGCGACAGGCTCCACGACAGGATCGATCTCCCGTTCCTGGTCCAGCGCCAATGCCGCGACACCGCTCGCACGGTGGGCCTGCTCGATCGGGGTGTGCTCGCGCCGGGCTTTCGCGCCGACCTCAACGTGATCGACTTCCAGCGGCTACGCGCCCGGCGACCCGAGGTGCGGTACGACCTGCCGGCCGGCGGGAGGCGACTCGTCCAACGCGCCGACGGATATCAGCACACCTTCGTCGCCGGCCGGGAAGTGATGCGCAACGGCGAGCCGACAGGGGCACTCCCCGGCCGGTTGGTTCGCGGGCCGCAGCCCGCACCGCGGTGACCCGATGAGGCGGTCGACATCGTGGCCGAGTTGACCGTCGGCGTCGCTGCACCCATCTCCAGGGGCGCTGACGCTTCACGTGCGAAAGCGGTGGTGGACGAGATCGCGGCGGGTCTCGACCACCTCGTCGTCGGTGACCACGTCACGTTCTTCGGCGGATTCGGGGTCGACGGACTCGTGCAGGCGACGTTCCTGCTCGCGTTGCATCCGCAACTCGCCGTCCACACCAACGTGTACCTGCTCCCGCTGCGTCATCCGGTACCGGTGGCGCGACAGCTGTCGACGATCGCGTCGTTCGCGCCGGGTCGCCTCGTCCTGGGCGTCGGCATCGGCGGTGAGGATCGCCACGAGGTCGTCTCGTGCGGGATCGACCCGTCGACACGCGGGCGCCGGATGGACGAGTGCATGCGCGTCATCCGCGACGTGCAGTCAGGTGCCCCGGTGACGTTTCGCGGTGAGTTCTTCGAACTCCACGACGTCGTCATCGACCCGCCGCCGCGGCCGCCGATCCCGATGATCGTCGGCGGCCGATCCGCCGCCGCGGTGCGGCGAGCGGGACGGCTCGGCGATGGCTGGTTGGGCATCTGGGTGTCGCCCGAACGCTTCGCGGCCGCCACCGCAGAAGCCGATCACGAAGCCGATCGTGCCGGCCGCGCCCAGGTCGAATGGCGGCACGGCATGACGGTGTGGTGCGGCTTCGACACTGGATCGAACGATGGGCGGTCCGCCGTCGGATCCGTCATGGAGCAGATCTATCGGCAACCGTTCGAACGCTTCGCCCGGTACGTCCCGACCGGGTCGCCCGCTGCCGTGGCGGATGCGCTCGGGCCGTACGCCGATGCAGGATGCCGCACGTTCAACCTCTTGGCCCACGCGGCCGATCCGGCCGCCGTCGCACCGGCGGCCGCTGAGGTGAAACGGCTCCTCCTGGGCGCCTGAAGCGAGCAACACCACTACCACGTCACGGAGATCATCCCGATGAGAAGCGAACGACTCGAGAACATCATTGCGCTGCTCCGCAGCAGTGACTCGAACGGCCCGTCGACGGTCGACGACTGGCGAGTCGCCTACGACAACCTCGGCCGGCTCGTCCCGGCCAACCCCGACATCGCCGTCGAGCCCGCCGACGGTGTCCGGGGCGAGTGGATCGGCGACGGAGACGGGTCGATCGTCGTGTACCTCCACGGCGGCGGCTACTGCATCGGCTCGCTGACCTCCCACCGGGCGATGCTGACCCATCTCGCCGCAGCCACCGAAGGACGAGTCCTCGCCGTCGACTACCGCCTCGCCCCCGAGCACCCCTTCCCGGCCGCGCTCGACGATGCCATCGCCGCCTACCGCTTCGTGGCCGCCGGACACGACCCCAGGTCGATCGTCCTGGCGGGCGACTCGGCGGGAGGTGGGCTCACCGTTGCGACGCTGATGGCCCTGCGCGATGCTGGCGACAGGTTGCCAGCGGGCGGCATCTGCCTGTCACCATGGACCGACCTGAGCCAGAGCGGCGCGACCATCCACTCCAACGCAACGATCGATCCGATGGTGCGCGCCGATGACCTCGACCGTTGGGCGGACGCGTACGCCGGCACCACCGATCCACGCCGACCTGAGCTGAGCCCTCTGTTCGGCGATCTCACGGGTCTGCCACCGCTCCACATCGAGGTCGGCACTGCGGAAGTCCTCCTCGACGACTCCCGACGCCTCGCAGCACGAGTGAGGGCGAGCGGGGGTGAGGTCACCTACCTCGAGGGTGAGGACCTGGTGCACGTGTGGCACTTCTTCGCCGGACTGGTTCCCGAAGCCGACGAAGCAATCCGACGCGTCGCGGCGTTCGTGAGAGCCCGTACCGCCAGTTGACCGCGTGCGGTCACGGGAATCGCCGTAGCCAACTGCGCATGTCGGCGAGCATCGGGGTGCTCAACCCGTGTCCTCCGTCGTGTTCACTGAGGGTGACGTCGGCGCCTGCTGCGCGCAGCCGTGCGGCCTGGTCGAGGTTGCGTGGGAGCGGGACGTTCGGGTCGTGCCGACCGGCGAGCACGAGCACGTCGGTGCCGTCAGCGGTGGCGAGGTCGAGGGGGCGGTCATCGACCTCGACCACCGTGCCGCAGCACCACAGCCCTGCCGGTCGGGAGTGTTCGGGCGTGGCGTAGGCGAGCCACGCCGCCGTGCCGGCGCCCTGTGAGAACCCACCGACCACGCTACGGTGGCGATCGATCCCGAACCGGCCGCAGATGTCGTCGACGAGTGCATCGAGGGCGGACAACGTGCCGGCGAACGACGCGGGGTCGGGGCGCCAGGACGCGTCGAAGTCGTACCAGCTGGCACCGCCCCCGGCCACGGGGATCGGGCCGCGTGGGCTCAGCACCAAGAACCGGTGGTCGGGATCGATCGTCGGGGCGATCGTTGCCAAGTCGTGTTGGGTGGCTCCGTAACCGTGGAGCATGACGAGGAGCCGGCCCGCGTCGACACGGCCGTCGAGACGAAAGGCGAGCTCAACCATCGCGCCCGAACAGGTACCCGGAGATGCGCGCACCGAGCACCTCGCCGGAGAACACGCGGGTGCCCCGCTCGTCGGAGGCGCCGGCGACGACCATCAGGGGCAGCAGGTGTCCTCCCGCGGGTGCACCGGCCGGGCCTGCGGCGCGTCGGTCCAGTGGGCGAGAGCGGCACGGCGGCGGGCTGGTTCGTGGGTGCAGGCTGCGGTCAGCCAGTCGTCGAACGCGATCGAGTCCCCGTACGCATCGGGGCTGCCGAACCGCCGCATGTTGTGATAGCTCATGCCGCTGCCGACGATCAGCACACCGTGGTCGCGCAGCGGAGCGATCGCCTCGCCCAGGGCGAGGTGGAACTCGGCGTCGAGATCGGAACGCAGCGACACCTGCACGACCGGGATGTCGGCGTTCGGGTACATCAGCAGCATCGGCACGAACACGCCGTGATCGAATCCGCGCTGCGGGTCGAGGCGACTCGCGATCCCGGCCGCCGCGAGCAGTTCGGCAGTCTCGTGGGCCAGTTCGGGCGAACCCGGCGCCGGGTACTGCAGCTGGTAGGTGTGCGGCGGGAACCCGTAGTAGTCGAACAGCATCGGCGGAGCCGGTGACGAGGTGATCTCGATCACATCCGACTCGTGATGCCCCGACACGACCACGATCGCCTTCGGTCGCTGACCGACCACAGCGTCGAACCCGCGCAGGAACCCGGCCAGAGCATCCCAGGTGTCGGGCGGACCCATCGTCCAATCCATGAAGAAGCACGGCCCACCGCCATGCGGAACGAACACCGTCGGCAACCGCGCACCGACACTCACCGGACGCTCCCGGAGCGTCCGGTGAGCGGCGAGGGCGACGCGATCGAGCCGACGACGACCAACTCCGTTGCGATGAACACCTGCGCTGGACCTTCTTGGACGATCAGGCCTGGAGGACGGCTTCTACTTCGATGATCAACTGGACGCGCTCACCGACCATCACCCCGCCCCCCTCGAGCGGCACGTTGAAACTGATCCCGAAGTCGCCGCGGTTGATCTCCCCACGCGCCGACAATCCCAACCGCTTGCCGCCCCACGGGTCCGACCCGATGCCGTTGAACTCGACCGCAAGCGTCACCGGACGGGTCACGCCCTTGATCGTGAGGTCACCGTCGACCTCGAACCCGTCCCCCGAACGCCGGACCGCTGTCGTGTGGTACTCCATTGTCGGATGGCTCGCGGCGTCGAAGAAGTCGGCGCTGCGCAGATGCGCATCACGGTCCGCGTTGCGGGTATCGATCGAGCCGAGATCGACCGTCAGTGTCGCCGACGACCCCAGCGGGTCCGCAGCCGTGAGGATCGTCCCCGAGAACTCGTTGAACGTCCCTCGGACCTTCGAGACCATCAGGTGTCGAACGCTGAACCCGATCTCGCAATGCGCCACGTCGAGCTGCCAGGTCCCCGGCACATATCCGGCCAACACATCCACATCAGACATTTGGTTCCTCCATGTGAGCTACCACACCGGTCGTGTGGTCAGTTATCATTGTGTACCAGCCACAATCTGCCAGCGCTTCACGAGCACCGCAAGACGGCACGTTGAAGTGCCTCAGGCACACGGGAGGAACCATGAGCCATCCTGAGCTCCTGCAATCGATCATCGCCGGTGACCGTGTCGCCCCCGACGACTGCCCAGTGCGCGACATCCTCGACCGCATCGGCGACAAGTGGTCGCTCCTCGTCCTCCACCTCCTCAGCGACCGAACACGACGATTCACCGAGCTCAAGAACAACATCGAGGGAATCAGCCAACGGATGCTCACCGTCACACTCCGCGGCCTCGAACGCGACGGGCTCATCACCCGCACCGTCCACCCCGTCATCCCACCCCACGTCGACTACGAACTCACCGACCTCGGTCGGAGCCTCACCGATACGATCCACAACCTCATCACCTGGGCCGAAACCCACCGCACCACCATCGACAGCGCTCGCACCAGCTACGACCAGCGATAGCGACACCGCGGTGCGCTCGCGATCGTGCCGGGCCAGCCGGTTGCCCGACCTGCGAGATCAGCCCCGACTCGTCACGAAGTCACCCGCTCGGGTCAGCGTCCGCTCGGCAACCTCGACGAACTCGCGGACGATGTCAGCGGCAGGAACCACGGCGGCGATCGCCCCCAGACCTTGGCCGGCGGCAAAGCACTCCTTCGCGGGATCGACATCGGGGGTATCAGGTGGGGCGCCGAGGTGCATCGCACCGTCGGCGAACGAACGACCGATCTGGTCCGGAAAGGGCCGTAGCTCGTCGGGGTGCTCCTCGAAGTGCTGCGTGTAGTCGTTCCGGACGGCGCGCAGGGTCTTGCCGGTGTACGCCCGCGTGATCACGGTGTCGTCCTCGCGGCCGGCGATGAGCGCTTCCCGGTATCCGCTCACGACGTGGGCTTCGGGTGTTGCGATGAAGCGGGTGCCGACCCACGCTCCATCGGCGCCGAGGGCGAGCGCGGCAGCGAGACCGCGGCCATCGAAGATGCCGCCGGCGGCGACCACAGGGACCCGCTCGCCGACGGCGTCGACCACCTGCGGTACGAGTGGCAGCGTCGCAACGAGGCCGGTGTGACCGCCGGCCTCGGTGCCCTGCGCGATCACCATGTCGCATCCCGCCTCGACGGCGGCGACGGCGTGGCGCACACGGCCGCACATGCTGGCGACCAGTACTCCGTGCTGGTGGCACAGGTCGATGACGTCACGAGGTACGCCGAGACCGGCGACGAACAAGGATGCCCCGCCAGCGATGATCGCCTCGACCTGGGCGTGCATCCCGCCGGGCAGCGCCGTGAGGAGGTCGACCCCGAACGGTCGCTCGGTGCGTTGCCGGATGGCGGTGATCTCCGCTGTCATCAGGGCCAGGCTCATCGGCGCCGCACCCAGCGTGCCGAAGCCGCCGGCTTCGCTCACGGCCGCGACCAGTTCGGCATAGGCGACGCCGCCCATGCCCGCGAGCATGACGGGGTGGTCGCATTCGAGCAGTTCGGTGAGACGCGTATGCAGCACGGCAGTAGTCCTTTGTGTTTGCTGGTGGCGATGGGCGCTGGGTGGATGGTGCACCCATCAGATGGAACTGTTGCGTCCCTCCCAGTGCGGGGCGCGCAGTTGATGCTTGTAGAGCTTCCCGGTCGGGAGGCGCGGGAGCTGGTCGTGGAACTCGAAGCCGTGCGGGCACTTGAAGTGCGCGATGTGCTCCCGTGTGTAGGAGCGGAGTTCCGCCGCCAACTGGTCGTCTCCGGTGACCCCGGCCGCAGGCTGCACCGCCGCGTGCACCGCCTCGCCCATCTCGTCGTCGGGAACTCCGAACACTGCGACGTCGGCCACCTTGGGGTGCATCGTCAGGCAGTCCTCGATCTCCTGCGGGTAGATGTTGACGCCGCCCGAGATGATCATGAAGGCCTGTCGATCGGTCAGGAACAGCCAGCCGTCCTCGTCGACGTAGCCGACGTCGCCGAGCGTCGTCCAGCCGTGCCCACCGGGGTCCCTCGAGGCTGCCGTCTTGTCCGGAGCGTTGTGGTACTCGTACGCGGGTCCGTCGCCGAAGTACACGGTTCCGGGCTCGCCGGCCGGCAGCTCGTTCCCATCGGGCCCGACGACGTGAAGCGAGCCGATCAGCGGGCGTCCGACCGTGCCCGGCCGCTGCAGCCATTCGTCGGGGCGCACGAGGCAGAACCCGTTGAGTTCCGTTCCGGCGTAGTACTCCCAGAGGACCGGTCCCCACCAGTCCATCATTCGCTGCTTCACTTCGACCGGGCAGGGGGCGGCAGCGTGGATTGCCACCTTCATCGAGCTGACGTCGAACCTATCCCGTTCTTCCTGCTCGAGCTTGAGCATCCGCACGAACATGGTCGGCACCCACTGCGAGTCGGTGATCCGGTGGTGCTCGATCGCTGCGAGTGCATCGATCGGATCGAACTTCTCCATCACGACGACCGTGCCGCCGAGGGATTGCACGCCGAGACTGAACCCGATCGGAGCCGAGTGGTACAGCGGTGCGGGCGACAGGTATCGGGAGTCGGGACCCATCCCGAACACGCCGCTGACGAGTCCGGCGATCAACATCCCCTCGTCGGCGCGCTTGCCGGACAACGCCCGCTTGATGCCCTTCGGTCGGCCAGTGGTGCCGGAGGAGTAGAGCATCATCTCGCCTGCCGGTTCCCGGTCGAGCGGATCCGCCGGCATGCTGCTGATCGCATCCACGTACGGTTCGAAGCCCGCCTGCGGTTCGCCGATCAACAGCGGGAACTCGACGCCGGTCGCCCGTTGCAGCGCAGCCGAAGCCGTTGCAGCCTTGGCGCTGGTGGTCACGAGCGACTTCGCGCCCGAATCATCGAGGATGTAGGCGACTTCCTCCGGCGACAGGTAGCTGTTGATCGTGGTGACGTAGAGCCCCGACCGGAGCGCCGCCCACATCACCTCGAAGAACCGCGGCTGGTTCTCGCTGAAGATGGCGACGTGGTCGCCGACGCTGAGGCCATGCGCCCGCCACAGGCGCGCCAGCTGGCTGGACCGCTGGTCGAGTTCGCGGAAGGTCACGGTGACGCCTGATCCTGACATCACGACCGCTGGATGATCGGGTCGTCCGACCCCATGGACCCCTGGGTACACGATTCCCCTCCCCTGTCGTTGCGACCGTCGGGTCGCACCCGATGCGACGAGTCTGCTACACGACGACCTCACCGTACAATACAGATCGGGCCTTCTGTAGCATCGCAGAGTGGGTTCCGGTTCCCATGTCGCACGGTCGACTCGTTCAGATATCGAGACATGTGAAAGGATCTGTGCTATGTGTTCGGAGCGTGCAGGGACGCCTCTCATCCACAGCCTCGAACGAGCGAGATCGTTGCGCGTGGCCGTGATCGGAGCGGGCATGGCGGGCATCCTCGCCGTCATCAGACTTCGTGAGTCGGGCATCACCGACGTCACCTGTTTCGAGAAAGCCGACGACCTCGGCGGCACCTGGCGCGAGAACACCTATCCGGGCATCGCGTGCGACGTGCCGTCGCACGTGTACTCGTACTCGTTCGCTCCGAACCCCGACTTCTCGCGGATGTTCTCTCCCGGTGGGGAGATCCACGAGTACCTCCGCCAGGTCGCCACCGACCACGGCGTGCTCGACGTGGTGCGCTTCGGTGAGGAAGTGCTCACGATGAGCTACGCAGATCAGGGATGGTCGGTGGTCACCACGTCGGGAGTCCAGGGACGTTTCGACGTCGTCATTGCTGCCACAGGGGTTCTTCATCATCCCCGATTCCCGGACATCGACGGTCTCGACACGTTCGAGGGGAAGATCTTCCACAGCGCACGTTGGGACCACAGCGTCGAGCTGACGGGACGGAGGGTCGGCGTGATCGGGACCGGCTCGACGGCGGTTCAGATCACCGGCGCCGTGATCGACGACGTCGCGCGACTCTCGCTGTTCCAGCGGACGCCACAGTGGATCATGCCGGTCGACAACCAACCCATCGCCGCCGAGCAACGCACTGCGTTCCGCGAAGACCCCGAACGTTTACGAGAGCTGCGGGAGTTCCTCGAGCGTTCGTTCGCCGAGAACTTCGCCGATGCCGTCGTCGACGCCGACTCCGAAGCGCTCGCCAAGATCGAAGCGATCTGCCGCACCCATCTCGAGATGCAGGTGAGTGATCCCGAGCTCCGGCATCGGTTGACACCGGACTACCGGGCCGCCTGCAAACGTCTCGTCGTCTCGGGCGACTTCTACGACGCGATCCAACGACCCAACGCAGTCCTCGTCACGGATCCGATCGACCGCATCGAGCCGGGCGGGATCCGCACCGTCGATGGGACGCTGCACGAGCTGGATGTCATCGTGCTCGCGACCGGCTTCCACGTCGACAAGTTCGTCCGCCCGATCGCACTCGTCGGCCCCGACGGACGCTCGCTGGAGGAGGCATGGGCGTCCGGGCCGACCGCCTACTTGTCCGTTGCGATCCCGGGGTTTCCGAACCTGTTCCTGCTCAACGGGCCGAACGGCCCGGTCGGGAACTTCTCGCTGATCCAGGTCGCCGAGTTGCAGATGGACTACATCCTCCAGCTCGTCGAACTGCTCCGCGACGGCAGGGCCACCACCGTCGAAGCCCGCGCCGATGCGACCGCAGCCTTCGAGGCGGACCGGATCGAGGCGGCACGAGGCACGGTCTGGGTCACCGGCTGCAACAGCTGGTACCTCGACGCTCATGGCGTACCGGCAGCGTGGCCCTGGAAGTTCCAGCGGTTCCGCGACGTCATGGCCGCACCTGACCTGTCCGCGTTCGAGCTCCAGGGAGGAACGACGTGACCGACACACCAACGACCCCACGACCAGCGCTCCGCCTCACGATCGAGGACGGCGTCGCCATCGTCACGCTCGACCGACCGGACAAGCTGAACTCGCTGAATCCCGAGCTCGTGTGCCGCCTCGCCGATGCCTGGGACGCCATCGCCGGCGAACCGGAGGTGCGTGTGGCGATCGTCACCGGCGCCGGAGACCGGGCGTTCTGCACCGGGGCCGATCTCGGCAGGCTGATCCCTCTGTTCACCCGGGCGCGGCCGGCAGCCGACGAGTGGGACGAGCGCCTGCTCTCCGATCACACGCTCCTCGACAGGGCCCTGCTCCGCCGCACCGACTTCACGGTCCCGGTCATCGCCGCGGTCAGGGGCTTCGCACTCGCCGGCGGCACCGAGCTGATGCTGGGCACCGACCTCCGGATCGCAGCTGACGACAGCGAGTTCGGACTGACGGAAGTCAGTCGCGGCATCATCCCCGGTGGGGGCGGACTGTCACGTCTGGCCCGCCAGGTGCCGTGGGCGCGGGCGGCCGAGATCGTACTGGTCGGCGACCGGATCGATGCCCGGACCGCGCTCGACATCGGGCTGGTCAACCGCATCGTCCCCGCCGACGACGTCATGGACCTCGCGATGCAGTTCGCCCGCCGCATGGCCCGCAACGGCCCGCTCGCGATGCGAGCGGCCAAGGAGGTGATGGTGACGTCCAACGGTCTCCCGCTCGACGAGGCCTTCACGATCGAATCACGTGTCGCCGGCAGGGTGATGCGATCCGCCGATGCGATCGAAGGGCCCCGAGCGTTCATCGAGAAGCGCGAACCGAGGTTCACCGGCACATGAGCACATCGCTACACACCGACGCCCACCGCATCGATGCGCTCGTCGTCGGCGCCGGGTTCAGCGGCCTCTACCTCCTCCACCGCCTCCGCGCCGAGGGCTTCACCGTCCGTCTCGTCGAGGCCAGTGGCGGTGTCGGTGGAGTCTGGCAGAACAACCGGTACCCGGGCGCTCGTGTCGACTCCCACGTCCCGAACTACGAGTACTCGCTCGAAGCAGTCTGGCGCGACTGGACCTGGACCGAGCGATTCCCCGGCCGTGACGAACTGGTGGCCTACTTCGACCACGTCGTCGACGTCCTCGATCTCGCCGACGACATCGACCTCCGGACAACGGTGACGTCAGCACGCTTCGACGAGTCGAACCATCGATGGACGGTCACCGCCGACGGTCGCCGCTACGACTGCCAGTACCTCCTTCTGTGCACCGGGTTCGGCTCCAAGGCCTACATTCCCGACCTTCCCGGCCTCGACAGCTTCACCGGCGTCTGTCATCACACGGCGCACTGGCCCGCCGGTCTCGTACCTGCCAGCCACGGACGAGTCGGCGTGATCGGCACCGGAGCGAGCGGCGTACAGGTCGTCCAGGAGCTCGCGCCCGTCGCCTCCCACCTGACCGTCTTCCAACGCTCACCAGTCATGGCGATCCCGATGCGCCAACAGTCCCTCGATCCAGCCGAGCAGAAAGCGGCCAAGTCCCTCTACCCCGAGATCTTCAGCCGCCGCAACAGCTCGCCGAGCAGCTTCGCCGACATCGAACGACTCGACGTCAGCGCCCTCGCCGTCACCGACGCCGAACGCACCGCCGTCTATGACGAAGCGTGGTGCAAGGGTGGCTTCCACTTCTGGGCCGGAACCTTCAACGACATCCTCATCGACGAGCGAGCGAACCTGACCGCCTACCAGTACTGGCGCGACCACGTGCGCCCACGAATCACCGACCCGTTTACTGCCGAGCTCCTCGCACCGACCGACCCGCCCTACCCGTTCGGCACCAAGCGACCGTCTCTCGAGCAGACCTTCTACGACTGCTTCAACCAGCCGAACGTCGACCTCGTCGACGTCCGCTCCACGCCGATCGAATCGATCACGCCCGCCGGCGTCCGCACCACCGTCGGCCACATCGACCTCGACCTGCTCGTGCTGGCAACCGGCTTCGACGCCAACACCGGCGGCCTCACCGCGATCGACATCCGCGACCGCCACGACCGTCCCCTCGCCGACCGCTGGGCCGGCGGCGTCGACACCCATCTCGGCGTCGCCGTCCACGGGTTCCCGAACATGCTGTTCCTCTACGGCCCACAGAGCGCGACGGCGTTCTGCAACGGACCCGTGTGCGCCGAGTTCCAGGGTGACTGGGTGACCGATCTGCTGGTCCAGCTCCGAGAGCAGGGCCACACGGTCTTCGACGTCGACCCCACCACCGGACCCGACTGGAGTGCCCACCTCGCACTCATCGCCGACGCCACGCTGCTCGGGCGGACCGACTCGTGGTACATGGCCGCCAACGTACCCGGCAAGCCGAGGCAGCTCCTCAACTATCCGAGCCCCGGCATGTACACAGACCGGCTCCGCCAATGTGCGGAAGCGGGCTACGACGGCTTCAGGTTCGGCTCCGCGATCTGACGGAGCACACGACGAGATCCCGGTCGGACCCGATCACACGCCGGTCGGCACCACCAGGACCGGGCGGAGAGAATCGTCGACGAGCGAGTGGAGGGGCGAGCCGGACAAAGCGTGGACCAGGTGATGTCGTCCGTGCCGGCCGATCACGATGCAGACCGCGTCGTACTCGTCGGCTACTGCCTCGAGTTCGATCGCGACGTCCCCCAGGCGTGGCTCGAACCGCCACGGAACGCCGTACGTCTCGAGGACGCCGGTGCACGCGCGATGCACCACCCGCTCATCATCCTCCTCTGCAGCGATTGCAGCTCCCACCACCGACATCGCTTCCGGGGCCAATACGGTCGGGAAGCGGAGGACGTGTACGACGATCAGCTCGCACCCGAACGCAGCGGCAATCTCGGCTGCGGTGCGCAGCGGCCCAGACGGATGGAGTGAACCCACGCCGACCACGATCGCAGGACGGGCCACGTCATGCCTCTCGCAGCCCGAGGCGCAGCTCAGCATCGGTATCGGTATCGACACTGGCGACGCCGATGTCGTCACCGATCGCCTCCAAGCCGACGTGCGCATGCTCACGCAACGGCAATTCGGGAAGGAAGAGCACGAGCACGAAGGCGATCACCGCCGCGGGGATCGCCCACAGGAACGTGACGTGGAGAGCACTGGCAAAGGCATCGAGCACGATGCTGCGCTGCTCCGCGGGGAGCGCTCGGACGGCCTCGGGCCCAGCCTGCAGCTTCGATGGATCAATCGTGGTGGAGAGCGAGGCTTCGGCGAGGTAGTAGGCGAGTCGGTTGTTGAAGATCGATCCGAAGATGGCCACCCCGAACGCGCCGCCCATCGATCGGAAGAACGCAGTGGCCGACGTGGCGGTGCCGAGATCCCGTGCGTCGACTGCGTTCTGTACGGCGAGGACCAAGACCTGCATGACGAGGCCGATACCGAGACCGACGACCGCCATCGACAACGACTGGACGAGGCGAGTCGTGTCGGCGTCGAACCGGGACAGCAGGAAGAGACCGACCGTCAGGATCGCGGTCCCGGCGATCGGGAACTTGCGGTACTTGCCCGTGCGGCTGATGAGCCGGCCGGAACCGACGCTGCCGAAGATCATGCCGAGCATCAACGGGATGAGCAACAGCCCTGAGCGGGTGGGGCTGGCGCCGTCGACGACTTGCAGGAACAGGGGCACGAAGATCAGCACGCCGAACATCGCCAAGCCGATCACGAAGCTCGCTGATGTGCCGATGGCGAACACGGGCAGCCTGAAGAGAC
This sequence comes from Ilumatobacteraceae bacterium, assembly GCA_050248155.1. Taxonomy (GTDB): domain Bacteria; phylum Actinomycetota; class Acidimicrobiia; order Acidimicrobiales; family Ilumatobacteraceae; genus VFMC01. Next base: position 15,029 of record JBFWSW010000075.1, read on the forward strand.
GAGGTGGCAGCAACGGCTCCGCCGCCCGCTGCTCGCGCAGCACGAACAGCACGACCAGGATCATCCCCGCGGCGGCCAGCCCGAGAATGGTCGGCGACCCCCACTCGTACTCGTTGCCGCCCCACACCGTCACGAGCAGCAGACACGTCACCGCAGCCACCAGCAGGGCGGAACCTACATAGTCGATCGAGTGTGGCCGGCGATTGAACGGCAGGCTCAGCACCGAACTGGTGACAATCAGCGCCAGGATGCCGATGGGAAGATTGATGAAGAACACCCAGCGCCAGCTCAGGTGATCGACGAAGAACCCGCCCACCAACGGCCCGATCACGCTCGCGACGGCGAACACCGCCCCTGTGTACCCCTGATATCGGCCACGTTCACGAGGCGAGACGATGTCACCGATGATCGCCAGCGCCATCGACATCAGGCCACCGGCACCAAGGCCCTGCACCGCCCGGAACACGATCAGCTGGCCCATCGACTGCGACAGCCCGGCGGTCACGGATCCGACCATGAACACCACGATCGCGATCTGGAACATGATCTTGCGGCCGTAAAGATCGCTGAGCTTTCCATACAGCGGTGTCGACGCAGTGGACGTCAACAAGTACGCGGTCACCACCCACGACAAGTGACCGAGACCGCCGAGATCACCGACGATCGTCGGCAGCGCCGTCGCGACGATGGTCTGGTCGAGCGCCGCGAGGAACATCCCCAACATCAATCCACTGAAGACCACCAGGATCTGGCGGTGGGTGAGTTGGTTCGTCGTCACGTCCGTCATGAATCGCCTCCGAAGCGTCTGAGTTCCTTGGCGAGCCGACCCAAGAGCGGCGCAAAGACCTCACGATCTTCTGCCGACCACGTCGACAACAGCTCGCCGAACAGCCGATGCCTCGCAGCTCGGAGCGAGGCCAGCGCCGCTCGCCCTCGATCCGATAGGTCGAGGACGACGACTCGACCATCCCCGACCAAGCGGGCTCGCTCGACGAAGCCATCGCGCTCCAGCCGAGCGACGTGCCGGCTCATCGTCGACACCTCGACGCTCAACGCCCGAGCAAGCGAAGTCATCGAGAGCGGACCCTCATCACCGAGCGCACGGAGAACCCCATAGGCCGCCGCGTCGACCGACAGCCCCGAGTCGGCCACCACTCGATTCTGCAAGCTCGAAGAACGCCCCGCCCGGACGAGCGTCACCACCGCCTCCTCGATCGCCGCCAACGTCGAATCGAATGTCGTCACGGCCATGCAATCCACGCTAACCCATCTAGTTGGTTGGCGCAACCAACTAGATGAAGACGTGAGTCAGCTGTTTGCCGGGAGGTCGCGGAACGGTGTCTCGCGGTCGGGGCCGGGTTCCTTCGGCAGGCCGAGGACACGCTCACCGATGATGTTGCGCTGGACTTGGTCGCTGCCGCCGTAGATGGACGGCGCAGGTGAGAAGAGCGTCATCTCCTGGATCTCTCCGGCCGAGGATGATTCCGGCCCGGTGAGCATTGCTCCGGCGCCGAGGATCCGGCAGCCGACTTCACGTGCAAGTCGGGTGACATCGCTGTTGCGAAGCTTCGCGAGGTTGCCCTCGCCGCCGGTCGCTGCGTTGCCTGTCTTCATCCGGCCGAGGTGCCAGGCGGTGATCTCGAGGAGCGTGTGCAGGCGCATGAGGTCCTGACGCGTCGCGGGGTCGGTGAGGGAACCGTTCACTCGCGCCTGTGCGATCAGCG
>JBFWSW010000076.1:0-16577 GCA_050248155.1 Ilumatobacteraceae bacterium
GCGAGGGTCGATGCGACCACGGTGGTGCCCGAGCCACCCTTCGGTGACCAGCACAGCGTGTACATGGGAACCTCCGCACGTTCGAGGAGCCGAGGCCACGACGAGGTGGCGAGAGGCGCCGAACGGCGCGAGGCGAGGTGCGCGGCAACCTATCCGGGCGTGCCGCCTCCGCCAACGTCTGTCGTGACTTCGTTCTGCAGGGGTTCGCCTCGTTGCCAGAGTCCGAGGTTGGTGACGAAGAGCTCGTTCACGCGGCGCGTCGCCATCGCCGAATCGCCCGAGTTGTGCGGCGTGATGATCACGTTCGGCATGTCCCACAAGGGGCTGTCATCGGGGAGCGGCTCGACGGCGAACACATCGAGCGCCGCGCCACCGAGCTGACCCGTCTGCAGCGCGTCGATCATCGCCTGCTCGTCCACCAGCTCGCCGCGTCCGACGTTGACGAGACGTGAACCGGGCCGCATCAGCAACAGCTCGCGCTCGCCGATGAGATGTCGGGTGTCGGGTGTCAGCGGGAGCGCCAGCACGAGGTCGTCGACCACGCCGAGCAGCTCGTCGAGGCGGTCCATGGTCCACGTCTCGCACATCTCGAAACCCGTGACGTTGCGGCGCAGCGCGATGACGTTCATGCCGAAGTGGCTGCCGAGGCGGGCGACCTCGCTGCCGATCGGCCCCATGCCGAGCACGCCGAGGGTGCGGCCCTCGACGTCGGGGATCATTCGCGGCTGCCATTCGTGCCGGTGCTGACGCGCGATCGACGCGGGCAGATCGCGGATGAGGGCGAGCAGGCACATCACGACGTGGTGCGCGATCGGGATCGCCGACGTGCCGGACCCGGTGGTCAGCCGGGCGCCTTTGTCCATCAGCATCCGGAAGACGGGATGGTCGATGCCGGCGTTGAAGACCTGGACCCAGTCGAGCGCACGCGAATCGAGGCACACGCGGAAGAAGCCCGGCAGCCCCGCCGGGTAGAGATCGTCGGAGGCGAACGCGATCGTGATGCGGGCGACGTCGTCGTCGGGGACACGCTGGCCGGTGCGGAAGATCACGGCCTCGACGCCCGGTGCTGCGGCCTGGATCGCCTCGCTGTGGTCGCTCCAGATGCCCGACGAGCAGAACAACACCGGCGGCGCCATGCGCCGCAGGCTAGATGAGCGCCCGTCGCGATGAGAGATGAGCGGCGCATCGCCACTCATCTCTCATCGCGAGGGGGTCGGGTAGATTCACGGGCGGAGGTGTCCGGGCACCTGGTGGGCTCCGCCGCCTTCAAAGCGGTTGGGACGAGCGACCCTCGTCCGGCGGGTTCGATTCCCGTCCACCTCCGCCAAGCGCTACCCGTCGACGCGCGTGCTGCGAGTTGATCTGGCGTTGGAGCGTGTCGGGTCCGCCGAGGCTGTCGCCGCCGACGGCGCCGAGGATCGAACCGTCGTCACACAACTCGTACGGGTCGCCATCGCCGTTGATCCATGCGTGATGGTCGCGCCGGCACCTCTCGAGCAGTTCGTCGATGACCGGGTCGTCGGCGTCCATCGGCGATGGTCGACCCGCCGTCTCGACGTGCCCAGTGCTCCGACGCGCCCGATCGGACGTGCGAGACCGGGCTGTCAGGAGTCGAAGCGATCGGTGAGCCCTGCAGCGACGTCGTCGGGGGTTGCCATCGACGCGATGGCGGCCTGCTGCTGTTGTGCGGCCTCTCGGAGTGCGTCGTCCACGATGAGCCGTTCGGCGAGTTCGCGGGCGACCTCGGGAGTGCAGTCCTCGGGGCGCACAGCGATGCCGAACCCGGCGCGTTCCACGATGGCGGAGGTGCGGTTCGAGTTGGTCGATGTGACGGGCGCAGTCGGCGCGGAACTGCTCGGTCGTCCAGTCGACGAACAGGTGGATCATGAAGTCGGACAACGCACCGTGCGGGTCGTGGACGTGGTCCATGACCCCCGGATACGCATCTGCGACGTTCGACTCCACCGAGTCGGGCCCCGCCGTAACGTGCACGAGCCCTCGACGGGTCACGGTCGGCTCGAACGATGCCGACGTCGCCACGACGACGTCGTTCCCGCGATCCCGAAGGGCGAGCAGCAACGGCGCAAGTTGCGCGAACACGGATTCACCCGACCGTGGCCAACACCCTCATCACCAGCAAGCGTCGCACACCGGGCGCCGGGGCGACGACAGGACCAAACACCAAGCGCCCAGGCGCCGTTCGTCTCGCGGGCGGGTCGACGACGGTTCGGCCTCGGGCCACACAATGCTCGCGGCTCGGTTCACGACCGCCCAATCACTCACAACCGCCCGGAACGACTCATCAGCGGAGCGTTCTGACCGCGGAGGACCTCACGATCGCAATCGCAAAGAGTGGTTGTCTGGTGGGTTCGGCATCGTCGTTCGTTCAGAGGTCGGAGAGGCGACTCAACAATCGTTGCAGCTCCTCGTCGGACAGCGGGACGTTCAGCCGGTGGAGCAAGCTCGGTAGGTCGGCCAGCGTGATCTGGCGATGCTCGGTCGGTGCTCTGAGCCGTCGCACGGTCTCGGTCGACTCGGTGATCGACAGGTGGTCGTCGCCGTCGTGACCTGCGACCATCAACGTCCGACGGAAGATGCTCGTCGGGAAGGTGCTCGTGTAGTGGTGACCGTGCACCAGGTCGACGGGACGTACCGGCAGTTCGTCATGGGTGTGCGCGAGCTCCCAGTCATCTTGCGTGCGGCGGTGCAGCTCCCACGCGCGGCCGGCACCTTCGGGCACCTCACGCACACGCAGGACGCGACCGGCGTAGTCGTCTTCAGCGCCATCTACGAGCGGAATCGCACGCATCGTGCTGAACCGAAACCCGGGATCGCAGAGCAACTGCTCTCCTTCGATGGTCACCACGACGACGGCATGCGTGCGTGCCATGGTGTGCTTGTCTCCGACACGGCCGAGTCGTCGCTCGACCACGTAGCCGAGGCGCTCGAGCGCCGCTGCGAACAGCGTGGCGTGCTCGAAGCAATAGCCGCCGCGGCCGCGAACGACGAACTTGGACTGAATCGCGTCGAGTCCGACGCCGGGATGCTGTTCGAGCAACACATCGATGTTGTCGAACGTGAACGTCCGAACATGCGCCTCGAGCAGCCGGTCGAGTCCAACACGAGAAGGCGGCTGCACAGTGAGACCGATCCGGTCGTGATACGCGTCGACATCGAGCCGTTCGACCTCCCAGCCGAATGTCGCCATGCGGCCAATGTTACGCGCAGGCCCAAGGACGTGGCCGGGGTCGCTCAGCTCACCCCGCCTGCGCCGCCGCGCTCGTCGGCCAGATCCTGGCGTCGAGCCAACACGATGTTGCCTGTCAACCGCCAGCGTCATGAGGTGCTCATTGCGCTGATGAAGCAGGCAGGGACCGACGCCATCCGACACGCCTGTTGCCCCGTCTCGCCCGGGCACGAGCCTCGAGCCGCAGCGCTGCTCCGTCCGGTCCTCGAGCGTGCCGACGACGAACAAGCCGTCGTCGCCGGCGGACCCGAGTACCTGATGACGTCCCGGTCGCCGACCCACCCTCGGGGTCCGGCGCCGTGACGCGCCCGGCGCCGGATGACGCCGGACAGCTCGTGCATCAGTCGGCCAGTCGAGCGGCGATGGCCGGGATCACGATCGACGCAGCGACCACGTGGGTCAGCGCGAGCACGAGCTTCGAGCCGAGGGTCGCGTCGACGACGACATCGGGGATGATCGACAGCGCGGTCAGCGCAACCGTCGTGCGCACGAAGGTGCGGCGGGGATGGGCGGCCCGGCGTGACAGCACCTGCGCGACGACGAGGCCGAGCAGCGCGCCGATGAGGGTGAGCTGGGCGAAGCCCAACAGCGGGATCTGCTCGCCCTGCACTGCGACGGCGATGTCGGCTGCACGGGCGGCGACGACGGTCACTGTCGTGGCGGCAGCCGCGGCGAGGCCCGACAGGCCTGCGGCCTTCCAGAGCGGCCGGTGTTGGGTCGAGGTGGAAGCCGAAGTGTCCGAGGCGGTCGGAACGGCGGTGGGTGTGATGGTGGTCATCGAAGTGCTCCTTCAGCGAGGAGGGCGCACGGTGCGTCCTCTGCCACTCCCACGAACGGCGGCTTGCCGATACGACAGCTCCGCACAGGATTTCTGCGAACTTCTCGTGCGGTCGTCAGTCGGTCTCGGCCAGCAGGTCCGCGAGGCGCTGGACCGCCGCTGAGATCGCCTGCAGGCGGATCTCGTCGGGGTCGCCGCCGAACTGCATGCCGAACGCCTGGTGATGCTCACCGCAGGCGACCCCGATGTGAACGGTGCCGACTGGCTTGCCCTCGACCTCGGACGGGCCGGCCACTCCGGTGAACGAGACCGCGCACGTCGACCCGAACAGTCTTTGGACGCCCGCGACCATCTGCTCGGCGCACTCGTCGCTCACGACCTCGGACACGTCGACGCCGAGGATGCGCCGCTTCTCCTCCGGGCTGTAAGCGACGATCGAGCCGAGCATCACCTGGCCCGAGTCGGGCTCGTCGACGAGGAGGTACGAGCACAACCCGCCGGTGAGCGACTCGGCCGTGGAGATCGTCAGCTGCCGGTCGACCAGCCGGCGAACCAGTTCGCCGACACGCGCCCGTGCGTTCGCCTCGGCCCAAGTGGCGGTGGATGTCGAGCTGACGTCGGCCATGTGGTGCGAGCTTCCCGCCTACTCACCACGACAAACGTCGATCCGAGCCTCGCTGCTCAGTGGTTCAGCTTCGGGTCCCTGCGGCAGTTGATGTGATGATCGCTGCCCACCTCGTAGCAATGGATGTCGTTCGGATTGCCCGCGTACAGCGTCATCGGATCGACGGCTCCGGCAGCGAGGTCAGGGTCGCTGCACGGTGCCTCGATCGGCCCGCCCGGCACCCACGGCGCCGGGCACGGCTCGCGGTGGCCGAACGCGATCTGGCGCGAGATGTAGTCGGCGGCACCGTACGCGCCGGCGAGGGTGAAGTGGACGCCGTCCTTGGTGAACCACCCGGTCGTCGGAGCGGTGTACGCGTTCCAGTCGAGCAGCCGCACGTCCGGATAGGCGCTCGACGCGACCTTGTCGCGCATGATCTGGTTGGCTTGCCGAAAGCCTCGGTCCTGCCTGGTGCCGTTGCTCGGGTTGGTGTACGACGATCCCTCGCGGTACGTGAGCCAGAGGATCTCCTCCGCGCCCTTCGCTCGCGCTGCGGCGATGACCTGATCGAACGCTGCGTCGAAGTTGGCCGGGTAGTCGTTGTAGCCCGTCATGATGACCACCGTGTCGAACGGGCCGTCGTGGCTGTTGATCGCGTCGATCGCGTTCGGTGGCGTCCGTCGCTCGCGTCCGTAGCACGACGTGCCGATCAGCCGCCGGCACGACTCCACATCGAGGGTGAAGTTCGCACCACCGAGTGCGTGCTGCGAGTTCGCGTACCACCGCACACCAGCGAGTGTCGAGTCCCCCACGAGCAGCACCCGACGCTCCATGTCGGGCACAGCGACGTTGACAGGTGGTGGCACACCCGGCGTCGTGGCGCGTGCGGGTCCCATGAACCAGCCCGTCACGTCGACGAGTACCTGTGTGCCCGCGTTCGAGTACATCGTCAACCCCGCTGTCGAGGTCGGGACGATGCCGAACTGCGAGACCGAGTCGCGGCGCGCAGCAACGCTCACCGTCGCCACGACCGGCAACGGCGTTCGCGCCGGGTGCACGGTGAGGAAGCCGCCCTGCCACGTGTCGGTCATCGTCCAGTTGGCGGCCAGCGCGAGTGCCTGCCCTCTCGTCACCACCGACTGGTCGATGTCGACCTGCCCGCCCGGATACACCGGCGATACAGCACGCGTGTCGGCGAGCCGCGTCGGCACGATCGGGACGAACAGGCCATTCGTCGACTCGGCCGCCGAGTCCCCGGTGAACCAGCCGGTGACATCGACGACGACGTGACCCCCGGACTGGCTGAACATGGTGAACCCGCCGGGGCCGACCGGCACGATCTGTCCGGTCGCGCGCAGCTGGCCCGAGGTGTCGGCGTTCAGCACGCTCGACGCTGGGCGCGGCGACCCGGCGGGGTACGCAGAGAAGTAACCGGGGGCGTCGGGTTCGGTGACCGTGATCGACACAGCGAGCGCGGTCGCGTCAGCGGGAACCCCGACGGGCAGCGGCACGATCAGCTCGCCACCGGCGGCCAGCTTCGCTCCGGACTCGCGGGTGTCGAGCAGGCGGTGCTGGTTCAGGGGCACGAACCGGCCTGCGCGAGCCATCTCCGCGGGCGTGAACACGCCGGTGACGTCGATGACCACATTCGCCGACGAAGCCGACGTCCACGCCGACAGCTGTCCGCTCGCGCCCAGCTGGATGATCGTCCCGTTGGTCCGCGTCTCGCCGGCTGCGAAGTTCAGTGCGGAGGCGAGGGGCCGGGCGCCGCTCCCGGGCCAGACGGTGACGAAACCATCGCTCGTCGCGTCGGTGACCGTCACCGAGAGCGCCACGGCGGACGCTGCGGCGTCGATGCCACAGCTGTCGACGACGGCGAGCGCGAGATCGGCATCGGGGGTGAGCGGTGTCGCCGTGTCGCGGGTGTCGACGAGCCGGCACGGGGCGATGGGTGCGAACCTCGCCGGACCTGGCTCGACGATGCCGTGCGCGCGGACGGCAGCCGCCGGCCGAGAGGGCGAGCGTGTTCGGGCGGCGGCGTCTCCGAGGATGGGGGCTGCGACGCCGAGCGTCACGACCACGATGCACACGAGGAAGTGGCCGCGTCGGCCACCCGTCACGACAACCTGCTTCCGTGCCGGTAGTGCAGCTCGTGGCGGAGGGTGCCGTCGGCGCGCCACTTGCGCACCGCTGCCACACCGCCCGGGCCGTCATGGCGGCGACCGGCGCAGTACCGCTCCTCGTAGTGGACGGCGCCGTCCGCGTAGTACCCGCGCACGGCCGGCGTGTGCGGGTCGGGATCGTCGAGCACGCCGTTGCGGTAGTGCATCTCGTACTTCACGTGCCCGTTGGCGCGGTGCACGCGGTACGCCGGATACCCCTTCGTCGGGTCGTCGAGCAGCCCGCCCGTGTACCAGGCCACGTAGCGCTGTGCGGTCTCGAACGAGCGCCGCACGCGGCCGGTGAAGTCGGCGGGGATCTCGTCGTCGTCGGTGATGTCGATGGTGTTGATGACCCTGAACGACATCGAGTTGGGTAGCAATTCCATCAACACCTCCCCCCGCTACCCGGTCGTAGGAGGCAACAAACTGGCGCCACACCTGGTTATCGAACTCTTGACGCTCCGACTTGAGCGGCGGCGACGCGGCGCGCGAGGCGCCGACCGGTCAGACCGCGAGGAGGTCGCGGGCGCCGGTGTCGCTGCTGGGGTGGCGCAGCTTGCTCATCGCGCGCGCCTCGATCTGGCGGATGCGCTCACGCGTGAGGTTGAAGTGCTCGCCGACCTCTTCGAGGGTGCGCGGCTCGCCGCGGTCGAGGCCGAAGCGAAGCTTCAGGATCTCGCGCTCGCGCTCGTCGAGCGGTGCGAGCAGCCGAGCGATCTCTTCCGGGAGCAGCGCGGTCGCGGCGACCTCGAAGGGGCTCTCGGCGGACCGGTCCTCGACCACGTCACCGAGTTCGGCGTCTCCGTCCTCACGCAGCGGCTCGCTGAGCGACAGCGGCTCGGCCGCGAAGCGGAGCGCCTCGGTGACCTTGTCCTCGGGCATCTCGACCTCGCGCGACAGCTCGGCGAGCGTGGCGGGACGACCGAACTTCAGCTCGAGGCGGCTGCGCGCCTTCTGCAGCCGGGCGAGTGTGTCGCCCGCGTGGACTGGGAGGCGGATCGTGCGACCGGTGTTGGCGATGCCGCGGGTGATGGCCTGGCGGATCCACCACGTGGCATACGTGGAGAACTTGAAGCCCTTGCGCCAGTCGAACTTCTCGACGGCGTGCATGAGGCCGAGGTTGCCCTCCTGGATGAGGTCGAGCAGGGGGAGTCCGGACGCCTGGTACTTCTTGGCGATGGAGACCACGAGGCGCAGGTTCGACTGCACGAACGCGCGCTCGGCGTCCTCGCCTTCGCGGGCCAGCCGGCGGAGCTCTCGCTTCTTGGATGCCGAGATGTCCTTCGTCGCCCCGTCGAGCTCGCTGAGCGCTGTCTTGCCGGCTTCGATCTGCTTGGCCAGCCTGACCTCGTCATCCTTGGTGAGGAGTGTGTACTGACCGATATCGGACAGGTACAGCCGGACGAGGTCTTCTTCGTCGCGCTCGACGCGATCTTTCGCCACTGAGGCACTCCCTCGAAAAGCTCGGCGACCGAAGGAGAAAACGGTCGGGTGAGCCGTGAACGATACCGACCCTGCACACTCCACCACACCGGCCGCCTTGAATCCACCCTTCCATCAGGATTCTTGATCTTTCGTTCAACACGATCACTTCCGGAGACGAACGAGCCCCGAGTACCGTGTGGCACCGTGCCAGACGACGTCCAGCTGGCCATCGTCACGATGCGGTTCGACGCGGCCGACCCCCGTGCGCTGGCGGATGTGCTGTCGAAGTACGTCGTGCTCACCCGCATGGAGCCCGGCTGCCGCAACGTCGATCTCTGCACCTCCGTGACCCAGTCCGGCCGGTTCCTCGTCATCGAGAAGTGGGAGTCGTTCGAGTCGCAACGACATCACTTCGACAGCGCGGTCATGGTCGACATGGCGACGTCGTGCACCGGCCTGCTCGCCCGACCGCCCGACATCGATCTGTGGGACGCCCCGAGCGCCCATGATCTGCAGTGACCGCCCGATAGCGTGACGACAACTCCGACCGCGCGGCCGGGGCATTGAAAGGATGAATGTTCGATGGCGAACCCGCTCTTGAACGACGAGTCGATGCGCAAGGCAGCCGCATCCGGCTGGGCAGCGCCCGATCCGTCCACCCGCGCCACACCGATCGACGACGGCCCCATCAGCCCGTGGCGCCCCGGCGTCATGACCGTGCAGGGCACCGCCACCGCCACCGGCGTGCTGATGGTGCTGCTGCTCGCGTCCGCCACCGTCGGCTGGATGTCGGTCGACACCGCGACATCGGGATTCCCTGCGCTCGCATTGCTCGGCATCGTCGTCGGGTTCGCGTGCGTCCTCGCACTCATGTTCCGGCCCATGTGGGCACGCATCCTCGCTCCCATCTACGCGCTCGCCGAGGGCTTCGCCATCGGCGTCATCTCGAAGTTCTACGAGTCCACGCAGGACGGCATCGTCCTGCAAGCGGTGGGCGCGACGCTCGCGACGGTGCTCGTGATGCTGGTGCTCTACCGCACGCAGATCATCAAGGTCACCGACCGGTTCCGCCGCATCGTCATCGGCGCCACCGCGGGCGTCATGTTGCTGTACCTCGTGAGCCTCGTCGTCCGGCTGTTCGCCGGGCCGGGCTCGATCAGCTTCCTCAGCTCGCCCAGCTTGCTCGGCATCGGCTTCAGCGTCTTCGTGTGCGTGCTCGCCGCGATGAACCTGGCGCTCGACTTCGACTTCATCGAGCGTGGCTCGGCCAGCCGCCTGCCGAAGGGCATGGAGTGGTATGCCGCGTTCGGTCTCCTCGTCACCATTGTCTGGCTCTACCTCGAGATCCTGCGGTTGCTCAGCAAGCTCAACCGCCGCTGACGATCCGTCGCGATGAGAGATGAGTGGCGATTCGCCACTCATTTCTCATCGCACGGAGTCGAGGAAGCTCAGCAGGGCGGCGTTGAAGGCCTGCGGGGCCTCCTGCTGCATCCAGTGGCCGACGCCTTCGATGATCGTCGAGCCGCGGAAGTCGGGCAGCAGGTTCTGCATGCGCTCGACGCCGGTCGGGTCCATCATGTTCACCGGGTCGAGCGTGCCGCCGATGAAGTAGCTGGGCATCGTCAGCCGCTCGGGGCCGAGCGCGCTGACCACGGCGAAGTTCGCGTCGAGGTTGCGGTAGTAGCTGACGGGTCCGAAGAACCCCGAGTGCGCGAACTCGTCGGCGTACACCTGCAGCTCCGCCTCGTCGAGCCACGCGCCTTCCGGACCGGTGAAGGGCAGCGCGGGCGGTTCGGGCATCTGCGTCAGGAAGCCGGTGCCCTCCATCGGCGGCAGCTCGTTCGGGACCTCCCGCCCGGTCATTCCGGCGCCGGACGCGCCGAAGAGCGTGCCGGCCATGGTGCGGCGGGCATCGGCACCCAGCTCGGCCTCGGGGGGACCGACGCGCTGGAAGTAGAGGATGTAGAAGAAGCGGTCGCCGTAGACCATGTTCATCAGCTGGGTGGGTGGTCCGGGCCACTGCACGAACGGCACGCTCGCGCCGACGACGGCCGACACGCGTTCCGGGTGCAGCCGGGCGAGGTCCCACACGATGAGCGCGCCCCAGTCGTGGCCGACGAACGCCGCCTGCTCCTTGCCGTACACATCGATCAGCGCGAGCAGGTCGCCGGTGAGCTGCTCGATGCCGTAGGCCGCGACGTCGGTGGGTGCCGACGAGTGTCCGTAGCCGCGCTGGTTCGGTGCGAGCACGTGGTAGCCGGCTTCCGCGAGGGCGGGCAGCTGATGCCGCCACGAGTACGCCAGCTCGGGGAACCCGTGGCTCAAGACCACCGTCGGGTTCGTCGGGTCGCCAGCTTCGAGCACGCGCAGCGTGACCGCGCCCAGGTCGACGTCGTGTTCGCGGATGTCGCTCATGGCGCGGAGTCTTACCGGTCGTCGACGCGAAACAGCTACCGGCGCGATCGGCGCCGGTAGCTGTTCGAGGATCGACGAGTCAGAGGTAGTAGCCGCTGATGTCGATGAGGAAGTCGGTCGAGCCTCCACCGCCCGCGACGACGGTGAGCTCGCGGTTCGCGTTGAGCGTCAGGATGACGCCGTTGGCGAGGATCTGCCCTGCCGCCGACCAGTTGATCGTCGACGAGTCGACCGTGGTCGTGCCGCCGGGGTTGATCGTGAGGAAGCCCGAGCCGGTCTGGCTGACGACCGTCACGTTGGCGGCGACGGCCGTGGCACCGGCCGGCACGAAGTCGGCGACGGTCACGGCGCCGGTCGCCGGGTCACGCTTGTCGGCCACCGAGATGGTGCGGTTCTGCGAGCCGCCGATCGTGCCCTGCTGCGGCGCGGCCGCACGCGAGTCGTACACGCGGCCCGGCGAGAGCGCATGGAAGGCCCCGGCCGCTGACGCACCGCCGAGCTTGCGAAACGTGCCGGGCGTGCCTGCGGCGACGCAGAGCCACACGTCACCGGCCGAGTCGCACACGATCTGACCGAGTCGGTGCGCGTCGGTGCGCGCCGGTCCTGGGTTGCCCTGAGCGAGCAGCTCGAGGTTCGCGGCCGAGCCGCGGGCGAGGACACCGACCGAGCCGGCCCCGCCACCAGACCCGACCACGCCGGCGCCGCTCATGCCCGTGTAGCCGTACACGCCGTTGGCGACGGTGCGGTACGCGTATCCCGCGCTCGCGGCTGGGTAGGCGGACGAGCTGGCGGTGGAGAGGATGAGCCCGGTCGTGTCCCGTACCAGGAAGATGTTCGCCGGCACCGTGGTCCCCAGGATGAGGCCCGCCACCTCAGGGGTGGCCGTGTTGCTGTAGATGAGGCCCGTCGTCTCGCGGCTGCCGGCGTCGGTCGAGACCGATTCGCCTGCGTTGATCGGATCCCCGTCGGCCGCGGCGGCCGGCATCTTGGTGGTCGCCACTGCAGCGACGGCGCCAGCGGCGGCCGCGCCGGCGAGCTTCAACATGCCACGGCGCGACGCGGTCGTCGGCTCGGTGTCGAGCTCGCCGACGGCCGATGGCTCGGACTCGGCGGCGGGTGTGGGTGCCGGTAGCTGGCGCACGTGCTCGAGCAATGAGCTCAGCTCGGCGACTCTGGCTTCGAGTTGTTGGATGCGGTCTTCGTTGTCCATGACTCTCCTCTTCCGTGGCGGCGGATGTGCGGGCGCGAGCTTCGCGCTTCGGAGACATGGTGACGTGCACATGTTCGTTCAGGCGTGAGTAGGCCTTACTCAAACCGCTGAGCGATGCGTGAGGTCGGCGGTCAGGCGGCGGCGCTGCGAGCGCCCTGGCTGATGGCGTCGAGCTCGGCCCAGGTAAGGCCGTCGCTCGCCCACAGCTGGTCGAACGCCTGGTCGGCCCGGTCGTTGAAGCCGTGCCGGTTGCGGAAGTTGTACCGCCAGCGCTGCTGGTTGACGGGGATGCCCAAGCGCTCGATCCGGCCGAGGCAGTAGGTCTCCCAGGCCGCCACCTGGGCGAGGGTCAGGTCCGAGTCGGCGGGGGCCTCGCCGAACCCACCCGTCAGCCGGTCTCGCGCTCGCAGCAGGACGCGTCCGAGCGACGTCGCCGCATTCGTCTCGCTGAGGTTGCGCGGCCGGCGCGTGTCTTCCAGCGCGCCGCTCTCGGCATGGACCGTGATCGTGTCGCCGACCTCGACCCGGATGCGGGCGAGCGGCGTGGTCTCGTCGACTTCGACGTGCACCGCACGGTCGAGCCCGAGCGCGTCGACGAGTTGCTCGGCCACGCGCCGGATCTCGTCGGCGTCGAACGCGACGAACGTGAACGTCGAGGGCGAGACGGTGACCGTCATGCGTCGGCGAGCTGGTCTGCCGCAGACTGCATCTTGGCCACCGCGGCCTTGCGCTCGTTCAGCGCGGCGAGGCTGACATCGGCGATCTCCTCGACCTCGGCGTCGGTGAACCCGGCGAGCTCGCGGAAGCGTCGCGCCAGGCCGATCGGCGACTCTTGGCTGTCGCTGCGGGTGCCGCCGTAGCTGAACAGCTTGTCGACGACGCTCTGGAACTCGAGTGCCGTCTTGCGCCGCTCGGGATCGTGCTCGGTGACGCGGCGGAGCCAGTCGCTGCCCATCTTCACGTGGGTCACCTCGTCGGCCAGCATCCAGTCCTCGCAGAACTCGAGGAACGGGTCGCCGGCGAGGTCGCCGAACTCCTTCATGGTGGTGAACACGTCGATCGCGAGTCCCTCGAGGGCGCGGTTGACGCCGGCGAGCCGGAGCACGGGATCGGTGCTGCACGCGGCCTGGAACAGCACGGTGTTCTCGGCGAACTCGCCGATCTCGCCGCCCATCCAGTCGCTGAGCTTGACGCTGATCTCGACGTGGCGCGCCTCGTCCCACGCCTGTCGGGCCATGTCGAGCTTGAGCGCGAATGGGATCTGGTCGCTCGTGTCGCCGGGGTCGGCGCCCGCAGCTTCGTCCTGCACGCGCCGGCTCGAGTCGCCTGCCGTGCGGAAGTCGTGACACGTCCGTCCGGCCCCTTCGAGCGCCTGGATCTCTCCGACGAAGATGCCGTGCATCAGCGCACGCGCGGCCGTGCTGGCGTCGGGGCGGCTCGGCACCAACCGGTTCGACGACGTGCGCGCCGTCGTCGGCTTCTTCTCGCCGAGCGTGCTGCGCGGGTCGGCCATGCGCTCGCGCATCGTGACCTGATGGAACCGCTCGTCGCGAGCGAGCTCGTCGACGGGGAAGAACTTCCTCATTCGCCACCTCCTGCTGCGGCACCGCTCGTCGACCCGGCGACGGTCGCTGTCATCCCGATGGAACCGGGACCGGCGATGCCGCCGGCTTCGACCATCAGCTTCTCGAGCCGGGCCTGGTGGGCCGCGGCTCGCTCGACCTCGTCGGGCGTCTCGATGAGCGACTGGATGAGCATCTCACCGTCGCGCCAGTCGTCGAGCTCGTCCTGGAGGATGAAGTGGAGCGAGCGGATGGTCGGTGCGTCGGTGATCTGGCTCGTGTTGTTGCGATGGAACGTGTACGCCGAGATGAAGTGCGGGATGAACACCCGGTACACGCCGACGAGCTTCTCGATCGTCTGCTCGGGCGCCTCGGGCTCGGTCATCGCGTCGACGAACCGCACGAGTGCGTCGTTCGCCGGTTGGGTGAGCCGATCGGGGTTCATCTCGCGCAGCTCGGGCAAGCGCTTGTGCCACAGCTCGGCGTGCCACGCGTGCTTGTAGCAGTGCGTGCCGAGGCGCATCTTCACGTCGAGCTCGGGGACGGTGGCGACCCAACCGCCGAGGGCCTCGAACAGCTTCATCTCGGCCCACTTGTAGTTGCCGACCCGCCGCGCCGACTCCTCGACGTCGAACAGCCCGGGCAGCTCGCGCCGGTCCCACGGAGCGAAGGGCGCTCTCGGCTTGAACGGATCGGCCACAGTTCCCCCAGCTGGTCGGCGTGACCAGATCACCCTATCCCTCGACCTCCGGCGGTGAGAACGCGGACGTCAACGCCGCTGGGGGTCCTCGCGGGTCGCCCGCCACTGGCGTTCGAGCTCACCGAGCGGTGTCGCGGGTGGCGCGTCGCAGCGGTACTCGAGCACCATCGCGCGCCACGGTGCCGTCAGCTCGAGCTTGCCGAGGAGCGCCGTGATGCCCCACACCACGCGGTCGAGCATGAGGAACGACGGCGGCATGTTGATCCGCTCGATCACCTCGGCGTGGGGACCGTTCACGTCGATGATCCGCTGGATCGTGTCGCGCATGAAGGCACGATCGAACGTGAACACGTCGGTGAGGTACGGGCGATACGGCGCGCTGACGTAGTCCCAGACGACATCGGCTGCGAGGCCGTGGCCCGGCCGGAGGAACCCCGATCGCTCCATCATCTCGAGCAGCCGCTCCGGATCGCGATCGATCACGATCGCGTCCATGCACGGCTCGAGCACCTCCCACTCGCCGGGCGACCATCGCTTCACCATGCCGAAGTCGAGGAAGGTCACGTCGCCGTCGGGACTGAAGCGGTAGTTGCCGGGGTGTGGGTCGCCGTTGAAGATCCCGAGCCGATGGATCGCGTGCTGGGCAAAGCGCCAGATGCTCTCGCCTGCTCGTCGCCGCGCATCGGGGCTCGCCTGCACGAGGAACTCGTTCCACGACAGCCCGTCGACCCACTCGGTCGTGATCACCCGGCGCGTGCTCAGCTCGTCGACCACGCCCGGCAACGAGACGAACGGGTGGTCCGCGAACGCGGCGCGGAACTCGTGCACGTTGGCGGCCTCGATCCGGTAGTCGAGCTCGTCGCGCATCCGCGTGCGGAGCTCCTCGACGAGGGCACGCGTGTCGAGGCCCTTCAGCGCGAACGAGGTGATCAGTCGGTACAGCACGTCGGCGTTGGCGAGATCGGCCTCGATCGCGTCGCCGACACCGGGGTACTGCACCTTCACCGCCACTTCGTCTCCGTGCCGGGTGACGGCGCGATGCACCTGGCCGATGCTGGCCGCCGCGACGGGGGACACGGACCAGTCCAGGAACACGGATTCGGGCGGGCGTCCCAGCTCCGACCGCACCACCGATGCGGCGAGCTCGTCCGACATCGGGGGCGCATCGCTGTAGAGGGACGAGAGCGCCTGCTGCGCGTTCTCGGGGAGCGACTCCACGATGAAGCTCAGCAGCTGCCCCGCCTTCATCAGCGCGCCCTTCATGTTGCCCAGCTCGCGGGCCACGTCCTCGGCGGTTCGCAGCGTGAACGCGTCGTCGAGCTGGGCTCGGCGCTCGTGGTGCACGAACCGTCGGCGGGCGCGATGGGAGACGAATCGGAACGCGTTCCGGGCGGTGAGCCGCCACACGCGCAGCGTTCGGCGGACCCGCATCGAGCGGGCACCGCCGAGGGCGTGCGTCACGCGGGTGGGGGAGCGGGAGCTCGCCGTGCGGTCGGGTGCTCGGCCAGCACGGCGTCGTCGAGCGGCTCGCCGGTCACCTCGTCGCGCCAGTACTCACCCGTGTCCAGCCGAGCGAGCGCGAGCTCGACATCGGCGAGGTCGCGTTCGATGGCGTCGAGGTCGAGCGCCTCGGTCGCCGGTGCGCTGGACGTGTCGTGCTCCGACATGTGCTGCAGGCTAGTCCCGCGTCCACGAACGTGTGCCGCGTTCGACATCCGGCTCGTTGTGTTGGCAGCAAGGTGGGCGCGGCGACGTCAGTACCATCGGCGGACGTGACAACGCTCGCGGTGCTGCGACGCCGGCAGCTCGATTTCCGAGCCGGTTGTGGCGGGTCGGCGTAGTGGACGTCCGCATCCGCCTGCTGGGCGGGTTCGAGGTCGATATCGACGGCGGGACCGTGCCGGCTGCCGAGTGGCGGCGCCGGGCGTCCGCGAACGTCGTGAAGATCCTCGCGCTGCAGCCCGGGCGGCGCCTGCTCCGCGACCAGCTGATCGATGCGCTCTGGCCCGACCTGCTGGTGGACGAGGCGTTGCCGCGACTGCACAAGGCCACGCACCACGCGCGCCGCGCGCTCGGTGACCGCGACTCGATCTCGACCGATGGCGCGGCGCTCCAGCTCTGGCCCCGAGTGGACGTCCACGTCGACGTGGTGGCCTTCGAGGAGGCGGTTGCGACCGCGAGAACCGGCGGCGCGGTGGAGGCAGCCCGGGCCGCCGCAGCCCTCTACGGCGGTGATCTGCTCCCCGACGACCTTTACGAACCGTGGACCGACGAAGCCCGGTCACGGCTGCGTCTGTGGTGGATCGAGATGTTGCAGGCCGCCGGCATGTACGAGGAGCTCGTGGCTGCCTCGCCGCTCGACGAGGACACGCACCTCGCGCTCGTGCGGCACTACGTCGAGACCGGTCGGCGCCAGCCGGCGCTCGGGGCGCTCGACCGGATGGCCGTCCTGTTGCAGCAGGAGCTCGGCGTCG
>JBFWSW010000077.1:0-16563 GCA_050248155.1 Ilumatobacteraceae bacterium
CTGCCCGGCACTGCCAAGACCTGGGTCAGCGAACACCTCGCGGCTGCGATCAGCGGCGACTCCACGCTGCTGGTGCAGGGCACAGCCGGTACCGCCGAGGAGGCCGTCCGCTACGGCTGGAACTACGCGCAGCTGCTCGCCCACGGCCCCAGCACGACCGCGCTCGTGCCGTCGCCCGTGATGCGGGCGATGGAGCGCGGCAGCATCGTCCGCATCGAAGAGCTCACCCGCCTGCCGAGCGACGTGCAGGACGCGCTCATCACGGTGCTCAGCGAGAAGACGCTGCCCGTGCCCGAGCTGTCGAGCGAGGTGCTCGCCCGCCACGGTTTCAACCTCATCGCCACCGCCAACGATCGCGACCGTGGTGTGAACGAGCTGTCGAGCGCGCTCCGCCGCCGGTTCAACACCGTCGTCCTGCCCTCGCCGTCGTCGGCCGAGGAAGAGGTGCGCATCGTCAGCCAGCGCGTCGCCGCCCTCGGCGTCGCGCTCTCCCTTCCGGCCGACGCCGCTCCCGTCGAGGAGATCCGCCGCGTCGTGCAGGTCTTCCGCGAGCTGCGCAGCGGCCAGAGCGACGATGGCCGGATCAAGCTGAAGACGCCGTCGGGCACGATGAGCACGGCCGAGGCGATCAGTGTCATCGTGCAGGGCATGTCGCTCGCCGTGCACATCGGCGACGGCCGCGTCCACTTCGACGACCTGCTCGCCGGCATCGAAGGGACGGTCGTGCGCGACCCGATCCACGACTCCATCGTCTGGCGTGAGTACCTCGACTCGCTCGCCTCGCGCTGATCCCACGCGCGACGTCCGGGTGCGGGTGCTCGGCATCCGGCACCACGGGCCAGGGTCAGCTCGCGCCGTCGCCGCGTCACTGCGTGCTGCGCCGCCCGACATCGTGCTCATCGAGGGGCCGGCCGACGCCGATGCCGTGGCCGCGCTCGCGGCCGACCCCGACATGGAACCGCCGGTCGCGCTGCTCGGCTACGACCTCGACCATCCCGAGCGCGCTGTCTTCCACCCGCTGGCGTCGTTCAGCCCCGAGTGGGTGGCGTTGCGGTGGGGGCTCGACGCGGGCGTGCCGGTGCGCTTCATCGACCTCCCGGTCCGCCAAGCCCTCGCACCGACGGCGCAGCCCGAGCAGATGCCGCTTCGCGCGAACGCAGGCACGCCCGTCGACCCGCTCGGCGATCTCGCCGCGGCCGCGGGGTACGACGATCCCGAGCGCTGGTGGGAGGACGTCGTCGAGCATCGCCTCCACGTGCAGGACGGCGACGTCGACGCACCCTTCGTCGCCATCGCCGAGGCGATGACCACGCTCCGCCAGCACCACGAGCCCGAGGGCGAGCCCGCCGATCCCGTCGAGCAGCGGCGCGAGGCGGCCATGCGCACCGGCATCCGCGCCGCGATCGCCGAGGGCCACGACCACGTCGTCGTCGTGTGCGGCGCGTGGCACGTCCCCGCGCTCGTCACCGCCACGGCGACCGGCCGGGCCAAGCTCGACGCTGCGCTGCTCCGCGGCCTGCCGAAGGTGAAGGCCGCGGTCACCTGGGTGCCGTGGACCCATCGACGGCTGGCATCGGCCACGGGCTACGGCGCCGGTGTCGGTTCGCCCGGCTGGTACCACCACCTCTACGTCCATGCCGGCCCCGACGTCATCGCCCGCTGGTTCGGCCAGGCGGCCCAGGTGCTGCGCGCCGCCGACCACCCGGCATCGGCCGCCGACGTCGTCGAGGCCACCCGGCTGGCCCACGCGCTGGCGACCATCCGCGGCCGGCCGCTCGCCGGCCTCACCGAGGTCGACGACGCCGCTCGCGCCGTGCTGGGCCTCGGCAGCGACACGCCGATGAGGCTGATCAGCAACGAGCTCGTCGTCGGCACGCAGATCGGATCGGTTCCCCCGACGACACCGATGGTGCCGCTCGCCCGCAGCCTCGCCGCCGAGCAGCGACGGTGCCGCCTCAAGCCCGAGGCCACCCGCCGGGTGGTCGAGCTCGATCTGCGCCGCCCACTCGACCTGCGCCGGTCGGAACTGCTGCATCGAACGGTGCTGCTCGGCATCGGGTGGGGTGCCGAGACCGAGGGGCGCGGGAGCGCGGGCACCTTCCGCGAGACGTGGGAGCTCCGGTGGGATCCCGAGCTCGAGGTGCGTGTCATCGAATCCGCAGCGCTCGGGACGACGGTCGAGTCCGCCGCGACTGCCGCTGTCGACCAGCGCGCCCGGCGCGCGTCGTCGCTCGGCGAGCTCACCCTGCTGCTCGAGCGCACGTTGCTCGCCGGCTTGCACGCTGCCGTGCCCGACGTGCTCGCTCACGTCGCCGACCGATCGGCAGCGTCCGCCGACATCGAGCGCCTCATCGAGGCGCTGCCGGCGCTGGCGCGAACCATCCGGTACGGCGACGTGCGCAACACCGAATCGGCCGACCTCGACGGGGTCGTCGACGGCATCGTGCGGCGGGTCGCAGCCGAGCTCGCCACGGCGTGCGTCGGCCTCGACGAGGACGCGTCGAGCGCGATGGCCGCGCTCGTGCGCGACGCGCAGGCGGCGCTGTCGCTGCTCGGCGACGACGACCGCCTCGACCAATGGCACACGGCGCTCCTCGAGCTGCACGAGCGCGACCGCGTGCACGGACTCCTGCAGGGCCTCTCGACCCGCCTGCTGGCCGACGCCGGCGCGCTCGACACCGATGCCACGGAGCGACGTGTCTCCCGCAGTCTGTCCGCCGGCACGACTCCGTCCGACGCGGCGGCGTTCGTCGAGGGCTTCCTCGGTCGATCGGGCGCCGTGCTCGTCCACGACCCGTTGCTGCTCGGGGTCGTCGACCGCTGGATGGCGCGCCTGGCCGCCGACGCGTTCACCGACGTGCTGCCGCTGTTGCGTCGCACGTTCGGTGGCTTCGACGCCGCCGAGCGACGATCGATCGGGCAGCGGCTGCGTACGGGTGATGCGCCCGACACCCACCGCGGTGAGGTCGAGCTCGACGCCGAGCGGGTCGCCGCGGCGCTGCACGTGGTCGGCCAGCTGCTGGGGGTCGACCGGTGAGCGACGGCGCACCCGACACTGCGGTCGTGCACGACGCCGAACGGTTGCGCCGGTGGCGGCTGGTGCTCGGCGGCGGTGACCAGCAGCATCCCGACGGCACCGGCGTCGAGCTCCGCGGCGACGAGACGCGCATGGACGCCGCACTCTCGGCGCTGTACGACGCGCCGCCACCGGGCACCCGGCACGGTCGGCGCAGTGGCCGGCGTGGTGGTCTCGCCGCCTCGGCACCCTCCGTCGCGCGGTGGCTCGGCGACATCCGCCGGTACTTTCCGACCGGCGTCGTGCAGGTCATGCAGCGTGACGCGATCGAGCGGCTCGACCTGCACCGCCTGCTGCTCGAACCCGAGATGCTCGAAGCGATCGAGCCCGACATCCACCTCGTCGGCACGCTGCTCGAGCTGCAGCACCTGCTGCCCGACACCACCCGGGCGACTGCGCGCATGGTGGTGGGCAAGGTCGTCGCCCAGATCCAGGCCCGCCTCGGCCAGCCCACGCTGCAGGCGGTCACGGGCGCGCTGGCGCGCAGCACCCGCACGCGACGCCCGCGTCATGCCGACATCGACTGGGATCGCACGCTGCGCGCCAACCTCCGCCACTACCAACCGTCGCTCGGCGCGGTGGTGCCCGAACGGCTCGTCGGCTATGCCCGAGTGGGACCCGCCGTGCGCAAGGAGCTCATCATCGCGATCGACCAGAGCGCGTCGATGGGCGACAGCATCGTGTACGCGAGCGTGTTCGGAGCGGCGCTCGCGTCGATCCGTTCGCTGCGCACCCGGCTCGTCGCGTTCGACACGTCGGTCGTCGACCTCACGGAGGTGCTGCACGATCCGGTCGACGTGCTGTTCGGGGTGCAGCTCGGTGGCGGCACCGACCTGAGCGGCGCGATGTCGTACTGCCAGTCGCTGGTCGAGCGTCCCGAGGACACGGTGATGGTGCTGATCAGCGATCTGTACGAGGGCACGCCCGGTGGCGATTACATCGCCCGCGTCGCGGCGATGGCTCGCTCGGGTGTGCGATGCATCGCGCTGCTCGCGCTGAGCGACGAGGGTGCGCCGGCCTTCGACCACTCGGCCGCCGAGGCACTGGCAGCGCTCGGCGTTCCGGCCTTCGCGTGCACGCCCCAGGCGTTCCCCGACCTCATCGCCGCGGCGATCGAGCGTCGTGACCTGCGCCGATGGGCCGGCGAGCGTGGCCTGGTGACGACCACGACCCGATGAGATGAGAGATGAGTGGCAGATCGCCACTCATCTCTCATCGCGAGACGCGATGGGCTCGGTTGGAGCCCGGACGCTCGCTCCTGCCGGGGCGTGAGCGGTCGTCGCGACGCCCTGCTGGACGCTCGTCGCGGGTGAACGATGCACGCTGCTCGCGGCGGGGACGGTCGTAGCCATGCCGTGGCGTACCGGGCTCGGGACGGCGCCCGCGATCCCAGGTGACGTCGATGCCCGATGCCGTGTCGAGCTCGTCGATGAGCTTCTCGGCGACCCGCTGACGGCTCGGCGGCACGAACGCGACCACCGTGCCGTCGCGACCGGCGCGCCCTGTTCGGCCTGACCGGTGCTGGTAGTCCTTGGCGGTGTCGGGCAGGTCGTAGTGCACGACCAGCGACACGTCGTCGACGTGGATGCCGCGCGCGGCGACGTCGGTGGCAACGAGGGCTTGCACCTTGCCGCGCTTGAAGTCCTGCAGCGTGCGCTGGCGAGCTTGCTGGGTGCGTGCTCCGTGCAACGAGCCGGCGGTGACGCCGGCGTTCATCAGCGCGGCCGTCACGTCGTCGACGCCGAATCGCGTCTTGACGAACACCACCGTCGGGCCGTGCTGCTGGAGCAACTCGACCGTGGCGTCGACCCGGTTCATCGCCGGCGTGACGACGAACCGGTGCTCGACCGTGCCGTTGTCGATCTCGTCGACGAGGTCGTGCGTGACCGGGTCGCGCAGGTACTCGCGTACCAGGTCGTTGACGTCGCCGTCGAGCGTGGCCGACCAGAGCATCGTCTGGCGCGTCGATGGTGTCATGTCGAGGATCTTGCGCACGTCGGGCATGAAGCCGAGGTCGGCCATCCGGTCGGCCTCGTCGACGACGCAGACCTCGATGCTGCCGAGGTCGCACTCGCCGCGTTCGATGATGTCGAGCAGACGTCCTGGCGTGGCGACGATGACGGAGGCGCCCTTGCGCAACGAATGGATCTGTCCGGCGATGGGTGCACCGCCGTAGATCGCTTGGATGAAGCGCCACTGCGCACGGCCGAGTGGAACGAAGGCGCGCTGCACCTGCTCGGCGAGCTCACGTGTCGGCACGAGCACCAGCCCGGTCGGGCGGTTGGGCTTGGCCTGGCTGACGCGCGCCATGAGCGGGATGCCGAAGCCCAGCGTCTTGCCCGATCCGGTGGGGGCGCGACCGCACAGATCGCGGCCCGCGAGCGCGTCGGGAAGGGTGATCGCCTGTACGGCGAAGGGTTCGTGGATGCCGGCGGCGGCGAGGGCATCGGCCATGCGCGCGGGCACGCCGAGGTCGGAGAAGGTGTTCATGGGGAGCTCTTTCGTAGGACGGGCACGCATGCAACCGAACCCTCGAAACCCAAGGAGCTACCTACGTGTTCTGCTCTTCTGAGCAGCCGCTCCACGCTACCGGCGGGTGACCGCCGATCCGCCTGGTCAGGCGGGCGACTTCTGCGTGCCGACCTTCAGGTCACGGAACGGCGACGTCGAGTCGATGCCGGCGTCCTTCGGCAGGCCGAGCACGCGCTCGCCGACGATGTTGCGCATCACCTCGTCGCTGCCGCCTGCGATGCGACCGCCCGGCGATCCGAGCACCAGCTGGCTCCACTGGTAGGTGCCCCACTCACCCGAGTCGGCGACCAGCTTCGGGCCGAGCACCTTGCCGACGAAGGCGCTGAGGCGGCTCATGTTCATGGTGCCGGCGAGCTTGGCGATGCTCATCTCGGGCCCCGGCAGCTGTCCGGCCTTGATCCGGTCCATCGCACGCTGGTTGTTGTATCCCGCCACCCGATGGTGGATGAGCAGGTTGGCGAGCTCGTTGCGCACGATCGGGTCGTCGTTCAGGCCGAAGTGCCTCACCATCTCGACGACTCGCCCGTAGATGTTGATGCCGCCGCCGCCTCCGCCGGCGCCGATCGCGGCGCGCTCGTTCATCAGCGTGGTGAGCGCGACGTTCCAGCCGTTGTTGACCTCGCCGAGGCGGTGGTCGTCGCGGACGCGCACCTCGTTGAAGAAGACCTCGTTGAAGCTCGATCCGCCGGTCATCTGGCGCAGCGGCCGCACCTCGACGCCTGGTGCGTGCATGTCGACGATGAAGCCGGTCAGCCCCTTGTGCTTGGGCAGGTCCGGGTCGGTGCGGGCGATGATCTCGCCGACATCGCTGTACTGCGCGCCGGTGGTCCACACCTTCTGGCCGGTGATGACCCACTCGTCGCCGTCGCGCTCGGCCTTGGTCTGCAGGCTGGCGAGGTCGCTGCCGGCACCCGGTTCGCTGAACAGCTGGCAGCCGACGATCTCACCGCGGTACATCTTGCGCAGGTAGAGGTCCTTCGCGACCTCGGTCCCGTGCGCGAGGAACGTGGGCGCCACCATCCCGAGCCCGATCGTGAACGTGCCCTGGTTGGGGACCTGATACTTCGACTCGAGCGAGTTGTAGGCCCGCTCGTACGCGTTCGGCAGCTCGCGCCCGCCGTAGGCGCTCGGCCCGGTGATCCAACCGAAGCCGGCATCGAATCGCTGCGCGCGCCACGCCTGGGCCTTGCGGACGTCAGCGAGCTCGGTCTTGCGGTCTTTCTCCTCGAAGATCGCCACCTTGTCGGAGCCCTCGCCCCAGACGAACTTCTTCTCCGCCTCCTTCTTCGGCGCGTGCGCGTCGAGAAAGGCACGCGCCTCGGATTCGAATGCCTCGAGTGAGATGTCGGCCATGTCGGTGCTCCTTGGTCGTTCACAGGGGGTCGTTCCCAGGCGGATCACGGGCAACCTATCGGCGCTCGGGTGTGACGGGCGACCCGGACCGAGCGCCTCGATCGAACCGCGAAATGCCAGGTACGAGGCCGTCTAGGTATGCGAGATCGCGAAAATAGGTCGTTCATCCGATGGTGCCGGCGTACCTCAGACGTGCATCGTGGCTCCGTCGACCTGGATCAGCCGGATCGACCAGAGCACAGGAGCCACCGATGAACCCGTTCAACACCACCAGCCTGAACATCGAGATCGCCCGCGACCGTCGGCGCACCTACGAGCAGGCCGCGACGAGCCGTCGTTTCTTGCGCCGCGCCGGCCGCAAGGCCGAACCGACGCCGCCGACGATCAGTCGACCACCCGATCGGACGTTCATGCGCGCCGCCTGAGATGCGGCTCGTCGACGATCTCCGTCAGCCGGGTGTCACACCGCGACCGCCCGGGCCGATACCCGGCCCGGGCGTCGCCGCGCGCCTCGGTACCATCGCGTCCGTGCTCACGGGTCGCATCGGACTGAGTCCCACGATGATCGGCCGAGCGTCAGCGCTCGATCGGCTTCTCGCCGTCGTCGAGCAAGCCGACGCCCGCTGTTCCGACCTGCCCGCCATCGCGCTCGTCGCCGGCGAGGCCGGGATCGGCAAGACCCGCCTCGTGCGCGAGCTCCTCGCCCACGTCGGTCGCAACGTCCCCGTGTTCTCGGCTGCCGCCGAACCGGGGTCACTCGGTCGGCCCTTCGACCTCGCCGCGCAGTTGGCACCGGTCGGTCAGGCTGGATCGGCCGACCCGGCCGGCGATGCGCGTGACGCCATCGGTCGAGCGGCGGCGTCCAGAGGCGCGCTCGTCGTCGTCGAGGACCTCCACTGGATCGACGTCGACGGCGCAGCCTTCGTGGACGACCTCGCCCGGCAGCCTTGGCCGTCGCTCGCCATCGTCGGCACCTACCGCCCGTCCGACCTGCGGCGTGGGTCGCCCGCCGGCGACCTCTTGTTGCACCTCCAACGACGCAACGAGGTCGAGAACCTGCGTCTCGACCGGCTGGGTCGCAATGAGGTGGCGGCGATGATGAGCGCGATCGTCGATGCACCGGTGTCGTCGGCCGCGGTCGAGGCCGTCACCCGGCGAAGTGGTGGTGTGCCCTTCGTCGTCGAGGAGCTCATGCGGTTCGCCGACGCGGACGTCTGCAGCAGCGACGTGTTCGAGGTGCAGCTGCCGTGGTCACTCGAAGAGGCTGTCCGCCAACAGCTCGCTGACCTCACCCCCGGCGAACGCGTGATCATCGATGCGCTGGCGGTGTTCGGTCAACCAGCCGGGTTCGAGGTGCTCACCTCGATCACCGGCCTGGACGAGGACGTCCTGATCGATCAGCTCCGGGGTCTCGTCGCGCGTGGCGTGATCGTCGAGCCCCGCGAGGACCGGCTGTGGTTCGGGCACGCGCTCGTCGCCGACAGCGTGCTGCACCAACTGCTCGGGCGCGAGCGCCGCCGCCTGCACGAGCGGTGCTTCGAGACGCTGTCCCGAGTGGCGCCCGACGCGCACACGGGCCTCGCGCACCACGCGCAGGGTGCGGGGCGCTTCGACGAGATCGTCGCGATCGCCGTACGAGGCGCACGCGACTACCTCGACTCGGGCGCGTCGTTCCAGGCCCTGCGGCTGGCGTGCGACGGTCTGGCCGAGGACGGCGATCGCATCGAGCTGCGTGAGGTGGCGACGCAGGCAGCGTGGCGCCTCGACTTCCTCGCCGAGGCACTCGAGCACGCGCATCGGTGGCTGGAGCTCGCGCCGCCGGGCAGGTCGCGCATCGACGCGCTCCACTACGTCAGCCGGTTGCACTTGGAGCTCACCGATGAGGTCGCGAGCGACGCGGTGGTCGACCAGCTCATCGCCGAGGCCGAAGCCCTCGAGGCCGCCGGCTCGATCGCCGATCTCGCACGAGCCGAGGCCGCGATCGCACAGATGCGCATGCTCGCCCGGCATCCCGACGCCGTGCCGTGGGCCGAGCGGGCGATCGGGCACGCGACGATCGCGGGGGAGCGTCGGATCGCGGTGCAGGCGATGGTCGAGCGGGCGAGCGCGCTGGTGCTGCGACTCGACCGCGCAGCGACGCGGGCAGCGCTCATCGAGGCGATCGAGGCCGCAGCGCCCCTCGGCGACGGCGTGCTGCTGAGCCGCGCCATCAACAACATGATGGAGCTCCTCGCGCCCGGATCGGACGAGGCGCGGCGCATGCGGCAACGCCTCCGCGAGACCGCGACGGCCAGTGGATTCGACAAGCTCGGATCGCAACAGGCCGCGTTCTGGGATGCCATGGCTGCCCACGCCGAGGGCGACCTCGCCTCATATCGGCGGCTGCTCGACCTGTGGCGCTCGTTGCGTCCGACGCCGCACGAGGAACCGATGTATCGCATCGCAACGGCGTCCTTGCACGCCGAAGAGGGACGCGTCGCTGACGCACGAGCAGCGGTGTCGGCGATCGATCGGGTCACGTCGTGCGACGTGTCTGCCGACAAGGAGTACGTGACAGCGCTGCTCGACCTGAGCGTCGCCGGGCTCGCTCGCGACCGGGATGCCGGGCGCGACGCCTTCGAGCGGATCATCGGTGGTCAGGAGCCGCACGACGAGTGGTCGGTGATGTCCGAGATGGTCGACGCCGTGTCGGCGGCGGTGGCCGTCGACATCCCGCCGGCCGAGATCCGTCAGCGGCTGTTCGCCGGGTTGCTCGCCGCCCATCCGGCGCGCGAGTCGATCGTCCGGCGGAGCGAGGGCCTCGTGCTGCTCGCCGAGCAACGCCACGACGAGGCGGCGTCTGCGTTGCGCGCGGGGCTCGATGGTGCCGACGACGACCTCCGCCGGCCGATCATCGGCACGCTGCTCGTGGCGCTCGCACAGGCCTTGCAGGCGACGGGCGACCGTTCCGGTGCACAGCGCGCTGCCGAGTCGGCGCTCGAGGCGCTCGCTCGCTGGCCGGGCTGGCGGCGCGACCGGGCAGAGGCGCTCGCGGAACGGCTCGCGGGGACGACGTTGCGGCCCGCCGGCGAGCTGACGGCCCGCGAGAGCGAGGTCGCCGCGCTCATCGCCGAAGGGCTCACCAACGGCCAACTCGCCGAGCGGTTGTTCATCTCGCCGAAGACGGCGGCCGTGCACGTGTCGAACATCCTGGCCAAGCTCGGGTTGGGTTCGCGCGCCGAGGTCGCCGCGTGGGAGATCCGCCGGCAGTTGCCCGTCGCCGGAGCCTGACGGCTAGCGTCGCGGCCCATGGGCCAGTTGGTCAGCGTCGTCCAGAAGCCGAGCACGATCCCGGGCGTCATCCGGTTCGAGGCCAACCGGTCGCTCACCGGTCAGGGCCACGAGCGCTTCGGCACGGAGGCCGACGCGGTCGGGCCGCGGCCCGCAGCGATGTTGGCACGGCGCCTGCTGTCGACCGGGCAGGTCGAGGGCGTGCACGTCTACAGCAACATCATCACGGTCAACCTGCTCAAGGGCTTCAACGGTGCGGGACTCGACGAGATCGTGCGCGACCTGTTCCAGTACTGGAAGCCCGGCATGGAGCCGGCAGTGTTCGAGGCACCCGAGGCCGAGGCCGCCCCGGCGGTGGCCGCCGGTGGCGAGGGAGAGGCCGGAGCGACGGGCCCCGAGGCCGAGTACCTGCGCCTGGTGCCGGCGAACCTCGTCGAGCGCAGCCGCGCCGCGATGGCCAAGTGGAAGGCCAGCCACTAGTCAGCTCCTCCCGGCCGCCGATTGCGACCGAACACATGTTCGACTAGCCTGCCGCGGTGGTCGCATCACGTGCGCTCGAACAGCGGGTCCTGCCCGGCGCCCTGGCCGCCGATCGCACCCTCACGGTGCACCCTGCACTCCACCGGTTGTTCCCGCAGGGCCTCACCCGTGGCAGCAGCATCGTGTGCGCCGGTGCAGCCGCGGTTTCGACCGCCTTCGTCCTGACGTCGGCTGCCTCGCAGGCCGGGGCATGGGTGGGCGTGGCGGGGCTGCCGGCCTTCGGCGCCCAGGCCTGCCGCGAGATGGGCACCGTGCTCGAACGTGTGGTCGTGGTGCGAGACGGTGGCGGTGGCGATCGGGGGAGAGATGGCGACGAATCGTGGGGTCCAGTGCTCGGCGCGCTCGTCGACGGCTTCGAGCTCGTCGTGTTCGGCGCAGCTCACCGCCTACGGCCGGCCACGGCACGGCGGGTCCAGGCCAGGTTGCAGACGCGGGGGAGCGTCCTCGTGCTGGTCGGCGATGCAGGGCCGTTCGCTGCTGATGCCCGGGTGCTCACCGAGGCCACGTGGGGTGGACTCGGTGCAGGGAACGGCTATCTGCGTGAGCGCGCGGTCGACATCACCGTCGAAGGTCGGCGCATCCCACGCCCGCGTCACGACCGGCTGGCCATGCCCGGTGCCAGTGGCCGGATCGAATCGCTGCGCGACCACCTGACCGTGCCGACCGAGCTCGACGATGTGCCGCAACCTGCCGGCGCCCTGGCTCGTACGGGGTGATCCGTTGGCTCCGGCCCACAGCGCCATCTCGCGACTCGCCGTCGTGCACTGCCCGCAGTGGTCCGTCGTCGCCGCCGGCTGCGCACCCGACGAGGCGGTGGCAGTCGTCCATGCCAACCGGGTGGTGGCCCGCTCGGTGGCGGCGGCAGCTTCGGGGGTGCGCACCGGTCATCGCCGACGTGAGGCGCAGGCGCGGTGCCCGAGTCTGCGGATCGTCGCCGACGAGCCGCAGCTCGACGCCCGCACGTTCGGCCGTGTGGCCGAGGCCGTCGCCGCGATGGTCCCTCGTCTCGAGATCTCACGTCCCGGTGTGCTCACCTTCGCGACGCGGGGTCCGTCGCGCTACTTCGGCGGCGACCTGGCGATGGCCGAACGCGTCGGCGCGCTGGTGACCGAGGCGGTGCTCGAGCTGACCGGCCCGATCGATCGCATCGCCGGGGCATGCGGTGTGGGCATCGCCGACGGCCGGTTCGCGGCGGGTGTCGCAGCCCGCCATGCGGCGCGTCACGGGCGTCCGGAGGTGATCGAACCCAGTGGGTCGCGGGCGTTCCTCGCGCCCCTCGCGCTCCGTTGGCTGCACGAGGTCGGCGAGCTCGACCCCGATCAGGTGCACCTGCTCGGTCGGCTCGGGTTGCGAACGCTCGGGGATCTCGCGGCTCTGCCCGAGCCCGACGTGCTCGCCAGGTTCGGGTGGCAGGGGGCGATGGCGCGGCGGATGGCTGCAGGTCTCGACGACCGGCCGCACGGCAGCGAGGACCCACCATCGGGTCTGGTGGTCGATCATCACTTCGACGAGCCCGTCCAGCACCTCGACGCGGTGGTCTTCGCCGCGCGTCAGCTGGTCGACGACGTGGTCGGCAGGTTGTCGTCCACGGGCCGGGTCTGCACGCAGTTCGCGGTGACCGCCGAGACCGAGTACGGCGAGCGGTGCGAGCGGGTGTGGACGCTGTCGACCGGCTTCAGTGCCACGGCGATGCTCGAGCGGCTGAGGTGGCAGCTCGACGGATGGGCCAGCGCGGCCGAGACGGTCGAGTCGGCCGACGCCGACGCGGCGAACGTCGCCCGATCGGGTGTGGTGCACCTGCGGATCGAGCCCACCCAGGTGCGTGCCGACGACGGCGTGCAACTCGGCCTGTGGGGCGGCCGCACGCAGGCCGACGAGTGGGCACGGCGAGCGGCGACGCGCCTCGCCGGGCTGGTGGGTGACGACCGGGTCGTCGTGCCCGAGTGGCGCGGCGGTCGCCAGCCTGGCGATCTCCACTGCTTCGTGCCGGCCTCGCTCAGCTCGATCTTCGAGGGTGGCGACCGGGCGTTGCCGGCGGCAGGTACTGCGGCCGAACGCCGGCCGTGGCCTGGGCGCCTCCCCGCCCCCTGGCCGGCGGTGGTCCACCCCGACCCGCACCCCGTCGAGGTGCTCGACGCCGAGGGTGCCGACGTCGCGGTCACAGGCCGCGGCGCGGTCAGTGCCTCGCCCGCCGTGCTGCGCGACCGCGCCGGCCCTGCTGTCCCGGTCGTCGGGTGGGCGGGTCCGTGGTTGCTCGACGAACGGTGGTGGGACGCTGCCCGTCATCGTCGGGTCGCCCGGTTCCAGCTGCTCCTGGCCGACGGTCGTGCCCTGCTCGCCATGGTCGAACGCCGTCAGTGGTGGCTCGTCGCCGAGTACGCCTGAGCCCTGGCCTCGAGAGGCCGTGCGGAGCGATGCATTGCTGTCAGAGAGCGAGGTGCAGACGGAGCGCTTCGTCCAGATCGGCTTGCAGTTCGGCGTTCAGCGTGCCGATTCGGCGACCGAGACGCTTGACGGCGATCGAGCGGACTTGCTCCGCCTGCGCCTTGGAATCGACCGCCAGGCCCGTGCTGTGGGCCGGCAGCAGGACTTGGAACGGGTGCACGCGATCAGTGTTCGACGTCACCGGCACAACGGTGACGACCCCTCGGCCAAGGCGCTGCGCGGTGCTGTTGGCACCGTCATTGCTGACGATGACCGCTGGTCGCTGCTTGTCGGCCTCGGCGCCGCGGACGGGTTCCAGGTCGACGAGCCGGATCTCGCCTCGGCGCATCAGGGTTGTCCATCTCCAGCCGTGGGCTCCCAGAGCGCGCCGTCGTCGCCGGCCTCCCACTCTGCCCACGCGTCCTCGTATGCCGCGCCGAGCTCCGATGCGCGCAGCAGCCGTACGGCTTTGTGGAGCACGGCGGATCTCGAGGTGAAGCCCTCTCGCTCGGCGTAGGTGTCGAGGAACTCCACGTCCTCGTCCGGCAAGCTCACGCTGACCTTCACACCATGATGCTACTAGAGCTCCTACCATTGGAGCAACGAACTCGACGGCGAACGGTGACGCCACGAGACGTCGATGGGCACGATCGTCCAGATCGCCGGACCACGGTGACGCTAGGGTCGATCGCCCGTGAACCGCGTCGCCGAAGCCATCGCCCCGTCGCGCCTCGGGTCGGACTTCCGCCGGTTGCTGATGTCGTCGTGGATCAGCAACATCGGCGACGGCATCGCGCTCGCGGCCGGACCGCTCCTCGTTGCCGCGCAGACGCGTGACCCACTCCTCGTGGCGCTGGCCGGCCTGCTGCAGCGCGTGCCGTGGCTGCTGTTCGGGCTGCACGCGGGCGTGGTCGCCGATCGCTTCGACCGCCGGCTCGTCGTTGCCTTCGTCGACGGGCTGCGCGCCTGCGTGCTCGTGGTGCTCGCGCTGTGCATCGCCACCGACTCGGTCAGCATCACGGTGGTGCTCGTCGCGATGTTCGTCCTCGGAACCGCCGAGACGTTCGCCGACACCACGACCAACACGCTCATGCCGATGATCCTCGAGCCGAAGGACCTGGGCGTCGGCAACGCTCGGCTGATGGTCGGCTTCATCACCGCCAACCAGCTCGCCGGCCCCCCGATCGGTGCCGGCCTGTTCGCGATCGGGATGGTGCTGCCCTTCGTCACCCAGGCCGTGTGCGCCGCGCTCGGTGCGTCGTTGGTGTGGCGCATGGCGACGTCACGGCCGGATCCACGCGACGATCGTCCGCCGGTGCGGCGTGACATCGCCGATGGCGTGCGGTGGCTGTGGGGACATCCTCCGGTGCGCACGCTCACGCTCACCATCGTCACGTTCAACGTGACGTACGGCGCGGCGTGGTCGGTCCTGGTGCTGTACTCGATCGAGCGGCTCGGGCTCGGTGACGTGGGTTTCGGTCTGCTGACGACGTGCAGCGCGATCGGTGGTGTGCTGGGCTCGTCGAGCTATGGCTTCATCGAGCGCAGGGTGAGCCTCGCCAACGTGATGCGCATCGGGCTGATCATCGAGACGCTCACACACCTCGGCCTGGCGGTCACCAACGTGCCGGCGGTGGCCATGGTGGTGATGTTCGTGTTCGGCACGCACGCGGCGGTGTGGGCGACCACATCCACTGCCATCCGCCAACGGGCCGTGGCGATCGAGTTCCAGGGACGCGTCGGCAGCGTGTACATGATGGGCGTCCACGGTGGATTGGTCGTCGGCGCCGCCATCGGCGGTGTCGTCGCCCGCATCTGGGGCGTCACGGGTCCGTTCTGGTTCGCGTTCGTCGGCTCGGCGCTCATCCTGGTCGTCATCTGGCGCGAACTCGGCCACATCGCCCACGCCGACGCGCACTGAGATCCGTTCAGCAGGGAACGTTGATCTTCAGGCCGACGTAGAACGCCGCGTACCCGTCGGTGTCCTCGTTCGCCGCATCGAGCGCTTCGACGGTGGTGCGCAGCTTGGTCGCGACGCGGCCGAGGTAGTCACCCTCGACGATGGTGTACGTGCCGCAGCCGATCCCGTCGTCGACGGTGGACGAGGTCTCGCTGTCGCCGGTGCCCGCAGTCGTCGTCCCGGTGTCCGGCGGCGCGGTGCCGACCGGCACGAGGACGGACGGTCCTTCGGGGACTGTCGCGCCGGCGGGGATCCGGATCGTCGTGCCGGGATCGGGCCACTCCGGGACCACGCCGTTCTCGATGGTCCATCCGTTCAGCTCGACCATCGCTTCGAAGTCGACCTGGAAGCGGTCGGCGACGACGAACGGGTAGTCACCCGACTCGACGACGTACTCCGACTCGGTGGCGAGCACGGTGCCCGGCTCGGGAGGGGTCGTCGTGGTCGGCGGCAACGTGGTGGTGGGTGGCGGATAGGTCGCGAAGTCGGTGGCGACGACGGTGGCGTCGCTCGGCGGGGACGACATCGAGGTGATCCCGCATGCCGCCAGCCCGAACGCGGCGATCGCACCGACGGCAATCGCGCCCCCGCACCTCGATCTCACGACGGCGAACGTACTCGCGACGACCGGGCGGCGAACCGGCATGCCAATCTGCAGAGGTGCAGTTCCGCAGGCCGCTCGCTCTCCTCGCGACCGGACTCGGTCTCGTGACGACCGCCACGGCGTGCTCCGGCGACGACGATCCCACGCCGACCACGGTGACCACCAGTTCGCTCCCGGCGAGCACCACCACGTCGACCACGACCACGACGAGCACCACGTCGACGACCACGACGTCGACGACCACCACCACGTTGCCGCCGACGACCACGACCGAGGCGGTCGTCACCGAGGGCGGTGTGGTGCTCGTGGCCAACGGATCGAGCGTGCCAGGTGCCGGCGGTCGCTTGTCGGCGCAGTTCGTCGATCGCGGCTTCACTGTCGCCGAGCCCGTGAACGGGGCTGGACCCGAGGAACAGGTCGAGCTCACGCACGTCTACGCCCTGGACGTCAACGACCCCGTGGCTCGCTCGGTGTCGCGCCTGCTCGGCAGTGTGCCCATCCTGCGCATGCCGTCACCGCTCCCTGCGGGCAACGGCCTGCCCGGTGATGCGACGGTGGTGGTGATGCTGGGCAAGGACAAGGCCCGCGACCGCTTGCTCGACCTCTGATGCGGCAACAGGGCCGGATCGGTGGGACGGGTCAGCCGCCCTGCTCGACGACCGCGGCCAGCTTGCCGATCGAGATGGTCCACCCCAGCTCGGTGTCGGCCGGCGACAACCCGGGTGGGAGGTGCTCGTGCACCCCGACGAGGCGGGTGCCGTCACCGTCTGGTTCCAGCGTGTAGGTGTGCCGCCCTCGCGAGGC
>JBFWSW010000078.1:0-16382 GCA_050248155.1 Ilumatobacteraceae bacterium
TGTCGGTGATCTCCATGCGGAGGTCGGAGAGGTACGAGCGCAGTGCCTGCCGCACGGCCTCCGACTCTTCTGGGGTCAACTCGACGTCCATGGATGGTCCTTTCGCCTGGATGGCTCGTTCGCGGCCCGTAACACTGTCACGTCGTGAGCGCTCGTGCGTCGAAGAAGGCGCGCACCGAATCGACCTGCCCGTTGCGGACGTGGTACCACCCGACGGTCGGGATGGTCCCCGATCGCTTGGTCACGAGGTCGTAGATGATGCAGACGTCGCTCCCGTCGACGAGCACCTTGCGCGTCACGATCGTCGACACCGACTCCTTCAGCTGTCGGAGCCCCTCGATGTAGTCGTCCGCGCCGGTCGCCGTCCCGAGCGGACCGATGAAGGTCACGTCGTCGGACACGAGTGCCCGCGTCGTGTCCAGATCGCCGTTCGTCCACGAGAGCAGGCACTCGGTGGCGATCGTCTTCGGTTCGCGTGGCATGTTGCCGGACTACCCCGGACGGGCGATCGGCGAACCATCACGTCTCACGGCGTCGCCGGGCTCAGCTGCGCTCGAGGATGCCGCGGGCGAACGCGGCCTGGCCGGCGTGCTGGATGTCGTCGTCGGCGATGCTGATCAGCCTGACCCCCAGGGTGACCGGAGGATCCCATCGCCGGTCGACGATGCGGTCGAGGTCGTCGGAGGAGAGCCCCTGCACGAACTCCCTCGTCCGGCGCGACACGGCGTCGTGGTAGCCGAGCAGGTCCGCCGTCGTCGGACGGATCGACGAGACGTCGTCGGCCTCGTGGCCGTAGCCGGTGTTGTGCGGGTCCGACGACACCCCGAAGCGCGGGCCCCAGTCGCCGGACACCCAGACCTGCTTCTGGTCGAGCAGCTCGGACACATGGTGGTCCTGCACCCTGGTGAGGTGCCACACGAGCCATGCGATCGTGTTCGTGCCTGGTCCGACCATGGCAGTGAGGTGCTCGGGCGCCAGGTCGTCGAGCGCCTCGTGCACGTGCTCGTCGACGCGCCCGAAGAGGTCCTGCAGCAACCCGGCGATGTCCATGGTGAGATCGTCTTCCCGCCGAACGGGCGTGTCAACCGCGTGACACCCCCGCCGTAGCCTTCCGTCATGGCCGATCACCCGGTGCTCGAGCGGTTCTCGCCCGCCGTTCGTGCGTGGTTCGCGGCGTCGTTCCCCACGCCGACGCCGCCCCAGGTGCAGGGCTGGCCGCACATCGTCGACGGCCAGCACACGCTCATCTGCGCTCCGACCGGCAGCGGCAAGACGCTCACGGCGTTCCTCGCCTCCATCGACCGGCTGTGCACGCCACACCTCCACGGGCCCCCGCCCGACGCCAAGCAGCGCACGCGAGTGCTGTACATCTCGCCGTTGCGGGCCCTCGCGTTCGACGTCGAGAAGAACCTGCGCGCGCCGCTGATGGGCATCTCGCTCGCCGCCGAGCGCATCGGCGAGCCCTTCGTCGAACCGCTCGTCGCCATGCGCACCGGCGACACGTCGGCCCGCGATCGCCAGCACCTCATCCGCAAGCCCCCCGACCTGCTCATCACCACGCCCGAGAGCCTCTACCTCATGCTCACCTCGTCGGC
This sequence comes from Ilumatobacteraceae bacterium, assembly GCA_050248155.1. Classification (GTDB taxonomy): domain Bacteria; phylum Actinomycetota; class Acidimicrobiia; order Acidimicrobiales; family Ilumatobacteraceae; genus VFMC01. The sequence goes on from JBFWSW010000078.1 coordinate 1,596, forward strand.
GCGCGACACGCTCGTCAACGTCGAGACGGTGATCATCGACGAGATCCACGCCCTGGCCCCCACCAAGCGCGGCGCGCACCTCATGCTGTCGCTCGAGCGGCTCGAGGCGATCACCAAACGGCCCCCGCAGCGCATCGGGCTCTCGGCGACGCAACGCCCGCTGGAGGAGGTCGCCCACTTCCTCGGCGGGCACACCGACGACGGCACGCTGCGGCCGGTCACCATCGTCGACGCTGGCATCCGCAAACCGCTCGAGGTCGACGTCGTCATTCCCGTCGAGGACATGGGCGATCTCGGCCAGCCGCAGCCGGCGACCGAGCTCCGCAGCGGGCCGGCCACCGCGGCGATGACGCCGCAGCGCAGCAGCATCTGGCCGAGCATCTACCCGCGCATCCTCGCCCAGGTGCTCGAGCACCGCAGCACGATCATCTTCACCAATGCCCGCCGCCAGGCCGAGCGCCTGGCCGCGAAGCTGAACGAGCTCGCCTTCGACGAGGGCATCGCCGGTGCCGACGGCCAGCAGCTCGAGCTGGTGAAGGCGCACCACGGCTCGCTCGCTCGCGAGCAGCGCGTCGTCATCGAAGACGAGCTGAAGCGCGGGGTGCTGCGCGGCATCGTGGCGACGTCCAGCCTCGAGCTCGGCATCGACATGGGTGCTGTCGACTTGGTCATCCAGGTCGAGTCGCCGGGCGCCGTCAGCCGGGGCCTGCAGCGCATCGGCCGAGCCGGCCACTCCGTCGGCGAGCCGAGCAAGGGAACCCTGTATCCGAAGCACCGTGGCGACCTGCTCGAGGCCGCCGTCGTCGTGCGGCGCATGATCGACGGGCAGATCGAGTCGACTCGGTTCCTGCGCAACCCGCTCGACGTGCTCGCCCAGCAGATCGTGGCCCACGTCGCGATCAGCGGCGACACGCCGCTGGCGGAGCTGCGGCGGCTCGTCCGTCGGTGCGCCTGCTTCGCCGAGCTCAGCGACGAGCTGCTGAACAACGTGCTCGACCTGCTGGCCGGTCGCTACCCGAGCGAGGAGTTCAGCGAGCTCCGGCCTCGAATCGTCTGGGACCGGGTCAACGACGTGGTCCGTGCGCGTGAAGGATCGCGGCGGCTCGCCGTGACGAGCGGCGGCACCATCCCCGACCGCGGTCTGTTCGGGGTGTTCCTGCCCGACGGCACGCGGGTCGGTGAGCTCGACGAGGAGATGGTGTACGAGAGCCGCGCCGGCGAGACCTTCGTGCTCGGCGCGTCCACCTGGCGGATCGAGGAGATCACCTTCGAGCGGGTGGTGGTCACCCCGGCGCCCGGCCAGCCCGGCAAGATGCCGTTCTGGCACGGCGACCGCCCAGGCCGACCGCTCGAGCTCGGTCGGGCGCTCGGTGCGTTCCAGCGCGAGATCCGGGCGATGGAGCCGGCGGCAGCGCTGCGCACCCTCGCCACCGAGTACTCGCTCGACGCTCTCGCAGCCAACAACGTGCTGCTCTACCTGAACGAGCAGACGGAGGCGACCGGTGTGGTGCCCGACGATCGCACGGTGGTGGTCGAGCGCTTCCGCGACGAGATCGGCGACTGGCGGGTGTGCATCCTCAGCCCGTTCGGCACCCCGGTGCACGCGCCGTGGGCGATGGCCATCGAGCGGCGGCTGAACGATCGGTACGACATCCCGGTCGAGACCATGTGGAGCGACGATGGCATCGTCCTGCGCCTCCCCGAGTCGGCGGACGAGCTGCCCCTCGACGACTTGGTCATCGATCCCGACGACGTCGACGAGCTGGTGCTCACGTCGTTGCCCCAGACGTCGCTGTTCTCGGCGCGCTTTCGCGAGTGCGCCGCACGCTCGCTGTTGCTGCCGCGGCGGCGTCCCGACAGGCGCACGCCGCTGTGGCAGCAACGGCAGCGGGCGGCCGACCTGCTGGCCGTGGCGTCCAAGTACCCGACCTTCCCCGTGCTGCTCGAGACGTCGCGCGAGTGCGTGCAGGACGTCTTCGACCTGCCGGCCCTGCGCGAGGTGCTCGGTCAGCTGCGCAGCCGGGCGGTGCGGGTGGTCAGCGTCGACACGGCCAAGGCGTCGCCGTTCGCGCAGAGCCTGCTGTTCAACTGGATCGCCGCGTACATGTACGAGGGCGACGCCCCGCTGGCCGAGCGCCGCGCCGCGGCACTCGCCCTCGATCGCGAGCTGCTGCGCGACCTGCTCGGCGCCGAGGAGCTGCGCGAGCTGCTCGACCCGGGCGTGCTGGCCGACGTCGAGCTCGAGCTGCAGTGCCTCACCGAAGGTCGACGCGCCCGCAGCGCCGACGAGCTGCACGACGTGTTGCGCAAGGTCGGTGACCTCACTGCTGCCGAGATCGACCTGCGTTGCGAGGGCGACTCGACGACATGGCTCGCCGAGCTGCTGCGCGAGCGGCGGGCGATCGAGATCAGCGTCGCCGGCGAGAGCCGCGTCGCCGCGGCCGACGACGCGGCCAAGTACCGCGATGCGCTCGGGTGCTCGTTGCCGCTCGGTCTTCCCCGAGCGTTCACCGATCCGGTGCCCCTTCCGCTCGAGTCGCTCGTCGCCCGGTACGCGCGCACCCATGCGCCGTTCGTCGCCGACGACGTCGCAGCCCGATTAGGCCTGCCCCGTCCGCGGATCGCAGGGGCCCTCGCCGCGCTCGAGGCCGACGAGCGCATCGTGCGCGGCGAGTTCCGACCCGACGGTGCGTCACGCGAGTGGTGCGACGTCGACGTGCTGCGCCAGTTGCGCCGGCGCTCGCTCGCGGCGCTCCGTCGCGAGGTCGAGCCGGTCGAGGTCGACGCGTATGCGCGGTTCCTCACCTCGTGGCACAACATCCCGAGCGACCGGCGCGGCCTCGAAGCCCTCGTCGAGGCGCTCGGCGTGCTGCAGGGTGCGGCCCTGGTCGCGAGCTCGCTCGAGGTCGACGTGCTGCCGCTGCGCGTCCGTGGGTACCGGGCGACCGACCTCGACGAGCTGTGCACGTCGGGCGAGCTGGTGTGGACGGGCGCCGGCTCGATCGGTGCCACCGACGGTCGGATCCGACTGTTCTTCAACGACCAGCTGTCCCTGCTCGCCCCCACCATCGAGCGTCCCGAACCCCCGGCCGGGCCGCTGCACGACGCCATCCGCGCGCAGCTGGGTGAGCGCGGCGCCAGCTTCTGGGGCCAGATCCGCGCCGCCACCCCGAGCGCCACCGAGAGCGAGACGCTCGCTGCGCTGTGGGACCTTGTCTGGGCAGGCGAGGTCACCAACGACTCGCTCGCACCGCTGCGATCGGTGCTCCACGGCGCGCGCACCAAGGCAGTGCCGCGCAATGCGCCGAGGTCGCGACCACGGCCCGGACGGCTGACCCGCATCGGTCCTCCTGCCGGTGCCGGCAGGTGGAGCCTGGTCGCTCCGCTGCTCGAACCGCCGCCCGCAGCCACCGCGGCGGCACACGCGATGGCATTGCAGATGATGGAGCGATACGGCGTCGTCACCCGTGAGGCCGTGCTGGCCGAGGGCATCGTCGGTGGCTACTCCGCCGTGTACGCCGTGTTGAAGGTGCTCGAAGAGCGCGGGCAGGCGCGCCGCGGCTACTTCGTCTCGGGCCTGGGTGCCGCACAGTTCAGCCTGCCGGGGGCGGTCGACCGCCTGCGCAGCATGCGCGAGATCCCCGACGCCGAGCTGCATCCCGAGTCGGTGCCGCCGCCAGTCGTCCTCGCAGCCACCGATCCGGCCCAGCCCTACGGTGCCGCCATCGCCTGGCCCGAGTCGCCGGGTCGCCCGGCCCGCAGCGCCGGTGCGCTGGCGGTGTTGTGGCTCGGCCAGCCGCTCGTCTGGTTCGACCGCCGCTCGCACCACCTGGTGACGTTCCCGGGGGCGCTCGAGCACACCGAGTGGGTCGACGCGCTCGTACAGCTCACCAAGGACGGGCGGGCTCGGGCGATCGAGATCCGCAAGGTGAACGGCGAGGCGATCGGTACGAGCCCCGACGTCGCCGCTGCGCTCAAGCGTCAGGGCTTCGTCGACTCGTACCGCGGTCTGTCGATCCGGCCCTGATCGCCTCGCGCACTCCAGCGGCGGCTCCGGGACGGAACCGAGCCTGTGCCCGGCGGGTCAGGGGGAGTCCGACCCACGTGAACCAGCGACCGGGCCGCGACACCGCGAACAGTGCGAAGTGCACGTCGCCGCCGGGGGTGAGCGCGACGAGGAACCGCTCCTCGCCACGTGCCGGATGCCCGCGCAGCGTGCCGTAGTCGAAGCCGAAGCGGCGTGTGCCGTCGACGTCGGTCTCGTCGATGGTCGCGACGATGCGGCAGCAGCAGCTCCACCAGACGCTCGACGCACGAGCGGTGTAGCCGACGGTCTCGCCCGCGTCGAGGGCTGCGAACGGCAGAGCCGGCTGCGTCCAGGGCTGCCGGAACATCGCCCACGTCCGCAGCGCGTGGCAACCGGCGAGGAAATCCGCCTCGCCGTGCCCGACCACCTCGTCGTGCCGGTCGACGAACCAACGTCGCAGCGAATCGGTCCGGTCGAGCAACCCGGGCTCATAGTTGAACGGCGTCGACCGCTGTGTTTCGACCATCGCGCACAGCTGCTCGATGCTCGGGCGGGTGAGCGAGATCATCGCCCGACAGGCCGGCTCAACCCTTGGGGGAGAGCGACCGCAGTCCGGCCCAGGCGAGCTGCGCGACCAGGCATCCGAGCTCGTCAGGGTCGAAGGCCTCCCCGCGCTCGACCAGCCGCCGGGACACTCCCTCGGCGAGGCCGACGAGGCCGTGGGCCAGCGTGCGCTGTTGCTCGCGGTCGATGTCGACGGCGATGAGCGGCGCGATCGCGGCGGCCGCGTCGTCGGTGATCTTGCGGATCGCGCGGGTGGCCGCGGCATCCCGGTTGGCCTGCGTGGCGAAGAGGAGCAGGAACGCGTCGTGGTCCTCGGCCACCCAGCGGAAGTAGGCCTGGAAGCCGAGCTCGGTCTGGGTCTTGCCGTTGACGGCGCCGGCGGTCGCCTTCGCGATCGCGGTGCTCATCCGGTCACCCACGTCGTCGATCAGCGCGAGGTAGAGGGCCTGCTTGGACTCGAAGTGCTGGTAGAGCACCGGCTTGGTCACTCCGGCCGCGTCGGCCACGTCGTTCATCGACGTGCCGTGGTACCCGCGGCGGGCGAAGACCTGGACAGCCACTTCGAGGATCTGGTCGCGCCGCTCTCCGGCCGGAAGTCGTGTGCTCATCGCTGTTACCTGAGGGTAACCGGTGGGGACGTGTCCGTCACAAGCCTCGCTCGCGGTCGTCGCGCTCGGCTGCCTTCACCGCATAACCGAGCACGATCGCCGGCGCGAGCAGCAGCGAACCGGCTACGAGCGACCCGATGATGATCGAGGCCATCGTTGCCGTGAACCCGAACGCGAACGCGAGCACGAAGCAGACGATCGCGATCGCGAAGCACAGGTACCCGATGCGGTTGGCCAGCAGGGTCCAGTGCGCGATCTGCTCGCGGCGGGCGCGGATGGGGTCGGTCGAGCTCGGCGGCATACAGTCGGGTCATGGTAGGGCGCGGGACGGTCCGAACGGAGTGGCGGGATCGCGTGGTCGTCGTCACCATCGATCGTCCCGATCGCCGCAACGCGGTCGACCTCGCGACGCTCGAGGCGCTGATCGAGGCGCAGGCCGCGGCGCGCGCCGGGGGCGCGCGGGTGCTGGTGCTGACCGGTGAGCCCCCGGCGTTCTGCGCCGGCGCCGACCTGACCGGCGTCGATGCAGGAGACTTCGCCGCCGCGTTGAGCGCGGTGCTGCGCGGCTTCACCGAGCTCGGGTTCGTGACGATCGCGGCGATCGACGGGCCGGCGCTCGGTGCCGGCACGCAACTGGCCGTCGCCTGCGACCTCCGCGTTGCGACGGCGTCGAGCCCGCTCGGCATCCCTGCTGCCAAGCTCGGCCTCGTCGTCGACCGATGGACCGTCGACCGGCTCGTCCGCGAGCTCGGTGCTCCGGTCGCCCGCGCCATGCTGCTGACCGCTCAGACCTACACCGCGGAGCAGCTGCACTCGACGGGCGCAGTGCACCGCTTCGGAGGCCTCGCCGAGGCGCTGGTGTGGGCCGACGAGCTGGCGGCGCTCGCCCCGCTGACGATGGGTGCGCACAAGCTCGCGCTGGAAGGCCTGGCCACGCCGCCCGGTGCTGACGAGGTGTTCGAGGCCGCGCGCCAGGCCGCATGGGCCAGCGCCGACGCGGAGGAGGGTCGCCGAGCGTTTCTCGAGAAGCGCCGCCCGAGGTTCGAAGGCCGCTGAGCGTCAGAGGTTGGGCGGCAGCAGGCGGTTGACGTTCTCGAAGAAGAAGTAGAGCACGACGACGAACGGCACGATCCCGATGGGGATGCCGATCCAGTAGCTGCGGAACCTTCGGCTGACGAGATGGATGCCCACCCAGACCGCGGCCAGGAGGAACCCCCACAGCAGCACCTGAGGGATGGCGTCGGGATCGCTGAACCAGTCGTTGCGGAACGTCTCGCGGCTGTCGGCCGGGGTGTCGACGTCACCTGCCGGCGTCGCCGTGTCGGGCGTCGACGGTGCGGCGTCCGCACTGGTGGACGGCGCCGGAGTGGTGGCGGTGACGGACGTCGACGGTTCGGTCGATGCAGTGGTGGTCTCGCTGCCCGTGTCGTCCTCGCCCGGCAGCGCTGACGGGGTCTGCGTGCTGCCGGTCGCGGCGAGCGTGAGTGGCGACGACCGGGCCGTGTCCAGCTCGGCGACGACCACGATGCGCTTCGCCGAGCTGTGCACCGGGTGGCAGGACGTGAGGGTGAGGGTGGCCTTCGTGGGATCGACCGTCGGGATGACGAGGTCGTAGTCGTTCGGGCCCACGATCTGCTGCCCGGTGACGACGTACACGTAGGTGCCCGCGAGCGTGGTGACCGTGATGTCGTCGCCGGGTTCGAGCCGGTCGATGTGCCGGAACGGCTGGCCGTGCGTCGTGCGGTGCCCGGCGAGGGCAGCGTTGCCGAGCTGACCGGGCAGCGGCGTCTCGGGGAAGTGGCCCGGCCCGTCCTGGAGGTTCGACGGAGCGACCCCTTCGACGACGATCTTGCCGTGCAGGTCCATCGCGGGGATGTCGAGCTGCGCGACGGGGTCACCGAGCGGCGGCGCGGTGACCACGGGCGGCGGCGCTGTCGTGGTGGTCGTGGTCGCCTCGGTCGTCGTCGATGCCTCGACGGTGGTGACCGGCGACGCTGTCGACGACGGGGGCGGGACGGTCGTCACCGGCACGGTCGTCAGTGGGACGGTGGTCTCGAGCTGCGCCTCGAACTCGCCGCGCAGGCGGTTCTGCTCGCGGGCGGTCTGGATGCCGGTGCCCCACAGCTGATAGGCGACGAAGGCGAAGAGCAGGATGCCCGTCCAGACCAGCACCTTGCCGACCACGCCGAGCACCCAACGCAGGTCACGCGGCTCCTTCGGGCGATCCCACCGGCTCACGCGCCCCGCACGTCGCGACGACAGCTCGGTCGATCGCGCGGGCCGTTCCGGCAGCGTCGGCACGATGGGCTCAGCGGGAGCGGACGCGTCCGGCGCGTCTGATTCGTCGACGTCGCCGGACACGTGTCGGACGTTACAGGCCGGATTCGCCAGATGGCCCCTGCGCGCGGCCGGACAGATAGCGTGGCCCGTCGCCATGGAACCGCTCGCCGCTTCCGATGCGCCGGGCGAGGCCCCGGTCGTCGAGCTCACCGACGTGGTCGCCGTGCTGGGCGGATTCCCGGCACTCGCCGGAGCGACCCTGGCGGTGCGGCGCGGTGAGATCGTGCTGCTGCGCGGTCCCAACGGAGCCGGCAAGACGACGCTCCTGCGCGTGTGCGCCGGCCTGGTGCCGCTCGCTCGCGGCACAGGGCGGGTGGCGGGCTGCGATCTGCTGACCCAGCGCCAGGCGGTGCGCAGCCGGGTCGGGTTGCTCGGCCACTCGAACGGGCTCTACACCGAGCTCTCGGTCCGCGAGAACGTCAGGTTCTGGGGTGCGACCGTCGGCGCGACGCACGACGAGGTCGAGGCCTCGCTCCAACGGCTCGGCCTGGCCACGCGTCTCGCCTCCGTGACGGTCGGTCGGCTGTCGGCAGGGCAGAAGCGACGCACCGCGCTGGCGTGCCTGGTGGCCCGCCGCGCCGAGCTCTGGTTGCTCGACGAGCCGCACGCCGGGCTGGACGCGGTCGGTCGCGACGACCTGGATGCCACGCTGCGCGCCGCAGTCGACGCGGGAGCGACCGTCGTCGTGGCCAGCCATGAGCTCGAACGCGCCGGGTCCCTCGCCACACGCGTCGTCGACGTGGTCGCAGGCCAGGTGCACGAGTCGGGGGGCGCCGCATGAGCAGCCTCGTCCGCACGGCGCGGCTCGTCGCCGCGAAGGACCTGCGGATCGAACGGCACAGCCGCGTCGTCACCAACCAGGTCCTGCCCTTCGCCGGGTTGGTGATGGTGCTGTTCGCGTTCGCCCTCGACAGCGACACGGTGCTCCAGCGGGTCGCGCCCGGCCTCATCTGGCTGGCCACGATCTTCAGCCTGCTCGTCATCGTCCAGCGGTCGTTCGCGGTCGAGACCGCCGACGGAGCGCTCGATGCCCTGCGCGTGGCCGGCGTCGATCCGGCAGGGATCTTCCTCGGCAAGTCGATGGCCCTCGCGGTGCAACTGGTGGTGCTCGAGGCGCTGCTCACGGCACTCGCGATCGTGCTCTACGACTCCGAGATCAGCGGCACGGGCTTCGTCGTGCTCGTCGTGACGATCGTGCCCGCTACCTGTGGGCTGGCTTTCGTCGGTACGCTCTACGGCGGTCTCGCCGCCGGGGCCAGAGGACGCGAGACACTGCTCCCGCTGCTCCTGTTCCCGGTGGTGGCGCCGGTACTGATTGGTGCAACACGAGCGACCGAGGCAGCGCTCGGCGCCGGGAACGCAGCGACGGACGAGGGTTGGCCGTGGATCGGGCTCCTCGCGATCTTCGCTGGTCTGTTCGGCGTCGGTGGCACGCTGGCCTTCGGCCCGCTCCTCGAGGAATGAGGCGAACCCCCAACGTGGCCATCACCGCCGAGAGCGATCCTGCGGCGACACGAGGTGTCCCCGCACGACAGGTGCGTCACACCGGCACGCCGTTCACGCGCTGGCTCGGCCTCACGACGGTCGCCGCGTTCGCGCTCGTCGCGCTGTTCGGGCTGATCATCTCGCCTGCCGACATCACCCAGGGCGAGAGCGTGCGCATCCTCTACGTCCACGTCGGCACGGTGTGGGTCGCGTACCTCGCCTTCGTCGTCACTGCGCTGTCGTCGGCCGCCTACCTCTGGAAGCGCACGAGCTCGCTCACGTGGGACCGCATCGCCGGCGCGAGCGCCGAGATCGGCGTGCTGTTCATGGCGGTCACCCTCTTCGCCGGTGCGCTCTGGGGCCGCTTGTCGTGGGGGACGTTCTGGGTCTGGGACGCACGGGTCACCACCACTGCGTTCCTCTTCATCACCTACGTCGGGTACCTCGCGGTCCGCGGTCTCGGCGGGAGCCACCAGCAGCGGGCTCGCCGGTCGGCGATCGTCGCGCTGCTCGCCGTGCTCGAGATCCCGCTCGTGCACTTCAGCGTCAAGCTGTGGCGCAGCGTGCACCAGGTAGCGAGCGTCGCCGGCAACTCCGACGTCACCCTCGACGGGCTGATGCTGTTCACGCTCCTGCTCGCGACGGTCGCGTTCACGCTCCTGTACGTCTGGTTCGTGCTGCACCGCCAGCGCGTGCTCGCGATGGAGGACGCGCTCGACGATCGTGGGCTCGACGACGCGCTGGCCGCCCGCCGCGCCGAAGCCGACGGGACATCGTGATGGACGACATCGGGTTCATCCTCGCCACGTACCTGGTGGCCTTCGGTGCCGCAGTGGCGCTGGTCTGGCGCACCTTGCGTCGCGGTCGGGCGTTGGCCGAGCGGTTGCCCGACGAGGACAAGCCGTGGATCTGAGCCCCCGCCCCTCGGTCGACCCCGCGCCACGCGTGCGGCACGGCAAGCGCTGGCCGGCCTTCGCCGTGCTCGGTCTCGTCCTCGCCGGCGGTGGCGTGGTCGTCACCAAGTTCCTCACGTCGGCCATCGACTACTACTGCAACGTCGACGAGCTCGGCCAGAAGAGCGGCTGCGAGGCGGGCCGCCGCCTGCGCGTGCAGGGCAACGTCGAGGAGGGCAGCGTCAGCGAGACCGACGGCGTCACGACGTTCGTCATGACCTTCAACGGCGTCGAGCTCCCCGTGCGCTACGAGGGCGAGCCGGGCGGCATCTTCCAGGAGTGCGTGCCGGTGGTGGTCCACGGACGGCTCGACGAATCCACCCACGTCTTCGACGGTGACCGGGTGGAGGTCAAGCACGACAACCAGTACGAAGCCGACAACGGCGATCGCATCGACAGGGCAAAGGCGGCATGCTCGGATCCAGCGTGAATGGGCTGCTCGGGCATTCGGTCCTCATCGTCGGTCTCGTCGCGTCGCTCTTCGGTGCGATCGCGCTGGCCACCGCGACGGTCACCCGCGACCGCCGCCTGCTGCGCAGCATCCCCAACTACGCGTGGCTCGCCGCGCTGGCCGGACTCGCCGCAGCGATCGTCATGCTGCGCGCGCTGCTCACCTACGACTTCGATCTCGCCTACGTGCAACAAGTCGGGTCGCGCAGCACCCCCACGCTCTACAACGTGACGGCACTGTGGAGCGCGCTCGAGGGCAGCATCCTGTTGTGGCTCGCCACACTCGCCGGGTACACGGCGGTGATCATGCGGCGCTACCGCAAGCGGCTCGACGACCCGCTCGTCGCATGGGCGCTCGTCGTGATGTTCGTCGTGACGGCGTTCTTCTTCCTGCTCGCGTTCGGGCCGGCCGACGCCTTCGCCGCCGGCGCCGAAGGCGTCACCGACGGCCCGGGCCCGAACCCGCTGCTGCAGAACCACATCCTGGTCCTCTTCCACCCGCCGATCCTCTACCTCGGCTACGTCGGCTTCACGGTGCCGTTCGCCTTCGCGATCGGCGCGCTCGCAACGGGTCGTGTGGGCGAGGGCTGGTTGATGGAGACGCGTCGCTGGGCGCTCATCGCCTGGGGCTTCCTCACCATCGGCATCCTGCTCGGCGGTTGGTGGAGCTACGAGGTGCTCGGATGGGGCGGCGTCTGGGCGTGGGACCCGGTCGAGAACGCGAGCTTCCTGCCGTGGCTCACCGGCACCGCGTACATCCACTCCGTGCTCGTGCAAGAGCGTCGCGGCATGCTCCGGGTCTGGAACATCAGCCTGCTGGTCGCGACGTTCGCTCTCACGATCCTCGGCACGTTCCTCACGCGCAGCGGCGTCATCCAGAGCGTGCACGCGTTCTCGAACGGCTCGATCGGACCGTACCTCCTCGCCTTCTTCGGGCTCGTCGTCGTGGTGTCGCTGGCGCTCATCGCGTGGCGCGGCGATCGGTTGCGCGCACCGGGCGCGATCGACTCGCCGGTGTCACGTGAAGGCGCGTTCCTCGCGAACAACGTCATCTTCACGGTCTTCGCCTTCATCGTGCTGCTCGGCACCGTGTTCCCGCTCATCGTCGAGGCACTCCAGGATCGCCAGATCGCCGTGGGCGCGCCGTTCTTCGACCGGCTCACGATGCCCATCGGGCTCGTGCTGCTGTTCCTCATGGCCGTCGCTCCCGTGCTGCCCTGGCGCAAGGCGAGCGGTGAACTGCTGCGCGACCGGCTGTTCGTGCCGGCATGGTGCGGCGCCATCGCGCTCGTCGTCGCCGTGGTGGTCGGCGCCGACCAGTGGGCGTCGCTCACCGCCTTCACGCTCGGTGGGTTCGCAGCCGGCGCGGCCGGCCGGCAGCTCGTGCTGGCCACGCGCCGCCAGGGCTGGCGCGGCCTCGTCGGACGAGCCAACGGCGGCATGATCGTGCACCTCGGGGTGATCCTCCTCGGCGTCGGCCTCGCCGCGTCGAACGGCTACACCCGCGTCGGCGAGTTCACCATGCAACAGGGACAGCCCATCTCCTTCGCGGGTCACACCTTCGCGCTCGACGACCTGCGCGACTTCGCGACGGAGCGTTCGACGGGCATCAAGGCCGACATCAGCATCGACGGCGGGCAGGCCTACAGCCCCGCGATCACCCGCTTCACCAACATGGGGACCGACATCGCGACGCCGAGCGTGCGCACCGGCTTCACCAAGGACATCTACCTCACGCTCGAATCTGCGGCGAGCGCCGACGCGACCGAGGCGTCCGTCCGGATCGCGATCAAGCCGCTCGTCGTCTGGCTGTGGATCGGCGGTGGGCTGATGGCCGTCGGCACGGTGCTCGCCGCGTTCCCGGGCAAGCGCCGCCGCCTCCCGACGATGGCCACGTCCGCGGCCGTGCCCGTCGGCGACACGGCAGCGGCGGCCCAGCCCGTCGACCACCCGCCCGATGCCGACTCCGACAGCGAGACGCCCGAGGAGCCGCTGCATGTCTGACACGGCGACCGTTCCTCGCGACGCAGACGCCCCCGTGCGCCGTCGACGCGTCGCGCCGTTCGTCGTCCTCGCCGTCGCCATCGTCGTCGGTGCGCTGTTCGTCGTGCTCGCCGGTGGCGACTCGAACCGCAACCAATCGATCGACTCCACTCTCTTCGGCGAGCCCGCGCCGCGCTCGGTGGGCACGACCCTCGACGGAGGCTCGTTCGACCTCAGCCGGCGCAAGGGCAGCTGGGTCGTGCTCAACTTCTTCGACCCCGACTGCGTCCCGTGTGTAGCCGAGCACCCCCAGCTGATCGCGCTCGATCAGCAGCAGGCCGGCCTCGCCGACGGCGCCGAGCTGTACACCATCGTCAACAAGGGCTCCGACGACGCGGTGCGCGCCTACTTCGCCGAGCACGGCGGCGACTGGCCGGTGGTGCGCGACCCCGACGGCGACATCTCGGTCGCGTTCGGCGTGTCGCAGGTGCCCGAGACGTGGATCATCGACCCCGACGGCATCGTGCGCACGCGCTTCGTCGGCGAGATCACCGCCGAGGCGGTCGGCACGTTGCTGCAGCAGTACCGGGAGCAGCGGGGCTGATGCCGTCGAGCGCCTCCGTCGCACGACCCGCCTGGAAGCGGGTGAAGGGCTGGCCCGGCTGGGCCGCCCTCGCCGTGGTGGTCGTGGTCGCGCTGGCGATCGGGCTGACGGCCGGTGGCTCGACGGCGACGCCGGAGGAGCGCGTCGAGTCGATCTCGCAGCGGCTCGCCTGCCCGATCTGCGACGGCGAGACCGTCTTCGAGTCGCGCAACAACGAATCGGCCAAGATCCGCACGCAGATCCGCGCCATGGTCGACGAGGGCCAGTTGAACGACGACGAGATCATCTCGTACTTCGTCCAACGCAACGCTCGCCTGCTGATCGTCCCGCGATCCTCTGGGCTCGACGCGCTGGTATGGGCACTCCCCGCGTTCGTCGCTGTGTGCGCGATCGCGGGTCTCGCGTTCGCGTTCCGACGATGGTCGCGGACCGCCGACACCGTGCCCACCGACGCCGACCGCGAACTGGTCGCTGCGGCGCGATTGATCGATGAACCCTGACCAGCTGGCCGAGCTCGAGGAGGAGCGGCGGTTCCTCCTCCGATCCCTCGCCGACCTCGACCGCGAGCTCGACGCAGGCGACGTCGACGCACACGACTACGAGGTGCTGCGCGACGGCTACACGGCCCGCGCCGCGGCAGTGCTGCGATCGATCGACGCCGGCCGCGCCGCGATGCCGTCCCGCCGGCCGCGCAACTGGCGGGCGATCACCCTGACCGTGGCCGCTGTGATCGCATTCGCCGTGCTGAGCGGCTGGTGGCTCGCCCGCTCGTCGGGGCAGCGTGTGGCGGGCCAGACGATCACAGGTGGCCAGGCCGTCGACGACGTGCCGGGCCTGCTCGTCGCTGCCCGCCAACAGTTCCTCGCCCGCGACCTGCAGGCATCGGCCCAGTCCTATGCGAAGGTGGCCGAGCTCGATCCGTCCAACAGCGAAGCTCGCGCCTACACGGCGTGGCTGCTCGTGGTCGACTCACAGCAGAAGCCGGCCGACACTGCAGCCACGATGGTCGATGCTGCCTTCACCGCCTTCGACCAGGTCACCTCGGACGATCCGACGTATGCCGACGCGCACTGCCTGTACGCGGTGGCCGTGCACCTGTTCGCGCCCGAGCCGGACCCCTCACTCGTCGCCGATCAACGCGCGCTGTGCGAGGCGAACAACCCGCCGAGCGACATGCTCGGCCTGGTGAACGAGCAGCTCGGCCCGTCCACCGCAGCCGATCCGATGGCGACCTCGGTGCCGGCCACGACCGGCGGCTGAGCGCGTCTCAGTCGCTCGACGGCAGCCACACGCTCGCGCGCTCGAACCATCCGTCGCCGGATCGCTCGAGCGTCCAGACGGTGCCCTTGCGCCAGTCCGGGTCACCGGTAATGTGGCAACCACGACGCTCGAGCGCCGCGATCGTCTCGGGGATCACGTCGCCATGACTGCACAGCGCCGTCTCGTCGGCCACGGATGCGAGCAGGTCGAGCACCTCTTCGAACCGCGAAGCCTCGGCGAGGCGCGGTTCGTCCGCGATCTCGAGTCCGAGGCGCGCCGCCAACGGCTCGAGCGTCTGCCGGCACCTGATGTACGGACTGCTGTGCAGAGCCGGCACCGTGCGCGCGCCGAGCCGGTCGGCGATCGCCTCCGCTTGGCGGCGGCCCGACTTCGACAGCGGTCGCAGACGGTCGTCGCCGTCCCAACTGCTGCGGCTGCCGGCCTTCGCGTGCCGGATGAGGTAGACGCTCACGCCTCTCGGGTCGCGCGCATGTGGCGTGCGACGAGCTGTCG
>JBFWSW010000079.1:0-16347 GCA_050248155.1 Ilumatobacteraceae bacterium
CACTCGCGTACCAGGACGGCACCTTGGGATCGATGCGTTCGGTGATCGTCACGATGACAGAGGGGCCGCACGCCCGCACCTGGCAGGCTGCCCTCGCTCTGGCCGAGCTCATGGACGGCGACCTCGAATCGGCCTCGGGCACGCTCGCCGCGCAGGGGATGACGCCGAGGAACTACTTCTGGCTCACGGTGGCCCAGGTGCAAGCGGAGGTGGCGGCCGCCGTTGGCGACATCGACCGGTGCCGCCTGCTGTACGCCGAGCTCGAACCCTTCCGCGGCAGGGTCGGCATCACCGCGTCCGGGTCGCTCTGCTTCGGTCTGGTGACGCGATCGCTCGGCGAGCTGGCCCTCGCCCTCGGACGTCACGACGAGGCGGTGACGCTGCTCTCCGAGGCCGTCGATGCCGCGCGGCGGATCGGCATGCCGCACGAACGGTCCGTCGCGCAGCGGCTGCTCGATCGTGCCGATCTGGCCGCACGAGGCCAGCGCACGTGACAGTGCGGCGTCGCGCACGTACCATCCGCCCGTCGGGTCGCTGCGAGCGCGAGAATGATCTCGCGGAGAGCGGGCGGCCGACCACAGGTGGTGAACACATGCGAGCCCAAGATCAGCACGGGACACGATCATGGTTCGACGTGGCCGACATCGATGCGCTCCTCCGCGAGACCTCTGCCGAGGAGCCGTTCATGTCGCCGGACGAGCAGCGAGATGCACTGGTGCGACTGTTCGAGGCTCGCGCCAGACGCGCGATCGCATAGCGCTGCCGACTCGCCGATGACCCTGGCGCCCACCGCATAGGGTGCGCCCGATGCTGTGGATCGTGAACGCGCAGGTGCTCGATGCCGCAGGGCGACGCTTCGCCAGGGCAGACATCGGGATCGACGGCGAGGTCATCCGCGAAGTGGTGGCTCGCGCGTCGCCGGAGCCCGACGACGACGTGATCGACCTCGCAGGCTCGTGGGTGTTGCCCGGGCTGATCGACTGCCACGTCCACCTCACGCAGCCCACCGATGCAGGCGATCCCTCCGCGGCGTCGACGCGCAGCGACGCCGAGGTCGCCCTGTACACGGCCAAGTCGGCGGAGCGCACCTTGCTCAACGGCATCACGACTGCTCGCGACGTCGGAGGGTGGAACTACGTCGAGATGGCCGTGCGCGACGCGATCCGCGACGGCCTCGCGATCGGGCCGCGCCTCTTCCTCGCTGGGCGGCTGCTGTCCATCTCGACGTCGACCGTCGACCTGTACCCCGGCATGTACGAGGCCGCCGATGGCGCCGATGCCGTCCGTGCGGCAGCGAGGCGGCAGCTCGCGCGCGGCGCCGATCTGATCAAGGTGATGGCGACCGGCGCGATGCTGTCGTCCGAGACCGAGGATGCCCGGGCGATCCAGTTCACCTTGGAAGAGCTCCGGGCTGCGGTCGAGATCGCCCACGACAACTACAAGCACGTTGCCGCCCATGCGCACGCGTGCCGCGGCATCGAGAACTGCGTCGAGGCAGGCGTCGACAGCATCGAGCACTGCACCTTCGCCGACGATGCCGTCCTGGCGCGGATCGCCGCCGCGGGCATCTTCGTCGTCCCCACGATCTGCGCGGGGGAGCTGTTCGTGCGTGACGAGCAGGTGATGGCGAGCACGCCCCGCTACCTGCGCGAGCGGATGGTCGACTTCAACGGCATCCACCTCGACACGATGCGGCGCGCGCATGCAGCCGGCGTCGAGATCGCGATGGGCACCGACGCAGGCACGCCGGGCAACCATCACGGCATGAACACCCACGAGGTCGTGTTCATGGTGAACGAGATCGGGATGACCCCGCAGCAGGCGATCGCGTCGTCGACGATCAAGCCGGCGCGCCTCTTGCACCGTCAGTACCAACTCGGGTCGATCGAGCCAGGCAAGTTCGCCGACCTCATCGCGATGCGCACCGACCCGTTCGACGACATCACAGCGGTGACGGCAGTTCGCTGGGTGATGAAGGGTGGCCGGGTCTACCGCTCGGACGATCTCTGAGCGGACGGAGCCAGCTGCTTGGCGAACCACAGGTGGGCGTGGGGGTTGTCGTTGTACCGCTCGACCGGCAGATACCCAGCGGCGCGGTACATCGCGATCGCCTCGGTGAGGCTCTCGTTCGTGTCGAGCAGCACACGGGTGCGCCCCGACCCGAGCACGACACGCTCCAGGTGTGCGAGGAGGGCGCGGCCGAGGCCGACACCGCGATGATCAGCACTGATCCACATGCGCTTGATCTCGCCGGTGTCGCCATCGATCCAGTGGATCGCTCCGCAGCCCACGATGTCGCCGTCGGCCTCGGCGACGACGAGCAGGCCCAGCGGTGGTTCGTAGTCGTGCATCGCCTCGTCGAGCGCTGACTCGACGTCGAACCCCTCCGTGAAGCGCTCGGCCAGTTCGTCGAAGTACTGCGCCAGGGCCCAGCGCGCGCTGTCCGACGCCGCGGGGGCGAACGAGAAGGTCGCGTCGGCCACCGGCTGAACGTAGCAACGACAAGGTCTGCGATGATCGGCGCGTGCCCATCGATCCTGCTGCCACGTTCGCCCGCTTGACCTTGGAGGACAAGGTCGCGCTGCTCGCGGGTGCCGACATGTGGCACACCGTCGAGGTCCCGGCTGTGCCGCAGCTGCGTTGCAGTGACGGGCCCGCGGGCGTCCGCGGCACGTCGTGGAACGGGCCGCCATCGGCGTCGTTCCCGTGCGGGACGGCACTCGGCGCGACCTTCGATCCGTCGATGGTGGAGGAGGTGGGGAGGGCGCTCGGTCGCGAGGCCCGCTCGAAGGGCGCACACGTCGTGCTCGCACCGACGGTCAACCTGCACCGCACACCGATCGGTGGCCGCAACTTCGAATGCATGAGCGAGGACCCGTTGCTGACCGCCCGCCTCGCGGTTGCCTACATCGTCGGTGTGCAGCGCGAGGGTGTGGCGGCGTGCATCAAGCACTTCGTCGCCAACGACACCGAGTTCGAGCGGATGACCATCTCGAGCGAGGTCGACGAGCGCACGCTGCGCGAGCTGTACCTGGTGCCGTTCGAGACCGCCGTCCGGCCGATCGACGACGGCGGCGCAGACGTCCGCTCGTTGATGAGCAGCTACAACCGGATCAACGGCACGTACGCGAGTGAGCACCGCGAGCTCCTGCGCGGGGTGCTGCGCGACGAGTGGGGCTTCGACGGTGTGGTGTTCAGCGACTGGTACGGAACCCACAGCACGGTGGGCTCCATGGATGCGTCGCTCGACCTCGAGATGCCCGGTCCGGCACGCCATCGGGGACGGCACCTCCTCGACGCGGTCCGAGGCGGGGAGGTCGACGAGTCCCTCGTGGACCAGGCGGTGATGCGCATCCTGCGGCTGATGGAGTGGTGCGGCGTCGGCGACACCAGCATGGACGAGCACACCGACGACGCTCCCGAGACGAGAGACGTCATCCGTCGGGCTGCCGTCGCAGGAACGGTGCTGCTGAAGAACGAGGGCGGCCGACTCCCGATCGCCCCCGACGCCAAGGTCGCGCTCATCGGTCCCAACGCCGCCCGGGGACAGGTGCAGGGTGGGGGCAGCGCGCGCGTGCGTCCCAACCGGCCGGTCGCCCTCCTCGGTGCGCTCCGAGGCCGCGGTGTCGACGTCGTCCACGAGGAGGGCTGCTCGATCGCGAAGAGACTGCCCTCGCTGCGCGGCACCTTCGAGGCCACGTACACGTCGAGGGAGGGCTCCGTGGCGGTGGTTCCGGTCGATCGGCTGCAGCTCGTCTTCCTCGATCCGCCCGCGCCCGGTGTCGACCACCGAGCCTTCGGAGTCACCGTCACCGGCACCATCGTTCCCGACGCCACCGGCGACTGGGAGTTCGGTCTGGTCGCTGTCGGCCCGGCCACGTTGCACGTCAACGGAGAGCTCGTCTGCGACCTCTCCGAACCGCAGTCCGGCGGTACCTTCTTCGGTCGCAGCAGTCCCGAGATCAGAGGCAGCGCTCCGCTGGAAGCGGGTGTGCCGGCCACAGTGACGCTCACCCATCCCTACCTCGAGGACGAGTTGCCCCGCGCGCTGATGGTCGGCGCCGAGCCACCCGCGACACGAGACGGTGTCGAGCGCGCCGCCGAGGTCGCCGCCGCTGCCGACGTCGCGATCGTGGTCGTGGGCACCAACGACGACTGGGAGACCGAGGGGGAGGATCGCAGCGACATGGTGCTGCCCGGTCGGCAGGACGAGCTGATCGCCCGCGTGGCCGAAGCGAACCCGAACACGATCGTCGTCGTCAACGCCGGATCACCGGTGACGATGCCCTGGCTCGACGACGTCGCTGCGGTGATGCAGGTGTGGTTCCCCGGCGAGGAGATCGGCAACTCGATCACCGATGTGCTGCTCGGTGACGCCGAGCCGGGCGGGCGCCTCCCGACCACCATCCCGAAGGCGCTCATCGACACCCCGGCCGCGATCAGCCATCCGGGCAAGAACGGTCTCGCCCCGTACGACGAAGGCGTCCTCATCGGCTACCGGTGGTACGACGCGCGCGACATCGAACCGCAGTTCGCGTTCGGTCACGGTCTCGGCTACACGTCCTGGACCCTGAACGCGCTCGACGTCTCGGGCTCGGTCGCGGAGGGCGTCACCGTCCGCGGGGTCGTGACGAACACCGGAGACCGCGCCGGCTCGTCGGTCGTGCAGTGCTACGTCGAACCGCCCGCTGCGGACGATCGCCCGCCGCGAACCCTCGCCGGTTTCGTCAAGGTCCACGCCGAGCCGAACGAATCGGTGTCGGTCGAGGTCGTGCTCAACGGCAGAGCGTTCCGCACCTGGGACGTCGAGGTGCACGATTGGGTCCTCGTGGCCGGCGAGCACACGATCGCGGCGGGATGGTCGTCGCGCGACCTGCAGCGCGCAGGCTCGATCACTGGATGAAGCGGGCAGCAGGCGGCCACGATGGCTGCCAGGTGCCCTCATTCGGTTCGCCCCCGGCGAAAGAGGGCAGGCCACGGCCGCGACGGCCGCCGGGTGCCCGCTTCACCTGGCGGAGCGGAGCGGGGCGGCCCGTTCAGCGGGCGACGATGAACTCGACGACGTAGCCGTCTGGATCCTGCACCCAGCACTGGCCTCGTCTCGGGCCGGCTTCGACGACGTCGAGCCCCGCGTCGCGCAGGTGCGCCACGGTGCGGGCGTAGTCGTCCACGGCGAACGCGACGTGTGGCGCGGCCGCGTTGATGCTGCCGGGCTGCGCGCCGACATCGCCTCTCGACTCGTCGTAGACGATGAGGTGCAGCTGCGTGTCGCCGACGCCCAGCCACACGCCCTGCACGCCCATGTCGGGGCGAGGGATCGTCTCGAGGCCGACGACCCCCGACCAGAACCCGATCGATCGGTCGAGGTCGCGTACGGACAGCGAGACATGGTGGGTGGCGAGAGCGAGCGCCATCGCGCCATCATGCCACGCATGCCCGACACCGCCCACCGTGAGGTCCGAGACGCGACCGACGCGGATGCAGATGGCATCGTGGCGGTCGCGCGGGCACACGGCTTCGACGGCTCCGACACGGCAGTCGATCCGGACTACCGCGCGTTCATCGCGAACCACGGCCGATTCGTGGTCAGCGACGTCGGCGGCCGGATCGTCGGCTTCGGCGGCGCCATCGATGTCACCCGTGCCCGCCTGGTGACGGACCTCTTTCTGCTCGACTCACACCAAGGTCGCGGCCTCGGCGGTTCGATGCTGTCGACACTGCTCGACGGGTTCCCGAACCGCATGACGTTCAGCTCCGGGCACGAGCGGGCGTTGCCGTCCTACGTCCGTCACGGCATGCACCCCGCGTGGACGTTGGAGTACTGGTGCGGGCGCCGTCCCGGATCCGTGACGACCGACAGCGATCCGGCCGTCGTCGAGGTGCCGTCCGATCGGTGGCGCGGCGACCGGCCCGACCTCGCCGAGCACTGGGCTCGGGCAGGCGGTCGACTGCTGCACCTCGGTGAGCCCGAGGCTGCGCAGGGATGGGCGATCGTCGTCCCTCCCGGATCTCGGACGCGTCCGTGGGAGATCACCCGGATCGTGAGCACCAGTCCCGTCGCCGCCACCCGAGCGGCCCTGTCGACCGTTCCCGCCGGTGCCGACGTGCTCGTCTGCGCACGCGAGGGGTCCGGTGCGGCGACCGTGCTCGCCCAACTGGGGTTCGAGGTCACCGATCGGGACGTCTTCTGCGCGTCGGACGGCGTGACGATCGACGCGAACGTCGCCGCGCTGCACCCCGGCCTCGGCTGACTCCGAGCTCACGCCGACCGGTGGAACCTAGAGTTCGACCCATGCCCCTCACTGTTGCCGCGCTGCAGATGTCGATGAGCGACGACGTCGACGAGAACATCGCAACCGGGGAGCGACTCGTCCGCCAGGCGGCAGCGTCGGGGGCCCAGATCGCCCTGCTGCCCGAGCTGTTCGAGGGTCACTACTTCTGCGTCGACCAGCTGCCCGAGCACTTCGGTCGCGCCCGGCCGGTGGAGGGGCACCCGACCGTCGACCACTTCCGGCGGCTGGCAGCCGAGCTCGACGTCGTGCTGCCGATCAGCATCTACGAACGCGCCGGTCAGGCGACCTTCAACACCGTGGTGCTGATCGACGCCGGTGGCGACGTGCTCGGCACCTACCGCAAGAGCCACATCCCGGACGGGCCGGGGTACACGGAGAAGTACTACTTCAACCCCGGTGACACCGGCTTTCGTGTGTGGCGGACGAAGTGGGCGAGCATCGGGGTCGCGATCTGCTGGG
The DNA here is from genome assembly GCA_050248155.1 of Ilumatobacteraceae bacterium. Lineage (GTDB taxonomy): Bacteria > Actinomycetota > Acidimicrobiia > Acidimicrobiales > Ilumatobacteraceae > VFMC01. The sequence goes on from JBFWSW010000079.1 coordinate 6,753, forward strand.
ACCAGTGGTTCCCCGAAGCGGCCAGGTGCCTGGCGCTCGGGGGTGCGGAGGTGCTGCTGTACCCGACGGCGATCGGCAGCGAGCCGACGCTGCCGGACTGGGACTCGAGCGGCCACTGGCAACGGGTGATGCAGGGCCACGCCGGTGCGAACCTCATGCCCGTGGTCGCCGCCAATCGCTTCGGGTTCGAGCAGGGGCAGTTCGACCGCTCGGTCACCTTCTACGGCTCGTCGTTCATCGCCGACGCCACCGGCGCGAAGGTCGCCGAGGCGAGCCGGGACGCCGAAGCCGTGCTGACGGCATCGTTCGATCTCGACGATCTGCGCTCGATGCGGAGCTCGTGGGGGCTGTTCCGCGACCGGCGCCCCGACCTCTACCGATCGTTGCTGACGCTCGACGGCACCAGCGGCTACCGAGGCTGAGCTCCGATGACGCGCGGCTGACGGATCGACGAACCGGTCGGCTACCGTCACGCCGTGCGACGCATGGGGGTGCCGAGCAACGTGATCGCCCGCACGCGCCGCAGTCGCGGCTTGACGTCGAGCCTCGATCGCGTCCAGCTGACGGCCGCAGCGTCGGTGGTCTTCGTGGTCGTGCTGCAGCTCGTCGCCTATCCGATGCCGCTGGGGAACTGGATCCGCGGTGCGGTCCTCGGCCTGCTCAACGCGATGCTGGCGATGGGCATGGCGCTCACGTACCGAGCCAACCGCGTGATCAACTTCGCCCAGGCAGAGCTCGGTTCGGTGCCGACGGCGTTCGCCGCGGCGTTCATCCTGTTCTGGGGCTGGCCGTACCTCCTCGGGCTCGGCGCCGGAGTGGTGCTCGCGATCGTGCTCGGTGGCGTCGTCGAGGTCGCGATCGTCCGGCGCTTCCGCCGTTCGCCGCGGCTGGTGTTGATGGTCGCCACACTCGGGATCACCCAGCTGATGGTGGTGCTCGGCATCCTGGTGCCGCGATGGTGGGGGCGGAACCTCGCCAGCGAGCGGATCGCTCCGCCACTCGACTGGAAGCTCACCGTCGGCAGCTTCATCCTCAACGCCAACGACCTCATCGCGATCGTGGTCGCGCCGCTCTCGATCCTCGCCGTGGCGTGGTTCCTCGCACGCAGCCGGGTCGGCCTGGCCATGCGTGCCAGCGCGGAGCGCTCCGATCGCGCAGGGATGCTCGGCATCCCCGTCTCGCGCATCAACACACTGGTCTGGTCGGTCTCGGCGCTCCTCTCGTTCGTGGCCCTGTTCCTGAAGAGCGGCATCACGGGTGTGCCGCTCGGCTACGCAGTCGGGCTGCCCACGCTGCTCCAGGCTGTCGCCGCGCTCGTCATCGGCCGCCTGGAACGACTGCCGACGATCGTCACGATGGCCGCCGCGCTCGGCCTGCTCGAAGCGGGAGTGCAGTGGAACTCCGAGTCGCCGTTCGTCGCGTACCCGATCATGGCCGCGGTGATGTTCGGCGTGCTGCTCGTGCAACGCCCCAGCACCAGCCGGCGCGATCTCGACGCGACGTCGAGTTGGCGCGGCGTCGAGGAGGTTCGGCCGTTGCCGCCCGAGGTGCGCGCCGATCCGTGGGTCAGCAGCATCCGTTGGACCATGCTCGCCGCCGGCGCGGTGGGCATCGTGCTCGTGCCGATCGTGCTGCCTGTCGACTACGTGTTGAAGGCCACCGCGCTGGTGTCGTTCGCGATCATCGGCATGTCCCTCGTGGTCCTCACCGGCTGGGCCGGCCAGCTGTCGCTCGGGCAGATGGGCATCGTCGCGGTCGGAGCGGCGGCGAGCGCGACGTGCACGTCGCGATGGAACCTCGACCTCACGCTCGCACTCGCGGTCGGTGGAGCAGCGGGTGCGCTCGTCGCCTTCGCCGTGGGTGTGCCCGCGTTGCGCCTGCGGGGGCTGTACCTCGCGGTGACCACCTTCGCGTTCGGGCTCAGCGTGCAGTTCTGGCTGCTGAGCGACCGGTTCTTCGACTGGTTCCCGGCGAGCGATCAGCGCTTCGAGCGGCTTCCCCTGTTCGGCCGCATCGACATCAGCACACCCACCCGCTACTACGCCTACTCGGTCGTCGTGATGGTGCTGGTCTACCTCGCGGTGCGCAGCATCCGCGCGTCGCGCACCGGTCGTGTGATCGTGGCGCTGCGCGAGAACGATCGCGCGGCGCAGACCTTCGGCGTGCCGGTCGTCCGCGCGACCCTGACCGCCTTCGTCATCTCCGGCACGATCGCCGGGATCGGCGGCGCGCTGTTCGCACACCTCAACCAGTCGTTCGTGATCGACAGCTACGGCGCGGGTGAGAGCTTCGCGGTCTTCATGTCGGCTGTCATCGGGGGTCTTGGTTCGTTGGGTGGCGCGTTCCTCGGTGCGCTGTACCTGCGCGGCACGAGTTGGTTCATCCACGCTCGCGAGTGGCAGCTGCTCGCGACCGGCGCGGGCGTGCTGATCGCGCTGTTGGTGCTGCCCGCGGGTCTCGGCGGCCTCTGGTTGCGCGTACGCGACCTCGTCGTTCGCCGGATCGTGGGTGTTCGCGCCCTGCCCGGTGCAGCGCCCGATCTCGACGAATCAGCTGTCGCTCCGCCCGCAGCCCAGGAAGCGACGGAGGACGAGGGTCCGATCGTCGCAGAGCTCGCATGAGAGCGGTCGCCCAGCACGTCCGCCATCCGAAGGCGTGGCTGCGCGAGATCTGCGCCGGCGAGTCCGCCTTCCCGTTGCTCGTCCTCTTCGGGCTGAACGCCGTCGACGAGCTCGACCGCACTGCGTTCGGCATCCTCCTGCCGAACATCCGCGACGCCTACGACCTCGACAACACCGCGGTGCTCGGGCTGGTCGCGGTGGCATCCGTCGCCGCCCTGGCGCTGCAGGTGCCGATCGCTCAGTTCGCAGATCGATCGAAGCGCGTGCCACTGGCCGTCGCCGGTGCACTCGTCTGGGGTGTGTTCAGCGGCATGACGGGTCTGGCGACCGGAGTGGTCGTGCTCGCCATCGCTCGAAGCGGCAGCTCGATCGGCAAGGCGGTGATCGATCCGACGCACAACTCGCTGCTGGCCGACATCTACCCGATCGAGTCGCGCAGCCGGATCTTCAGCACGCACCGCGCAGCGAACGCGGTCGGAGCGTTCGTCGGGCCGCTCACCGCCGGGCTCCTCGCGTACGCGTTCGGGTGGCGCGTGCCCTTCCTCGTCTTCGTGGTGCCGACGGTGGTGCTCGCGCTCTTGGCGCTCCGGATGCGCGAGCCCATCCGTGGCCGCTGGGAACGTCAGGCCATGGGCGCGAGTGACGACGTCATCGCCACCGAGGAGGTCGCCCCGTCGTTCGCCGAGAGCTGGCGCACCGTGCAGAAGGTGCAGAGCCTGCAGCGGCTGTGGTGGAGCCTCCCCTTCCTCGCGACCTCGATCATCGGGTTCGTCAGCCTGGCGTCGCTGCTGTACGAGCAGGAGTTCGGCCTCGACGAACGTGCGCGTGGCGTGGCCGCGGCGATCGCCGAGCCCTTCCAGCTCGTCGGCCTGGTGCTCGGCGCGCGTGTGGTGACACGACGCTTCGTGAACGACATCAGCGGGCTGCTCCACTTCCTCGGCAAGGTCGCCGCGTTCACCGGGGTGCTGTCGATCGGGTTCGCGCTCTCACCGACCGTGTGGCTGGCGGTCGGCTTCAACTGCATCATCACCGCCTCGGCGGCGGCCATCGGACCGGGCGTGCTCGTCGCGCTCGCCCTCGCCGTCCCCGCACGAGCGCGGGCCACGGGCTTCTCGGTGGCATCGCTGTGGATCATCCCGGGGTTGATCGTGCTGCCGATCATCGGGTGGATCTCGAACCACGCCGGCATCCGCTGGGGCATGCTGCTCATGGTTCCGCTGTTCGTCATCGGGTCGCTCATCCTGGGGAGCACGAGCAGCGTCATCAACGACGACATCGCCCAGGTGTGGCGCTCGGCCATGGCGCGCAGCGAGCTCCTGTACCAACGGCGGCAGGGCGAGGCCGACCTGCTGCTGGTCCGTGGGCTCTCGGCGGGCTACGACCACCGGCAGGTGCTGTTCGACGTCGATCTCGACGTGCGCGAGGGCGAGGTCGTCGCGCTGCTCGGCACCAACGGCGCGGGGAAGAGCACCTTGCTGAAGGCGATCAGCGGAGTGGTCGAGGCCGACCGCGGCGCGGTGGTGATCGACGGTCGCGACATCACGCACGCTCCACCGAACGAGATCGCTGCACTCGGCATCAGCCAGGTGCCGGGAGGTCAGGGGGTCTTCGGGTCGCTCACGGTCGCAGAGAACCTCGAGCTCGCCGGCTGGACCCGACGCCGTCACCACGCCGGTGACGTTGCGGCAGCGACAGCCGAGGTGTACGAGATGTTCCCGGCGCTCGCGGAGCGGTCAGCCACCCATGCCGCCGACATGTCGGGTGGCCAGCAACAGATGCTGGCGCTGGCGATGGCGTTCGTCGCACGGCCTCGCGTGCTGCTGATCGACGAGCTCTCGCTCGGTCTCGCGCCGGCGATCGTCGGGCAGCTGCTGCCGGTCGTGCGGCGTCTCGCCGAATCCGGCGTCGCCGTGGTGCTGGTCGAGCAGAGCGTGAACGTCGCGCTCACCGTGGCCGAGCGGGCGTACTTCATGGAGCGCGGACGCATCCGCTTCAGCGGCCCCACTGCCGAACTGCTCGCGCGGCCCGACCTGTTGAGGTCGGTGTTCCTCTCCGAAGCGTCGGCCGGGACAGCCGGTCCCGACGCGCACCGGGTGCGGGAGCGCGACGGCGACGACGAGGCGGCGCTGAGGGTGGCCGGTGTGTCGTGCGCGTTCGGCGGCATCCGCGCTGTCGACGACGTCACCTTCGAGGTCGCGCCGCGCGAGATCGTCGGGATCGTCGGCCCGAACGGGGCCGGCAAGACGACACTCTTCGATCTCGTCAGCGGGTTCACCCCGGCGCTCGGCGGGACGATCGAGTTGAACGGCCGTGATGTCAGCCGTGCGTCGGTGGCTCAGCGCGCGGCGCAGGGGCTCGGCCGGAGCTTCCAGGACGCCCGTCTGTTCCCCGACATGACGGTCCGCGAGACCCTCTCGGTGGCGCTCGAGCGCTGGTACCGCAACCGGAGCGCGTTGGCTGCCGCCATCCGGCTGCCGGTCGTGTTCGACGACGAGGAGCGCACCGCATCGCGCGTCGACGAGTTGATCGATCTGATGAACCTCGGGCAGTACCGGCACTCGTTCGTCCGCGAGCTGTCCACCGGCACTCGTCGCGTGGTCGACATCGCGTGCCAGGTCGCGCATCGGCCCACGGTCATCCTGCTCGACGAGCCGTCGAGCGGCATCGCGCAGCGAGAGGTCGAGGCGCTGTCGCCCGTGCTGCTGCGCCTTCGGGACGAGATGGGCGCAGCGCTGGTGGTGATCGAGCACGACATGCCGCTCGTGTCGTCCATCTCCGACCGACTCATCGCACTCGACCAAGGCCGCGTCGTCACGACCGGTGCACCGGCCGCCGTGCTGACGCACCCCGACGTCGTGCACAGCTACCTCGGCACCGATGCCACCGCCGTGGCACGTTCGACCATCGACCGATCCCACATGGAGGGCTAGCGCGCATGCAACCGGCACAGTCATCAGGCACGAACGGATCGTCCGGCAGGTCCCGGCAGCTGAAGCGATGGGGGCCGATCGTCGGTGTCGTCGCGGTCGTCGCGATCGGAGCGGTGGTGATCGTCGCGACGAGCGGAGGTGATGACGACCATCAGGTGACGACCATCGACCCGACGGTCGCGACGCCTGCATCGTCGGCTCCGGTGACGACCGTTCCGTCGTCGGCGCCGGCGACCACGGCAGAGGACACCAGCGAGCCGAGCGCGCCGACCAGCGAGCCGGCACCGGAGGGCATCACCTACCCGCTCAGCTTCCCCGATGCGCAGGAGATGGGCATCGCCGACCAGATCGACTGGGGAGAGCGCTGCGACACGACCACCGGTCAGCTCGCTGTGCCCGACTACTTCGCCCAACCGTGCATGGCGCCCTTCACCGGTGACAACGGAGGTGCCACCGACACCGGCGTCACCGCCGACGAGATCACCATCGTCTACTACGAGGGTCAGGAGGCCGATCCGATCATCGCCTACATCACCGATGCGATCGCGGTCGACGAGACCAACGAGCAGCAGTTCGAGACGATGCGCCACATCGTCGACTACTACGAGACGTACTTCGAGCTGTACGGCCGCCACGTCAACCTGGTCACGTTCGAGGGCAGCGGGGGAGCCGCCGACGACGTCGCCGCGCGCGCCGACGCAGCACGGATCGCCGAGGAGTACCAACCCTTCGTCGTTTTCAACGGGCCGGCGCTGACGAGCGCCTTCGCCGACGAGCTCGCGGCCCGCGAGGTCATGTGCATCAGCTGCACCCCTGGCCAGCCGACGCAGTTCTACCGCGACCGCGATCCGTACGTGTGGGGCCTCGACGGCAGCGAGGCCCAGAAGCAGTCACACGCCGTCGAGCTCATCACCAAGCAACTCGTCGGCAAGAACGCGACGCACGCCGGCGCGCAGTTCGTCGATCAGCCCCGGAAGTTCGGCTTGCTGTACCTCGACAGCAGCGCCGGTGCGAAGGACCTCGCCGACGCCTTCGCCGCCTCGATGGACGCCGCCGGTGCGCCGCTCGCGGAGGTGATCGCCTACGCGCTCGACCCGGCGACGATCCAATCGACGGCGTCGCAGGTGATCTCCAAGATGAAGAGCGCCGGTGTGACGACCATCGTGTTCCACGGCGACCCGGTCGCGCCGCGCGACTTCACGAAGGAGGCCACGGCGCAGGAGTACTTCCCCGAGTGGGTTCTGTCCGGCAGCGTGCTCGTCGACACGAACGCGTTCGCCCGCACGTACGACCAGGAGCAGTGGGCACACGCCTTCGGGGTCACACAGCTGGCAGCCAAGGTCGACCCCGAGACGATCGGCTACTACGCGATCTACAAGTGGTTCAACGGCGTACCGCCCGAGACCCCTGCGAACATCGCCGTCAACCAGCCGGCGCCGGCGCTCTTCTTCGCCGTCGCGCAGGGCGTCGGCCCGAACCTCACCCACGAGACGTGGAAGGACGCGCTGTTCGCAGCTGGAGGTACGAGGGCGGCCATCAGCCAACCGTTCCTGTCGTGGGGCGACGGGCTGTGGCCCGAGACCGACTACCTCGGGCTCGACGACGCGACCGCGATCTGGTGGGACCCGACGGCGACGGGGCCGGACGAGATCCGCAAGGAGGGCACGGGCATGTACCGGTTCGTCGACGGCGGGAAGCGCTACCTGCCCGGCGAGTGGCCCACCGACGACAGGATGTTCGTCCCGGACGGTGCCGTCGCCATCTACGACACGCCGCCGCCCGGTGAGGCGCCGCCGAGCTACCCCAGCCCGGCGGGCGGCTGATCGGGTAAGCGCCAGTCGATCGGAGGCAAACCTGCCTCGACCAGCGCAGCGTTCGTCCGGCTGAACGGTCGGCTGCCGAAGAACCCGTTGTGCGCGCTGAGCGGCGAGGGGTGCGCAGACTCGATCACGACGTGCTGCGGGCCGTGGATGAGTGCCTTCTTCTTGCGCGCCGGCGACCCCCACAGGATGAACACCACTCGTTGCGGTTTGGCATCGACCACGCGGAGCACCTCGTCGGTGAACGCCTCCCACCCCTTCCCGTGGTGCGAGCCCGCCTGCCCGGCGCGGACCGTCAGGCACGTGTTGAGCAGCAGCACCCCTTGGCGCGCCCAGGCCTCGAGGTTGCCGTGATGAGGTGGGTCGATCCCGAGATCGTCGTGGAGCTCGCGGAAGATGTTGACGAGCGACGGCGGAGGCTGCACGCCATGCCGGACCGAGAAGCACAGACCGTGGGCCTGGCCCGTTCCGTGATACGGATCCTGGCCGAGGATGACCACGCGGGTGTCGGCGAACGAGGTCAGGTGGAGCGCCTGGAACACCTCGTCGGCCGCGGGGTACACGGGACGTCGCTGACGTTCGTCGGCGACGAACTGCTGCAACTGCTGCCAGTAGGGCTTGGCGAACTCGCCTCGCAGCAACGGGTTCCAGTCGGTCGTGGCCACACCGACATCATGGTCGGTTGCTGCACGGCCGTGCTGCCCGCGCTCATGCGCTCTCCAGCAGCTCGAGCGCTCGGCTGATCATCAGCTCGGTGGCGTCGTGGTCGAACGCCGGCTGTGTGCTGTCGGCGAAACAGTGCTGATCGCCGGGATACAGGAACAGCTCGGCATCGTCGACCTCTTCGACGAGCGCCTTGGCAGCGTCGAGGTCGCCCTCGTCGACGAAGATCGGGTCGCGGTCCATGCCGTGGATCTGCACCGGCACCCCCGTGGGCCACGGCCCGAAGAACTCCGTTGGCACGCATGAGTACAACAGGATCGCGCCGGCTGCACCCGCACGGGTCTGGGCCAACTTCTGGGCGGGCAGCACACCGAGCGACATCCCGATGTACACGAGATCGGCGGGCAACTCGTCTGCGGCCGCCACGCCCCGTTCGATCACCTTGTCCATGCCGATCGTCTCGGCATGTGCAACCCCATCCTCGATGGAGTCGAACGTCGCTCCGTCGAACAGGTCTGGGAGATGCACGACGTGGCCAGCCGACCTGAACCGATCTGCGAGCACGGCCACGCCCTCCGTTCTGCCCAACGCATGATGAAACATCAACACGTTCGCCACTCGACTCCTCCGATCCACGAACGATCCTGCTGAATGATGTCGTACATGGCCGCCGGGTCACGACGCGACAACATGTAGCGATGTCACAAGCCGAGGCGCGCCCAGCGGGCAAGGTCGTCATGTACGCATCCGCGTCGGTCGACGGATTCATCGCTGACGAGAACGACCAGCCCGGACCGCTGTTCGATTGGTTGACCGGCGGCGACGTGCCGCTGGACGACAGCGGATTGTTGAACGTGTCGCAGGCGTCGTACGACTACGTCCGGCCGTACTGGGACGAGATCGGGGCGACCGTCGTGGGCCGCCACGTGTTCGACATCACGGACGGCTGGGAAGGAACGCCTCCGAGCGGGGTCGAGCACGTCATCGTCGTGACGCACCGGCCGGCACCCGACGGTTGGGATCCCACAGCGCCGTTTCACTTCGTCGACGACATCACGGCAGCCGTAGCCATGGCGCAGCAGCTTGCCGGTGGCCGCACTGTGGAAGTTGCCGCGGGCGACGTTGGTGGCCAGGTGCTTGCCGCAGGCCTGATCGACGAAGTACGCATGGACGTGATACCCGTCGTGCTCGGGTCCGGTAAGCGGTACTTCGGGTCGGTCGACGCACCGCACCTCTTGGACGATCCTGCCGTCGTGGTTCAGGGCAACCGCGTGCTTCACCTGCGCTATCGCGTGCGCCGTTGACCCATTCCCCGCGTCGATGTGGTCCCGTGTTCGCCGTGGAGCGACTCGATCAACCCGTCGTTGGCAGGATCAGTGCCGCGTGGTCTCTGTGCCTTGCGGGCTCAGCGGGCGCGCGGTGCGTAGGGTTCACTCGTCGATCTCGGCGATCATCGCGATCGAGACGAGCACGCCAGGTAGGTCCGGACCGAGCCGACACACCATCCGAGTCGGCGGGGCCGTCGGGAACGCGATCGCGTATGCCTCGTTGAGGCCGCCCC
>JBFWSW010000080.1:0-16313 GCA_050248155.1 Ilumatobacteraceae bacterium
CTGTTCGCGATCTTCGCCGTCGTCTATCGATATCTCATCTGGTTGCGCCGACCGCCGACGGCGATGCTGAACCGTCGCGGGTGGGAGTCGTTCCGCCGGCGGGGCACACGAGCTCGCAACGTCGCCACCCTGCCGGGGCTCGTGGTCAGCAACCTCGCGGTGCAGTCCTTCATCCGCCGGCGATCTCGCGCGCGGTGGGCCGCGCACCAGCTCGTGTTCTGGGGTTGCCTGCTCGCGGCCGCGGTCACGTTCCCGTTGGTGTTCGGCCTGCTGCACTTCGAGTCGGTCGGGCAGAACGGTCGCGAGTACCGAGCGGTGGTCGGTGAGGTCGGGACGTTCAGCTTCGACAGTCGCAGCATCGTCGGCTGGATCACGTTCCATCTGCTCGACATCTCGGCGGTACTCGTGCTCGCGGGCGTGTTCATCTTCCTCGCGCGGCGCTTGCGCGATCCGGGGGCGATGGCCACCGAACGGTCCAACGACTTCCTCGCACTCGCCGGTCTGTTCTCCGTGTCGGTCACCGGTCTCGCGCTGACCGCATCCAACTTGTGGATGGAGGGGCGGTTCTACGTGTTCCTGAACACCGTCCACGCGCTGACCGTGATCCTCGGGCTGATGTACATCCCGTTCGGCAAGCTGTTCCACATCTTCCAGCGGCCGGCGAACCTCGGGGTCGCGTACTACAAGCGCGAAGGGGCGGCAGGGCCACAGCACGTGTGCGCACGGTGTGGCATCGAGTTCGCGTCGGCGATGCAGATCGCCGACATCAAAGCCGTGCTGCCACAAGTGGGCTTCGACTACTCGTTGGTGGGCCAGGGCAACTACCAGGATCACTGCGCCCGTTGTCGGCGCACGCTCGTCGCGCTCGCGCAGTCTCGAGCTGTGGCAGGGTTCGGCTGATGGCACGGCAGCCGATCAGCGAGGACGAGCTCGTCGCCCGCTTCGGGCCGCACCTCAACCAGGCGCCACCCGGCGGGTGGAACGCCGGCATGGAGTTCGACCGAGAGGTGAAGACGCACTGTTGCTTCTGCGGTCAGCAGTGCGGGATCGTGCTGAAGGTCAAAGACGACGAGGTCGTCGGCTTCGAGCCGTGGTACGAGTTCCCGTTCAACGAGGGCAAGTTGTGCCCCAAGGGCGTGAAGCGATACCTCCAGAACGCCCACCCCGACCGCCTGCTCGATCCGTTGGAGCGCGATCCCGGGCGTCCCGACGGCTTCCGCCCGGTGTCGTGGGAGCACGCGCTCGACCGAACCGTCGCGGAGATCCGACGGATCCAGGCGACCTACGGCAACGATGCGTTCGCGATGTTGTCGGGTGTCTCACTGAACAACGAGAAGTCGTACATGATCGGCAAGTTCGCCCGCCTCGCGCTCGGCACCGCGAACCTCGACTACAACGGTCGACTCTGCATGGTGTCGGCCGGAGTGGGCAACAAACGCGCGCTCGGCATCGACCGCGCGTCGAACCCGTGGAGCGACATACCCCTCGCCGACGTCGTCTTCGTCATCGGGGCCAACATCGCCGAGTGCGCACCGATCACGACGAGCTGGATCTGGAGAGCCCGCGACAACGGGGCCAAGCTCATCGTCGCCGACCCCCGCGTCACCCCCACCGCTCGAACGGCTGATCTGTTCCTCGGACTCAGGCCCGGCACCGACTCGGCGCTGCTCGGTGCCATGCTCCACGTGCTGATCGAGCGCGACTGGCTCGACCACGACTTCATCCGTGAACACACCAGCGGGTTCGAGGCCGCCGCGGAGGCCGTCGCCGACCACACGCCGCGATGGGCCGAAGGGGTCACCGGTGTGCCCGCGGCGCGCATCGAGCAGGCAGCGGAGTGGTGGGGCACGTCGAAGACCGGGATGTTGCTGCACGCGAGGGGGCTCGAGCACCAGACCAAGGGCGTCGAGAACGTCTGGGCGTGCATCAACCTCGGCCTCGCGACCGGCAAGTACGGCAAGCCCGGGTGCGGTGTCACGACGATCACGGGGCAGGGCAACGGCCAAGGGGGCCGCGAGCAGGGGCACAAGTGCGATCAGCTGCCCGGCAATCGCGACATCACGAACCCCGAGCATCGGGCCTACGTCGCGTCGGTGTGGGGATGCGAGGTGGACGAGATCCCCGGCAAGGGCCTGACGGCCGAGGAGATCGTCGAGGCGATCCACCGCGGCGAGATCAAGGGCCTGCTCTCGATCTGCTTCAACCCTGTCGTGTCGCTGCCCGACAGCACCTTCACCAAAGAAGCGCTCGACAAGCTCGAGTTCTACGCGGTGATCGACTTCTTCCTCTCCGAGACCGCGTTCCACGCCGACATCGTGTTGCCGGGCTCGCTCCACGAGGAGGACGAGGGCACCTCGACGAACGTGGAGGGGCGGGTGATCAAGCTCAACCCGTCCAAGCGCCCACCTGGTCGGGCACGACTCGACTGGGAGATCCTGTGCGACATCGCTCGCCGTCTGGGCAAGGGCCACTACTTCCCCTACACCGACGCCGAGCAGATGTTCGAGGAGCTGCGTGTCGCCTCCAAAGGCGGCAGCGCCGACTACGCCGGCATCAGCTGGGCGCGCATCGAACGCGAGCTCGGGGTGTTCTGGCCGTGCCCTTCGGAGGATCACCCGGGGACCAAGCGGCTGTACGAAGGTGGCCGTTTCCACACCGACGACGGGCGCGGCCGGTTCAACCCCGTTCGATACCGCCCACCAGCGGAGGTCGTCGACGACGCGTACCCGGTGTGGTTGACGACCGGCCGAGTCGTCAGCCAGTACCTGTCGGGCACGCAGACGCGACGGATCGGACCGCTCGTCGCGCAGTATCCGGAGCCGTTGTGCGAGATCCATCCGCGGCTCGCCGAGCAGCACGGCATCGCCACCGGCGACATCGTGCGGGTGACGTCGCGACGCGGCACGATGACACTGCCGGCCAAGGTCGTCTCGACGATCCGGCCCGACACGATCTTCATCCCGTATCACTGGCCCGGCACGCGATCCGCCAACCAGCTGACCAACCGCGCCCTCGATCCCCTGTCGAAGATCCCCGAGTTCAAGGTGTCGGCAGTCCGCATCGAGCGCGTGGCCCCACCCGGCGCACCCGTCGTCGACGAACGCGATGTCGAGCTCGTCGACCGGGCCACTCGCGACGATGCACCCCGTGCCGCGCGATCAGAGCCAGGAGAAGGCGGCGGATGACTGCCACCGTTCCCGTCCACATCGGGGTCAAGCACACCCCCGCCACCCGACCGATCGCCGGGGCGTTCGGTGACAACATCTTCGTCATCGATCAGAGTCGCTGCATCGGCTGCCGCGCATGCGAGCAGGCGTGCGAGGAATGCGGCACGCATCGCGGCAACACGATGATCCACCTCGACGACGTCGACCGGTCCGCGACCACGCAGACCGCACCGATGGTGTGCATGCACTGCGAGGACCCGACGTGCGCCGAGGTGTGCCCGGCCGACGCGATCAAGCAGAACGAAGACGGCGTCGTGCAGTCCTCGCTCAAGCCGCGCTGCATCGGATGCTCGAACTGCGTGCTCGCCTGCCCCTTCGGCGTGCCGAAGTACGTCTCCGAGTACGACCAGATGATGAAGTGCGACATGTGCTACGACCGGACGTCGGTCGGCCTGAAGCCGATGTGCGCGTCGGTGTGCCCGAGCGAAGCACTGTGGTTCGGCACGCCCGACGAGTTCGCGGCCACGCGCACCGGAACACTGGTGAACGAATGGTGGTTCGGCCACCAGTACGTCGCCACCAAGGTCCGCACGGTGTCGCGCACCACCGACCCGATCGACGTGATGGCCGGCGCAGCGGCGCGACCGTGGCAGGACGATCCGTTCGGTCTCGACGAGCTGACGGTCGCGCCATGAACACGCCACGGCGCCCCGAGTCGACCGACGACCACCACGGTGGATACGCGCCACGCGCGGTGCCGGTCGCCGATCCGGTCTGGCGGCAGGACTTCCCGCTCACCTCCGCAGGCGAGGACGAGGTCACCCGACGCGAGTTCGTCCGCTACCTCGTGCTCGCCTCGGGCGGGTTCGCTGCCGGCGGGGTGGCCATCGCGACCTGGTCCTCGCTGCGGTCGATCAACGAAGGTGAACCCCGGGCGATCGTGGCGCTCGCCGACGTGCCAGAAGGTACCGCACACCTCTTCGACTACCCCACTTCGGCCGACCCGGCGATCCTCGTCCACCTCCCGGGCGGCGAGCTCCGCGCCTTCAGCCAGCAGTGCACCCACCTCGGTTGCGTCGTCTACTACCAGCCCGACACCGGTGAGATGGAGTGTCCGTGCCATGAAGGCCACTTCGACGCAGAGTCCGGCGACGTCGTGTCCGGTCCGCCCCAGCGACCGCTCGGCCGCATCGACGTCGAGGTCCGCGACGGCACCGTGTGGGCGCTGGCCGCACGTGGCGAGACCACCGAGGGAGCGCGATGAGCTACCGACCGCACGATCTACCACCGCACCTCGGCGGACCACGGCACGCACGCTCGCGGCGTGAGATCCCCGCTGCACTGGGGATCTTCGTCGTCATCCTGCTGTCGCTGCAGGTGTTCCTGCTGACGGTCGGTCTCGACGCGATGCTGGCCGACGACGACTCGCTCGCGTGGGTCACGGCCGTGGCTTCTGTGGTGCTGGCCGCGTGCTCTGTGGCGTTCTACCGCTACCTGCGCTGAGAGCAGCTCCTCACGCGGCGTGCGCGCCCACGGCGCTCGCCGCGTCCACGGCATCCCACTGCGCCGGGGTCAGCAACTGGTGCGCTGCCGGGAACAGGTCGCTCTCCTCGCGGGCGATGTGATCCCCGAGCACATGGATGAGCTCACGCGCACGCTCGTGCCAGCCGCGCTCGTCTCTGTCGTCGAGCAGGGCGTGCACCGCTTGGTGGTCGCGCTCGAAGCGCGCCACGTAGCCATCGCTCACGTGCGCGTGACGCAGCTGGGTGAACACCCCACGCTCCTCCCGCGCTGCGTGCCCATCGAGCAGCGGGTGCAGCTCGGCCGCCACCGCGGCGGCAGCGTGGCGGTCGTCGGTCTCGACGGCGCGCATCAGCTGGTCGAGCATGTGCCCGAAGGTCTCGTGATCGTCGGACAGTGAGGCGATCTCGCTGTGCGAGCGGCAATCGCAGTAGTCACACATCGCGCTTGCCTCCGATCGTCAACGGCCTCTCGTCCATCGCCCACGCACGGTAACGGGGGCCGGAGCGGACCGACAGGGACGTTCGTCCCAATCCGCACCGACCGGCGGGCTCAGCGGTCGAAGGCCGGGTACCCGCCAACCCGAATGCTGGCCCCGGCGAGGACGAAGAGCACCGCGGCGATCGTCACGACACGGATGTGCCATGCCAGCGTCGGAAGGGTCTCGTCGGAGAGCCTCGGGACGACCCGAAGCCGCGCGTTCACGGCGAGGCCGAGCGTGAGCGCGAGCAGCCCGAGCTTGACCTGCACGAGGTGCGCGATGGGGTCGTCCTCGAACCAGTTCCCGGGCGAGCCGAGCAAGTTGTGCGCGAGCCACAGACCCGTCAGCAGCTGGGTGGCGAGCGCGGGCAACCCGATCCACTCGAAGCGCTGCTCGAACTCGCTGACCGTCGCCGCGCGGCGCTCACGCAACGCGCGAGGCAGGATCGTGCACGCGAGGACCAGGTGGCCGCCCGCCCAGATGGTGGCGCCCACGATGTGCAGGCTCAGCGCGATGTAGTACTTGGCCACGTCACCTCCGCCCGGCCCGGGCCGCCGATCGATCGTCGGGCCTCGCGAGCGCGCTCACACCCTGCGCGGCGAGCCCCGTGAACGCCGCGCTCCACGCCGTGAGCGCGACGGCGAGCGTGATCTTGGGCACCCACGCGAGGTGATCGAGCCCGATCGCGGCGCGCATCTTGAACGTCGCTGCGCCGTACATGCCGAGCGGGAACACGAGCGCCCAGTACGAGGGGTGGTACCGGAGCGGAACCTTCCGGACGACGTGGCGCCAGACGCCGATCGCGACCATGACCGGGAACCAGAACGTCGCCGTCGCCCACGCCAGCGTGACCAGGCCTTCGATGAGCGGGGCGAGCCGCTCGACGCGCGGTGCCGCCGCTCTGGCACCCAGCAGGTTCGACCCGGCGAGCACCGTGATCGCGACGGCTCCGGCCGCGATCCACGCGGGCGGGTCGGCCTCGGTCGGCTCGAGCGATTGGAAGGTCCACCGGAGGAACACCATGGTCATCACGATGAGGTAGAGGACGAGCCCGAGACAGAACGCGGCGATGCACGCGAACGCCAGGAGATCGCCGCCGTCTCGGGCGAGCAGCAGCGCGCCGGTCGCCGCGATCGATTCGGTGGACACGGTCATGAGGAACCACGACCCGTTGATCCCGGCACCCAACGCAGGCTTGTCCCGGCGGAGCACGTCGGAGATCAGCGACGTGTACATCAGCACGACGTAGAGCGGCAGCGCGCACCACCACAGCACCTCGGCCACTGACCACCAGCCGTGGACGACGGCTGACGCGCTGGCGAGCACGTTGGTGGCCGCGACGATGGTCAGGAACCCGAACCCCTTGGCGTGACTCGTCAAGTCGGCGAGCAGCCGCTTCGGATGACGGATGAGGCGCACGACCACCAGCACGCCGAGCACTCCATACGCGACGGCAGCGATCACGTACAGCACCTCGCCGAGCCAGTCGATCGACTGCTGCTCCGATCCGATCGCGATGATGCCCGTCGCCATCACCAGCGCGAAGTACCCGGGGAAGAGACCTGCGATCGGGCTCTCCCGGTGATCGACCGCTGCGTGCGAGGTCACGCGACGATCCTAGGTTCGGCCCGGAGGATGGCCGGCTCATGCAGGCGGACGCCGGTGCCCGTCCATCGCGCGTGCTCGTCAGGACGCGGCGCCGGAGCCGACAGTGACGGCGCGCCCGAGCAACTGGTGGCTGTGGACCCGTGCGACGTTGTCGGCGAGCTCGCCGGCGCGGCGCGCGTTGGGGCCGACCCAGCCGAGCTCGAGCGTCTCGTGGAACAGCGTCAACCATCGTTCGAAGTGTGCCGGTGTGAACGAGCGCTGGGCGTGGACCAGCATGTGGGCGCGGAACGGGTTGCCCTGGTAGCCCGGCAGCCCGAGCAGGGCCCGGCACCAGAACGCGGTCAGCTTGGGCAGATGCTCGGACCAGTTCACCCGCGCCACCTCGTTGAACATCGGACCGAGCAGGTCGTCCTGTGTGACGTCGCTGTAGAACCGTCGGACCATCTCGGCGATCTCGTCGGGGGTGTCCAGATCACCGCTCGGCGCGGGTCGCGGTGTGTCTCGCATCGTGATGCTCCCATCGGTCACGCTCTCTGAATATTTCTAGCATACACTGTGATAAAGTCGTAGCCGAGAAGAGGAGCGTGTGATGTCCGACATGGTCGACGAGCTCGTCGAGCGGGAGTATGCGTTCGGGTTCCACAGCGATCTCGACACCGACATGGCACCGAAGGGACTCGACGAGGACGTCGTGCGCCTGATCTCGTCGAAGCACCACGAACCCGACTGGCTGCTCGAATGGCGCCTCGGTGCGTTCCGCCACTTCGTCACGCTCGACGAACCGACCTGGCCGAACCTGCACCACCCGCCGATCGACTACCAGGACATGCACTACTGGGCGGCGCCGAAGCCCAAGCCGCAGCTCGCCAGCCTCGACGAGGTCGACCCCGAGATCCGCGCCACGTTCGACAAGCTCGGCATCTCGCTCGCCGAACAGGAACGCCTCTCTGGCGTCGCGGTCGACGCGATCCTCGACTCGGTCTCGGTCGCCACCACGTTCAAGGCGACGCTCGCCGCGGCCGGCGTCATCTTCTGCTCGTTCTCCGAAGCCGTCCGCGAGCACCCCGATCTGGTCCGGAAGTACCTCGGTTCGGTGGTCGGCTACCGCGACAACTTCTTCGCCGCGCTGAACTCGGCGGTGTTCTCCGACGGGTCGTTCTGCTTCGTCCCCGCAGGGGTGCGCTGCCCGATGGAGCTGTCGACGTACTTCCGGATCAACGCCGCGCAGACCGGTCAGTTCGAACGGACGCTGATCGTGGCGGAGGAAGGTGCCAGCGTCAGCTACCTCGAGGGCTGCACGGCACCGATGCGCGACGAGAACCAGCTGCACGCCGCCGTCGTCGAGCTGATCGCGCTCGACGACGCCTCGATCAAGTACTCGACCGTCCAGAACTGGTATCCGGGCGACGCCGACGGCAACGGCGGCATCTACAACTTCGTCACCAAGCGGGGCCGTTGCGCCGGAGCTCGTTCGAAGATCTCGTGGACGCAGGTCGAGACCGGGTCGGCGATCACGTGGAAGTACCCGAGCGTCGTGCTGCAGGGCGACGACTCGGTCGGCGAGTTCTACTCCGTGGCCGTTACGACGAACCATCAGCAGGCCGACACCGGAACGAAGATGATCCACATCGGGCGCAACACGCGCAGCACCATCTTGTCCAAGGGCATCTCCGCGGGACGGGCGCAGAACACCTACCGCGGACTGGTCAAGGTCCTGCGCTCGGCGACCGGCGCTCGCAACCACACCCGGTGCGATTCGCTGCTCATCGGCCCCGAGTGCGGTGCCCACACCTTCCCCTACGTCGAGGTGAAGAACGACTCCGCCCAGGTCGAGCACGAGGCTTCGACATCGAAGATCAGCGATGACCAGCTGTTCTACTGCCGCCAACGCGGCCTGACCGAGGAGGACGCATCGACCATGATCGTCAACGGGTTCTGCCGCGAGGTGTTCGACGAGCTCCCGATGGAGTACGCCGTCGAAGCGCAAGCCCTCATGCGGGTCAGCCTCGAAGGTGCGGTCGGCTGATGCTGCACATCGCCGATCTGCACGCCTCCGTCGCCGGCCGGGCCGTCATCGACGGACTCGACCTCGACGTCCCCACCGGCGAGGTCCACGCCATCATGGGCCCCAACGGGTCGGGGAAGACCACGCTCACCAACGTGCTGGCGGGGCGCGACGGCTACGACGTCACCGGCACCGTCACCTTCCACGGGACCGACCTGCTGGCGCTCACACCCGAGGCCCGCGCCGCGGCGGGTGTGTTCGTCGCGTTCCAGCACCCGGTCGAGATCCCGGGTGTCGGCAACATGTACTTCCTGCGCACCGCGGTCAACTCGGTCCGGTCCCACCGGGGCCTGCCCGAGCTCGACGCTGTCGAGTTCCTCGGGCTCGCGAAGCAGCACATGGCGCGTCTCGCGATGGATCCCGCGTTCCTCAGCCGGTCGGTGAACGCCGGCTTCTCCGGCGGAGAGAAGAAGCGCAACGAGATCCTGCAGATGTCGATGCTCGAACCACGGCTGGCGATCCTCGACGAGACCGATTCCGGGCTCGACATCGACGCGCTCCGGGTCGTCTCGCAGGGCATCGAACGCCTCCGCGCGCCGGACCTGTCGATGCTGATCATCACCCATCACACGCGGCTGCTCGACGGCGTGCGGCCCGACCGCGTCCACGTGCTGCAGCACGGGCGGATCGTGCGGTCCGGAGGTCCCGAGCTCGCCCACGAGCTCGAGGCCGAGGGCTACGGGACAGTCCCGGTCGAGGTGCCGGCGTGACCACCGTCGCCGCGCTGTTCGAGCTCGGGAACGAACGCGACGAGCGGTGGCGGTACACACCCCTCGACGAGATCGTCGCCCGCATCGAGCGTTCGGTCCCAGCCCTCGACCGGCAGGTCGCATCGCTACCCGGCACGCTGATCGGTTCGCTGATCGGTTCGCTGACCGGCGGCGCGGCACCGAGGCTCGTGTTCGTGAACGGCTTCTACGCCGCCGACCTCTCCGACCACGCCATCCTCCCCGCCGGAGTGCACTGCGGCGTATCGGGCGCGGGCCACGCCGACGGCGCCGGCCTGTCGCTCGTGGAGGTGGGCGACGGCACGCGGTCCGACCAGCCGATCCACATCGTCCACCTCGCGCTGCCCGATCCGAGCGTCGGGCACATGGTGACCTCGTTCCCGCGCACGCTCGTCGATGTGGGCGACGACGCCCGTGTCACCGTCGTCGAGTCCTACGGCGGGCTCGACGGCCAGACGTTGTCCGAGGCATCCACCGTGATCCGAGTCGGGGACCGGGCCGAGCTCGCGCACCACCGGGTGCAGGTCGAGACGCCCACGGCAACGCACATCGGGCGCACCCGCGCCGGCCTCGGCACAGGTTCGGTGCTCCGACACACGTCGGTGACCCTGGGCGGCGACATCGCGCGCCACGCGATCGACGTGCACCTCGACGCAGCCGACGCGCGGGCCGAGCTCGCCGGGATCAACGTCACCGGCGGCCGTCAGCGCCACGACACCGTCGTCACCGTCGATCACGCTGCGTCGCGGTGCGCGAGCACTCAACGTTTCGCCGGCGTCGTCGACGACCACGGGCGCGGCTCGTTCAGCGGCGAGATCATCGTCCGGCCCGGAACGACCGCGACCGACGCCAGCCAAACGAGTCGGAACCTCGTCCTCGGGCCGAACGCCGAGGCCGACGCCCGGCCATGGCTGACGATCCTCGCCGACGACGTGCGCTGCACGCACGGCGCGACCGTCGGCCGTCTCGACGAGGACGCGCTGCACTACCTCCGCAGTCGAGGGATCGAGCTCGCGCAGGCCCGAGCGATGCTGATCGATGCGTTCGTGCGCGACATCACCGACTCCATCCCCCACCAGACGGTGCGCGCTCACATCGCCGGCCTCG
This sequence comes from Ilumatobacteraceae bacterium, assembly GCA_050248155.1. Taxonomy (GTDB): domain Bacteria; phylum Actinomycetota; class Acidimicrobiia; order Acidimicrobiales; family Ilumatobacteraceae; genus VFMC01. Next base: position 10,678 of record JBFWSW010000080.1, read on the forward strand.
TCGCCGCCGCTGTGACCGGAGCGGGGTGGCACCGATGACCAGCTGGTCTCCGACCGCTCTCGCCCGCGAGTGCCGTGCGACGACCGTTCCCTACGGGCAACCGGTGACGCTCGACGCGGGCGGGCTCGTGGAGGTCGTCCAACGGCTGGGCGCCAGCATCACCGTGCGCACCCAGATGGGATCGCTGCTGCGGATCGACGGGCAGGACGCCGACGCACTCGGGTTCGATCCGGTCGACGTCACGGAACGTGCCGCCGAGGGGCCCTTCGAGCTGGAACGCGTCCTCGATGCCCTGCAGCAGATCTACGACCCCGAGATCCCGGTCAGCATCGTCGAGCTCGGGCTCGTCTACCGCTGTGACGAGGTCCTGGACGACGAGGGAAGCCGTCGCATCGAGATCGACATGACGATGACCGCGCCGGGCTGCGGCATGGGCGAGATCCTGCGCGCCGATGCCCTCCGGGCAGTGCGGGCGATCCCGGGAGTCGACGACGTCGAGATCACGATCGTCTTCGACCCACCGTGGAACGTGGGACGCATGTCCGAGGCCGCTCGGCTCCAGCTCGGGCTGTTGTGAACCCCTGGGCGCGGAGCCTGCCGTTGTTCACTGCCGGCGGGGCGTCGGTCGTTGCCGGCGGCATGGTCGCGGCCGTCACCGGACCGACGCACTGGAGCCACGGCTCGTGGGTGGCGGCCTTCCTCGTGCTCGTCGCCGGTGTCGCTCAGCTCGCGATCGGCGCCGGTCAGGCCCACCTGGCGCAGGGGCCATCATCCGTCACGTTCGTGACGGCGCAATGCCTGATGTGGAACACCGGCTGTGCGCTGGTGATCGCCGGGACGCTCGTGTCGAACCCGGCGACGGTCTCCGCCGGGACCGCGCCGATGGTGGCCGCGATCGTCATGGCAGTGGTCGCGTCGAGGAGAGGCTCGCCAGGACAGCGCTCGACGGACCTGCTGGGGCTCTACCGGCTGCTGCTCGTCGTGGCGCTCGCGAGCATGCCGATCGGCGTGGCGCTCGCGTGGGCTCGCCACTGAGTCCGATGCCGTCACCCGGTGCCGTGACCCGGCGTCACCTGGCGCGAGCGGCGGGGAACAGCAGGTTGTTCTCCTTGTGCACGTGGAGGTGGGTGTCGGCCTCCAGCTCGGCCAACGCCCGGTAGCAGGCCGCGTAGCTCGCACATCCGTCCGCGGGGACCACGTACCCATCGCTCAGGCGACGCAGCTCGTCGAGGAGCTCGCCGACCGTCTCGTGCTCGCCGGCGAGTGCGTCGATCCGTGCTGCCAGATGGCGACCTTCGGCAGGAGACGTCGTGGTCTCGACGAACCGGCGGATCATCGGGAACACCTCCTGCTCCTCGCGGGCGAGGTGCGGCTCGAGGTCGGCTCTCAACTCGCGGTAGCGACGCTGCACGTCGGCCAGCTCGGGGTGCCGATCGCCGTGGACCGCGGTGATCTTGTCGACCAGCGCACCGATCCGCGGGAGCTCGACCCACAGGTATCCGTGGTGGACGGTGGTGATGTGGTCGACCAGCTCGGCCGGCCCGAGCGAGGCCCACTCGGCGGGGCGCCGGTCGACGTCCACCGCCGACAGGTCAGATGCCACGGTGATCGCGTCCAGTCCCGCCGCGCGTGCTGCGTCGAGGAGGGTCCGGCCACCGTGACAGCAGTAGTCGAGCCCGCGCCGTTCGAGCTCGGCGGCGAGCGCAGGGTGGCGGGTGACGATCTCCCCGAGCGTCATCGACGGTTCGACAGACGGTGCGCCCGCGTCGAGCGGCGTGGTTGCATCCCGAAGCGCGGCACGGTGGCGCTGGCACGTGCTGGTGAGCGCCACCGGTTCGAGGGGCACCATCCGGATCTCGTTCGAGTACATCTCGACACCGTGCAGGCGGCTGCGGATGATCCGCTCGATCGCCTCGATCGGCACGTCGTGGTCGATCTCGATGCATGGTCCGGCGACCGATCCGTGGACGCGCCGAACGCCGTCGAGGTGCGCGAGGTCGTCGAGGGTCTCGTTGAAGCACGTCGGGCAGTTCGCTCCGTCGATCCGCAGTGATGTCTGCACGTCGCCTCCTTGTCGTTCCTAGTGGATCTGTTCGTCGTGAGGGGGACGGCGCAGTCGCATGAGGACGTCGGCGACAGCGGGCTCCGTGTCCTTCCCGTACACCGCCGGAAGCACACCGCGATGGCCACAGGGCATCGAGAGCGCGAACAGGATGGACTCGTCGCCGGGATCACTCGGGCCCTCGAACCGGTCGACCGCGTCGACGGCGACGTCCTCGGGCGCGGCCCAGCACCGGCAGCCGTCGCAACGCAGGCCGGCGTCGTCGACCGAGATCTGCTCGATCCACCCGGCAGCGTGCAGCTGGCGCATCCGGTCGCCGAGCGTGTCCATCGGTCCGGTCATGGCTCGACGTGACACCTGAGGCGGCACCCTGCTCGACGCGGGTCCCGCGGGACGAGCTCGTCGATCACGAGACCGTGGACCACATCGGCGACGCCCTGTGCGAGACCGAGGTGCAGGCCACACACGGTGTCCGGGTCGGCCAACGCGGTCGTCGCGAAGGGGCAGACACCGAGCACGATGTCGACGGAGCGCCCTCGCTGCTTCACCGTCGGCTCGAACCCGTGTCGCTCCATGGCGTCGACCAACCCAGCGACTGGATCGGCAGCCTCGTTGGTCGCAGCCCGGCTCTGGCGACCGGCGCGCCGGCCGACGTCGACCGGCGAGCGACCGGTGCGGATGATCTCCGACAGCAGCAGGGACAAGCGCTCGTACGGGCCGGTGACGCCCCACCGGCTCTCGGCTGAGGGGTCGACGGTGTAGACGAGGCGCGGGCGCCCGCGTCCGACCCGGGGTGCGGTGGACTCGGACGCCAGTCCCGCGTCGACGAGCTTGGCGAGGTGCTGACGGATCGCGTTGTGGTGGAGCCCGAGGTGCGCGGTCAGCTCGGCCACGTCGACCGGACGCCCGGCGTCGGCGATGTAGCGGAACAGCTGGTGCCGGGTCGGATCACCGAGCGCTCGTGCTTGGGTCTGCAGGGCGCTCATCGACCACCCACCACGCTCATCACCGAGATCAAGAGGAGCGCGACGACGACCCCGACCATCAGCAGGTTCGCCTTCCACGTCGGATGAGACGGCCTCACGATCGGTGCCCCGTGTCGTCGTCGACCTCGCCGTCGGGGGCGTAGGTCCAATCGGGCTGCTTGCGCCAGAACGACTCGTCGTAGACGGCGCGACCGTCGGAGATGTCGATCAGCTTGGGGATCGGGAGGCGCCGCGGGCGTGGGCAGCGGCCGAGCTCGATGTGCTCGGCGAACTCCGCGGGGAACGCGCGCAGGATGCTCGACACGACCATCTGCTCTTCCGTCGCGAGGAAGCAACGGCTGCCGTCGGTGACGTGACCCAGCCAACCCGTGATCGCCTGGAGATCGCTCTCGTCGGCGATGCCGGTCTCGATCCGTTCGAGGTGCTCGGTGATCGCGCTCGAGCCGAGCTTGCACGGCGGGCACTGCCCGCACGACTCGATCGACAGGAACCGCGAGAACCGGTAGGCAGCATCCACCATGCACGTCGAGTCGTCGTAGACGATGAAACCCGCCGAACCCATGCCACTGCCGATGGCCTGGAACCCTTCGTAGCTGACCGGGACGTCGAGATCGGTGGCTGTCACGACCGCGTTCGCCACCCCGGAGAACACGGCCTTGACCGATCGCCCTGCGACCATCCCGCTTCCGACGGAGTCGATCACGGCCCGCAGCGAGGTCCCCATCTCGACCTCGCCCACGCCGGGAGCGACGACGTCACCGACGACCGTCGTGACGATCGTGCCGGGCGACTCGACGCTGCCCATCGAGCGAAACCACTCCGCGCCGCGGGTCAGGATGTGCGGAACGTTCGACAGGGTCTCGACGTTGTTGACGAGCGTCGGGTTCGAGCCGGCTCCGCCATCAGCCCCGCCGGGTCCGCACTCGTGGGACTGCCAGCCCAGCTGCGGTGCGGTGGCGAACAGACCGTGCAGGTACGGGGGGAGCCACCGCGGCAACGGCTCGTTCCCCTCGATCACCTCCAACATCGCCTTCTCCTCGCCGAACAGGTACTCGTCCGGACCGGCCACGATCGTGACCTTGCAGTCGCCGCAGAGCCCGACCGACTGGAACTCCTGCACGGCCCGGGTGACCGCATCGATCTCGGCGGTGAAGCTCGCCTTCAGGCAGATGAACGCCTCCGCGGCGCCGATCGCGAACGCGGCGATCGCCACACCCTCGACCAGCTGGTACGGATTCGCGCGCATCAGGGTGCGATCCTTGAACGTGCCCGGCTCCCCCTCGGCACCGTTGCACACGAGATATCGCCGGCCGCCGGTCTGGCCTGCGACCCCGGCCCACTTCCGGCCGGTCGGGAACCCACCGCCGCCTCGACCACGCAAACCCGACCTCGTCACCACATCGATCGTCGCCGTCGGGCCCAACTCGTGCGCACGCCGGATGCCCGACCCACCCACGCCGTTCGCGAGGTAGCCGTCGATCGACACGATCGGCTCCGTCGGCAACAGGAACGTGCTCATGTACGGATCCTCTCCGGGTCGCAGTCGACGCACTCACCCGTCGTCACGACATCCAGCCGCCATCATACCCCGCCCATACTTCCATCCGGCACTGGAACAATAAGCCGTCACTGCTGCAGTACCCGGACCCGCGGTCCCTCGTCTCGCGCTGCTCAGCGAGCTGACAGCACGGCGAGCAGGAAGTCCGACGACGGCGTGAACGGGCGGAGGTCCCACGTCGAGAACCGCAGGTCCTCGCCGAGACCGGCCGACGAGGCGTCAGCGGCGAAGTCGGCGAACTCGTAGCCGCGCTGGGCGCCGAAGCCGACAGCGACACGACCGTCGGGGACCAGGTGGGCGCGCAGCCGTCGCAGGACCTCGACGCGAGTGGCAGGATCGAGGAAGGTCATCACGTTCCCCGCAGCGACGACCACGTCGAACCGCTCGGCGATGCCGTCAGCGGGCAGGTCGAGCTCGGCGAGGTCGCGCGCCAGCCATGTCGGGCCCGGATGCTGGCGTCGGGCCTCTTCGATCAGCTCGGGGTCGATGTCGACACCCACCACATGGTGTCCGACAGCGGCGAGCCGACCGCCGACGCGTCCCGGACCGCAACCCGCGTCGAGGATCCACGCGCCGCGTGACGCCATCGCGTCGACGAACCGTGCCTCGCCGTCGAGATCCCTTCCCTCCGCAGCCATCGCGCGGAACCGCTCGATGTACCACGCAGAGTGCCCAGGGTTGTCCTGGACCAGTCGCATCCAGCGGTTCTCGCTCACGGCCGGCGCCGCGCCGGCTCCGACCCCGCTGCGCGCATCACGCGGCGAGAGTAGTCCCCTCGACTTCGGTTCGTGCCCGCGGCACGCGAGACTGCGTGCAGCACCGACGGTGAGGAGGACGTGATGGGCGACGAGCTCCTGGCAATCGAAGAGACACGGACGCTGCGGCGGGAAGAGGCTGCGGCGAAGCTGCGCAGCCTCGCTGACCAGCTGTCACGACACAATCAGGTCGAGTTCGTCCGCGGCGGCATCCGGCACTCGGTCCGCGTCCCCGACGAGGTCGAGCTCTCCTTCGAGATCGAGATCGGCGAGTC
>JBFWSW010000081.1:0-2838 GCA_050248155.1 Ilumatobacteraceae bacterium
GTCTCGGACAGCACGCCGAGCCAACCGAACGGGTAGACGCGCTCGTACTCGCGCAGGATGTCGGCTGGGATGCAGGTGCGGCTGACGCCGTGGAACCCGTCGCAGCCGGCGACGTACTCGCAGTCGATGCGATGGGTGACGCCGTCCTTCACGTACGTGACGTACGGGTGATTCGTCGTGACGTCGTGGGGCCGCACGTCGGCGGCCTCGTCGATGATCGGCACGCTGTCGGCGTCGAGGGCCTGGTACAGATCCTTGGTCACCTCGGTCTGGCCGTACACCATCACACTGCGACCGGTGAGCGCCTTGAAGTCGATGCGGAGCTTTCGCCCCGAGAACGACAGTGCGGTGCCGTCGTGCACGAAGCCCTCGGCATCCATCCGCGCGCCGACATCCGCGTCGCGCAACATCTCGACCGAGCCCCACTCGAGCACACCCGCGCGCACCCGGGCCATCACGTAGTCGCGCGTCTGGCGTTCGAGGACGACGACGTCGTGCCCGGCGCGGTGCAGCAGCCGGGCCAGCAACAACCCCGCCGGTCCGCCACCGATGATGACGACGCGCGTCCGCTGCTCCCCCATGAGCCTCGATGGTAGATGCCGCGGCGCGGCGTGCGGTCAGCCGAAGAGGTCGTGCCAGGTGCGCTTGGCCGCTTCGCGCACAGCCATCGTGACCTCTTTGCGGTTCGCCTGCGTGGTGGAACCGGTGACCGAGATCGCACCGATCGCTCGACCCGAACCCCGCAGGGGTGCCGCTGCGCAGCCGACGCCTCGGATGCTCTCTTCACGGTCGTACGCGACGCCGGTTCGGGCGATCTCGCCGAGCTCGTTGCGCAGCACGTCGGGGACGACGATCGTGTACTCGGTGCGCGGGGCGAGCCCGCGCGAGATGGTGGTGTCGACGCACTTCTGATCGCTGAAGGCGAGCATCGCCTTGCCGAGGCCGGTGCAGTACGCGGGCATCCGCGCGCCCTGGCGCGTGGGCAGCGACGCACCACGCGCCGGGAGGGTCTCGAGGTAGAGCACCTCGTGGCCGTCGAGCACACCGAGGTGGGCCGACATGCGGAAGCGCTGCGAGAGGTCCTGGAGGTACGGGAGCGCCGCGTTGCGCAGGCGATGCCGACTCTCGACCAGACCGCCGATCTCGAACAGGCGCATGCCGACGCGGTAGCCGCACGCGGTGCGCTCGAGCCAGCTCAGCTCGACCAGCTGCTCGGCGATGCGGTGCACCGTCGACTTCGGCAGGCCCACCTTGGCCGTGAGGTCGTTGAGCGACAGCACCGGGTCCTGCGCGCCGAAGGCGTCCATGACGCGCGCGGCGCGTCCGAGCACCGAGCGTTCGCTCGAGCTCGCGCCTGTGTCCGCGTCCGCCACGGACTGCACGGCTGTAGCCACCATGTGCCGACCCCCGTCGATCCCCTCGATTTCCCCGCACGGACGTGCAGGGACGTGGGGATCCTGACACAGGTCTCAGCTTCCCGCAATGGTCAATTCTCATTCAGCGGGACATCTCCGTCCGCTGAATGAACCGGGCGTTGCCCGGCGCCGCTGTGGTTCAGGAACCCGCCATGGCCAGGGTGAACGGGCCTTGGAACGCCCCGGAGTTCGAGGGTGGGGCCACGGTGAGGGGCTGCTTGATCTCCTCGACCGTCGGCCCGATGCGCTTCGCGACCTCGGCCAGGGCGGCCATGTCGAAGCCGTAGACGTCACCCGCCGCGCCGCCCAGCATGATCCGGCACTCGGCCTCGGGCACCTCGGAGAACGTCGATCGCAGGGCCTCGCGGCTGTAGGGCGTGGTGCCCTCCTCGTGCGGGAAGTCCGAGCCCCACATGATCCGATCGACTCCGACCTGGTGGCGGAACTCGATCTCGTGGCGGGGCAGGAAGCTGGCGCCGAGGTAGCAGTTGCGCTTGAAGTACTCGGTCGGGGTGAGCGAGAGCGAGTCGATGACGTCGCTGCCGAAGAGCGACATCGTCCGGTTGGCCACCGAGGACTTCATGCCGGCGACGATCGAGTCGAGCATGCGGAGATCCTCGAGCACCCAACGGACGCCACGGTTCTGCTCGGTCCACACGGCCTTCAGCCGCGGGTAGCGCTCGAACACACCGGCCAGGATGAGGTGCGCGAACGTGCGCCGCGTCCAGTGGTTGAACTCCATCATCATCACCGCGTTCGCCGCCGGCTGATCCGCGCCGACGTCGGGATGGCCGGTGCCGGGATGCTGATGGATGGGCATGTCGAGGTCCTGGCACACGGCCCACAGCGGCTCGTAGATCGTGTGGTAGTACGGCATGACCGCGTGGTTGGCGGGCACGGCGGGGAGGAGGACGCCGCCGATGACGCCAGAGTCCTTGGCCCACTGGATCTCGGCGATCGCGGCCTCGACGTCGTGCGGCATCACCTGGATCAGACCGAGGCGGCGCTTCGGCTGCTTCTTGCAGAACTCGATGAGCCACCGGTTGTGCGCCTTCAGCCCGGCGACGCGCGGCTCGAGCTGCTCCTTGGTCCACGGCAACGTCGAGAAGCTGTGGATCGTGTTGAAGAAGGGCGGGATGGTGTTCGGGAAGATCACCTCGCCGGCGATGCCGTCGTCGTCGAGGATCCGCTGACGCAGATCGCTGTCCCAGTTGCGGTCGGCGGTCGCCGCGACGAGATCGTCGAACGGGCTGACGTAGGTGTCGGCCCACGCGTCGAACTGCTCGTGCCACTCCGGGTCGAGGTAGTCGCGGTACTCGCGCAGCTCGGCTCCGGCGTGGGTGTCGGACGAGATCACCACGTAGCGATCGATCGTGTCCCAGGTGTCGGCCATCTCGTGCTCCATCATGTCGCGGGCGGTGAC
>JBFWSW010000081.1:2938-16258 GCA_050248155.1 Ilumatobacteraceae bacterium
TCACCGAAGCGAGCCGCGCCCCACACCACGTTGTCCGCGCTCAGGGCACGTGCGACTGGCAGCGCAACCTTGCCTGTGACCCCGGTGATCAAGATCCTCTGCCCGCGCAAGGGCGCGACCGACGTGTCGTCCATCGTGCGAGTGTCGACCCGGCCGACGCGGCTGGCAACCGAGGCGTACCGGTGAGCGGGAGGTCCCCTCTGCGAGGTCGGATCCCACTCAACGGGAGGCGAGCCTGTCCCCCCGGCGGCGCGGCTCGTATGGTCACCGAGCGGTGCACGACGATCTCGCGCGAATGGGGATGCGGTAGATGGCTCACGAGGTGTTGGAACGGATCCGGGAGCTTGCGCCGTATCTGCGCGAGCAGGCCGACCAGGCCGAGGCGCTGCGCCGCCTGCCCGACGACACCGGCAAGCAACTCAAGGCCACGGGCGTGGTGCGCCTGCTGCAGCCGAAGCGCCACGGCGGGTACGAGGCCGATCCGCGCGTCTTCTTCGAGGCGGTCATGGAGATCGCTGCGTGCTGCGGGGCGTCGGGCTGGGTGTCGGGCATCATCGGCGTGCACCCCTGGGAGCTCGCGTTCTTCGACGACCGTGCCCAGACCGAGGTGTGGGGCGACGATCCCGACACCTGGATGAGCTCGCAGTACCTGCCGGGTGGCGTGGCTCGCCCGGTCGACGGCGGCTTCATGATCAGCGGCAGGTGGAGCTTCTCGTCGGGCGTCGACCACGCCGACTGGGCGCTGCTCGGGGTGACGGTCGGCGACGCCGACGGCACACCGCTCGATCCGCCGAAGGGGTTGCACATCCTGGTCCCGGCGAGCGATTACACCATCGAGGACACCTGGCACGTCGTGGGCTTGTGCGGCACGGGCAGCAACGACATCGTCATCGAGGAGGCGTTCGTGCCGTCCTACCGCACGCACGCCGGCGAAGCGATGCGCGCGTACGAAGGTCCGGGTCTCGCGGTGAACACGGGGCCGCTCTACAAGATGCCGTGGGGCGCAGTCTTCCCGAACGCCATCACGGCGCCCATCATCGGCATGGCCGAAGGTGCCTTCGCCGCTCATCTCGAGCACCAACGGAACCGATCGAGCATCGTGACCGGCCCGTTGGCGAACGCCCCGATCGCGATGACGGCAGCGGGTGCCGATGCAGGTGACATCGATGCGTGCCGAGTGCAACTGCTGCGCAACGTCGGCGAGATGTACGAGATCGTGTCGCGAGGCGAGGTCATCCCCATGCAGGTGCGTGCTCGCGGCAGGCGCGATCAGGTGCAGGGCAGCTGGCGCGCCGTCGCCGCAGTCGACGACCTGTTCGCGCGGTCGGGTGGCGCGGCGTTGCGGCGCAGCAACCCGCTGCAACGCCTGTGGCGCGACTGCCACGCCGGCCTCAACCATGCGATCAACGTTCCCGACGTGTCGTTCCACAGCTACATGAGCGTCGCGATGGGGTTCGACCCGCTCGAGATGCTGCTCTGACGCGAGGCTCGACCGGGCGATGACCGTGCGCTTCACGTACAGCATCGGGATGCCCGACCCCGCGCACTACCTGACGCTCGCCCGCGCAGCCGAGGACGCCGGCTGGGACACCATCTCGGTGCCCGACAGCATCTGCTATCCGCGCGAGTCGTCGTCGAAGTACCCCTACACCGACACGGGCGGTCGCGAGTTCCTCGAGAACAAGCTCTTCATCGAGCCGTTCTCGCTCGTGCCGGCCATGGCCGCTGTCACCGAGCGCGTCGAGTTCCTCGTCGCCGTGCTGAAGCTGCCGGTCCGGCACCCCGTGCTGACGGCCAAGCAGGCGTCGTCGGTCGCGGTGCTGAGCGGCAACCGGTTCAAGCTCGGCGTGGGGTCGAGCCCGTGGCCCGATGACTACGAGGTGTGCGGTGTGCCGTGGGAGCGGCGCGGGCAGCGGCTCGACGAGTGCATCGCCATCCTGCGCGGCCTGACCGACGGCGGGTGGTTCGAGCACCACGGCGAGCTCTACGACCTGCCCGCGGTGAAGCTGAACCCGGTGCCGTCGAAGCCGCTGCCGATCCTCGTCGGAGGGCATGCCGACCGCGCGCTGCGCCGCGCCGCGCTGTCGGACGGATGGGTGTCCGCCTCTGCCGACGAGGACCTGATCGCGAAGGTGGTCCCGACCTTGCATGGCTACCGCGCCGAGGCCGGACGCGACACCGAGCCGTTCGAGATCCACGTGCGTTCACCGCACGCGGCGACGGTCGAGGGCGTTCTGCGCCTCGCCGAGCTCGGCGTCACCGATGTCGGCATGCGCTTCCAGGACACCTACAGCCTCGCACCCGACGACCAGCCGCTCGACGAGCGATTGGATGCGCTGCGGCGCTATGCAGACGACGTGATCGCGCCGGTGCGCGACCGACACCCCCAGGAGACCTGATGGCTGCACCTCCATCGCACGTTCGAGCGCTCGGCTACGTGCGACTGACGACACCCAACCTCGAACGGTGGGAGCACTTCGCCACGTCGATCCTCGGCATGATGCCGGTCGACGGCACGCACGAGGGCTCGCGCTGCTTCCGCATCGACAAGTACCCCTACCGCGTCGAGCTCGTGCCCGGCGACGAGAAGGGTGTCGCCGCTGTCGGCTTCGAGGTCGGTGACGATCACGACCTCGCCTCGGTCTCCGCGTCGCTGCGCGAGGCCGGCATCGTGGTCGACGAGGTGAGCGAGGCCGAGGCACGCGAACGGCTCGTGTCGGGTCTCGCCCGGTTCGTCGATCCGTCCGGCGTGAACGTCGAGCTGTTCTTCGGGCCGATCCTCGACCACGTCCGGGTGCAGACCCCGCTCGTCAGCGGCTTCGTCACGGGTGACATGGGGATGGGCCACGTCGTGCTCGGCGTGAGCGACCTCGCCGCGTCGAGCGGGCTGTTCCGTGACATCCTCGGGTTCCACCGGCGCAACACGATGCGGGTCGACCAGCCGATGCCCGACGGCACCACGAACACGTTGCAGATGGACTTCCTCGGGTGCAACCCGAGGCATCACACGCTCGGGCTCGTGGGCGTGCCGTTCCCGGGCCAGATCGTGCACTTCATGCTCGAGGTGAGCGAGCTCGACGACGTCGGGCGTGCCCTCGACCGCGTGCACGCCGCCGAGATCCCGCTCTCGCTCACCCTCGGCCGGCACACGAACGATCACATGGTGTCGTTCTACGTGACCTCGCCCGACGGCTACTCGGTCGAGTTCGGTTGGGGCGGCCTGCAAGTGGGCGACGTGGCCTCCGAGACGACCTACGAGATCACCAAGCCGAGCTTCTGGGGTCACCAGCGCCCGAAGGCGGCAGCGTCATGAGCGGTTCGGGTTGTGTGGTCTCGCGGCCGTGCATGGAGGTGCGCAACGAGAGGTGCCGTCGCGCGATCACGGACGGCGAGGTCGTGCTGGCGTCCCGCCTGCTCGGCCGCCCGTACGCGGTCAGCGGACTCATCGTGGTGGGCAACCAGATCGGCCGCACGATCGGCTTCCCGACCGCCAACCTCGCGCCCGCGCCAGGGCTGCTCGCCCCCTCCTGCGGTGTGTACGCGACGCGCGTGACGTTGCCGGGGGGCGAGGTCTGGGCGGCGGCCACGAACATCGGCGTTCGCCCGACGGTCGAGACCGACGGCGAGGTGCGCATCGAGGCGCACCTGATCGGCTTCGACGGCGACCTCTACGGGCAGGAGATCGAGGTGGCCTTCGTCGCTAGGATTCGCCCCGAGCGCAGGTTCGCGAGCCTCGACGACCTGAAGTCACAACTCCGTGCCGACGTCGAGCAGGTCGGCACGATCACCTCGGAGGTGCGTTGACCATGTCCCAGGCAACCTTCACTCGGATGGATCAGTCGACCGCCGAGGAGTGGGCCGAGATCGGCCGGCAGGTGTCGGCGAACCAGCCGCGCGTCGCCGACGCGGTGCTGGCCATGCTCCGCTCGATCGGCGAGATCGTCGACGGGTTCTCCACCGACCAGCTGACGCACTGCCTGCAGACCGCGACCATGGCCGAGCGGGCCGGCGCCGACGACGAGGTGGTCGTCGCTGCGCTGTGCCACGACGTCGGCAAGGCGATCAGCGTCCCGAACCACGGCGCCATCGCCGCCGAGATGTTGAAGCCGTACGTCCGACCCGACGTGTACCACATGATCCGCGTCCATCAGGACTTCCAGGGTCAGTACTACTACCAGCACTTCGACAAGCCGCAGGATCTGCGCGACCAGTACCGCGACGAGCCCTGGTACGAGCTGACCGCGCAGTTCACCGACGAGTGGGACCAGGCAGCGTTCGACCCGAACGGCGAGACATACCCCCTCGAGCACTTCGAAGAGCGCGTCCGCAAGGTCTTCGCCGACCCCCGCTACTGACCCCCAGCCGAACTTTGGGGCTGACGGGCGAGGATCTCGCCCCCGAGCACCAAAGTTGCGGTCGTTCAGGCCTTCGCGGCCGCCAAGCCGATGGCGATCTCGATGATCTGGTCCTCCTGGCCGCCGACGAGGCGCCGTTCGCCGCAGGTCATCAGGATCTCGGCACCCGAGACGCCGTACTGCTCGGCGGCGCGATACGCGTGGCGCAGGAACGACGAGTACACGCCGGTGTAGCCCATGATGAGCGAGAGCCGGTCGAGCACGCACTCGCCGTCCATCACCGGGCGGACGACGTCCTCGGCGACGTCGATCATCCGCAGCACGTCGATGCCGGTGCGGATACCGAGCTTGTCGCACACCGCGGCGAGGGCCTCGACCGGTGTGTTGCCTGCCCCGGCACCGAAGCGACGCGCACTGCCGTCGATCTGCACCGCTCCGGCGCGGATCGCGCACAGCGAGTTGGCGACACCGAGCGAGAGGTTCTCGTGGCCGTGGAAGCCGACCTGTGCGTCGCTGCCGAGCTCGGCGACGAGCGCGGCGACACGGTCGCTGACCTGATCGGTGATCAGAGCGCCGGCCGAGTCGACGACGTACACGCACTGGCAGCCGGCATCAGCCATGATCCGCGCCTGCGCGGCGAGCTGCTGCGGCTGGACGGAGTGGGCCATCATCAGGAACCCGACCGTCTCGAGGCCGAGCTCGCGGGCGAGCCCGAAGTGCTGCTTGGAGATGTCGGCCTCGGTGCAGTGGGTGGCGATGCGGATGACGCTGACGCCGATGTCGGCGACGGCGCGGATGTCGTCGCGCGTGCCGAGCCCGGGGAGCATGAGCGCGGCGATCTTCGCCCGCTCGGCCGTGTCGACCGCTGCCTTCATCAGCACGCGCTCGTCCGTGGTCGAGAACCCGTAGTTGAACGACGATCCACCGAGCCCATCGCCGTGGGTCACCTCGATGACCGGGACACCGGCGCTGTCGAGACCGGCGACGACCGAGCGCACCATCTGCTCGTCGAAGCGGTGGCCCTTCGCGTGCGAACCGTCGCGCAGCGACGTGTCGGTGACGCGGATGTCGAGCGTGTCGGAGTAGCTCATCAGCTCGCGACCTTCCTCGTGAGGTGCTTGGCGATCTCCTCGCCGACCTTGGTCGCAGAGGCCGTCATGATGTCGAGGTTGCCGGCGTAGGGCGGCAGGTAGTCGCCCGCGCCCTGCACCTCGACGAAGACGACGACGCGCGCCGGGCGCTCGGCCGTCGACGGCTCGAACTGCGGTCGCTGGCGGAGGCGATAGCCCGGGACGTACTCGCGGATGGCGTCGGCGATCTCGGTGACCGAGGCGACGACCGCTTCGGCGTCGATGTCGTCGGCGACCGCGCAGAAGATCGTGTTCTGCATCATCATCGGCGGGTCGGCCGGGTTGAGGATGATGATCGCCTTCCCGCGCTCGGCGCCTCCCAGTCGCTGGACACCGCCGGCGGTGGTCCGCGTGAACTCGTCGATGTTGTCCCGGGTGCCCGGGCCGGCCGACACCGACGAGACGGTCGCGACGATCTCCGCATACCGCACGGGTGTCACCCGAGACACGGCGTACACCATCGGGATCGTCGCCTGCCCGCCGCAGGTGACCATGTTGACGTTCGGCTCGTCGAGGTGATCGCGCAGGTTGACGGTCGGGATGACGTAGGGCCCGACGGCAGCCGGCGTGAGGTCGACCACGCGGATGCCCGCTTCGCGGTAGCGCGGCGCATCGGCCACGTGCACGTACGCGGACGTCGCGTCGAACACGATGTCGGGCAGCGTGCTCTGTGCGAGCAGCCAGTCGACACCGTCTGACGTCGTGTCGATGCCACGCTCACGTGCCAAGGCGAGTCCTTGGCTGTCGGGGTCGATGCCGACCATCGTCGTCAGCTCGATCGCGTCCGAGCGGAGGAGCTTGAACATCAGGTCGGTGCCGATGTTCCCCGAGCCGACGATGGCCGCGGTTGCGCGGGCGGCGGTTTCGTTCACGCGATCATCCTGACGGCTGCCCCGGACGACGGCGACCAACCCGTCCCACACAGCGGACCGGCGCGTCAGCGAGCGAGCGCGACGGCTTCTCCGGCGGGGTGCTCGATCAGCTCGATCCGTGTGCCGTCGGGATCGGTGCAGTACAGCCATCTTGCCTGGAGGGACGGCTCGTCGAACACGACTCGAGTCGGTTCGACGATCGCGCCGCCGAGCTCGACCACCCGTGCCGCCTCGACGTCGACGTCGTCCACCCACACCGCCAAGTGGGTGAACCCGAGCTGGTTCATCGCTCGCCGCTCGGCCGGCCCGACGTGGCCCGGCTGCTCGAACTGCAGCAGCTCGATGGTGAGACCGTCTCGGCGGAGGATGCGGCTGTGCAGGAGGAGCGGGTCGACCTCGAGCACCCGAGTCCACGGATCGCCGCCGATGTCGAAGGCACGCAGCAGCTCGAAGCCCAGCCCGTCGCAGTAGAAGCGCACGGAGCGATCGAGGTCGGCGACGCACAGACCGACGTGGCTGACCCCATGGATGGCCATGTCGCGGACGGTACGTCCCATTCGTGAACTGCGCACGTCATGGATCCTGCTGAGCGGGATGCTCCGCTCGCTTCCCGCGCGGGTCGTGCTTACAGTCGCCGAATGGACCTGCTCGACTTCGACGAGACCGGGGGCGTGTTGGAGGGCGAGTTCCGCCTCCACTACCACGAGGCCGGCGAAGGGCCGGTGCTCATCCTGCTCCACGGCTCAGGTCCGGGTGTGAGTGGCTGGTCGAACTTCCGTGGCAACCTGCCTGTCTTCGCCAAGTCGTTCCGCACGATCGTGCTCGACATGCCGGGCTTCGGCCTGAGCGAGCCGGTCGAGATCGATCGGCCCTACTCGAAGATCGCGGCCGATTCGGTCCGCGCGCTGATGGACGGGCTGGGGATCGAGAAGGCACACCTGCTCGGCAACTCGATGGGTGGCTCGGTCACCGGCCACTTCGCGCTCGCGTATCCCGATCGCGCCGATCGGCTGGTGATGATGGGTCCAGGCGGTTTCTACGTGACGACGTTCGGCCCCGACGTCAGTGAGGGTGCGAAGCGGCTGCGCGAGTTCCTCGCCAACCCGACGCGCGAGGGCATGGTCGCGTGGGTCGACACGATGGTCGAGCGCAAGGACGTCGTCACCGACGAGTTGATCGACGAGCGCATGGCCAATGCGATGCGGCCCGGCGTGCTCGAGAGCTCGCGCGCCATCTTCGCGAGCTTCCGCGATCCGCGCTTCGCCGGCGAGACGCCGCTGTGGGCGCAGGCGGCGGCGATCGCACATCCGACGCTCATCACGTGGGGACGCGACGATCGCATGCTGCCGCTCGAAGGCGGCCTGTTCTCGTTCCGCCGGATGCCGAACGTCGAGCTGCACGTCTTCTCGAACTGCGGCCACTGGGCACAGGTCGAGCGCAAGGACGAGTTCGAGCGCGTCGTCACCGAGTTCCTCACCCGCTGAGCCGACAGATGCCGAACGACACCGATTGGGACCAGACCGTCGACGTGCTCGTCGTCGGGTCGGGCGCGGCCGGCATGGTCGCCGCGCTCACTGCGAAAGCGCACGGCCTCGACACGTTGCTGATCGAGAAGACCGACAAGTACGGCGGTACGACCGCGCTGTCGGGCGGGGGCCTGTGGATCCCGAACAACCACGTGCTCGCCCGCGAGAACGCCGGCGACAACGCCGAGGACGCGCGGATCTACCTCGACGGGTGCCTCGCGCTCAACGACGACGACGTGCCCCGGGCTCGTCGCGACGCGTTCCTCCGCGAAGGGCCGCGGGCAGTTCGCTTCCTCGAGGACTGCAGCGAGCACATCCGCTTCGTGTGGGTGAAGGACTACCCCGACTACCACCCCGAGCTGCCCGGCGGCCGACCACGCGGGCGGCAGATCCAGGCCGACGCGTTCGACGCGAGCGTCCTCGGACCCGAGCTCGCCAACCTGCGCCCGACGCTGCGGCTCGTGCCGATGCCGTTCGGCATGTGGGTGATGATCGAGGAAGGCCGTCGCATCGCGATGGTCGGCGTGTCGTGGAAGTCGCGACTCGTCAGCATCAAGCTCGGCGTGCGTGGTGTGTGGGCCAAGGTGCGCGGCAAGAAGATGATGGCGTCCGGCGGGCACATGCTCATCGCCCGGCTGCGCGCGGCGATGGCGGAGCACGGGATCCCCTTGTGGCTGTCGACCCCGCTCGTCCAGCTGCTCACCGACTCCGACGGTCGGGTGATCGGCGCGCTCGCGTCGAAGGACGGCAAGCCGTTCCGCATCCGCACGCGAGGCGGCGTCGTCATGACGACCGGTGGCTTCGAGCGCAACGGCGAGATGCGCGCGCAGTACCAGCAGCAGCCGGTGAACACCGACTGGACGCTCGGCAGCATCGGCAGCACCGGCGACGGTCACCTCGCCGGCCAGCGAGTCGGCGCAGCACTCGCACTGATGGACGACGCGTGGTGGGGCCCTGGCATCCTCATGCCGTCGGGCGCCGCCTCGTTCTGCCTGAACGAACGCCAGGAGGGCGGTGGCATCATCGTCAACGGTGCAGGCCGCCGGTACACGAACGAGTCGGCCCCGTACGTCAACGTCGTGCATGACATGTACGCGGGGCATGCGACGGGTGTGTCGCACGTGCCGTCGTGGTTCGTCATCCACGAGCTGTTCCGCAAGCGCTACAAGCTCGGGCCGCTGCTCCCCCGCCAGCCGATCCCGAAGGAGTGGTTCGAGAGCGGTGTCGCCGTGCAGGCTCCGACGATCCGCGAGCTGGCCGAGAAGATGGGGGTGCCGGCCGACGAGCTCGAAGCCACGGTCACCCGCTTCAACGGCTTCGCCGCCACCGGTGTCGATCTGGATTTCCACCGCGGGGAGAGCGCCTACGATTCCTACTACGCCGATCCGAACACGAAGCCGAACCCGTGCCTCGGCGCGCTCGACACGCCGCCGTTCTATGCGTTCAAGCTCGTGCCGGGCGATCTGGGGACCAAGGGTGGACTGGTGTGTGACGAACATTCACGGGTGTTGCGCGAGGACGGCAGCGTCATCGAAGGCCTGTACGCGGCCGGCAATGCCTCGGCATCGGTGACGGGACACGAGTACCCGGGACCCGGCGCGACGATCGGGCCGGCGGCGACGTTCGCGTTCATCGCCGGCGAGCACATCGCCGAGCGCATGCGGGACGTCGACGTGGAGCGCGCGCGTGGATGACGACGAACCGTCCTTGGACGGGTCGGCCCTCGACCTGCAGAAGTCCGTCCTCGGTCGAGCCGCGCTGCTGATCGAGGCCTTCGACATCGATCGACCGCTGCTGTCGCTGCACCACCTGTCCGAGCGCACCGGGCTCCCTCGCTCCACAGTGCATCGCCTCGCCGAGCAACTCGTGCAGATCGGCTGGCTCGAGCGCGCCTCGTCCGGCTACCGCCTGGGCATGCGTCTGTTCGAGCTCGCCGGTCTCGTCGCCGGACGCAACCGCTTGCGTGAGCGCTCGCTCCTGGCGATGCGGTCGCTGTACGAGGAGACCGGGTTGTCGGTGCACCTCGCAGTGCTCGACCAGTTCGAGATCGTGTACCTCGAGAAGCTCTCGTCGCCCGACGTCGACATCCCCGTACGGCTCAGGCGCATGCCGGCCTACTGCACGGGGCTCGGCAAGGCGATGATGGCGTTCGCCGGAGACGACTTCGTCGAGGCGGTCATCCGCCAGGGCCTCCCGGCGCAGACCGACGCGACGATCACCGATGCCGACGCCCTGCGCAGCGCGCTGCGTGCAGTGCAGGACACCGGCATCGCCTTCGACCGCGAGGAAGCGGTGGCCGGCTTCGGTTGCGTGGCCGCACCGATCCGCGGCGCCGGCCGTGCGATCGCTGCCGTGTCGGCGACGGGTCGCATCGAGTCGCTCGACATCGAACGACTCGCGCCGCTGGTGCGCGAGACGGCAACCGAGATCTGGTCCAACATGTTCAGCAACCGGCCGCGGTCGGTCTCCTCCTCGGCGGCGTCGTACGACGCGGAGTCGCCACTCGAGCGAGCGGCGTCGGCCGAGCTGAGCCAATGGCTGAAGTACGACGACTGGCTCTGACCCGGAGGCGTCGATGAACACACACCCCCGCCAAGCAGCCGACGTCGCATCCTGGGATCACACGGCTGACGTCGTCGTGGTCGGCTTCGGCTGTGCAGGCGCGGCCGCCGCGATCGAGGCGCGCAAGGCGGGCGCCGACGTGCTGGTGCTCGAGAAGACGACGGCCGGGGGTGGATCGTCGGCGATCGCCGGCGGCGAGATCTACCTCGGCGGTGGCACGTCCATCCAGCAGGCGTGCGGGTTCGACGACAGCTCCGAGGAGATGTTCAAGTTCCTCATGGAGGCATGCGGCCCGAACGCCGACGCGGCGAAGGTCGGCATGTACTCCGACGGCAGTGTCGCCCACTTCGACTGGCTCGTCGAGATCGGCGTGCCGTTCAAGCCGAGCTTCTGGGGTGAGCCGTGCTGGGTACCGCCGACCGATGACGGGTTGATGTGGCTCGGCGAGAACTCGGCGCCGTTCAACGAGATCGCCAAGCCGGCGCCCCGTGGCCATCGTCCGCAGGCCGACCACTTCGGCGGATGGCTGCTGATGGATCGCCTCGGCGCCGAGATGGACCGCCTGGGCGCCGGTCGACTCGGCGACACGAGCGCCGAGCGGCTTGTGGTCGAGCGCGACGGTCGCATCACCGGCGTCATCGCGCGGCAGTACGGCAACGAGATCGCCGTTCGAGCGCGGCGCGGCGTCGTCCTCGCAACGGGCGGGTTCGTCTACAACGAGGAGATGGTGGCTCGGCATGCGCCCGTGCTGATCGGCCACGGCAAGGTCGGCACCGACGCAGACGATGGTCGCGGCATCCTGATGGCGCAGTCGGTCGGTGCCGCGGTGAAGGGCATGGACACCGGGCAGGCCGGCATCGCCCTGCCGCCGCTGCTGCTGGCGCGCTCGCTGCTCGTGAACGACCGAGGGCAGCGCTTCATCAACGAGGACACGTACCCGGGTCGTGTCGGCCAGTACGCGCTGTACCACCACCGCGGTCGGGTGTTCATGATCCTCGACGAGGAGACGTTCGAGACGACGTCCGACTTCGGCCGGCGCGGTGCTCAGCCGACGTGGGTGTGCGAGACGCTCGACGAGCTCGAGGCCGAGATGGGTCTGCCGCCCGGCTCGCTGCAGTCGACCGTCGAGCTGTTCAACCGTCACGCCGCCGAAGGCGCCGACCCGATGTTCCGCAAGGATCCCAAGTGGCTGAAGCCGCTGCGTTCACCGTTCGGCGCGATCGACGTGAAGGCACCGAACGAGGTCGGTGCTGGTGTGGTGGAGGGCGTGCGCACCGGGTTCAACGTGTTCACGACCGGTGGACTGCACACGAGCCTCGACGGGGAGGTGCTCGGCCTCGACGGCGAGCCGATCCCGGGCTTGTTCGCCTGCGGTCGGGTGACCTCGAGCATCCAGGCCTGGGGCTACATCAGTGGCACGTCGCTCGGTGAAGGCACGTTCTTCGGCCGCCGCACCGGCACGAAGGCAGCGGCGGTCTAGTCACAGGTCGCGCCGCATCTGCGCCGCACGTCACGGGATCGGGCGTGCGCTCCTGGCGACCAGGTCGCAGAGATGGAGCCGGGACGCGCCCTCGTAGTCGCACCACGGGAACCGACCGAGCTCCTCGAGCGTGACGACCAGGGCCACCATCGAGTTCCACGCGGTCTCGATGATCTGGTGTTGTGAGCACAGCCCTGCTTGTTGACAGACGATGCCGCCGGGCCCGTAGAGCACGGGCGTCACCTGACCGAACCCGGAGTCCGGCCGGCTGCCGTGCACCAGCTTGTCCGTGCACGATCCGCTGGCGAAGATGTCGCCGCCCCGCGCGTTCGGACAGCCGGCGGACTCCTTGACGATCACGTCGAAGACGAACGGTGTCCACACCTCGACCGCCTCCGCCGTCCATGACCGGCTCAACGCGACCACACGGAACGCCTCCATCGCGGGCGCCATGTCGCCCCAGCGGTAGGGCAGCGAGTTGACGTACTGCGCGGGATCAACTCGCTCGGCTGTGGTGGGTGGGTTGAGCCGAGTCGCGTGGGCGCTCGCGGTTCCGGCATCGGCCACCTCGGCCACGTCGTTCGACGATGCACCTGCGGCGTCGATCCGAGCGCTCAGCGGCTGGATCCCATCGACGCCGAGCACAGCTGGGGCGTCGGCGACCGACTGACGTTGCTCGGCGGTCGGCGATCCGCAGCCGACGAGCGCGAGACAGAGTCCGATGGCCAGCGCTCGACTGGCGACGTGAACCCGCGTCCCGAAACCGGGGCGCGCCGAAGAACGCACCGTTGTGAACCTCATGAAACCTCCTCGCCCGCCGCAGGGCCCCGCCGTCCGCGGGCGGCCGATCAATCAGTGAGGATGGCTTATCCCCGGTCTCGCCGCGTTCAACCGGGCGATGACCAACGACACGCCCGAATGCTGCGCAGTGTGGTCGTGGCCGCGCGCTGCGCCGAGATCTGCTCCCTGATCGGGAAGGGTTCTACGCGTCGGCGATCCGCTCATAGGTGAGGTGGACCGCGTTCGCCGACGGGCGCACCTCGCGCTGGCGGTACCGCTGGCGAGTCCCCGGCTTGAACATCGGCGTACCGCCACCGAGGAGGAGCGGCGCGAGGTGGACACGGAACTCGTCGACGAGCCCGCGCTCGAGCGCCTGCCCGATCACGTCCCCGCCGCCCATGATCACGACGTCTCCGTGTGTCACCGCGGCCCGGGCCTGCTCGATCGCGGCGTCGAGGTCGGGCACGAACGTGAATCGCATGCCGAGCTCACGTTCCAGACGCACCTCCTCCGGAGGCGAGTGCGTGACCACGAAGAAGGGCGGGGTGCCGGTCTGGTCTGCCCCGTACCCGATCTCCGCGGACCAGCCGAGCGGGCTGTCGATCGTGTCGAACA
>JBFWSW010000082.1:0-15770 GCA_050248155.1 Ilumatobacteraceae bacterium
GCCTCCTCCCACGTGAGGTGGGCGGGCTTGGGCATCAACTGGTTCGCCTTGACCACGGCGAGGTCGGCGAGACCGCCGAAGTTGGTCTCGTAGCCCCAGATGCGTTGGTTCGCCGCCATCATCGAGTCGTCGTGTGCGGTCGGGTCCTGGTCGTCGACGTGGTTGCAATGCACCGTCACCCGGTCGCCCGGCTTCCAGTTGCGCACCGCAGCGCCGACGCGCAGCACGACACCCGACGCATCGCTGCCCACCACCTGATACGGACGATCGTGGCGCTTGGCCCACTCGCTCTCGCGACCGAGGCGGGCGAGCGCGCCGAATGTGCTGACCGGCTCGAAGATGCTGGTCCACACGGTGTTGAAGTTGATGCTGCTCGCCATCACCGCGAGGTACACCTCGTCGGGTGCGAGCTCGGGCGTCGCCACGTCGCCGATGTGCAAGGTGCGGCGCGGGTCCTTCTCGTCCGACGGCACGCCGGTCCACACGTCCTGCTCGGCCTGCAGCACGTGCGCTGCGCGGTAGCTCTCGGGGATCGGGAGGGCAGCGAGCTCGTCGCCCGACGCCCCCGCCTCGACCGCCTGCCACACGTGGTCCATCGAGCTCGTCATCCGGGGCACGTTACCGATGAGTAGGTACGGCGACCCAGCCGAACGGGTCGCGGCCCGGCCGGGGTTCAGCCGCCGCCGGGGACGTCGTACGGCAGCATCGTCGTGTGCAGCCACCGTCCGTCGGTGGTGACACGCAACGCGAACGTCGACTCGAACGGTCGCTCCGAGCGTTCGATGACAGCGCCGTCCGCGGACACCACGACCTCCTCGACGGTGCCGGTCGCGCGCACGCCGGCGTTCGGGCCTCGTTGGAACCCACCGGGGAAGACGATCGTGAGCGCGAGCGTGTCGAACGTGTACGAGGGGACGGTGCGGGCGCCGGTCGGACCGTTGGCATCGATCACGGCCTCGAGGTCGTGGAGGACTGCACCGTCGGTCACCGCCGGCAGCAAGCCACGGTCGCCGTGCGCCACCGCTTCGGCCTCGACCTGCAGGTTCCACGCCAGCGCGGCCACGAGGTCGCGCGCACCGTCCTGGGTCGCCAGCCCCGCGCTGATGCCGGCGACCTCAGGGTCGATCATCACGTCGGGGAAGGTCGCCGGGTCGACCGGCGTGGCCGACACCTGAGCGAGCTCAGGGGGAGCAGTCGCGTCGGTGACCCTCGCCGGCAACCCGGCGACCGTGATGAGGGCGGTGAGGAACACGATCGACACCGTCGCCGACGCGACCACACGCCGGCGGCCGAACGCGCGACGGACGAAGCGGACCGGATCGTCGTCGGCCGATCCGACCGCCGGGAGGTAGCGGTCGAACAGTGGGCGAGACATGCACACCAGGACGAGCCCGGACAGCAGGCCCACCTTCGCACCGAACTCCGTCTGCCACGGGGCGATGCACAGCGCCGACACCACGCCGATCGCGAGGCCGTATGCGACCCTCGCGACGCGCCCGTCGGGCACGGTGCGCGGGTCGGTGATCATGAAGAACATGAAGATCATGATCTCGGGCGAGGTCATGATGATCCACCAGAAGTGCGCTCCCGAGATGGGCACGAGCGAGTAGCGGGTCGTCATGGTGTGGTCGGCGAGCGCAAGCAGGCCGAGGCCTGCGGCGAGCGAGATCCAGAGCGCAGCGCTCAACCCGAGCAGGCGCAGACGTCCGCAGATGACCAGTCCACCGACGATGATGACGGCGTACGCGGCGGCCATCGGCCAACCGAACGGTGCCCACCAGTAGTCGAGTGGTTCGACGCGCTCGCTCCCGAGCACCAGGAACGCGATCACCAGCAACACGTTGGACGGGTTGAACACGTGACCCGTGCGGAACCGGATCGTGTACTTCGTGAGCACGCCGGCGACGCCGACGATCGCGAACAGGTGCCAGCCCCGCATGCTCCAGTAGTCGCCGTTCTCGGTGCCGATGACGCGGAACAGCAGCGCCGTGCTCGTCGCCGTCTGGAACGCGCTCGCAGGCCATGCGAACACACCGGTCCGGCGGTATCCGATGGCGAGCTCGGCGGCGGCGCACGCCGCCATCGTCACGAGGATCTGCGCGATCGACAGGCGGAAGCCGAGCCACCCGATGCCGATGAAGAGGATCGTGATGATGACGCTCGACAGGTGGATGCGCGGGTCGCGGATGTTGGGCGGGATGTAGCGGATCGAGCGCCGACCGACATCGAGCTGCCGCGGGACAGGAACCGTGCGCGCCGGCCAGAGCTGAGGCGGTGCCGGTGCGATCGAGGCCGTCACGAACGACCCCGCGTCACGCGCTGATCGAGCGATGTCCTCTGCACTGTGCCCCCTGACGGTCGACGACCGATGCGCCACGATCCTATACGATGCTGGGTCGCCGAGGTCCAGCGCCGGCCGCCGCGGCCGCGCGATCGGGTGACGCAACTAGCGTCGCGCCGATGCCTCGTTCGACCCGAGTCCTCGTCAGCGTCGCGCTGATCACGGGCCTCGCGACCGTCGTCCCGGTCGCGTCGGAGCCGCCCGCGGCGCGAGCGATCACCCCGGCTCGGTTCGTCAGCGGCTGGATCCCCAATTGGTCGAGCGCCGTCGTCACCGACGGGCTCGGCGCGCTCACGCAGGGCTACGGCGCGCTGTTCGCCGACCTGTCGCCGTTCGCGTTCAGCGCCATCGGTCCCGCGGACATCGTCACGAGCGGCAGCGAGAGCACGCTGAGCGCAGCGGTCACCGCAGCAAGGGCCAACCACATCCCCGTCATCCCGACCATCACCGACGGCACCGGCCGGCTCATCATGGCGGGCATCCTCGCCGACGACGCGCAGCGCGCCCAGCACGTCGCCGCCATCACCAACCTCGTCGTCAGCCGCGGCTACGACGGGATCGATCTCGACTACGAGGGCTTTGCGTTCAACGACGGGCAGTCCAGCTGGGCGGCGACTCGCCCGAACTGGGCACGGTTCGTGATCGAGCTCGGGGCGTCGCTGCACGGCAACGGCAAGCTCCTGTCGGTGACCGTGCCGCCGATGTGGGACGGCGGGAGCTCGGGGTACTGGGTGTACTCGTGGCACGACCGCAACCCGCAGCTCGACATCCTCCCGGCGGTCGACCGGCTCCGGTTGATGGTGTACGACTGGAGCGTCGGCAAGGCCGGCCCCGTCTCGCCGATGAGCTGGGTCAACAACGTCCTCGCCTTCGTGAAGTCGGCCGTGCCGGCCGATCAGCTGCGCAAGGTGCAGATGGGGGTGCCCACCTACGGGCGCAGCTGGGCGTCGGTGATCTCGGGATCGTGCCCGAGCGGCACGTCGCTCGCCACCGTGGGCGTGCAGATGGAGAACGTCGGCAGCCTGCTCGCGAAGCCGGGGGCGTCGGTGCAACGCGATGCCTCCGGCGAGATGAAGCTCGTCTACGACGAGGTGTTCACCGGTTCCGGCACCTCGGCACCACCTCCGCCCTACGTCCCGCCGCCGAACCGCAGCACCGAGGTCGCCGCCGCGAACTCTGGCGGCCTCAGCACCGCGGTGCGCCTCGGCGGCGCCACGTGCACGGTTCGTCGGACGGTGTACTACCCGGACGACACGACGGTCGTCCAGCACGCCCAGGCCGCCGTGGCCGCCGGCGTCTCCGGTGTCGTCTTCTGGGCGATGGGCTACGAGACCGACACGCTCTGGCAGCACTTGGCCGGCATCGACGCGCCGCGCCCCGCGGGCAGCACGCCGATCGGTTCACTCGACGTCGCCCAGTCGTTGCCCGGCAGCGTGCGCGTCGCCGGCTGGTTGATGGACCCCGAGGTCGACCTCCCGATCACGTTCACCGTGTCGGTGAACGGCGGCGTGTCGAGCGGCCCGCTCCTCGCTCGCGTCATCCGCACCGACGTCGCCCAGGCGGTCCCTGGCGCCGATCCGATGCACGGCTTCGATGTGGTCGTGCCGGTCGCCACTCCGCCCGGCGCCAACGTGTGCGTCACCGCCAGCGGCTTCGGTTCCGGCGTCACGCCCACCAGCATCTGCCGCACGGCTTCGTGACCTTGGGCCCGTTCGGGCGCCCACGACGGTTTCGTAGGCTGACGCCATGGCTCTCGCAGATCCGTACGTTCCCCGTCCGGACCGCTACGACGAGATGCCCTACCGCCGGTGCGGACGGAGCGGCCTCGTGCTGCCCGCCCTGTCGCTCGGCCTGTGGCACAACTTCGGCCACGACCGCGCGTTCACCGTCCAGCAGGACATCTGCCGCCGCGCGTTCGATGTCGGCATCACCCACTTCGACCTCGCCAACAACTACGGCCCGCCGTACGGCGCGGCCGAGGAGAACTTCGGTCGCATCCTGGCCACCGACTTCTCCCGCCATCGCGACGAGCTGATCATCTCCACCAAGGCGGGCTACGACATGTGGCCCGGTCCGTACGGCAACTTCGGTTCGCGCAAGTACCTGCTCGCCTCGCTCGACCAGTCACTCGGTCGCATGGGGCTCGACTACGTCGACATCTTCTACTCGCACCGCGTCGACCCGAACACCCCGCTCGAGGAGACCATGGGCGCGCTGGCGTCGGCGGTACAGCAGGGCAAGGCGCTGTACGTCGGGATCTCGTCGTACAACTCCGCACGGACGCGAGAGGCCGCGCACCTGCTGCGCGAGGCCGGCGTGCCGCTGCTCATCCACCAGCCGTCGTATTCGATGCTGAACCGCTGGATCGAGCGCGACCACCTGCTCGACACCCTCGACGAGGTCGGGGCGGGGTGCATCGCGTTCTCGCCCCTCGCTCAGGGCATGCTGACGAACCGCTATCTCGACGGCGTCCCCGCCGATTCGCGCGTCGCGACCGGTGGCGCCCTGAGCACCGCCCTCCTCACCGACGAGGCGATGGCGCGGGTGCGCGCGCTGAACGACATCGCCACGCGCCGCGGGCAGACGCTCGCCGAGCTGGCGCTCGTGTGGGCGCTGCGCGATCCGCGGATGACGTCGTTGGTGCTCGGCGCGAGCAGCGTTCGCCAGCTCGACGACAACGTCCGCGCTCTGCAGAACCTGGCCCTGTCGGCCGATGAGCTGGCCGAGATCGAGCAGCACGCGATCGACTCGGGCATCAACCTGTGGGCGGCGTCCAGCGAGACGTGAGCTCCCTTGTCGGGATCGGCGGCCCCGGGCCTACGCTGCACCCCATCAGCTCCTGAGGAGGACACGTCATGGCTGGTTCGTACATCGTCGCCGGCGCCCGCACCCCGATCGGCAAGATGAGCGGCGCACTCGCGGGCTTCACCGCCGCAGATCTCGGCGGCTTCGCCATCAAGGCCGCCCTCGAGCGCGCCGGCATCGCGCCCGATCAGGTCGAGCACGTGCTCATGGGGCAGGTGCTGATGGCCGGCCAGGGTCAGGTGCCGTCGCGGCAGGCCGCCGTGAAGGCGGGCATCCCGATGAGCGTGCCGAGCGTGAACATCAACAAGGTGTGCCTGTCGGGCTTGAACACCATCTACCTCGCCGACCAGATGATCGCGACCGGCGAGGCCGACATCGTCGTCGCAGGCGGCATGGAGAGCATGACCAACGCGCCCTACCTCGCGATGGGTGCCCGCGCCGGGTTCCGCTACGGCAACACCGAGCTCGCCGACGCGATCATCAAGGACGGTCTGTGGTGCGCGTTCGACGCGTGCCTCATGGGACTCGGCACCGAGCGGTACTCGGCAGGAGGCATCAGCCGCGAGCAGCAGGACGACCTCGCGATGAAGTCGAACGAGCGGGCCGCGAACGCGATCAAGGAAGGGCGCCTCGCCGACGAGATCGTGCCCGTGTCGATCCCGCAACGGAAGGGAGAGCCGATCCTCGTCGAGACCGACGAAGGCGTGCGCCCCGGGACGACGATGGAGTCGCTCGCCACGCTGAAGCCCGCGTTCGACAAGGAGGGCACGATCACAGCGGCGAACGCCTCGCAGATCAGCGACGGCGCGTCGGC
The DNA here is from genome assembly GCA_050248155.1 of Ilumatobacteraceae bacterium. Taxonomy (GTDB): domain Bacteria; phylum Actinomycetota; class Acidimicrobiia; order Acidimicrobiales; family Ilumatobacteraceae; genus VFMC01. Next base: position 5,961 of record JBFWSW010000082.1, read on the forward strand.
GGTCGTCGTCATGAGCGAGCGGGCGCTGAACGCCTGCGGTGCCACGCCACTCGGTCAGGTCGTCAGCTACGGCATGGTCGCCGGCCCCGACAACGCCTCGCTGCTCCAGCAGCCGAGCCGAGCGATCCTGCGAGCGCTCGAGAAGGCCGGCAAGAGGGTCGCCGACGTCGACCTGTTCGAGATCAACGAAGCCTTTGCCGCGGTCGGCATCGCGTCGATGGCCGACCTCGGCATCACCGACGACATCGTCAACGTGAACGGCGGCGCGATCGCGCTCGGCCATCCGATCGGCATGAGCGGCAACCGTCTCGCGCTCACGATCCTGCACGAGCTCGGCCGGCGAGGCGGCGGGCTCGGTGCGGTCGCCCTCTGCGGCGGCGGCGGTCAGGGCGACGCGATGGTGGTGCGGACGGTCTGACGCACATGCTGGGTTTCGTCGACGCAAAGCGCCTGACCAACCGCGACCTGTGTTATTCTCGCGACATCGACGAAGTGCTTGACATCCGCCCGTCATCGTTGTAACGTAAACGACACATAAGCGATGCCTCGCTGATCGATCACCGCTCGATCGATGAAGCCTCGCTCACAGGTCTGAGGTACCACCTCTGGAGCTGGCCCGTCCGCCCGCTACCAGGTCCAGGGGTGGTACCTCAGCTTCGTTTTCGGCATCGTCGTGGGGCGGCACGGCGACGAGCTCGAACGAGACGCTCGGGGTCACGCCGTGACGTCGCGGCGGCCCTCGAGCGCACGGCCGAGCGTCAGCTCGTCGGCGTACTCGAGATCACCGCCGACGGGCAGCCCGCTGGCGATGCGGGTGACGCGGACCCCGAACGGCTGCAGCATCCGGGCCAGGTACATCGCCGTCACCTCGCCCTCGGTGTTGGGGTTGGTGCACAGGATGACCTCGGTGATGCCTTCGGGCTGGATGCGCGCGAAGAGCTCCTTCACCTTCAACTGTTCGGGCCCGATGCCCTCGAGCGGGCTCATCGCGCCCAGGAGCACGTGGTAGCGGCCGCGGAACTCGCCGGTCCGCTCGAGGGCCACGATGTCGCGCGCCTCTTCGACGACGCAGACCATCGTCGGGTCGCGGCGGTCGTCGCTGCAGATGGGGCACAGCTCGGCGTCGGCCACGTTCCAGCACCGGCTGCAGAAGCGCACACGGGCCTTCGCGTCGACCAGCGCATCCGCGAGCCGCCGCACGTCGTCGGGCGGCAGCTTGAGCAGATGGAACGCGATGCGCTGGGCCGACTTGGGCCCGATGCCGGGCAGCCGGCCGAGCTCGTCGATCAGCACCTGCACCGGTGTCGTGTACACCGACGCCATCAGCGACGCTCGTCGATGAGCTCGGAGCCAGGAAACGCCTGGGCGAGCCGATCGATGGGCGAGACGACCGTGTCGGGGGGCGCATCCACGAGATCGTGCAGATCGATGTCGTCGTCGGCAGGCGGTGGACCGGCAGGGTGCAGCGGCACCACTCTCGCCGAGGCCGGGGTCTCGACCGGATCGTCGTGGTCGTCATGACCTCCGCCCGACTCGACGACGAGGGAGATCGGCACCGGACCGCCCGCGACGCGGGCCGCGACTGCTTCGACCTCACCGCGGTGCTGCTCGCACTTCGCCCGATGTGCATCGTTCGGTGCGCCGAGCGTGAGCGCACCCTGGCGCACACCCAGCAGGCGGGGCACGGAGTAGATCGACCGGACGAACGGCTTGAGTGACGGCACGATCTCGGTCGACCACACCTCGGCAGCCCGGTCGGCAGCTGCGTCAGCAGTCGGAGCAGCAGGCGGCGAGGCGGCGGCCGGTGGCCGCTCGGCGGCTGACGTCGGACCCGACGCCTGCGGACGCGAGGCCGCTCCCGTGTCGTCACGGCGCGCCCTGCCTCCCAGTTGCACCCGCCCGGTGGTGGGGTCGACGGGTGCGGGAGCGGCAGGCGCGGCGGCGGGAGCGCGAGACGCAGCCTGTTCGAGCCGATCGATGCGGTCCATCAGCGAGCCGATGTCGGTCGACGACGGCTGGTGCGTCAACTGCACGAGGGCGACCTCGAGCAGCAGCCGAGGATCGGGTGCATGGCGCATCTCGACCAGCATCTCGCCCAGCCGTTCCATGGCCCGCACGATCCGTGCCGCGCCGAGGCGCGACGCCTGGTCGGCGACCTCCTTCGCCTTCTGGTCGGGGAGGCCGACGAGCTCGGGCGCCATCAACGACAGGAAGCACTCGCGCAGGTGGCGCACGATGTCCTCGGTCAACCCGCGGGCATCTCGGCCCTGCTGCATCGCGAACGCGATCGCGGTGAGCGCGCGACCTGGGTCGAAGGCATCGAGCGCCTCGACGAACTCGCCGAGGTCGATGACGTCGGGATCGGCATCGCCCGACGACGCTGCGACCTCGAGCGCGCTGAGGGTGTCGCGCGCTGAGCCACCGCCCTGCTCGAGCGCTGCGGCGATGGCCGCCTCGCTGACCTGCAGCCCCGCGTCGGCCACCACCCAGCGGACATGTGCCTCGAGCTCGTCGATCGGGAGGAGGTGGAAGCGGAGGTGCTGGGTGCGGCTGCGGATGGTCTCGCTGACCTTCTGCGGCTCGGTCGTGGCGAGCACGAAGACGACGTGCGGCGGCGGTTCCTCGAGCGTCTTCAGCAGCACCGCCTCGGCCTGCTTCGACAGCATGTGCACCTCGTCGAGGATGTACACCTTGTGCCGCCCGGGAGTGCCGAGCGACGCCTTCTCGATGAGGTCGCGCATGGCGTCGACGCCGTTGTTGCTCGCGGCGTCGAGCTCGTGCACGTCGTAGCTGGTGCCCCGCTCGACCGCGAGGCACGACGCGCACTCACAACACGGCTCGCCGTCGACGGGGTTCTCGCAGTTGAGCACCTTGGCGAGGATGCGGGCCGACGTGGTCTTGCCGGTGCCGCGGGGACCGGAGAAGAGGTACGCCTGGCCCTCTCGTTGGTGGATGACGGCGTTGCGCAACGCCCGGACGATGTGGTCCTGACCTCGCACCTCACCGAAACGACGGGGCCGGTAGCGGCGATACAGGGCTTGCGTGGCCATCGTCGTCGAGCCTACTCAGGTCTCGCTCGAGCCGATCCGGCCGCTCACCTCTTCGGGTCGACCTGCCGATGAAACCCTGGCGTCGATGTGTCGCTCGGTACCATCGGCCGCCGCTCCGCACCCCCCAGAGGAGAGAGATCACGGATGAAGCTCAGGTCTTTGGTCGCCGTGGCGACCGTCGCAACGGTGTCGCTCACGGCATGTGGAGGTGGGTCCTCCAGCTCGACTGGAGATTTCGTCGGCGAGCTGGCCGACATCTGCGACGACACGAACGACGACATGGATGCCATCGACGCCGGCGACGGGAGCTTCGAGGCGCTCGCGGCAGGAGCCGACGAGGCGATCGAGCTGCTCACCGACACTCGTGCGCGCCTGTCCGACCTCGAGGCACCCGACGGGCTCGACGGTGAGCTGGAGGACTTCATCGCCGTGGTCGACGACCAGATCGACGCGTTCGGTGACTTCCGCCAGGCAGCGCGTGACCAGGACGATGCAGCGCTGCAGGCCGCGAGCGACGACCTCGACGAGCTCACCGCCGAGGGACGTGAGCTGTCGGACGAGCTCGGGGTGCCCGACTGCGTGGCGCCCGAGGACGCGACCACCGACACCACCGACACGACCGAACCAGGTGACACGGTCGCTCCCGAGTCGACTGCCGTCCCACCGACCGAGGCGCCGTCGACCACCACGGCGGAGACCGTGCCACTGACCCTGCCGCCCACCGTCGCTCCGACGACCGCCCCGCCCGCGACCCAGCCGGCCACCACGGCGCCGTCGAACGGGCAGCTCTTCTCCGTCGTCGACCTCACCACGCTCTTCCTCGCTCCCCAGGGCTTCTCGCTCGTCAACAGCGACCCTGCCGCCACGCAGTCGTTCATCGACATCGTCGCGTCCATCCCCGAGCTCAACACCGGCATCCAGGAGATGGGCGTCGGCGTGCTCCTCGACGACCAGAGCCAGACAGCCGTCGCGACGATCGTCGTCGGGGTCGCGATCGGCGACGCCATGCCGGCACAGTGGAAGGACATGTTGTGCGCAACGGGTGTGCTGCGCACGTCGGAGGCCGGCTACACCGGCGTCGCCTGCCCCGGCGACCCCGAGTCGAACGTGTACGACATCTTCACGATGACCGAGGGCGACACCGGCCTGTCGGTGGTGTCGGTGGTCGAGGGCATCCCGGCCGATCTGGTCGTCGACGCCTTCTTCGAGGCCAACTTCACCTGATCGTCGCCGCCGCGCTCGCGACGAGGTGGCAGGTCACCGGCCCACCATCGGGTTAGCGTTGACCCACCATCATGGGTCTCGTTCCATCGCTCCTTCGCCGCGTTCGGCGCCTCGTCCCCACCATGGTGGTCGGCGGCGGCGTCCTGCTCGCCGTCGGATCGATGGCGATCCCGACCGCGCACGCGGTGAACACGCTCGTCAGCTCGAACCCGGCAGCGAACGCGGCGCTGCCGTCGTCGCCGACGTCGATGGTCTTCACCTTCGCCGAGGCGCTCGGCCCGACCAACCAGATCGCGGTCACGTGCAACGGCGCAGCCGTCCCGGTCGGGTCCGCCACGGTCAACGCCGACGGGCTGAGCCTCACGGTGAGCGTGCCGAACCCGTTGCCCGCAGGCACGTGCACGGCCGCCTGGATCGTGAGCGCGCCCGACAGCAGCTCGAACGGCTCGGGAGCGATCTCGTTCACGATCACCGGTGACGCGCCTGCTGCAGCCACCAGCACGCCGGCCACGACGCCGGGCACCGGCTCCACCGTCGGAGCGGGGACGACGCCGCCCACCACGGTCGCGCCGTCGACGTCCACCGGCGACGGCGGCGATTCGACGCGCCCGAAGGTCGGAGGGCCGCTGGGCCTGTCGCGCCTCGTCGCCGCGCTCGGCCTCGCCGTGCTGCTCGGCAGCATCGTCCTGATCGTGACGGCGTGGCCCGAGGGGGTCGAGTACATCCTCACCGTGCGGTTCCTCCGCCTCATGTGGGTCGTCGCGCTCCTCGGTTCGATCGCGACAGCGATCTTCCTCCGAGCACAGATCACCGGCGAGACGGCGGGCTCGTCGATCATGCCCACGTCGTGGAGCGACCTCACCGACACCGGCCCGGGCATCGCCGCGCTGGCGCGCGTCGGGCTCGCAGCGGCGTGTGGATGGGTCGTCGTCCGCCCCGAGCGCTGCCTCGACCAGCAGACGCAGCTCCCAGCGCTCGTCCTCCCCGTCGCGGCAGTTGCGACGTTCGGGTTCAGCCGCCCGGGAGGCGACCTCGCCGTCATCGGGGTGTTCGCGGGCGTGGCGCACGCGATCGCGATGGCCATCTGGTTCGGGGGTGTCGTGCTGCTCACCCGCGTCGTCTTGGCCGGGCCAGGCGACGACGACCTGGTGCACGCCGTGCGAGGGTTCAGCCGCATCTCGACGCCGGCACTGCTGACGACGATCGTCACGGGCGCGATCCTCGGCTACCGGCTCGACCGGAACAGCCTGTTCGACACCGGTCACGGTCGCGTGCTCGTCCTCAAGACGCTCGTCGTGGTCGCCATGGTGCTCGTCGGGCTCGCCACGCGGCAGTTCGTCCGGGCACGCCTCCGCAAGGTCGACGCGATGACCGTCCCGCTCGCGGCCAAGCTCCGCCGCACCACCGGCATCGAAGCCGCCGGCGGCGTGGTTGCGCTCGGCCTCAGCGCGTGGATGCTGTCGCTCGCACCGGGTGGTCTCGTCGAGGACACGTCGATCCACTACGGCAGCGAGACCCGCATCGTGGTCGAGCAGGATCTCGACGTCACGGTGAGCCTCACCGGTGAAGTCGGACCGAACGGCGTGCGAGTCGACGTGGCCCAGCCCGTCACCGGGCTCACGGGCCTGGTGATCACGTTCATCCCGCCCGATCCCACCACCGTGGCCACCGTCGTGCTCACGATGCCGGCCGAGCTCACCGGCGCAGGAGTCGCCGTGCTCGATCAGAGCGAGCCCGGGATCCCCCTCGGCACCGCGGGAGTGTGGACCCTGCAGATCGACGCGACCACGCCGACCGGGCAGAAGACCGCGCAGAAGACGTTCACGGTCGAGTAGAGCTTCGACCTCCGTATCGGCGCACGGTCACGGCTGACAGGTCGGGATCAGCCGACGACGTCGCGGAAGGGCACGGCCGTCGCCACATCCAGCTGGTCGTACCGGCAGCTCGACGGGTCGCGATCGTCACGCCAGCGGATGAACTGCACGCCGTGACGGAACCGCCCGCTCTGCAACTGGCCGAAGGTCACCTCGGCCACGCGCTCGACGCGGATCGGGACCCACGACAGGTCCTTGCCGGCGTTCCACCTGCTCTGCGCGCCGGGCAGGCGCGCCTCCGCATGGGCCTGCGCCTCGGCCCAGTCTCGCCAGGGATGGCCCTCGAGCGCGTGTTCGCGCAGCGGCGCCAGCTCGACGAGCAGCTCGGCACGGCGCTTCGCGGTGAAGCTCGCGGCGACGCCGACGTGGTGCAGGCGACCCTCGTCGTCGTGCAGGCCGAGGAGGAGCGAACCCACCCCGTTGCCGTCCTTGTGCATCCGGTACCCGGCAACGGCGCAGTCGGCGGTGCGGAGGTGCTTCACCTTCACGAGGGTGCGTTTGTCGGGGGTGTACGAGTCGGCCAGTCGCTTGGCGACCACGCCGTCGAGTCCGGCACCTTCGAACTCCACGAACCAGTGCCGCGCCACCGCGTGATCGGTCGTGCTCGGGCACAGGTGGATGGGCGCCTCCGTGCGGGCGAGCACCTCGACGAGGCGATCGTGACGGACATGCAGTGGTTGGGACATCAGATCCTCGTCGCCCAGCGCGAGCACGTCGAAGGCCACGAACGACGCGGGCGTCTCGGCAGCCAACCGGCGGACACGCGACTCGGCAGGATGGATGCGCTGGAGGAGCGCGTCGAAGTCGAGGCCGCGATCGTCGGCGTCGGGGATGACGATCTCGCCGTCGACGACGCACCGCTGCGGCAGGTGCCGCAGCATCGGTTCGATCAGCTCGGGGAAGTACCGCGTGAACGGCCGCTCGTTGCGACTCGTGAGCTCGACCTCGTCGCCGTCGCGGAAGACGATGCACCGGAAGCCGTCCCACTTGGGCTCGTACAGCCATCCATCGCCATCGGGGATGACATCGGCTGACTTGGCCAGCATCGGCGAGATCGGGGGTGCGATCGGCAGCGTCACCCGACCAGCCTGCCAGGAATGCAGGCAACCGGAAATGTCCGTCCACCGACGGCCGACAACTAGCGTTCTCGAGGTGAGCGAACCCTCCTCCAACCCGATGGAAGCCAAGCTCGACGACCTGCGGCAACGTCGCGATCAGGCGTTCCACGCAGGTTCTCCACGAGCAGTCGAGCGCCAGCACGACAAGGGCAAGATGTTGGCTCGCGAGCGCGTCGAGTACTTCCTCGATCCCGGCAGCTTCCACGAGCTCGACCTGCTGGCACGTCATCGGGCGACCGGGCTCGACGAGCGTCCGTACACAGACGGGGTCATCACCGGCTGGGGCACCGTCGACGGGCGCAAGGTGTTCGTGTTCAGCCAGGACTTCACCGTGTTCGGCGGCGCGCTCGGCGAGGTGTTCGCCGAGAAGATCCACAAGATGATGGACCTCGCGTTGAAGGTGGGGGCCCCCGTCGTCGGCTTGAACGACGGTGCCGGCGCGCGCATCCAGGAGGGCGTCGTCAGCCTTGCGAGCTACGGCGGCATCTTCTACCGCAACGTGCTCTCGAGCGGGGTGGTGCCACAGATCTCGGTCATCCTCGGCCCGTGCGCCGGCGGAGCCGTGTACAGCCCGGCCATGACCGACTTCATCTTCATGGTGCGCGAGAGCAGCCACATGTTCATCACCGGTCCCGACGTGGTGAAGACCGTGACGGGCGAGGAGGTGACGCTCGAGGAGCTCGGCGGCGCGATGAGCCACGCGTCGAAGAGCGGTGTCGCGACCTTCGTCAGCGCCGACGAGAAGGCCTGCCTCGAGGACGTGCGGTTCCTGCTGAGCTTCCTGCCGTCGAACAACCTCGAGGAGCCGCCCGTCGTCGAGACCACCGACGACCCTCAGCGGCTGTGCCCCGAGCTGCAGACCATCTTGCCGCCGTCGCCCAACCAGCCGTACGACATGAAGAAGGTCATCCGCGAGGTGGTCGACGACGGCGAGTTCTTCGAGTACTTCCCGCACTGGGCGAAGAGCATCGTGTGCGGGTTCAGCCGGGTCGACGGACGTCCGGTGGGGATCGTCGGCAACCAACCGATGGTGCTGGCGGGCGTGCTCGACATCGAGTCGAGCGAGAAGGCGGCGCGCTTCGTGCGCACCTGCGACGCGTTCAACATCCCCTTGCTCACCTTCGTCGACGTGCCCGGGTTCCTGCCCGGGGTCGACCAGGAGTACGGCGGCATCATCCGCCACGGGGCCAAGCTGCTGTACGCCTACTGCGAAGCGACGGTGCCGCGCATCCAGATCATCACACGCAAGGCCTACGGCGGCGCCTATGTGGTCATGAACTCGAAGTCGATCGGGGCCGACCTCGCGTTCGCCTGGCCGTCGGCCGAGCTCGCCGTGATGGGGCCGCAGGGCGCCGTCGAGATCGTGTACCGCCGCGAGCTGCAGCAAGCTGCCGATCCGGTGGCGCGCCGAGCCGAGCTCGTCGCCGAGTACACCGAGCGCTACGCCAACCCGTACAACGCGGCCGAACGCGGCTACGTCGACGACGTGATCGACCCGGCCGAGACTCGCCAGAAGATCGTCGCCGGGCTGGCGATGCTGCGCACGAAGCGCGAAGAGCTGCCACACCGCAAGCACGGGAACGTGCCGCTGTGAGCGAGGGCGAGGTGGGCGTCTCGCCCGCTGCGACCGACGAGGAAGCAGTGGCGATCGCGGCCGCGATGCATGCGCTGTGGCCACGCCCGGTGATCGTCGCCGAGCAGCAGCAGGCTCGCGAGACGGCGTGGCGGTTCAGCGGACGGTGGTGGATGAAGCCGACCGCGGCGCGACGCGAGCGTCCGTTCCGGTAGCCCTGCTCACGCGCTGCTCGCCGCTGCGGCGACGACGATGAACAGCAACAGGAAGCCGACCCCGATATAGCCGAGCACCAGACCTGCGATGGCCATGCCCTTGCCGCCGAGGTACGGGTCGCGCGACGTCTGGCTGATCGCAACATGACCGAAGATCACGGCGAGGATCGAGCCGACCCACCACAGCCAGAGGATCCCGAGGACCATCGAAGCGATGGCCAAGCCGCTGGTGCGCGCGCTCTGGACCGGCGGGAAGTAGTAGGGCGACGCCGCCGGCATTCGTTGATCCCATTCGGGCGGTCGGTTCGGGAAGTCGGACATGACACGATCCTCTCTCGGTTCGCTGTTCCCATCGACGGGGTAGGAGCGAATCTTGAGAGCGAACGATGCGAGGGGCGGATTCGGACATTTCGCCCACCTCGTCGGTCACTCGTCGAAACGCTGTCACACCCGCGTCGTAGGGTGATCGGTGCTGGTCAGCCGTCGTCGGGGGTGCGTGTGACACCCTCGGCGTAGGGTGATCGGTGCCCGTCTTCCCCCGGGCGTGATCGGCCGCATGTCGGCTCTCGTTGTTCGTCGCGTGTGGTGAGGGGGTGGTGGGTGTGGACGTCGATGTGGTGCTGCGCGCTGTCCGGGGCGTGCACGGGCTCGATCCGGTGACCGCCGATCTCGCACAGTTGCAGGCGGCGTTGCGTGAGGTGACGCGGGTGCGTCGCTGGCTCGACGGCCGCGAGGTCGCGTTCACCAACGGGCTGC
>JBFWSW010000083.1:0-15664 GCA_050248155.1 Ilumatobacteraceae bacterium
GAGCTCGCACCACGTCTCCAGGTCACGGCGCTCGTACGATGTGCGCCATGGACCTCCGCATCGGCGTCACCCACTCTCCCCGCGAGCTGAACATCGAGCTGGCCGACAGCACCGATCGCGCCGAGTTGCACAGTCGCATCGAGGCCGCGCTCACCGGCGCTGTCGACGTCTTGTGGGTGACGGACAAGAAGGATCGTGAGGTCGGCGTGGCCGCGGCGAAGATCGCCTACGTCGAGATCGGCGTCGTCGAGGATCGCAGGATCGGATTCGGCGGCTGACCCTGACCCTGCTCGACCGCCAGCTCCTCTTCGTCACCGGCAAGGGTGGCGTCGGCAAGACCACGACCGCGGCCGCCCTCGCCGAGCTCGCCGCCAGCCTCGGCAAGCGCACGCTCGTCTGCGAGATGGATGCCAAGGGCGCACTGGCCGCGGCGTTCGACGTCGCCCAGCTCCGCTTCGAACCCACCCAGATCACCCGCGACCTGTGGGGCATGGAGATGAACACCGAGGACTCGCTGCGCGAGTACCTCCGCCTGTTCGTGCGGATCCCGCTGGTCGCGCGCATCGGCCCGTTGGCGCGCACGTTCGATTTCGTCGCCGACGCCGCGCCAGGGGTCAAGGAGATCCTCGCGGTGGGCAAGCTCTGCTATGAGGTGCTCGAGCGGAACTACGACCTCGTCGTGGTCGATGCCGAGGCGAGCGGGCACATCGTCGCCCAGATCGGCGCGCCGAAGGCCATCCAGCAGCTGGTGCAGGTGGGTCTGGTGCGTGACCAGACCAACTGGATGCTCGACATCCTGAACGACGCGACCCGTACGGGCCTGGTCATCGTCACCACGCCGGAGGAGATGCCGGTCACCGAGACGCTTGAGCTCGTCGACCGTGTGCGGGACGAGACCGGCGTGGACATCGCCTCGGTGGTCGCCAACCGCGTGTTGCCGGCGCTGTTCTCCGAACGCCAGCTCGAGGTCTTCGAGCGGATCGACGCTCCCGAGCCGAGGCAGCTGCTCACCTCTGCCGCCGGCAGCAAGGTCGGTGTCGTGCTCGACGCGGCGCGCCTCACCGAGGCTCGACGGCGTGTCGGCGCCGGGCACCTCGACCGGTTGCGCGCGGCGATCGGTCCGTCCATCCCCCTGCTCATCGTGCCCGAGCTGTTCACCCGTGCCACGGGTCGACGTGTCGTGACGCTGATGGCCCAGTCGATCCACGACGAGCTCGTCTGATGGCTGCTCCACGACCGGGCCTCGACGCGCTGCTCGCCGCGAAGGAGATGGTCGTCGTCTGCGGCAGCGGCGGCACGGGCAAGACGACGATCTCGGCCTCCCTGGGCGTCATCGCCGCGACCGAGCTCGGCGCGCGCGTCCTGGTGCTCACGGTCGATCCGGCCCGGCGGCTGGCGACAGCGCTCGGGCTCGGTCCGCTCGGGACCGGCGAGGTCCGCGTGCCGCCCGATCGATTGCGCGATGCGGCAGCGGCGACGGCGCGATCGAGCGATCGCGGCGAGCTCTGGGTCGGCATGCTCGACACAAAGGCCGGCTGGGATGAGCTCATCAGGCGGCATGCGCCCGACCCGAAGCTGCGCGAGCAGGTGCTGGCCAACCCGCTCTACCAGAACATCACCGGCCGGTTCGTGCACAGCCACGACTACATCGCGATGGAGCGCTTGCACGAGCTGCACGCCTCGGGCCGATACGACCTGGTGATCATCGACACGCCACCGTCGCGCAGCGCGCTCGACCTGCTCGACGCGCCGGGCCGGATGAAGGAGTTCTTCGGGAGCCGGTTGCTGCGGTGGCTGACGGTCCCGTACCGGTCACGCCTGTTCACCGTGGCGTCGAAGCCCTTCTACCAGATCGCCGATCGCGTGCTCGGCTCGCGGTTCTTGCAGGACATCGCCGAGTTCTTCGTGTTGTTCCAGACGATGGAGAAGGGCTTCGTGCGCCGCGCCGACGAGGTGGAGCGGTTGCTCGTCGACCCTCGGACGGCGTTCGTCGTGGTGTCGACGCTCGAGGCGGCGCCGGCCTACGAGGCCGTCTACCTCGCGCGCGAGTTGCAGCGCCGCGACATGCCCCTCGGGGCGATCGTGCTGAATCGCACGCTGCCGCCCACCCTCCGGCAGCCCGCGGCCGCGAAGGCAGCCCGGCAGCTGTCGGCCGCGACCGCCGACGCATCGTTCGTCGAATCGGTGGCGCAACTGGTCGAGGCCGACCCGGCCGACACCAAGGCCGTGCTCGCCGAGGTGGGCGAGCGCTTCCACGACATCGCCGTCGTCGCCAGTCGCGAGGCCGAGCGGCGCAGCGAGCTCGAAGCCATCGGCGCGCTCACCGTGACGGCGCCGGCGCTCGCCCACGACGTCACCGATCTCGCCTCGCTGCGCGAGCTCGGACGCCATCTCACCGTCCCGCGCTGAGCCCGCGCGCCTGTCTCGGGCCGCATGGTGGGCGATCACGCCACGTGTCTGGCACACTCAATGAGATATGGCAACACTCGCGGATGTCGCGAGACAGCGCACATCGCTGTCACAGGCACAGGTCGAACACCTGCAACAGCTCGTCGCCGAATGGGGGTTCCTCGCCGATCTGTCGTTCGCCGATCTGCTGCTGTACGTGCCGACGTCCAACGGCGAGTGGGTGGTGCTCGCGCAGGTGCGTCCCGCCACGGCGCGCACGATCTACGTGGCCGACTACGTCGGCGACCCCGCCAACTCGGCGCGACCGCTGCTCGACACGGTCGTCGAGACGGGCGGGCTGCACGAGGGGGACATCGACGTCGAGGGTCTCGCCGAGCCCGCGCGCATGCTGGCCATCCCCGTGCGCTTCCATGGCGACATCATCGCGGTGCTCGCGCGTGAGACGTCGTCGCGCAACACCAAGATGCTCGGCGAGCTCGAGCGCACCTACGTCGCGATCTTCGAGCGGTTCGCCGTGATGGTCGCCGAGGGTTCGTTCCCGAGTGAAGGACCGCTCGAGGACTCGAGCGCGGCGCCGCGGATCGGTGACGGCACGATCCTGCTCGATCAGGACGCGCGCGTCCGGTACGCCTCGCCCAACGCGATGAGCGTGTTCCACCGTGTCGGCATCACCGCCAACGCGATGGGCATGCGCCTCACCGAGATGGGCTTCAACGACAGCTCGGCCCGACGGGCGCTCGAGACCCGGCGCCCGGTGATCGAGGAGTTCGACCAGACTCCCGAGATCACCTTGCTCAGCCGGTGCATGCCGATCATGGCGGGTGGGGAGGTGACGGGCGGACTGTTGACGATCCGCGACGTCACCGAGGTCCGCAAGCGCGACAAGCTCCTGTTGTCGAAGGACGCCACCATCCGCGAGGTCCATCACCGGGTCAAGAACAACCTGCAGACCATCTCGTCGTTGCTGCGCCTGCAGGCCCGTCGCCTCCAGTCCGCCGAGGCCAAGGCAGCGGTGAACGAGTCGGTCCGCCGAATCCGCACCATCGCCGTCGTGCACGAGACGCTGTCACGCGAGGCAGGCGACGACGTCGCGTTCATCGACATCGTCCGGCCGTTGCTCCGTCTGTCGGAGGAAGGCCTGCAGTCACAGGACCGGCCCATCCGCTTCACCGTGCAGGGTGATGGCGGCCGCCTGCCCACCACGGTGGCGACGCCGCTGTCGGTCGTGTTGATCGAGCTGCTGCAGAACGCGATCGACCACGGCTTTCCCGAGGGGAGCTCGGGCGGGGACGTGGTCGTGCAGCTCGCCCGCACGCCGGGGGTGCTGTCGATCGCCGTGATCAACGACGGCGTCGGCCTCGATCCGGGGTTCGAACTGAACAAGGCGACCGGTCTCGGCCTGTCGATCGTGCGGACGCTCGTCACCACCGAGCTCGGCGGGTCGATCATCATGCGGCCGGGCATGCGCTCCGACTTCGAAGGCGTCGGCATCCAGGACGTGCGCGACGGGATGGGGACGGCCGTGCGGCTGACGGTGCCGCTGACCTGAGATCAGGCGTAGAGGCGCTGGCGTGCTGCGGCTTGACGCCGGATGTTGCGCCGCTGCTCCTCGTCGAGCCCGCCCCAGATGCCCGAGTCCTGGTTCGTCTCGAGCGCGTACTCGAGGCACTCGGACTTCACCGGGCACGTGCCGCAGACCTCCTTGGCCCGATCGATCTGCACGAGCGCCTGACCCGTGGTGCCGACCGGGAAGAACAAGTCGGGATCGGTGTCCTTGCAGACGGCCCGGTTGCGCCAGGAGTAGTCGGCGTTCGCCAGGGCGAGGCTCGATGCGAGGATCGTCACGGTGAGTGCTCCTTGCTGGGAGGGGTCGGGCCCGGGAGGACCGGGCTCGGAAGGAGGCGGTCGGTGAGCGACACGAACTCGTCAGCCGCGAGGGCCACCCTTGTGAGGGAGTTCACGATGTCGTCATGCACCGTTCAGAAACGCTAGGAAACATACGTGTGCAATACAAGACCAACCTTCGGTTTCGAGGTATCGCACCTGGTCAGCGGGTCATAGTTTCAAGTGATGGGGGTATCTGGCATGTCCGTTCCGCCGCAGGTCATCGCCCACCGAGGCGCATCGCGCGCCGAGCACGAGAACACCATCGACGCGTTCCGTCGCGCTCGGGCCATGGGAAGCGACGCGGTGGAGCTCGACGTCCGGCGCACGAGAGACGGGATCCTGGTCGTCCACCACAACCCGGAGCTGCCCGACGGACGTGTCATCGCCGACACCGAGCACGCCGACCTGCCGCCCGAGGTGCCCACGTTGCCTGCGGCACTCGACGCCTGCGCGGGCATGTGGGTGAACGTCGAGATCAAGAACGATCCGGCCGAGGCCGACTTCGACGAGACCGACGAGATCGCCGAGCGGACGATGGACGCATTGCTCGATCGGGGGGAGCACGAGCGCTGGCTGATCTCGTCGTTCCGCATCGAGACGATCGACCGGTGCCGCGCGATCGCCGACGCCGCACAGGCCGCCGTCCGCACTGCGTGGTTGACGGTGGACGTCCCCCCCGGGACCCCCGACCTGCTCGTCGCGAGGGGCCACTCGGCGCTGCACCCGTGGGTGGGCACGCTCGATCGTGACGTCGTCGACGCCTGCCACGGCCACGGTCTGGCCGTGAACACCTGGACGTGCGACGAGCCCGAGCGCATGCGCGAGCTGGCCGAGTGGGGTGTCGACGGCATCTGCACGAACGTGCCCGATGTCGCCCGAGCGGCCCTCAGCGAGCGGTGACCGGACCGGGGCGCACGATCCGCACGGCGCCGGGCACGTGGAGGAACTCCAAGCGCTTGGTCTCGCCCAGGTAGTCGCCGTCGAGCTGGTAGGGGAACGGCGTGTCGTGGCTGATGGTCAGCTGTGTGAGGTCGGTGTGGACGTCGAGGTGCGGCCCCGGGCTCACCCCGCCGCCCTTCAGCGCGCCGGCGAGCGAGCGCAGGATCGCGGTGACCTTCATGGTCCGGAACGTCACCGCGACCAGCCCCCGGTCGAGCGTCGCCGCCGGCGACAGATCGAGCGGGCGGTTGCCGAGATAGGTGTACGGGTTGGTGTTGAGCACGATCGTGAAGAACCCGTCGTCGACCTCGAACACGGGGTCGTTGCCGGGCACCGGGCTGGTCCCGCTGACCGAGAAGTGCGGTGAGGAGCGGTCGTACCGGCTGAGCCACGTGCGCAGCGACGCGTAGATGAACAAGGGGTGCCCGAGCCAGCGCTTGAGCGACGATCGCCGCTCGACCTCGTTGACGACTGCTGCGTCGTACCCCACCCCGGTGTGGAAGCAGAAGTACCTGCCGTTGACCCGGCCGAGACCGATCGGCTCGATGTCGGCCGCGTCGATGCCGACCACCAGTTGCCGCACCGCCCGCACCGGGTCGTTCTCGAGGCCGAGGGTGCGGGCGAACACGTTGGTCGAGCCACCCGGGAGCACCCCGAGCGCCGTCGCCGAGCCGGCCACGCCGGTCGCGACCTCGTTCAGCGTGCCGTCCCCACCGAACCCGATGACGACGTCGACGCCGCGCCGGGCGGCGTCCTGGGCGAACCGCGTCGCGTGGCCGCGCCGGTTGGTCTCGACGATGTCGACGTCGTGACGCTGGCTGAGCTCGCGGTGCACCACGACCGTGTTGCGAGCCGTCACCGAGCTGGCGAACGCGTTGACGACGAGCAGGATCCGCAAGGCCAGCACGTTACCGCTGGGTGTTCGTGGGTTGGGTGGGAAGCGAACCCACAGGTAACAATGGGCGCGATGAACGTGATCGTGTGTGTGAAGCAGATCCCCGACCCCGCGACGCCGGGCGCGCTCGATCCGGGTTCGAAGACCCTGAAGCGCGACGGCAAGCTGATCCTCGACGAGTCCGACAGCTACGGCGTCGAGATGGCGCTGCAGCTGGTCGATGCTGCGGGCGGCGGCGAGGTCAGCCTCGTCTCGATGGCCCCGAACGGCGAGGTGTCGGGCATGCGCACGGCGCTCGCCATGGGCGCGGCCAAGGGCGTGCTCGTCAGCGACCCGGCGCTGCAGGGCAGCGATGCGCTGACGACGGCCAAGGTGCTCGCCGCGGCCGTCACCAGGCTCGGCGGCGCCGACCTGGTCATCGCCGCGACCGAGTCGAGCGATGGGTACACGGGCACGGTGCCCGAGCAGATGGCCGAGATCCTGGGCCTGCCGTCGGTCACCTTCGCGAAGAAGGTCGTGGTCGACGGATCGAGCCTCAAGGTCGACCGCCAGACCGAGTCGGGCTACGACGAGGTGAGCTGCCCGCTGCCTGCCCTCGTCAGTGTGACGGCGGGGGTCGTCGAGCCGCGGTATCCCAGCTTCAAGGGGATCATGGCCGCCAAGTCCAAGCCCGTCGACACGGTCACCGCCGGCGACCTCGGCGTCACCCCGGTCGGGTGGGCGGGGGCCGGCCAGGAGATCGTCGACGTCGCCCAGGCCGAGGCGCGCAAGGCTGGTGAGATCGTCGAGGACGACGGCGAGGGCTACGCCAAGATCGTCAGCTTCCTCGAGAACCTCAAAGTCATCTGAGCCCGAGCCATCTGAGAACGGAACCGATATGAACATCTGGGTCTTTGCACAGGAAGCCAACGGCGCGGCCACGACCGGCTCACTCGAGCTGCTCACCAAGGCGCGCTCGCTCGCGGGTGGCGGCAGCGTCACCGCGTTCGTCGGTGGCGACGCATCGGGCATCGCTGCGGCGCTCGGCGAGCACGGCGCCACCAAGGTGTACGCCACCGGCGACCTCGGCGGCAAGCTGCCCGGCGTCGCCGTCTCGGCCGCGATGCAGGCGGTGATCGAGGGCGGCGACTCGCCCGACCTCATCATGTTCCCGCAGAACTACGAGGGCCGCGACATCATGAGCCGGCTGTCGGTCAAGCTCGATCGCACGGTCCTCACGAACAACACCGACATCGCCGCCGACGGCGATGCGGTCACGGTCACGACGCCCATCTTCGGCGGCAACACCTTGGTCACCACGAAGTTCGCCGGACCGGGCCCGCACCTCGCGGCGTTCCGTCCGAAGAGCTTCGCGGCCGAGCCCTCGGGCGGCGCTGCCCCCGAGGTCGTCGCCGCACCGGTCCCCGACCTTGGCGCCACCGGCACGGCCAGCGTGACGGCGGTGCACGTCGAGGAGACGTCGGGCCCCAAGCTCGACGAGGCCGGCATCGTGGTGTCGGGTGGTCGCGGGCTCGGTGAGGCCGAGAAGTACGCGATGGTCGAAGAGCTCGCCAAGCTGCTGAAGGGCGCGCCCGGTGCGTCTCGAGCCATCGTCGACGCCGGGTGGGTGCCCTACAGCTACCAGGTCGGCCAGACCGGCAAGGTCGTCAAGCCGGGTGTCTACATCGCCGCTGGCATCTCCGGCGCCACGCAGCACATGGTGGGCATGAAGGGTGCCAAGAACATCATCGCGATCAACAAGGACAAAGAGGCGCCGATCTTCGGCATCGCCGACCTCGGCATCGTCGGTGACGTGCACAAGGTGCTGCCCAAGCTCATCGAGGCGTTGAAGGCGCGCTGATCACGCAGCGTCGCGGGCGCTGATCGCCCAGGCGTAGCCCTCGGTCGGGTCCTCGACCGCGATCTGCAACTCCCATCCGGTGCGCGGCTCGAACGCGTCCCACCACCACCAGCGGAGTCCCGCGACCAGCTCGCCCATTTCGTCGGGATCGAGCGGCCAGTCGTCGGTCGCACCGGCGAGCGCGGTCGCGATCCACCATGCGCCGAAACGACCGAGTGCACCGCCGCGTCGACGCCCGTGCGCGCCGCCGCTCGCGCCGGCCCAGGCCAACCACGCGAGCGCTGCAGACGGAGCGAGCACTGCCACGCGCGCCGACGGTACGCCGAGCGCAGCGATCGCGTCGCCCGCCATGCCCTCGACGCACACGACCTCGGCGTGACCGTTCGAGGACGTGGTCCAGGGCTCGACCAGCTGTCGCAGGGCGAGCGTGACCGCGTCGTCGTCGACGACAGCCGGTGGTGAGTCGGGCCGTGACGTCGGACGGAACGCGTCGGCGGGCGGCAGATCGGGCGATGGTGCGTCGATGCCGGCGTCGCTGTACGCAGCGAGCGGGTACGAAGGCTCCCAGCGCTGCAGTTCGTAGGGCAGTTCGAGCACGTCCATCAGCCCGGCCGACAGGGCTGCGTCGATCGTCTCGCCGCGCAGCACGCGTTCGTGGGCGACGAACCCGAGGCGGGGGCCGGCCGGCAGGTGCGGGGCGAGCTCGGTGAAGGTGTGGTGGACGGCGACGACCTCGGTGAGGGGACCGATGCTGAAGCGCCCTGCGTCTTCGTCGAGCACACGTGATGCCCACTCGGGAGGCGCCCACAGCGCCAGGCGGTACTCGGCGAGCGTGGCCGCGGGCCACAGCTGGCGCCCGGTCCGCACCGCGGTGCGCGCCCGATCGCGCAGGGCGAGCAGGCGTGGCCATTCGCGGGTCGTGCAGAGCGAGTCGACGAGTCGCACGAGGCCGTCGAGGTCGGCGCGGTGGATCAGCCCGTCGAGCTCGTCGTCCACCTGCGGGCTCGGCCTCAGACCAAGGGCCAGGGGTAGCGGCGGCCGGAGGTGTCGACGGGCAGCACCGGGTGGTCGATCACCCACTGCGCACGCTCGGCGAGGGCTTCGACCTCGTCGTCGGCGAGCAGGGTGGCCACCGCCAGCGGCACGGCACGCGCGATCTGCTCGACCCGGGCGAGCAGGTGCTCGGGCACCGGCTCGCCACCGAACTCCCACACGACCGTCCGCAGCTTGAAGTCCGCCGCGAAGCAGAGACCGTGGTCGATGCCCCAGATGTGGTCGTCGGAGTCGATGAGCACGTGCCCGCTCTTGCGGTCGGTGTTGTTGGCGAGCAGGTCGAACACGGCGACCTCACGCAGGCGATCGTGGAGGTCGGCGCGCGACTCGTGGATCGTGAAGTAGTGCTGCTGGTGGTCGGCGTCGACGAACCACTGGAGGCTGCCCTCGCCGAGCGGGCCGTCACGCACGACCGTCGGCGGCACGAGGTGGAGCCCCATCGACTCGCTGAGCTCGTAGGCGGCGAGCTCTCGCCGGTGGAGCCCCGGCTCGAAGTCCCAGAGCGGGCGTTCGCCGCGTGTGGGCTTGTAGATCGCCTGACCCGCGCGGTCGC
Organism: Ilumatobacteraceae bacterium; assembly: GCA_050248155.1. Classification (GTDB taxonomy): domain Bacteria; phylum Actinomycetota; class Acidimicrobiia; order Acidimicrobiales; family Ilumatobacteraceae; genus VFMC01. Next base: position 9,577 of record JBFWSW010000083.1, read on the forward strand.
CGAGCGTCACGTCGACGAGGAACGTCGCGTTGCTGCTCCAGGGCATGCGGCCCTCGATCTCGACCTCGCCGCAGGCCAGCACCTCGAGCAGCGCCGTGTGGTCGACCGCGTGCCGGCTCATCGGATCGAGCTCATCAGTTCATGCGGGGGCAGATGTGCCCATCGGGGTCGATCGGCAGGCTGCACCACATGCACGGCGGCCTTCCCGCAGCGACGAGCGCTTCGGCGTGCTCGCACAGCGCGACGACCTGGCCGCGGGTGAGGAAGACGCGCACGCGGCTGCGATCGTCGACGTCGTCGAGCGCGGAGTCGATCTCGTCATCGTCGTCGTCGTCGACCGGCACGAGCTCGTCGAGCTGGAGCACCACTCGGTCGGTCGACCGGTCGTAGCCGAGTCCGATCGGTCCGAGGACGAACGCGGCGTCGTAGGGTTCGGTGAGCTCGAGCGCGGCCGGCATCGGCCGGTCGTCGGCCGGCGGCAGGTCGTTCAGCAGCTTGCGCAGGTACTCGGCGACAGCGGCGGCCTGCTGCTTCTCGCACTTCACGGTCACCCGCTCGCGACCGCGCCGGGCCTGGAACATGAACAGCCGCTGCCCGGGCTGGCCGATCGCGCCGACGGTGAAGGCGTCGACGTCGTCGAAGTCGTAGTAGACACCCATGCTCGGTCAGTACCCGTTCACGACGGCCGCAACTCGGTGAGCGGGCCGCCGGTGGAGTTGACGGTGAGGACGATCGGTGGTCCGGCGCCGTACGCGATCGCAGTGATCGAGCACGTGCCGATGACGATGCGCTGGAAGAGATCGATGTGCGTGCCCATCGCGTGGGCGACGGCAGCCTTGATCGGATCGGCGTGCGACACGCACACGACCACACCGCCCGGATGCTGCGCGCGCAGACGATCGATGGCGCCGACGATGCGCAGTTGCATCGAGGTGAAGCTCTCGCCGCCGGGGAACGTGAACGTCGACGGTGCCTGCTGGACGGTTCGCCACTCGGGCAGCTTCATCAGCTTCTTCAGCTCGGCACCGGTCCAGTCGCCGAAGTCGCACTCGAGCAGGCCCTTGTCGATCTGGACCTTCATCCCTCGTGCGGCGGCGATGGGCGCCGCGGTCTCGCGTGCCCGTTCGAGCGGAGACGCGTAGATCGCGTCGACCGTCTTCAGCTCGGCGATCCGCTCGGCAGCGCGTCGAGCCTGCTGCAGCCCCGCGTCGGCGAGGTGCAATCCGGCAGCACGCCCGGGCAGCACCTTGCCCGTGGTGGGCGTCTGTCCGTGCCGGACCAGCAGGACGAGCGTCGCCTGTGGCGCAGCGGTGGAGGGTTTCGTTCGCGGCATCTCGACTCCGAAGCTATCGACTCCGGCCCTACTGTCGGCGAGGTGGATTCCCTGCTCGGCCTGCACGACGACGTCGCCGCGTGCCGCGCATGCTCCCGTCTCGTCGAATGGCGCGAGCGGGTCGCCAGCGAGCGGCGGGCTGCCTTCCGCGACCAGCAGTACTGGGGTCGGGGTGTGCCCGGGTTCGGCGACCCGGCCGCGCGGATCCTGCTGCTCGGGCTCGCCCCCGCCGCCCACGGCGCCAACCGCACGGGTCGGGTGTTCACCGGCGACCGCTCGGGCGACTTCCTGTTCGGCTCGATGTACCGGGTCGGCCTGGCGAACCAGCCCACGTCGACGTCGATCGACGACGGGCTGACACTGCGCGACGTGTGGATCACCGCGGCCGTGAAGTGCGCGCCACCCGACAACGCACCGCTCCCATCCGAGCGCGAGGCCTGCCGGCCGTTCCTCGTGCGCGAGATCGGGTTGCTCGATCAGGTCCGCCTGGTGCTGTGCCTCGGCAACTTCGCGTATGAGGCCGCGTGCCGGCACTTCGGCGTGCGGCCGCGCCCGAAGTTCGGCCACGGCGCGGAGGTGGTCACCCCGGGCGGGCCGACGCTGCTGTGCTCGTTCCACCCGAGCCAGCAGAACACCTTCACGGGCCGCCTGACCGAGCCCATGCTCGACGCGGTCTTCCTGCGGGCGATCGACCTCGCCGAGGCTCCCGCGTCACGGACGCAGCAGGGGTAGCACCTGATCGAGCGGGAGCCCGGGCACCACGTTGCCGTCGACTCCACGCACGGTGTCGGCCACGAAGAGCGCGTTGCAGACGGCCTCCTCGGTGGCGTCGACGACGGCGGGGAAGACCTCGTTCATCGAGCCGTCGCCGATGAGCCGAACGTCGGTCGCGCCGGCGGTGCGACGAGGCTGCCGGTTCGTCGTCGAGACCGCGCAGAAGATGTCGCCGCTGCCGTGATGCGCGACCGAGCCCATGCGTGCCAGACCCATCCCGACCCGCCGCGCGACACGGCCGAGCTGGCGGGCGTCGAGTGGCAGATCCGTCATGACCACACCGATGCAACTGCCCGCCGTGTCGAGCGTCGGGGCGGCCTCGACCTGCTCGAACAGCAGCTCGCCCACGGGCGTGCCGCAGATGCGCAACTGCCGCCTGCCGCCGAAGTTGCAGAGCAGGAGCACGCCGATCGTGCCCAGCCCGTCGAGCACTCGCGATGCCGTGCCGATGCCGGCCTTGAACCCCATCGTGACCATCCCGGCGCCGGCGCCGATCGCGCCCTCGGGCACCGGCCCGCCGGTGGCCGTGCGCAACGCCTCCCGCACGTGCGCGGCGGTCAGCCAACGCTGCCGGAAGTCGTCGAGCCACGAGTCGTCGCACTCGCCGACGACCGGGACGACCACCTCGTCGGCGCCGGCCTCGTACATCTCGTCGACGACGGCGTCGAAGGCGCGACCGACCGATGACGTCGCGGTCAGGACGATCGGTGTCTCGATCAGCCCCCACTCGGCCATCGTGATCGAGCCGGTCAGCTCGCCGGCCCCGTTCAGCACGGCGGGCGCGGCTGCCATCGGCCGCTCGAACATCGCCAGCGCGTCGTCGGGGACGATGGCGGTCGCGCCGGTCCGTGCGATCGGCTGGTCGTCACCGTCGCCGTGCCAGACGGTGACGTGGCCGACGCGCACGCCGGGCACGTCGGTGATCGCGTTGTCGGTGCCGGTGGGCAGGTCGCCGAAGCGCAGGCCGTGTTCGCGCGCACGTGGGCGGGGCGGGGGCGGTGGCATGGCGGCGAGCGTAGGTGGCGCGATCGCGAGCGGGCGGCGCGTGGGTCGATGGCTAGCATCGCCGCTCGTGCGCATGCCAGTGGTGTGGAGCGATCGGCACCGTGGCCATGCCACGGACGGCGGATACTGGCTCGGGGTCCGCATCGCCGGTGACGAGGAGCCCGAGCGCGGCGACCTGCTGCGCGACGAGCTCGTGGCGGCCGGTGCTCGCGTCGTGGACGCGCCCGACCTCGGCCTCGATCCGGTGCTCACGGTGCACGACGCCGCGTTCGTCGACTGCCTGCGTCGCGCCCACGACGAGTGGATCGCCGCGGGCCACGATGTCGACCCTGGCCAGCCGCACGTGGTGCCGTACATCTTCGCCCTGCCTGGCTTCGCTGCTCGCCACCGGCCCGATCGCCGGCCCGCGACCATCCGCGCCGAGATCGGCCTCTACGCGACCGACACGATGACGCTCATCAGCGCGGGCACCTTCGATGCGGCGTGCGCCGCCGTCCACTGCTCGGTCACTGCGTCCGATCTGGTGCTGGCGGGCGAACGAGCCGCGTATGCGGCGGTGCGGCCGCCCGGCCACCACGCCGGACCCGCGTACTTCGGCGGCTCGTGCTACTTCAACAACGCCGCAGCGGCGGCAGAGCGGTTGCGCCAGGGAGGTCACGACCGGGTCGCGATCGTCGACATCGACGCGCACCAGGGCAACGGCACGCAGGAGATCTTCTGGGACCGGGCCGACGTGCTCTACGCGAGCGTGCACGTCGACCCGGCCGCCGGCTGGTACCCGCACTTCGTCGGCCACGCCGACGAGGTCGGCGGTGGCGCCGGCGAGGGGGCGAACCTCAACGTGCCGGTCGCGCCCGAGAGCGGCGACGGCGTGTGGCTCGAGGCGCTCGATCGCATCGTCGATGCCGTGCGCGATCACGGTTCGACCGCTCTCGTCGTGTCCCTGGGTGTCGACGCCGCGGCCGACGACCCGGAGAGCCCGTTGCGGATCACCGCGTCGGGCTTTCGCGAGGCCGGTCGGAGGCTGGGCGCGCTCGGGCTGCCGGCCGTGTTCGTGCAGGAGGGCGGCTACGACCTGCCCCACCTCGTGCCCTTGGTGCTCGAGGTGCTGTACGGCTTCGAGGCCGGGTTCACGGAGGTCGTCGATGGCTGAGGGACCGGCGTGGTGGGTGGGGACCGACGAGCACGGCGGCATCCCCAACCCGGGACGGCCCGACGTGCAGCCGCCGCCGAACTGGCGGCTCGAGACGGTCGCTGCCACCGAGCGGCCACGCCAGATCGAGCTGTCGCCCGACGGGTCGACGATCGCGTTCGTGCTCGATCGCGACACGTCCGACGTGTGGACCCTCTCGCTCGCACCCGGTGCCCAACCGCAGCGCGTCACGACCGGGCGGCCGCTCGCGGCGTACTGGGAGGACGGCAACGCGGTCTGGTCGCCCGACAGCAGTCGGCTCGCCTACGTGCAGGGCGGCACGGTCACCGTCGCCGCCGCGACCGGTGGCGTGCCGCGCGAGGTGTGCGACGGGTCGTCACCGGTGTGGGTCGACGACACGAGGCTGATCGTCACCGTCGATCGGCACGATCGGTCGGTCCTGGCGCTCGCCGACATCGCCGACCCGTGGCCGGCGCGGGTCGCCGCGGCCGCGGGCGACTGCCACAGCGCGGTCGTGTCGCCCGATCGCAGCGAGGTCGCGTACCTCGTCTTCCACCACGACGATCTGAACTGCACCAGCATCCACGTGGTCGACGTCGACTCCGGCCTCGACCGAACGATCGTCCGAGACCCGGCCATGAACACGCGCGCGATTACGTGGTCGCCCGACGGCTCGCGGATCGCGTACGCGAGCGAGCTCCCCGGTTGGTACGAGGTCTTCGTCGTCGATGCCGCCGGCGGCGCTCCTCGGCAGCTGACCTACGCGGAGGCCGACTTCTCCGAGCTCGAGTTCACGCCCGACGGCGACCGCCTGGTCGGCATCAGAACCCGCGCCGGGGTCGCCGACCTCGTCGAGATCGACTTCGGGTCGGGTGACGTGCGCGTCCTCGCGGCCGGTGGCACGTTCTCGTCGCCGCGCGCACTGCCCGACGGCCGGATCGTGGTGGTGCACGAGTCGTTCACGACGCCGGCGCGCCTGTGCATCGTCGATCGGGACGGCGGGGTGACCGAGCTGTTCGCCCCCACTCCGCTCGCCGTCCGCAGCGCGCGTCACGTCGTGCCCGAGCACGTCACCTATCCATCGCTCGACGGGATGGAGGTGCATGGCTGGCTGTACCGGCCACCGTCTGCGGACCCCGACCGTCCGTGCCCGGCCGTCGTCCAAACGCACGGCGGTCCCACGTCGCTCACCGGCGACGAGTGGGACGGAGTCGCGCAGTACTTCGTCGACAAGGGGTACGCATGGTTGGCGATCAACTTCCGCGGCAGCACGTCCTACGGCCGCGAGTTCGAGCGGGCCGACCACGGTGTGTGGGGGGTGGCCGACACCGAGGACTGCCTCGCCGCGCACGACCACCTCGCATCGCTCGGTTGGGTCGATCCGTCACGGGTCGCCATCTTCGGTGCCAGCTACGGCAGCTACATGGCGACGCACTCGGTGATCGACGACCCGCAGCACCGGTACGCGTGCGCCGTCGCGAAGTACGGCGATTGCGACATCCTCACGTCGTGGGCGCAGAGCGACCTCGTCGGCCGGCTCGATCTCGAGCGGATGATGGGGCACCCGCGTGACGCTCGTGCGGCGTACCGAGCGGGCTCGCCGATCCATCGCGTCGAGCAGATCGAGGTGCCGATCCTCGTCGCCCACGGCGAGCTCGACGAGCGCGTGCACCCGGCGCAAGCGCTCGAGCTGGTGGAGGCGCTCCGCCGGTTGGGCAAGCAGTACGAGTACGTGACGTACCCGACCGAGGGACACGGTCTGCTGCGCACCGAGCCGTTCCTGCACTTCCACCGACGGCTCGAGCGGTTCCTCGACTGGTACC
>JBFWSW010000084.1:0-15174 GCA_050248155.1 Ilumatobacteraceae bacterium
AGGATCGACATCCCGGTGGCGACGACGCGTCGGACGCCGAAGCGTGCGGCGAGGTCGGCCGACCGCGGCGACACGATGATCATCGTCAGGGCGAACGGGAGGGTGCGCACCCCGGCGCCGAGTGGCGACACGCCCCGCACGTACTGCAGGTACTGGGTGAGCACGAAGAACATCGAGAACATCGCGAGGAACGACAACGTGATGCCGAGGCTGCCCATCGCGAACCGGGGCGCCCGGAAGTACTGCAGGTCGAGCAGTGGGTGCTCGGCTCGGTGCTCGTAGAGCACGAACCCGCTCAGCCCGATCGCGGCGACGACGAAGCCGGCGATGACCAGACCGTCGGTCCAACCACGTTCCGGACCTTCGATGATCGCGAAGAGCAGTGCCCCGAAGCCGACGACCGACAGGGCACCGCCGACCGGATCGAGCGCGGCGCCCCCTCCCTCCTTCGAGCGGGGCGCGAGGATCGAGCTGGCGACGAACGCGACGATCGCGATGGGTGCGGCGACGAAGAACACCGATCCGTACCAGAAGTGCTCGAGCAGAAAACCTCCGAGCAACGGACCGATCGCACCACCTGCACCCGCGAAGCCCGCCCAGATCGCGATCGCCTTCGGACGCTCGCGTGGCGGGAACGACGACTGCAGCAGGCTGAGCGTCGCGGGCATGATGAGCGCCGCGCCGATGCCCATCAACGAGCGCATCGCGATCAGAGAGTTCGGGGTGTCCATCACCGCGCAGAGCGCCGACGCGATGGCGAAGATGACGAGCCCGACGAGCAGGGCGCCTTTGCGACCGAACCGGTCGCCGATCGCACCGGCCGGCAGGAGGAGCGCGGCGAAGACGAGGCCATAGGCGTCGACGATCCACAGGATCTGGGTGTCGCTCGGCGCGAGGCTCGATTGTGCGAGGCTCGGGATGGCGACGTTCACCGAGCTGACCGTCGCGACGATCAGCACCAGGCTGAGGCACATCGTGGCGAGGATCATCCACCTGCGGTGGAAGACGTGTGGGTCGATGCCGCCGAGGTCGAGCGCGGGCTCGGAAGCGGGTTGGGTGGTGGTCATGGCAGCTCCTCCAGCTGTGCTACGCGACCGTAGCGAAACCGGCGACTGCGAACCACGGTCACACGTCACACCGCGGCCGCCCGTCGTACGATCGGGCGCCGTGCGTTGCCACATCGCTCAGCTCAACATCGCCACGCTCCGCGCTCCGCTCGATCACGAGTCCATCACCGAGTTCCGGGAAGGGCTCGAACCCGTCAACGCGGCAGGAGAGACAGCGCCCGGTTACGTCTGGCGCCTGCAGACCGACGAGGGCGACGCCACGTCGATCCGCGTGTCGGACGACCCGCTGAGCATCGTCAACCTCACGGTGTGGGAATCGATCGACGCGCTCCGAGCCTTCGCCTACGGCGGTCTCCATCGCGACTTCCTCCGGCGGCGCGCCAGCTGGTTCACCGACGCGGGCCGTCGGACTGCCGTGTGGCGGATCCCTGCCGGCGAACTGCCGTTCGTGCACGACGCCGTCAGGCGGGTGGAGTTCATCGAGCAGTTCGGGCAGTCCCCGTACGCGTTCGCCTCGGTCGCGTCGTCGCGTGCCAACGACTGGCCGGAGCTCGTCGTCGCGTCGCACCCGCTCGGCTCGTCGGAGTCGCAGTCGCTGATCGACGAGCTGAACGCGCACCTCGTCGAGGTCGAGACGCCGGGCGAGAACCACTTCTTCGAGCTCACCGACAGCCAGGTCGCGCCTGGCTCCGGCGACTTCGTCGTGGCCTGGCTCGACGGCGAGCCCGTCGGATGCGGCGCCTTCCGCCTGATCGACGACGGAACCGCGGAGATCAAGCGGATGTTCGTCCGCCCGGCGGCGCGTGGCCACAAGATCGGAGCTGCCGTGCTGCACCGCCTCGAGAGCGGCGCGCTCGCTGCGGGCGCCACGCGGCTCGCACTCGAGACCGGTGCGAACCAGGTCGAGGCGCAGCAGCTGTACCGGCGGTTCGGCTTCGGGTCGTGCCCGCCCTGGGGCGAGTACATCGGGTCGCATTCCAGCATCTGCCTGGCCAAATCCCTCGAGTCTTCGCCGAGCCCGATGGGCGGCGCGTCGGTGGGCGCGCCCTAACCTGAGCGCGTGCTGGCCCTGATCCCTGTCCGCGATGGAGTGGTGCCAGCCGGCGCGCTCGAGGTGGCGGCCGAGTGCGGGTACCGCAGCCTGGTCATCGGCACCGGTACAGCCGCAGCGGCGGCTGCGCTGGGCGGTGAGGTGGCCGCGTGCGAGACCGACCAGCACCGGCCTGCGGCGTGGGCGATCGCGCTCGCCGAGGTGCTGAAGGCCGAGCCCCTCATCGTCCTGCCGGCGTCGCCGGACGGGCGCGACCTGGCACCGCGGTTGGCGGCCACGCTCGAGCGCCCGTTGCTGGCCGGCGCCGTCTCGGTCACGCCGGGCGAGATCACCATCGCGCTCGGGGGCGGGACGTCGATGTCGACGGTCACCACACCTGCTGCGTGCGTCGCGACGCTGCAGCCCGGTGTGCGCGGCGTCGAGCCGCCGCCGCCCGTCGCGCACGTCACCTCGATCCAGCTCGACCTCGCCGAGACCCGAGTCGCCGACCCGCGCGTGTTGCAGATCCTCGACCCCGACCCGAGCACGATCGACCTCGCCGAGGCCCCGCGCATCGTCGGTGGCGGCGCCGGCCTGCGCGGTCCCGATCAGTTCCGCGAGCTCGCCCAGCTGGGGGAGCTCCTCGGCGCGAGCGTCGGCGCCACGCGTGTCATCACCGACCGCGGCTGGGTCGGCCACGAACGCCAGATCGGGACCACGGGGGTCGTCGTCGATCCTCGCCTCTACCTCGCGTTCGGCATCAGCGGAGCGGTGCAGCACACGAGCGGCCTCGGCACGCCCGATCACATCATCAGCGTGAACATCGATGCGCACTGCCCGATGATGCAGCTCGCCGACCTCGCGGTGGTGGCCGACGCCAACGTGGTGCTCGACGAGCTCATCGATGCACTGCGCGCCGGTGATCACGCCGGCGCTGGAAGCGCGCACGGTGGCTGAACCGGACACCGACGTCGTCGTGGTCGGCGCCGGCCCCGCGGGCAGCTGCGCGGCGATCGTCCTCGCCCGCGCCGGGTTGCGCGTGGTGCTGCTCGAACGGGGCCCATTCCCCGGCAGCAAGAACATGTACGGCGGTGTGGTCTACCCACGCATCCTCGACGCCCTGATCCCCGCATGGTGGGAGCAAGCGCCCGTCCAGCGATGGATCACGCGCCGGACGACGATGGTGCTCACCGACGCCGAGGCCGTGTCGGTCGACTTCCGCAACGACGCGTGGGCGGGGCCGCCGTTCAACGGAGCCACTGCGTACCGGCCCGACTTCGACCACTGGCTCGCCGGTCATGCCGAGACGGCAGGAGCGCAGCTGCTGTGCAACACCACGGTGACGGGGCTGCTGCGCGACCCGGGCGGGCGCGTGTCGGGAGTGCGCACCGATCGACCCGACGGCGACCTCAGCGCGCGTGTGGTCATCGCGTGCGACGGTGTCAACAGCTTCCTGGCGAAGGAGGCCGGGCTGCACCCGCCCGCCGACGCCGGCAACTACACCCTCGGCGTCAAGGAGACCCTCGCGCTGCCGAAGGAGGTGATCGACGAGCGCTTCAACGTGCGTGGGCGCGAGGGCGTCGACATCGAGATCCTCGGCGGTACCTCCGGCGTGAACGGCGGCGGGTTCGTGTACACGAACCTCGACACGGTCGCGGTCGGCGTCGTGCTCAAGCTCCCGAAGCTCGCCGCGCAGCAGCGCCGGCCCGAGGAGATCATCGCCCACCTCAAGCAGCACTCGGCCATCGCACCGCTCGTCGAGGGCGCCGAGCTGAAGGAGTACTCCGCTCACCTCATCCCCGAAGCCGGGCTGGCGATGATGCCGAAGTTCGCCACCGACTCGTTGCTGGTGGCCGGCGACGCTGCCGCGCTGTGCCTCGCCGCCGGTGTCTGGCTGGAGGGTGTCAACTTCGCGATGGCCAGCGGCATCGCTGCGGGTGAGACCGCAGCCGAGGCCATCGCCGCGGGCGACACGTCGCTGGCCGGACTGGCCGGCTACGAGCGCCGGTTGCGCGACACCTTCGTGCTGCGCGACCACCGCAAGCTGCGTCGAGCTCCTGCGCTCGTGTTGAGCGACCGCGTCCAGCACCTCTATCCGTCGATGATCACCGCGATCATCGAGGGGATGTTCCGAGTCGACAACCCCGCCCCCAAGCCGGGGTTGCGGCGCATCGTCGCCCGCGAGCGCAAGCGGGCGGGCGTCCGCCGCCGCGACCTCGTGCGCGACACCATCACCGCGTTGAGGTCCTACGGATGACGCCCGACCTCGATGTCCAGCGCGATCCGAGGTGGCCGGAGATCTCGTTCCAGGAGCGGATGGAGACCGCCACGTTCGACGTCGGTCCTCGACCGCACATCGTCGTCGACGGCTCGGTCTGCACCGACTGCAGCACGCGCGAATGTGTCATCGCCTGCCCGGCGAACCTGTTCGTGCCGACGAGCGACGGCGGCATCGTCTTCAACTACGAGCAGTGCTTCGAGTGCGGCACGTGCTACATGGTCTGCAATCGAGAGGGCGCCATCTCGTGGTCGTACCCCGATGGCGGCCACGGGGTGGTGTTCCGCCGCTCATGATCGTCGCCTGTCTCAAGTGGTGCACGCCCGCAGGCGACGCGGCCGATCGCCTCGCGGGCGTCTCGGCGGCAGACCGTGCTGCCCTCGAGCTCGCGCTGGCGGCCGGGTCGGCGTTCGGGCTCGACGTGCTCGCCTTGACAGCGGGGCCTCCGCAGTCCGAGCGGGCGCTCCGCGACGCGCTGGCCTGCGGTGCGAGCCGAGCGCTCCGCCTCGACGTCGCGAGCGACGCAGAGTCACGCGATGTCGGCGACGTACTGGCCGATGCGTCGAGGGGTGCACGGATGGTGATCTGTGGCGACCACTCCCTCGACCGGGGCAGCGGATCGGTGCCCGCCTTCATCGCCCACCACCTCGGGGTGGCCCAGGCGCTCGGCCTGATCTCGATCAACCTCGATGGATCGACGCCCGCATCGTTGCACGCGATCCGTCGCCTGGACGGCGGACGGCGCGAGCTGCTCGACGTGCCGCTGCCGTGCGTCCTGTCGGTCGAGAGCTCGGTGGCCGCGTTGCGCAGGGCACCACTGCCCGCCGCGCTCCGTGCCGAGCGCGCACCGATCGAGAGTCGCGCGGTGAGCCTCCCCGAACGAACGGCCGTCGCGGCGACCGTGTCACCGTACCGACCCCGTGCTCGGGTGCTCGCCGCACCGTCCGGCTCGGCTGCCCTCGACCGGATCCGCGAGCTCACCGACGCGGCAGGTGCCAGCACCCGCGGCGAGATCGTCGAGCTCGCGCCTCGCGAGGCTGCCGCCCGCATCGCCGACGCCCTGCGTGAGTGGGGCTACCTCGATCGGTCGCTCAGCGGGCGACAGGGACGTGAGCAGTAACGTGAGGCCATGACAGAGGTGGACGCAGTCGGGTCGACGCTGCTGCGCGCCGCCCGCGACGTCCTGGCCGCCGAAGGTCCCGGTGCGCTCACCGTTCGCCGCATCGCGGCCGAGGCCGGCGTCAGCACGATGAACGTCTACTCACGCTTCGGCGGCAAGGACGGCGTCATCGACCACCTGTTCACGGAGGGGTTCGAACGGCTCTCCGAAGCCGTCGCCGCGACACCACAGACCGACGATCCACTCGACGACCTCCGGCGCTGCGGAGGCCAGTACCGCCAGTTCGCGCTCGCCAACCCGACCTACTACTCGATCATGTTCGATCGGGTGGTTCCCGACCACGTGCCATCGCCTGAGGCGCTCGAGCGAGCCGGCGCCACCCTGCAGCAGCTCGCCGACCACGTGGCTCGGGCAATGCAGGCCGACGCCATCTCGACAGGTGACCCGCTCGAGGTCGCTGCGTCGCTCTGGGCCACGACGCACGGGCTCGTCAGCCTCGAGCTGAAAGACGCCAAGCCGGCGAGCATCGACTGGGCGCGCGTCTTCGACACGACGGTCGCGGCACTGGTCCGGGGCCTCGCCGCAGGAGCGCAGTCGACTCCGTGAGCGCCCGCCTCGGCGAGCTCGCGTGGACCGATCTCCGGCACGTCGCGCGCCCCCTCCTCGCGGTCCCCATCGGTTCGTGCGAGCAGCACGGGCCACACCTGCCGCTCGACACCGACACACGGGTCGCGGTCACGCTGGCCGAGGCGCTGGTGCAGTCGTTCGAACCGGGCGCCGTGATGGTGACGCCGCCGCTGCCGATCTCGGCCAGCGGCGAGCACGCCGGGTTTCCCGGGACCCTCTCGCTCGGCACCGCGGTCGTCGAGGCACTGCTGGTCGAGCTCGTCCGGTCAGCCGACTGGAGTGCGGGCGTCATCCTCGTCAACGGGCATGGCGGCAACGTCGAGCCCGTGCGCCGTGCCGTCGCGACGCTCACCGGCGAGGGCCGCCGCGTGCTGGCGTGGTGGCCGCACGTCATCGGCTCCGATGCACACGCCGGCCACACCGAGACGTCCCTGATGCTGGCGATCGCGCCCGAGCTCGTCCACCTCGAACGCGCCGAGTCCGGTCGCGTCGAGCACGTCACCGACCTCATCGACGAGCTACGCGCCGTGGGCGTGCGGGGGGTGAGTCCCAACGGTGTGCTCGGCGATCCCCACGGTGCCAGCGTTGCTCACGGGCGCTCGCTCATCGCCCGGTTGACCATCGATCTCGTCGCGACGGTCGACGAATGGCGCGCCGGCCACGGATCGAGATGAGCGCCCTGTTCCGTCTCGACTCGTCCTACCGCCGGCCGCGCCGGGGGCGGGCTGTGATCGGCGGGTCCCCTTTGCGGCTCTTCACCCTCGGCGACGCCGGCGTGAGGGTGATGGCTGCGATCGAGTCGGGCGAGGAACCCCCTCCCGGCCATGAGCGCCTCACCGAACGACTGCTCGACACCGGCGTCCTCCACCCGGCGCCGGGTGATGCGCCGCACGATGCGACCGCATGTCTCACGGTCGTGATCCCCGCCCACGACGCCGTGCCGCTGTTCCGCCCTGTCTCGTGCCGCACGATCGTCGTCGACGACGCGAGCGGCCGGCCGCTCGATGTGCCCACCACGACCCCGATCGAAGTCGTCCGGCTGCCCGTCAACGTCGGCCCCGGTGGAGCGCGCAACGCCGGGCTGGAGCGGGTGGACACCGAGTTCGTCGCCTTCGTCGACACCGATGTGATCATCGAGGAGCGCGACCTGACCGCGCTGCTCCGGCTCTTCGACGATTCGCGCGTCGCCCTCGTCGCGCCCCGCATCCGGCCGCTCGATGCGCCCGGGCCGCTCGTCGAGTTCGAGCGCTGGCACTCGCCACTCGATCGCGGCGACGAGGCGGGACGCGTCGCCGCCGGGACCCGAGTCAGTTTCGTTCCGGCGGCCGTCGTCGTGTGCCGGACCGCAGCCGTGCGAGCGCTCGGTGGGTTCGATGCGGCGATGCGAGTGGGAGAAGACGTCGATCTCGTGTGGAGGCTCGCCGAAGCAGGGCACCGCTGTCGCTACGAGCCGATGATCGTCGCCTCGCACCGCGTGCGCCCGGCGCTTCGATCGTGGTTGCGCCAACGAGTCGCATACGGCTCGTCCGCAGCCCCGCTCGCCACGCGTCACCCGGGCGCGGTGGCTCCGCTGCGCATGAGCGGGTGGAGCGCTGGGGTGTGGGTTGCCGCCGGCGCAGGGTTCCCGATCACGGGCGCTGCCATCGGCTTCGGCACGGCGGTCGCGCTGGCCCGCAAGCTCCGCTCGATCCCCAAGTCCGACTCGGCCAGGCTGGCGCTGATGGGCCACCTGCACGCCGGGCGCCTCATTGCTTCGACCGTCACGCGCGTGTGGTGGCCGTTGGCCGCCGCGCTCGCGCTCATGTCGCGCCGGGCTCGCCGCGCACTCGTCGCTGCCGCGGTCGTGCCGGCCGCCGTCGACTGGATCTCGCGACGACCAGCGCTGCACCCGGCGCAGTACTTCGCCCTCCGCATGCTGGACGACGCCGCGTACGGCCTCGGCGTCTGGCAGGGCGCGATCGCAGAACGCTCCATCGAGGCGCTCCGCCCGTCGTTCGAGCCGTGGCCTCCGCGCGGCGATGCTGGCTGAGGCTCAGCCTGCGGCCGGTGTGCCGCCGCGCAGCGCGAGGTCGTTGCAGGCCGCGCACGCCCGATCGGGGATCACGCCCCATCGCATGAGCGACCGGAAGACGATGCACCCGAGGCAGATCGCACCGAAGGCCTCGAGTGAGGCAGCGAGGCACAGCCCCGCGATCAGCACGACGGCGACCGTGGTGCCACCAGCGAGCTGAGCGACGAGCGCGGTCACGCTGAACGCCACGCCGATCGCTTGCGCGAACCGTTTGGGCGGTCCCGGGACGAACCGGTGCTCGCGACGCAGCCGAGGGGTGACGATCTGGGTCACCACGCGACCGAGTGGGCTGAACCGTGGACCGGCCGCGACCCGCGCGACGAAGCCGAAGCTGAGTGGAACGAGAACCCACCACTCGCGGATCAACAGGAACGCGAGGCTCTGCAGGACCACGCCGCCGGCGACGAGTCGCGCCGAGGTCTCGTTGACCGGATCGGGGAACGAGAAGATCGAACGGACGTTGCGCATCGACCTGAGCCTAGGCCCTGCCGACGGAAATCCGATCATTGTGGTCGGGATTCGCTGCCGGACCGTCCCGACTACCGTGACCCCGTGCTCCGCCTCACCGTCGACGAGCAGGCCTGGCGCAGCCGGGTCGAGGCGATCCACGACGCCGTGCCAGGGCTCGTGCCAGTGGTGAAGGGCAACGGGTACGGCTTCGGCCGCGCTCTGCTCGCCGAGATCGCGGGTCGGTGGCGCCCGGACGAGCTGGCTGTGGGCTCGGTCCACGAGCTGGCCGACGTGTGCGCCGTCCCGGCGATCCGAGGCACAGCGGTCATCTCGTTGACACCGGCGATGCACCTTCCGGACGATCTGCCCGCCCAGGCGGTGTTGACCGTCGGCAACCTGGCCCACGTCGATGCATTGGCGCGGCGCGGCATCCGCGGCCGCGTCGCGGTGAAGCTCGAGTCGTCGATGCACCGCCACGGATCGACGGCCGAGCGATTGCCCGCGCTCCTCGACCGGCTCGCGGCCGATGGGTTCGAGGTCCACCAGTTCGTCCTCCACCTGCCCCTCGCGTCCACGACCCTCACAGACGTGCAGGCGCTCGCCGAGGTCGAGGGGTGGCTGCCCCACCTCGACCGTGCCGTGCCGATCTCGCTCGGCCACGTCTCCGCCGACGCGCACCGGTCGCTGTGCGCGGCCCACGACGAACGATCGTTCCGCCTCCGCTCGGGCACCGCGCTGTGGCACGGGGACAAGGCGTCGCTCCGATTGGCCGCTGACGTGCTCGACGTGCGATCGATCGACGTGGGGCAGGCGGCGGGCTATCGACAGGTGCCGGTCTCGACGGCGGGGCACCTCGTCATGATCGGTGCCGGCAGCTCCCACGGCGTGCTCCCGCTCGACGGCGGTCTCAGCCCGTTCCACTTCGAGCGCCAGCGGATGCCGCTCGTCGAGGGACCGCACATGCACACCTCGATGGTCGTCGTGCCGCGCGGTGCGCCGGTGCCCGAGGTGGGCGACTGGGTCGACGTCCAGCGACCCCTCACATCGGTCACCGCCGACGTCGTGGAGTGGCGATGACCAGCTCGCACGACGTCGCCCCACTCATCGACCCGACGACCGTCCGGCACGGCCCGGCCCGGCGCCTCGTCGGTCCCGACGTCACGCGCGCAGTCGCGCTGATCGGCGTGGTGGTGATGAACTACCACGGCTACTTGAACGGTCAGACCGCAGCCGCACAGCCCGGCTCGTCGTTCATGCATCGACTCTTCGACCCGTGGCAGGGCGTGATGGCCACGCGATTCGCGGCGACGTTCATGTTGGTCGCCGGTGTCGGCATCACGCTGCTCACCGCGCGCAGCCGGTCGAGCGGAGATCGCACTGCGATCTCGGACGATCGCTGGCGACTGGTCCGGCGAGGCCTGGTGCTGTATGCGCTCGGCTTCGTGCTCGATTGGGTGTGGCCCGGCACCATCCTGTTCTTCTACGGCGCGACGTTCGTCCTCGCCGCTCTCGTGTTCACCTTGCGCACGCGATGGTTGATCGTGATCGGCGCCGGAGCCGCTCTCGCATCCGCGGGCCTGCGCTGGTGGGTGGCCGAGCGGGTTGCCGACGGTCACTCGGTGGCGTGGCTCACCTCGCCCGGCACGCTCGCCACGGAGTCGCCACGGGGCCTGCTGTTCGACACGTTCGTCAACGGCACGCACCCACTGCTGCCCTGGTTCGGGTTCCTCTGCCTCGGCGTCATCGTGGGCCGGCTCCTCGGCACGGTGCACCCCCTGCGCATGGCAGGGCTCGGGCTGTGCGTCACCTTCACCGCCTATCTCGTCAACCACGTGGGCACGTCCGGGCACTCCGACGACCGCGTCCTCGTCACCGTCCTGTCGACACGGCCGTTCGACCGTGGGCTGCTCTACACCGTCAGCGCGGCGGGCACCGCGGTCGCCGCGCTCGGGTGCATCACGTGGCTGGCCGAACGGAACCGGGACGCGCCGGCCACGCAGGTGCTGGCCCGAGCCGGACAGATGACCCTGACCCTGTACCTGGCCCACGTGTTCGTCTTCAACCTCGTCGTCGACTGGCTCGGTTGGGTCGGGGGCACTGGCCTCGACGTCTCGCTCACCTTCGCAGCGGCCTTCTGGATCCTCGCCATCGCAGCAGGCTCGTGGTGGCGTCGACTCGTCGGCATCGGCCCGGCCGAGTGGGTGTACCGGAAGATCGGCGGCTGATCGTGGCGGTCGAGCTCGAGTGGCGCGGCGCGTTCACCAACGACGAGGTGAACGAGCTGCACGCCGAGGCGTTCGGGACGCGAGTCTTCGATGCATCCGAGTGGAACTGGGAAGCGCTGACCGCCGCCCACAGCCTCGGCTGGGTCGTGGCCCGCGACGGCGAGTCGCTGGCAGGATTCGTCAACGTGCTGTGGGACGGCCTGGTGCACGCGTGGATCCAGGACGTCATGGTGGCGATGCACGCCCGCGGGCGCGGCGTGGGTGTGCAGTTGGTCGACGTGGCGAAAGCCGGCGCTCGCGACGCCGGGTGCGAGTGGCTGCACGTCGACTTCGACACCCACCTGCGACCGTTCTACTTCGACGCGTGCGGCTTCACACCGACGAACGCGGGACTGATCGCGCTACAGGGCGACTGACCGGGGCGCTCGTCGCTCAGATGATCTCGGCGAAGGTGTCGCAGGTGCGCGGGTCGGCGCTCTGGTAGCCCTTCATGAACCAGTCGACCCGCTGCTGCGCTGATCCGTGCGTCCACGACTCGGGATCGATGCGGCCCTGCGTCTTCTGCTGGATGCGATCGTCGCCGACGCCTTCTGCCGCGTTCACCGCCTCGTCGATCTCGCCGGCGGCATCGAGCCCGTTGCGCGAGGCGACATCGGCGACCCACGACCCGGCGAAGCAGTCGGCCTGCAGCTCGAGCGCGACCGAGTACTGGTTCGCCCGCGACGGATCGTTCTGCTGTGCCTGCTGGACCTGTGCGTTCGTCCCCAGCAGGTTCTGCACGTGGTGGCCGTACTCGTGGGCGATGATGTACTGCTCGGCGAGGTCGGTCGGCTTGCCGATGAGCTGCTGCTCGAGTTGCTGCATGAACTCGAGGTCGATGTACACGAGGTGGTCGAGCGGGCAGTAGAACGGACCGGTCTGCGAGCTCGCCGCACCGCAGCCGGTGTCGGTCCCGCCGGAGAAGAACACCGTCTTGGTCGTCTCGTACTGCGTGCTGAAGAACTGCGGGAGCGCCGACTGCCAGTAGGTCTGCACGTCGACGGTTGCGCCGCACACCACTTGCTCGAGCTCGCTGCTGCACGTGCCGTCGGTGACATCGGCGCTCTGCGCGCCGTCACCGGACGATGACAGGCCGGTGGAGCCCGAGTCACCGGACCCGAGCAGCTGCGGGAGGAGCACGGCGGCGACGAGGATGAGCACCCCGACGATGCCCCCGCCGGCCTTGATGCCACCGGGGAACCCCATCGGCAGGCCGCCGAGCCCACCACCGCCCGACCGGCCACGACGGTCGTCGATCATCGACGAATCGCCCGATCTGATCCTGGTCATCCGATCCCCCTTTTGCTCAGCTCGCTCAACTCGCTCTCCGGAGTGCTCGGTGCATACCCCGAACGGCCACCGCTCCTGCACCGATCAACGGGCCCCGGTCGCCGAGCCGCGCCGGGGTGATGCGGGCACCCTTGCTGAAGTCGAGCCGCGAGTGCCGGTCGAGCGCAGCTTGCGCCGAGTTGAAGAACGTCGCTCCGAAGCCGAGCGCGACCGAGCCGCCGACCACGGCGAGATCGAGATCGAGGAGGTTGCACACCGACGCGACGGCCCGCCCCACCAGCTCGCCGGTGCGCTGCATGATCTCGTAGGAAGGTTCGGTGGGCGGCCGACCGGTGATCGCTTCGATCGCCTTCCCCGACGCCTCGGCTTCGAGGCATCCACGTGAGCCGCACGCGCAGCGACGGCCGTTGGGCTCGACCACCATGTGCCCGATGTGACCCGCGTTGCCGGTCGCGCCGTCGAGCAGCTGACCGTTGAGGACGACACCGCCACCAACGCCGGTGCTGACCACCATCGCGAGGAAGTTCGAGTGACCCTGCGCAGCACCCAGCCATCCCTCGGCGAGCGCGAGCGACTTGGCGTCGAGGTCACCGAACACCGGCAGCGATGTCGCGTCGGCCAGACGTGAGCGCAACGGGAAGTCGCGCCAGGCGCCGATGTTCAACGGCGACACGGCCTCGACGTTCGACTCGACGGGGCCGGCGCACCCGACGCCGACGGCGACGGGCGTCATCTCGTGATGCTCCTCGGCGCGCACCGTCATGTCGTCGACGATCCCCATGAGCTCGTCGAAGAGCTCGCCCTCGTTCAACGAGTGGTCGACTGTGACGTGCTCGCGGTCGACGAGCTCGCCGCGCAGGGTCATCAGACCGGCGGCCATCTTCGTCCCGCCGATGTCGATCGCGATGATCAGATCTCGATCCGGACGCATCGAGGACCACCGTAGCTGCGGTGACGCGAGCGGGCCATGTCGCTCGGGGGGCGGTACCGTCTGCGCCGACCAAACCCGCCGGCACGGCGCGTCGTGTCATCACGCGGTGCAACTCGCCCTCTCCATGAACGAACCGATCGAGATCTCTGTGGTCCAGGACCTGGAGGCGCTCTTTCGCGACCACTACGGGCGGCTCGTCAGGACGTTGACGCTGGTGAGTGGCGACCGCGAGAACGCGGCCGATGCGGTGCAGGAGGCGTTCGTCGCCGCCCATCTGCGGTGGCGACGGGTGAAGCGGTACGACGACCCGGTCGGGTGGATCAGGCGGGTCGCGATCAACCGGCTGCGCGACGGGCACCGTCGCAGCACGCGCAAGGAGCGCGCCCTCGAACGGATGGCCGCCACCGTGCCGCGCGAGGCGCTCGATCCCACTCCCGAGCTCGCCCACCGGTCCGGTGACGATGCCGCGACGATGGCGATGCTGGGCGGACTCCCGCGCCAGCAGCGCCTGTGCCTCGCGCTCTTCTACGTGGACGGGCTGAGCGTCGCCGAGACGGCACGGGCGCTCGAGCTGAGCGAGGGTGCCGTGAAGTTCCACCTGCACGAAGGTCGAAAGCGTCTGCGCGGGCAGCAAGGAGGGCAGAGCACATGAGTGACTTTCACGATGACGAGCTCGGCCGGCGGCTGCGCGCCGCGGCCGGAGCCGAGCCAGACGTCGCGGCGGCCCGGGCCGGGTTGCGGCGCCGGGTGACGCGCGCGCGGCGCCGGGCGATGGGTACGTCCGCAGCAGCTGCACTGGTGCTGCTGTCGGCCGGCACCGTCGCGGCCATCGCCACCCGTGGAGGTGGTGACCGCATCGAGACTGCCGCGTCCGATCCGACGACCGGCGCACCGACGACTGGTGCGAGCGGGAGCACGACGTCCGACGTGGCCGCGTCGACCACCGTTCCCTCCACGCCTGCCACCGTCGTCGTGCCGTCCCTCACCACTCCGACGTCGACAGTCGTCGCGGTGTCCCCGCCCGAATCGCCACCGTCGACGGAGTCGGCTACCACGGCTCCGCTCCCCACCGGCGAGGTGCCGTCGACCTCGGTGACCGTGCCGACGACCTCGGCACCCAGCCTCACGACGGTCCCGACGACGAGCGCGCCCCCACCGACGGAGCAGACCGAGACGTTCACCTCACCCGGCGGTTCGATCACCGTCCGTCTGTCGAACGGGTCGCTCTCGCTGACAGCCGTGCAGCCGGCGCCCGGCTACCAACAGGACGTACGTGACGAGCACGGCGACAAGGTCGAGGTCCGATTCGAGTCCGGACCGACCGAGAACACCATCCGCGTGCGGCTCGTCGACGGTCACATGGTCCGGGACGACCCCGACAGCGGGTCCGCGGACGACAACCACGAGATCGAGGATCACTGAGCCAAACCTCCGAGTGGCCAGCGACGTGTCCACGGTCGATCCCAGCGACATCAGCTGGCACATCCTCCAGGAGGCAACACCCATGGCCATCTCGTCTCGCCGCCGCATGATCATCGTCTCGGCGACGTCCGGTCTCATCGTCGCCGGCGCAACGGGCGCCGCCGCCGCAGCCGGAGCCTTCACGGCCTCGATGCCGTTGCCGGTGGCACATGTGAACCCGTCGACGACGGTCGACCTACCGGCAGGGAACGAGGACGGATCGCCGGACTCGTCGGTCTCGACCGTTCTCGTCGGCGGTGATGACCACGGGACGGGAGCCCGGTCGGCCGGAACGTCCACGTCGATCGCCACGTCGACCACGGTGGTCACGACGACGGGAGCGACGGTGACCACCGTCGACGATCGGGGCGGCGAGCGATCGCGCACGACGGATGACGACGGCCCCGGAACGTCGATCAGCGATGACCACGGCGACGACGCCGATGATCATGACGACGATCACACGACGAGCACCGTCGGTCACGACGACACGTCCCCGACCGCGCCGACCAGCACGATGCCGAGCGACGACGGTGCTACGAGCACGACGATCCACGACGACCACGAGGACGAGGCTGACGAGGA
>JBFWSW010000085.1:0-15019 GCA_050248155.1 Ilumatobacteraceae bacterium
GAGTGCCTGCCAGATTTCGACCGCTACGTCGGCACGCCGTACCGGCAGAGCTCGCTCGAGATCTTCCAGCTGTACCCCACCGAGGACAACTGGGACGACGACCAGGGATACGTGTGCATGGCCTACCCCGCGAACGGCGATTCACTGACGGAGTCGGTCGAAGACTTCGGTCGCTGATGGCGGGCGTCGACCGCCAGATCCTCCAGGCGCAGCTCGATCAGTGGGCGGCCGCCCACTACCACGAGGGTGTGATGGTGCGCGATCTGCGGCCGATGCCGGGGCATGCGGGCC
Organism: Ilumatobacteraceae bacterium; assembly: GCA_050248155.1. Lineage (GTDB taxonomy): Bacteria > Actinomycetota > Acidimicrobiia > Acidimicrobiales > Ilumatobacteraceae > VFMC01. Next base: position 292 of record JBFWSW010000085.1, read on the forward strand.
TGTCCTTCGGCTTCGACGTCCGCGACTCCACGGGCACCCTCGACCGGCTGGTGATGCGCATGCCACCGAAGGGCGTTCGACGCTCCGGCAACACCGACGTGCTGCGCCAGGTTCCCCTCCTGCGCGCGTTGGCCGCGGCCGGGGTGCCCGTCGCTCCGCTCGTGTGGTTCGACGACGACGAGCGCTGGTTCGAGGTGCCGTACTTCATGGTGCGGTTCCTGCACGGCGAGACCTACCAGGTGCGCGACCCGGCGCCCGCGTTCGCACGGGTGTCGTGCGCCGACGTGCTGCGGTCGGCCGTGGAAGCGCTCGCCTCGGTGCACCGCGTCGACCACCAGCGATTGCTCCCGAGCTGGGAGGCGCCGAAGGATCTGCACACCGAGATCGACTTCTGGGTCCCGATCCTGCAGAAGGCCGCCGAGCCCGAGTGGACCGAACTGGGCGAGCGCACGCGGCGACTGCTGCTCGAGCGGGTCCCCGACGATCCGCACGTCGGGATCTTCCACGGTGACTTCCAGACGAGCAACCTGCTGTTCGACGAGGCGAACGTCGTCGCCGTGATCGACTGGGAGATCAGCGGCATCGGCGCGCAGCTGCTCGACCTCGGCTGGCTGTTGTTCATGAACGATGCCGACAGCTGGGCCGACGGTGCAGGGCTGCGCGTCGTACCGGCGTTCGACGAGATCGTCGGCTGGTACGCACGAGCCGTCGGGCGGCCGGTCGATCTCGACGACGTGGCCTTCTACCGGGCGCTTTCGGCGTACCGGTTCGGGGCCATCAGCGGGCTGAACGTCATGCTCCACCGCACGGGGAAGCGGCCCGATCCCGAGTGGGAGCGGATCGCCGCATCCGTCCCGACGATGTTCACCCGCGCCGCCGACCTGCTCTCCTGATGGCCCCGACCGGTGGTCACGGATGGCGGTGCCGGGTGCAGCGCTGATAGCCTCTGGGCTCCCGATCGGGTTTCGGCTCGCGGGCGTGTAGCTCAGCTGGTTAGAGCGTCGCCTTCACACGGCGGAAGTCGGGGGTTCGAGTCCCTTCACGCCCACTCGTCGCAGGCACCGTGCCGACGGCGCGAGCCGGCATCGGCGTGGACACGCAGCGTGATGGGGGCTGACGGTCTCGGGCATCCCGCCATCCGCGTGCTCGGGCGATTCCTGATTCCACCCTCAGGATCACTGCGCATTTGCGCGAGCGACGGACAATCGAGGTCGATGGACGATCGGCGCGCGGGCGAACGGAACCGTCTCATGGTGCACCCTGCCGCGGCCAGGGTCGTGCTCGGCCAGCTGCAGCGTGCGGACAGCACCAGCGACATCACCCGGGTGGTCATGACCGATCCGGCGCTCGTCGCGGCCGTCATGCGCGCGGCGAACTCGGCGCACCTCGGCTACTCGCGCCGGATCGCCAGCCTGCGCCAGGCGAGCGTCATGCTGGGCGGCAGCCTCGTCGGTTCGCTCGCAGCCAGCCGTGTCGCCGACCTCGTGTTCGACCCCGATGCCCCCGACTACCCCGAATGGCTGTGGCTCCACTCGCTCGCCATGGGCTGCGCGTGCAGTGTGCTCGCGCGTCACACCGGCGACTCGGTGGACGAGGCCTTCACCGTCGGCATCCTCCATGACGTCGGTTGGTTGCTCGCCGCGTCGACCGGCATCTCGATGGCGCCGAACGACGTCGACCATGCAGTCGCCGGCGCCGACCTGCTGGCGCGCTGGAACCTGCCCGATCGTGTTGTCTCGGCCGTGCGCAACGATCACACCCGCGCCAGCGCGCTGAACGCCCCGCTCGACCGGCTCGTCGTGGCGTCGCACGGGATCGTCGCCGCGATGGGCGTGCCGTCGCCGGAGCGGTCGTTGTCACCCGGTGAGGCGTTGCGACTCGTGAACCTCTCCCACGTCCGGCAGAGCCTGCTGGCCGACCAGATCGACTCCGAGCTCACCTCGCTGACCAGTGAGCTCACGGCCACACCGGAGACGCGATGAGCGCGCTCGACACCCTCAGCAAGATGCAGCGCGACGCCGTCGAGCAACTGCGCGCAGGTGAGCACAACCAGTTCCTCGTGGGGTTCCTCACCACCTCGGTGATGCTCGAGCTCTCGAACCTCGTCGCGGCCGAGCTCGACCTCGGTTCGTACGCGCACGCCGCGGTGGAGGTCCTCACCCAGCACGCCCCGATCGAGCGGTGCCTCCTGGGCCTCGACCCGGCAACACTGCCGCCCGTGTCGTCGGCGATCGGCTTCGATCCGGACATCGCGGCGAAGCACGCCGAGCTCGCTTCGGGTCCCGAGACCGCGCGGTTCAAGGTGGATGGCGTGGTGTCGGGCACGCTCCACGTCGACGAGCTCCCCGAAGCCCTGTACGTCGCCGGGTTCCTCGAAGCCGCGGCCGACCAGATCGCGGGCAGCCTCGTGCGCGTCGTCGAGAGCGAGGAGCTCCGGCGGAAGGCCGCGGCGGCGAAGGCGCTTCGAGCCGTCGCCGGACTCGACGATCGCTGGGGTGCCGCCGAGCTCGACGGCATCGCCACAGCCCTCGCCGCCCTGCCGAACGTCACCGGCACCACGATCAGCGCGACCGCGGCCCGCTTCGCCGGCACGATCTCGGTCCATGCCGGTCGTCACGGCCCGCACCAGATCGAGCGCGAGATCCACATCGACGGCCCGCTCGACGTGCAGCTCGCCGTCGAGTACGCGGAGGCGCCCGACAGCGAGCACCTCGCCCGCATCGACGACGTGACCGCGGCGATGACGGCAGCGCTCTCGCGCATCGAGCAGCACATCCAGCTCGCCGCGGAGGCCGACACCGATCAGCTGACCGGCGTCGGCAACCGCAGGCGGGCCAGCAAGGCCCTCGCCCAGGCGCGGATGATGGCCGACTCGAAGCAGCAGCCGATGGCGGTGCTGCTGTGCGACCTCGATCACTTCAAGCAGGTGAACGACCGGTTCGGCCACGACACCGGTGACCGGGTGCTGACGAGCTTCGCGACCCTGCTGCGCACCTCCGTGCGGTCCCACGACACCGTCATCCGATGGGGCGGTGAGGAGTTCCTCGTGATCTTGCCGGGCTGCGACCAGACGGGAGCCGCGTCGCTCGCCGAGCGGCTGCTCCAGGCATGCCCTGATGCGTGCCAGGATCACCTCCCGGCCGATGTGCACCAGACGACGTCGATCGGCATCGCCGTCTATCCCGCAGCGGCGCGCACCCCCGAGGCACTGATCGGTGCAGCGGACGACGCGCTGTACCGGGCGAAGCGCGAGGGGCGCAACCGCCATCGCACTGCCGCGGTCTGATCGGCTGGCGCGCGGGGGAGCCGCGATCAGCGGAACTGCCTGGAGTACCGTGAACGACGATGGTGCGACTGTGCGAACGGCCTGGCTGCTCGACTCCGGCCGACGTCTCGTACGGTTTCGACGCCGAGCACCTCGTGGTGTGGCTCGACGGGTTCCATGCCGCGCAGGGGGTGAAGTCGGGGGTGCTGTGCCGGCGTCACGCCGACGCGATGGTGGTGCCGCTCGGCTGGATGCTCGACGATCGGCGCGAGCCCGCCCCACGACTGTTCCGCCCTCCCGCCGAGCAACCGACCGGCCCGATGGTGCGGCCGCGCGCGCGGCGCCCGCGTGCCGATGCCGCCTCGCACACCGTGCAGCTGCAGCTCGACGACTACACGGGACCGATCGACCTGGCGTCGGCCGTCGTCGAAGCGGTCAGCGAGGCCGTGGCGCTCGCCGCCGAGCCGGACGCCGGCCATGACCTGGCGCCCACGATGCCCGCGACCGCGCCCGACGAGACCGAGCATCACGCGCCCGACGAGATCGAGCATCACGCGCCCGACGTCGACCCTGACCTGGGCACCGCGGCGGACGAGTCCGAGGCGCCGTGGCAGCCGGTCTTCGACGAGCACGACGACCTGCAGGGCCTGTTGAAGGCTCGCGGTCGGCTCTTGTCACGCGCCTTCCACGGCGTCGCCGCCGACGGCAGCTGACACCGTCACGCGGCGTCGCAGTGGGTCGCGGCCCAGGCCGTGAGCCGTTCGGACCGCTGCTCGACCCGCGCCTGACGCTCGGTCAGCCGCGCCGAGACGCGGTCGATGCGTTCGACCACCGCGTCGAGCCCGGCCTCCACGGCTGCTGCCCGCTTGGTCGCCAGCCAGCTCTGCCGCCCGGTGATGAGCTCGAGATGGGATGCCATGCGAGCCTCGATCTCGTCGAGGTGCTCGCACATCAGTGCGGTTCGGTCCTCCCGCGAGCGGGGCGGGGTCTCGCCGGACGCGTCGGTCGTCGCCGACGCGGTGCCTGCCAGTGCAACCGTCCCGATCACTGCCGCGACCGTCGAGGCTGCGACTGCCGTCCATCGCTTCGGGTGCCGCTTCGCTCGGTTCGTCATCATCCGCTCCTTCGCTGGGTTCGGGGTGGGTCCCGATCTCTGACGTCAGTGTGCGGGCCGGGTGTGATCGAAGTGTGAGGAGGCCGTCAAGGTTCTTGCGATACTGGCTTGATGGACGTGGCAGCAGCGATGGATGCGCCGTGCGACGTGACGACGCTGTTCGGGCTCGTCGACGAGCTCGACGGCTACCCGGCCTGGATGCCCCTCGCGCACCGGGTCGAGTCGGTGGGTCGCGACGAGCTCGATCGCCCGGCGTGGGACGTCGAGCTGCGCGCCCGTGTGGGACCGTTCGCTCGGTCGAAGCGGTTGCGGATGGTCCGCACCGTGCACGACGTCGCCGACGCCACCGTTCGGTTCGAGCGGGCCGAGCGCGACGGCAGGCGTCACTCTCCATGGGTGCTCGACGCGTCGGTATCGGCGACCGGCGAGGGGAGCCGGCTCGACATGCACCTCCACTACGGCGGCGGGTTGTGGACGGGCGGCGTGATGGAGCGCGTCCTCGCCGATCAGATCCTCGCCGGCCGCCAACGGTTGCGGGCCCTCGCGGAGCGAGCGAACGATGGAGGTCGAAGCACTACCGAGAGCTGACCCGCGACGCCCACGCGGCCATCCGGCCGTCGTCGCGTCGCTCGAGCGTCAGCGTCATGCCGAAGCACGCCGACAACGACTCCGAGCTGAGCGAGTCGTCGATCGGGCCCGCTGCGACGGCCACCCCGTCGCGCAGCAGCAGCACGTGCGTCATGCCGGCGGGCACCTCGTCGAGGTGGTGGGTGACGAGCACCAGGGGGGGAGCAGTCGGGTTGGTCGTCAGCTCGCCGAGGGCGGCGACGAGCTGCTCGCGACCACCGAGGTCGAGCCGCGCGCTCGGTTCGTCGAGCAGCAACAGGGCGGGGTCGTTCATCAACGTCCGGGCGAGCAGCACGCGCTGCTGCTCGCCCGACGAGAGCGTCGCCATGGCCCGATCGGCGAAGCGACCGACGTCCATCCGCTCGAGGCAGCTGATCGCGCGTTGCCGGTCGGCCTCGTCGTAGCGGTGCCACCACGGCTCGAGCGCAGCATGCTTGGCCGTCATCACCACGTCGACGGACGGCAGCTGCGTGCGGATCTGCGCGGCCATCGCGGCCGAGAGGTAGCCGATGCGCCTCCGCAGCACGCGCACGTCGGTTCGGCCGAGCTCCTCGCCGAGCACCCTCACGGTGCCGGTCGATGGATGCTCGTACATCGCGCAGATGCGGACGAGGGACGTCTTGCCCGAGCCGTTCGCGCCGAGCACGAGCCAGCGTTCGTGAGCGTGGACCTCCCAGTCGAGCGGCGCGACGATCGTGCGCTCATCGCGGACGAACGACACGTGCCGCAACGAGATCGTCGGTCGCGGACTGCACTCGCCGTCGGGATGCGAGGCGCCGGGCTCAAGAGGTGGCACGATCACGCCGATGACCCTACGGCCCACACGCTGTCGCGCGTCTGGTCCGTGGAGCTGCGAGACCGATGATGGCCGTGAAAATGGATCGACTGGTAGCGTGAGAAGCCGCATGCGCAGACTCGTGGCGTTGGTCGTCGGGGTGATGCTGCTCGCCACGCCCGTGCACACGTCGCACGTGAACGCCGAGGAAACGCCCGCCGAACAGGCGGCGAAGCAGATCGCCGACGCGCGTGAACGGGCGAACGCCGCAGCCGACGCGCTGTTCGATGCCGAGTCGGCGCTCGACACGCTCGAGATCGAGCAACAGGACCTGCGGCTGCAGATCGCCGATCTCGAGGACGAGATCGACGAGCTGCGCCAGACGGTCGAGGCCGTTGCAGTCAACCGCTTCACACGTTCCGGACAGCACGCGCTGCCGTTGCTGACCGGGTTCGAGTCGGCCGGCGAACAGGCGCAGGTGGACGTGCTGATCGATGTCGTCAACGAGACGTCGGCGGCCGACTTCGACGAGTACGACGCGCTCAACACCGACCTCGCCGACCTGCACGCGCAGCTGATCCAGAACCAACGCGACGCCGTGGCAGCACGCGACCTGCTCGAGCAGCGGCGCGAGGAAGCGCTCGCCGAGGTCGAGCGGTTGAGGGACGTCGAGGCCCAGCGCCTCGACGACGAGGCCGTGCAGAAGGCGCTGCAGGCCGAACAGGCCGAACGGCGCCGCCGTGACGAGGCGCAGCTCGTGGCCGACGCCGAGGCGCTGCGCGCCGAGAACGACGCCGGACAGACGCACGTCACCGCGCCGACCCCTCCCGACCCGGATGCGGCCGGGACCGAGAGCGCCGTGCTGATCGGCGATGACGGTGAGATCGACGACTTCGCTCGCGCGAAGCCGACGGGCGGGAGCGGCGGCGGGCTGACCGGCACCATCGGCGCCGGAGGGCTCGCCGGCTCGTCACCCGGCGACCTCGGGTTCGAGGGGTGGATGTGCCCGGTGCAGGGACCCGTGGGCTTCGGCGACACGTGGGGCGCGCCGCGCAGCGGCGGCCGCACGCATCTCGGTGTCGACATGATCGGTGCGAAGGGACTGCCGGTCGTCGCGGTGGTCGACGGCTTCGCCGCCTCGAAGGTGAACGAGCTCGGCGGCAACACCGTGGGGTTGTCCGGCGCGGACGGCAACCGCTACTACTACGCGCACCTCGACACCTGGGGCACGCTCGGCGCCGTGACGGCTGGGACGGTGATCGGCTATGTCGGCGACACCGGCAACGCGATCTACTCGGTGCCACACCTGCACTTCGAGATCCACCCCGGTGGTGGGGCGGCCGTCAACCCGTATCCGACCGTCCTCGCCCACTGCTGATCGCGACCGGCTGCCCGGCGGCGAGCTGGCCGCACGCGGCGTCGATGTCCGTGCCCCGGTTGCGGCGGACCGTCGCGTTCACCCCGCGGTCCTCGAGCAGCTGGCGGAACTCACGCACGTGACCGGCGCTGCTGCCGCGTGTGGGCCAACCCGGGGTGGGGTTCAGCGGGATGAGGTTCACGTGCGCTGCCAGGCGGAACCGCCGGCAGAGGCGCGCGAGCTCGTCCGCGTCGCGATCGCGGTCGTTCACACCGTCGATCAGCGCCCACTCGAAGCTGATCCGCCGGCCCTTCTGCTGCAGGTAGTCGGCGCACGCGGACATGAGGTGGTCGAGCGGGTAGCGGCGGTTCATCGGCACCAACGAGTTCCGCAGCTCGTCGTTGGCTGCGTGCAGTGACACGGCGAGGTTCACCGGCAGCGGACGGGTCGCGAGCGATCTGATGCCCGGCACGATGCCGATCGTCGAGATCGTCAGGTGCCGGGCGGACAGCCCGAGGTCGCGGTGGATGCGCTCGACGGCCCCCCACACGTTGGCCTCGTTGGCGAGCGGTTCGCCCATGCCCATGAACACCACGTTGCCCAGGCGGCGATCCATCGATCGGGCCTCTCGTGCGGCGCGCACCACCTGTTCGACGATCTCGCCGACGGTGAGGTGACGGGTGAACCCGGCCTGCCCGGTCGCGCAGAAGCCGCACCCCATCGCGCAGCCGGCCTGGCTGCTGACGCACACCGTGACGCGATCGGGGTAGAGCATCAGCACCGTCTCGATGTGGCTGCCGTCGGCGAGTCGCCACAGGTACTTGACCGTGTCGCCGCCGTCGCTCACCCGCCGCACCTCCTCGGCCAGCGCGAGCGGCAGCTCGTCGTCGAGACGGGCGCGCAGCGACTTCGGCACGTTCGTCATCTCGGCAGGCGAGGCGAGTTGCGAGTAGAGGCCCTGCCAGACCTGCTCGACGCGGTAGCTGGGCTCGCCCGCGAGGTGCGCGGTGAGCTCGTCGCGGTCGAGTTGGTACCGCGTCGTGGTCACAGCAACCCGAGCTCGTGCGCCAACGCGTGGTGCTGGCCGATGCGCGACGTGATGACGTCGAGGCTCGCCGCCCAGAACGCCTCGCCGGTGACATCGATGCCGAACGCGTGGCCGAGCTCTTCGGCCGTGTTCATGCCCGCCCGCGACAACAGGTCGTCGTAGCCGCTGCGGAACCGTTCGGGGTCGGCGCGGTACTGCGCGAACAGGCCGAGACCGAACAGCAGACCGTACGTGTACGGCCAGTTGTAGAAGTGGCTGCCGTAGTAGTGCGGCTTGAGCAGCCACATGTACGGGTGAGCGGTCGACTGATCGAGGCCGTCGCCGTACGCATCGCTCTGCGCGGACTGCATCATCTCGTTCAGCTCGCCGACGCCGAGCGTTCGCCGCTGGCGTCGAGCGAACACCTCGGTCTCGAACAGGAACCGCGAGTGGATGTCGACGACGACCTGCGTCGACCCTTGCAGGTCGACGTCGAGCAGCGCGAGCCGGTCGGCGCCTTCGAGATGGCCGAGGCCGGCCTCGACGACGAGTGTTTCGCAGAAGATGCTGGCGGTCTCGGCCAGTGCCATCGGTACCCGCCGCTGCATCGGGGTCCGCTGGGCCAGTTGCACGTTGTGGTACGCGTGGCCGAGCTCGTGGGCGGTGGTCTGCGCCGAGTCGACCGATCCGCTCCAGTTGAGGAGCACGAGCGAGCGGTCGTCGACGAAGGGCATGCAGAACGCGCCGCCGACCTTGCCATCGCGCGGCGCGGCGTCGATCCACTGCTCGGCGACTGCTCGGTCGAGCACGCTCGACAGCGATGGCGCGAACGAGTCGAACGCGCCGCGCACGAGGGTCAGCCCCTCGTCCCAACTGATCGTGCCCGGTGCCACGGGGAGCGGCGCGACGAGGTCCCACCAAGGCAACGCGCCGGCGTTGCCGTGCAGCCGCGCCTTGGTTCGCATCCAGTCGCGAAAGCTCGGGAGTGAGGCGACCACCGCCGACTGCATCGCGTCGAACGTGGCTCGGGACACGCTGTTCGCGAACAGCGAGGCCTCGAGCGGTGACGACCAACCACGACGGCGGTTCACAGCGTTTGCTTCGCCCTTGATCGCGTTCATCGCTGCTGCGCAGCTGGTCGCAACCTGGGGCCACGTGGCGAGCTCTGCGTCGTAGGCGGCGCGCCGCACCGCGACGTCGGGGTGCGTGGCGAGCCCCCGCACCGCCGGCATGGGCAGCCGCTTGGTCCCCTCGGGGAGCGCGACGTCGGCGGACAGCTGCGATGTGACGTCGCCCTGCAGTCGGGCCCACGCCGACGAGCCGGTCGTCGCGAGCTCGGCGTAGAGGCCCTCCTCGGCTTCGCCCATCTGGTGCTGCGCGCGCTCGGCGAGGCGCTGCAACGGTCCGAGGTGTTCGGCGAGCTCGTGGTCGAGGTCGCCCAGCCCATCGGCGCCGAGCGCGCGGATCCACTCGGCCAGTCGAGCGAGCAGCGGGCGGAGCCGTGCCTCGACGTCTTCGATCTCGGACAGCAAGGCCTGCGCCTGCTCGTCGCGCGTGTCGGTCGACACCGTCGCGTAGACGTACGCACCCAACACGTCGAGATGGGCGGTGGCGGCGTTGTAGCTCCGCAGCACGCGCGCCGTCGCCTCGGCGTCGTCGGGTGTCGGGTTGCGTGGCTCGACGGCACGGATGCCCACCTCGTCGAACAGCACCTCGAGCCGGTCGACGTCGCTCGTCATCGCTTCCATCGCATCGACGAACGATCGAGCGGCAAACGACTCGTGGACGTCGCTGACGCTCCATCGCGGCAGATCGGCCGCTTCGACCTCGACGACGAACGCACGGTCGGTCTGCGCCACGGCGAACCCGAGCGACTCGTACAGCCGCATCGCGGCGGCGTTGTCACCGTCGACGTAGAGCATCCCATCGGTGACGCCGCGACGTGCGATCGACTCGAGACCGGCGACCGTCAGCGCACGTCCGAGCCCGAGGCCGTGGAAGTCGGGGTGGACCGCGATGACGTAGATCTCGCCGACCGGACCAGGCTCGTCGTGGTGGATCTTCGTCCAGCAGAAGGCCGCCAACCTGCCCTCGCGCTCGTGCAGCAGGAACCCGTCGGCGTCGAACCAGGGTTCGCCCTCGCGCTGCTGCAACGCCTCGAGATCCCAGCCACCCTGCTCGGCGTGACGGGCGAACGCCGCGTTGTTCACCTCGAGCCATGCCGCTTCGTCACTCCCGACGACGAAGGTCCGGAGTGCGAGGTCGGCGACCCCCGACGCCTCGACGAGCTCGCCGGGAAGGGGCAGCGCGACGCGCATCTGGTGCAACGTGCGCCCGGCGGTTGCGCCCAGGTCGCCCGCCAGATCGGCGAGGCGCGGATCGGCGTCGCGGACCCACCAGTGGACGGGACCGCCCCCGTGCCGGCGGGCGAGATCGAGTGCCCGTCGCACGAGTGCCGTGACGGTGTCCGTGCGATCGTCGCTGTCGAGCCCCGGGTCGACCGCGAGCTCGAGCGACCACGCGTCGTTCGTGCGACCGAGCTGCGCATGCCCGACCAGCTGCCCGTCGTGACGGGCGTGGACCGTGATCGGCTGGCGGTGTGGATCGTCGTCGGCGAGCTCCAGCCACAGCTGATCGGACAGCGGACGTCGGCCCGTCGACGCCTCGACAGCGGCGACGAGGGCCAGTGCCTCGTCACGATCCTCCGATCCTGCCGCCTCGCGCAGCTCCAGCTCGATCATCCGGTCGAGGCTATCTGTGCCCGTCGCGCCGATCGGCCGTAATCTCGACCGCATGGGTTCGCCGCGCACGCCGAAGGGGAGGGCGCGCGTCGTGGCCGATCGGTTGGCGCTCGAGTACCCGGATGCGCTGTGCGAGCTCGATCATCGCAACCCCTTCGAGCTCCTCGCGGCGACGATCCTGTCGGCGCAGACCACGGATGCCCGGGTGAACATGGTGACGCCGGCCCTGTTCGATCGCTACCCGGACGCAGCGGCGCTCGCCGGCGCCGACCCGGGGGAGCTCGAGGAGATCGTGCGCTCGACCGGCTTCTACCAGAACAAGTCGCGCAGCCTGATCGGCATGGCCCAGGCACTCGTCGACCGATACGGCGGTGAGGTGCCGACCGAGCTCGACGATCTCGTCACCCTGCCGGGCGTCGGTCGCAAGACCGGCAACGTCGTCCGCAGCGTCGCCTTCGGGTTGCCGGGCCTGCCGGTGGACACCCATGTGGGTCGACTCAGCCGTCGACTCGGCCTGACGACCGAGGACGACCCGGTGAAGGTCGAGCTGGAGCTGAACAGCTACCTGCGTCCCGCCGACCGGGGGCCGTTCAGCTTGCGCATGATCCTGCACGGCCGGCGCGTCTGCGACGCGAAGAAGCCGGCGTGCGATGTGTGCGTGCTCGAGGACATCTGCCCGTCCTCGCTCGTGCCCCGGCGGCGACGCACGGCGAAGGTCTCGACGAAATCTTGAGGATCGCGGCCACGCTCCGTGGGCCGACCCGCAAGGATGACACCTGTCGGTGATGGCTTCGTCACCCCTTGCGTTTCATGGGGAGGGGTGTACAATGGGGACACCAACCAGGTTCCCGCCACCTGGATTGTGGGCGAGGCCGGAATCCGCCGTCTAGCCTCGCACAGCGACGGCCCCCGAGGGGGCCGTCGCTTCGTTTTCACCCAGAGTGGCTTTTCGTGCCCTTTGGGGCGGCGACCTTCGCGCAGCGTGGCCGCCACCTGTCTGGGTGACGACGTGTGTGGCCGGTCACGCCCGCAGCATCGCCGACGCCCGGTCGAGCAGGCGATGCGCCGTTCGGAGCGCGCGCTCGGCTTCGAACATGGTCGCCACGGCGTCCTCGTGATGGCCGTCGAGGAGCGGTTGGGCGAGCGCGGCCACCCGTTCCCGGTACCGTTCGACGTGCTCGGCGGTGACGGACAGCTCGGACGCGACGGACGTGCTCATCACTCGAGTCTGCCGGAAGCCAGCGGCGAATTCGTCGCCGCCCTCGCGCGGCGGTGTCGGTAGCGTGCTCGCCGTGACTCCGGTACCGGTTCGCGACGACCTGCGCGCCCTCGAGGGATACCACTCGCCACAGGTCGACGTGCGCGTCCGCCTGAACACCAACGAATCGCCCGTCGAGCCCCCGGCCGCGTGGCGCGACGCGTTCGCGGCAGAGCTGTCGCGAGTCGAGTGGCACCGCTACCCCGACCGGGCCGCCACGGCGCTGCGTGCCGAGATCGCCACGCTCCACGCGGTCGAAGCGAGCCAGGTCTTCGCCGCCAACGGCTCGAACGAGGTGCTGCAGACCCTGTTGCTCACCTACGCCGGGCCCGGCCGGACGGTCCTCACCTTCGAGCCGACCTATCAACTGCACGCGCACATCGCTCGGCTCACGGGCGCGACGGTCGTGGAGGTCGAGCGAGCTGCCGACTTCACCCTCGACGTCGGTCGGGCGGTCGAGGCCATCCGGCGCGAGCGGCCGACCATCACCTTCCTGTGCTCGCCCAACAACCCGACCGGCCTCGTCGAGACCCGCGACCATGTCGATCAGGTGTTGCGAGAGGTGCGCGCTCTCGGCACCGGCCTGCTCGTGCTCGACGAGGCGTACGGGCAGTTCGCCGACTGGTCGGCGTTGTCGATGGTCGACGACGACACGCCGCTCGTGGTGACGCGCACGTTCTCGAAGACGTGGTCGATGGCCGGTTCTCGGCTCGGGTACCTCATCGGCCCAGCGTGGGTGGTGGGCGAGCTCGACAAGGTGGTCCTGCCGTACCATCTCGACGCTGCCAAGCAGATCGCCGGCCGCCTCGCCCTGCGCCACGTCGACGAGATGGAAGCCCGCGTCGCCGGCATCGTCGCCGAGCGCGAGCGCATCGCCGCCGCACTCGACGACCTGCCGGTCGACCACGTCCCCAGTGGAGCGAACTTCATCCTGTTCCGACCGCGCGCCGTGCCAGGCCGGAAGGTGTGGGAGATGCTCGTCGATCGCAGCGTGCTCGTGCGCGACTGCTCGAGCTGGCCCCGTCTCGACGACTGCTTGCGCGTCACCGTCGGCACGCCGGACGAGAACGACGAGTTCCTGCGCGCACTCCGGGAGGTGCTGTCATGACTCGCACAGCGACGCGCACGCGCGTCACGAACGAGACCTCGATCGAGCTGTCGATCGAGCTCGACGGCGCCGGTTCGGCGTCCGCGTCGACCGGTGTGCCCTTCTACGACCACATGCTCGAACAGGTCGGCAAGCACGCCGGGTTCGACCTCACCATCCGGGCCGTGGGAGACGTGCACATCGACACGCACCACACCGTCGAGGACGTCGCGATCGCGCTGGGCGAGGCGTTCCGCGAAGCGGTCGGCGACAAGGTCGGCGTGCGACGGTTCGCGAGCGGCCGCTTCCCGCTCGACGAGGCGCTCGTCGACGTCGCGCTCGACCTGTCCGGGCGACCGTTCGTCGTCTGGGAGGTGCCGATGCCCGAGTGCCTTCCGCTCGGCAATCCTCCGTTCGATCCGCAGCTCGCCGAGCACGCCGTGTCGTCGTTCGCCACCGCCGCCGGGATCACCCTGCACGTCACGCTCGTCCGGGGCCGCAACGTGCACCACATCATCGAGGCCACGTTCAAGGGGCTCGGCCGCTGCCTGCGCGACGCCGTCCGCATCGAGGGTAGCTCGCTGCCCTCCACCAAGGGTGTCCTGTGAGTGGTCGTGCCGTCAGCGTCGATGCCGGCGGCCCGCTCATCGCCGTCCTCGACTACGGCATCGGCAACCTCCGCTCGGCGCAGAAGGCACTGCAGCACTGCGGCGCCGACGCGCGGCTCACGGCCGATCACGGACTGATCGCCGATGCGCACGCTGTCGTCCTCCCGGGAGTGGGCGCGTTCGGAGCGTGCATGGACGCCCTGCGAGCCGCCGATCTCGAAGCGCCGGCGCTCGAGGCCGTCGAGTCGGGCCGGCCGTTCCTCGGCATCTGCGTCGGCATGCAGATGCTGTTCGACGGCAGCGCCGAGAACCCGGGGGCGCGCGGCCTCGGCGTGCTGCGCGGTGGCATCGAGTGGCTCACCGATCAGCTTCCGCGACCCCAGATGCAGTGGAACCAGTTGCACCTCGTCGACCGCCATCGCGACGACCCGATGTTCGATGGGCTCGGCGACGACCCGTGGATGTACTTCGTCCACTCGCTGCACGGCGTGCCCGACGATCCCGACGTGGTGGCCGCGACGTGCGAGTACGACGGACCGGTCAACGCCGCGTTCCGTCAGGGCAACGTCTTCGCCGCCCAGTTCCACCCCGAGAAGTCGGGTGTGTCGGGCCTCGCCCTGCTCGGCAACTTCGTCCGCATCGTCACCGGCGCGACGGTGGCCGGGTGAGCCGGGACGCCGTCGTCGAGCTGTATCCGGCGATCGATCTGCGCGACGGCAAGGTCGTCCGCCTCCTCCAGGGCGACTACGACCGGCAGACCACCTACGGCGACGATCCGGTCGCCGTCGCGTCGTCGTTCGTCGACCAGGGGGCGTCCTGGATCCACGTCGTCGACCTCGACGCAGCTCGATCGGGTTCGCCGGTGAACC
>JBFWSW010000086.1:0-15006 GCA_050248155.1 Ilumatobacteraceae bacterium
GACCCATCTCGTGCGCAACGTGGCCGACGAGGTCGCGCGCCATCGAGTGCAGGTGAACGCCGTCGGTACCAACTTCATGGACTTCCCCGAGTTCCGGCGGGCCAGTGGTGCCGACGACCCCGAGGTGAGGGCGCGGCTCGAGGGCATGGTGCCCCTCGGTCGCCTCGGCACGATGGAGGAGTTCGCGCACTTCTGCGCGCCCTTCGTCGACGGCACCAGCCGCTTCACGACGGGCCAGTTCGTCGCCTATGCGGGTGGGTGGGCTTGACGCCGGCCGAACCCGGTTTCGCCGGCACGATCGGCCGGACGCTGGCCGACTCGACACCGTGGTGGCCCGAGCCACCGGCGGGCCTCGGTGGGCCCAACGTCGTGATGATCGTGCTCGACGACCTCGGCTTCGCCCACTTCGGCTGCTACGGATCGACGCTGCGCACCCCGCACGTCGACCGTCTCGCCACGGCCGGTCTGCGCTACACCGGGTTCCACACGACGGCGCTGTGCTCACCCACCCGCGCCTGCCTGTTGACCGGTCGCAACCACCACACGGTCGGCATGCGTGGCGTCTCGAACTGGAGCACGGGGTTCCCGAACATGCGTGGCGGCATCACACCTCGGGCCGCGACCGTCGCCGAGCTGCTGCGCGCGCACGGCTACGCCACCTTCGCCACGGGCAAGTGGCACCTCGCCCCGATGGAGGAGTGCTCGGCCGCCGGACCGCACACCAACTGGCCGCTCCAGAAGGGGTTCGACAAGTTCTACGGCTTCCTGCAGGGCGAGACCGACCAGTTCTTCCCCGAGCTCACCCGCGACAACACCCACATCGACCCCACGGCCGGGCCCGACGACGGCTACCACGTCAGCGAGGACATCGTCGATCAGTCGATCGCGTACATCAACGATCTCGTCTCGTCCCGCCCCGACCGTCCGTTCTTCCTGTACCTCGCGTTCGGCGCCATGCACGCGCCGCACCAGTCGCCGCAGACACACCGCGACCGGTGGCGCGGTGTGTTCGACGAGGGGTACGAGGTGTGGCGCGAGCGCTGGTTCGAGCGGCAGCTGCAGATGGGCATCGTGCCCCCCGGCACGACGCTCGCGCCGCTCAACCCCGGTGTGCCGCGATGGGCCGATCTCACCGACAACCAGCGCGCGTTCTCGTGCCGGCTGCAGGAGGCGTTCGCCGCGATGCTCGAGCACACCGACGAGCAGATCGGTCGGCTGGTCGAGCACCTCCGGCAGCGTGGGCTGCTCGACAACACGCTGCTGCTGGTCCTGAGCGACAACGGGGCCAGCCGCGAGGGCGGGCCGTTCGGAGTGATGGACGAGTGGAGCTTCTTCAACGCGATGTGGGAGGACATCGACGATCTCGTCGCCACCCGCCTCGACGACATCGGTGGCCCGCACTCGCACAGCAACTACCCGTGGGGCTGGGCGCAGGCGGGGAACTCGCCACTGCGCTGGTACAAGCAGAACACCTACGGCGGCGGCGTGCGCGATCCGCTCGTCGTCCACTGGCCGGCCGGCCTCGGAGCCGACGCGCGCGGGCAGATCCGCGGGCAGTTCTGCCACGCCGTCGACATCACGCCGACCATCCTCGACGTGACGGGAGCACCTGCACCTGCGACCTGGAACGGCCACGACCAGCTGCCGATGCACGGCCGCTCGCTCACTGCGACCTTCGCCGATCCCGACGCGCCCGCACCTCGACGTGTGCAGTACTTCGAGCAGATGGGCCACCGTGGCATCTGGGCCGACGGGTGGAAGGCGACGACCTACCACCTCGCGGGTCAACCCTTCGACGAGGACGCGTGGGAGCTCTTCCACCTCGACGCGGACTTCAGCGAGTGCCACGACCTCGCCGCCGAGCAACCGGACAGGTTGCGCGAGCTGGTCGACCTGTGGTGGGCGGAGGCGGACGACAAGGGTGTGCTCCCGCTCGACGACCGCACGATCGAGCTGTTCGGGGCGACACCACGGCCCGGCACGGTGCACGCTCGCCCGAACTACGTGTACGTGCCGCCGCTGTCGCACATCCCGGCAGACGCGTCGCCACCGCTCGGCGCGCGGGCGTGGACCGTGACGGCCGACGTCACCGTCGACGGCGACGTCGAGGGAGTCCTGTATGCCCGAGGCAGTCACAACGTCGGGCACACGTTCTTCGTGCGCGACGGCCGACTGCACTTCGACTACAACGCGCTCGGCACCCATGCACGGGCCTCGGCGCCGATCGCGCTCGAGCCCGGCCGGCACACCCTGACCGCACGGTTCGACCGCGACGGCAGGTCGGGCACGATCACCGTCGGGGTCGACGGAAACGACCTCGCGTCGGCTCCGGTGCCGCGCATCGTGCGCATGTTGGGCTCGACGGGCATGGACATCGGGCGCGACGCGCTCTCGACGGTGGTTGCCGACTACGAAGGGCCGTTCCCGTTCAGCGGCGTCATCCGCTCCGTCACCTTCGACATCCGATCCAAGCGCGACGCCGCCGACATCCGTGCGACCGCCGCCGCCGAGTTCTCACGGGAGTGACCATGACTCACACCGACATCGACACGTCGACGCCGATCGTGCTCGACTCGCTCCAGTGCCGGATGCAAGCGATGCACTCGCTCGACTACCAGGCCTGGTCGGCGTCGGCGGCATGACCAGCTGATCCGGGCCGTCCGCTCATCCGAGACATCCGAGGGTCGACGCGCACCCAGGGCCGCGCTCGCCACTCCGGCGTGACGCTCGACCCTCCGATGGGCCGCTCGGACTCGGATCAGCTGCGCGCGCGGGTGCGGCGCAGGACCGGGTCGGCGATGCGAAGCACCCGGTCGGCGATGCGCAGGGTGCGACCCGCGGCGCCGGGTGTCGAGCCGTCGACGAGGTTGCCCATCACGGCGAGCGTGATGTCGGCCGCGGTCTGGGTCCCCACCGCGATGCGCAAGCCGGTGCGCAGCAGCAGGGGATGACCGATGAGGAAGCTGAACCGCCGGCCCGTGCGGAGGAAGCCGTCGAAGCGCTCGCCCACCACGCGGTCGTACTCCTCGGGTGCGGTGGCCGGATCGGCGAGGAACTGCTCGATGGCGAGCATGCCGCTCTCGAGCCCGTAGTCGATGCCCTCACCGTTCATCGGGTTGATGAACCCGGCGGCGTCGCCGACCGCCAGCCAGCCCGGCCCGTGCCGCCGGGTGCAGCTCATCGGCAGGCGCCATGCTCGTGGCTTGTCGACGAAGTCGCCGAGATCCCACGGCTCGCGCACGATCGCCGCGTACTGGTCGAGCAAGGTGTTGAGGTTGAGCTTGCGGAACCCCTTCATGGTGCTGAGCGCGCCGACGCCGATGTTCACGGTGCCGTCGCCCGCCGGGAACATCCAGCCGTAGCCGGGCACCGGGGTGCCGTGCTCGTCGCGCAAGGAGAGGCATGCCTCGAGGTGCCGATCGGCGTGGCGCGGCGACGGTGCGTACGCACGGATCGCCAGCCCGAACGGCTCGTCCGGGTCGCGCTCGGCTCCCAGCAACTTGGCTGCGGCGCCTTGTGCGCCCGCGGCGAGGATCGTGAGCGGCGCGGTGAACGTCTCGCCTCCCGCGGTCACACCGGTGACGCGTTCGCCGTCGAGCACGGGCAGCGCCTCGGTCTCGAACCTGATCTCCGCCCCGGCGTCTGCCGCGACGTCCATCAGATGGGTGTCGAAGCGATGGCGCGGCCACACGGCGCCGTGATCGGGGAATCGGGCGCCCCCGGGCCACGCGAGCTCGCGCGTCGTGCGGCCGGCGATCATGCGCAACCCGTCGATGCGGTGTGCGGCCGACAGGTCGATCTTGAGGTCGTCGAGCGCGGCGACCGCGCGCGGCGTCAGCCCGTCGCCGCAGACCTTGTCGCGGCCGTGCGGTCCCTTCTCGAACATCGTGACGCGCAACCCGGCACGTGCGGCGACGATCGCTGCAGCCGAGCCGGCCGGGCCGGCGCCGATCACGAGCACGTCACGCTGGTTCACGGCCGAGAAGCCTGCCAGCGATCGGCCCCGACCGGACACGACGGGTGAGCGCCGCCGCGTCTCGAGCGCTTGACCCCTCAGGCCCCGCATCGGTGCCGGAGTGGTCAGACGCTGCCGGTGCGATCAGGGCATCGGGGTCTCGAGCACCATCGGGCGGTCGGGGAAGCGGCCGACACCGCCGTCGGCGACGAGCATGTCGGTCATCGTGCGATCGGCGTGCTGAGACCGCCAGGTGAGCATCTGCTGCGCGTAGCCGAGCACGCGCGCCGGATCGGCGATCGGGGTCCGCCACGTGGGGTCGGCCGCCAGGTCGAAGCTCAGCCAGCTGCCGTCGCCGAACTGGGCGTACGCGCCGTCCGCGTCGCGGATGGTCGCGACGTGCTGACGTTCGAGGCGACGGTCCCACGGCCACTCGTGCGGGCCCTTGTCGATGTAGCGATCGCGCCAGTCGAACTCCCAGTGCGCCGCCGTCCGCCACCACGGCGGCGGCTCGCCTCGGAGGAACGGGGTGAGTGGCATGCCGTCGCACTGCGCCGGCACCGGGATCCCGATCGCCTCGCAGATCGTCGGGAACAGATCGACGTTCTCGGTGAACGCCTCGACCACCGAGCCGTGGGCCTCGGGATGTGCCGGGTGGCGGACGATGCCGAGGATGGAGTAGCTCTGCTCGAACCAGCCGAGCTTGCCGGTCAGCCCGTGGTCGCCGAGCTGGTCGCCGTGGTCGGCGGTGACGACGATCATCGTGTCGTCCCACATGCCGAGCTCGCGCAGCGCGTCCCACACGCGGGCGAGCTGACTGTCGACCTCGCTGATCATGCCGTAGTACTGCGCCCGCATGTGGCGGAGCTCGACCTCATCGGTCGGCGCGGCGGAGTCGGCATGCCGGAGCGTCGCCGTATGGAACGGGTGACGGTCGGTGGCCGGCGCGATCGGCAGGTCGACGTCGGCCGGGTCGTACATGGTCGCGTACGGTCCGGCGGCGGCGCGCGGCGGATGTGGCCGCAGGTACGAGAGGTGCGCGAACCACGGCGTCGTCCGGTCTCGGGATCGCAGCCAGTCGAGGGCGTGGTCGGTGAGGAACGCCGAGACGCTGTGCTCGGGGGGCCGCTCGGGCTCGCGGGCGAGCTCGGCGTAGCCGTCACCGAGGCCCGCGTACCCCTTGGTCTCGAGCCAGTCGAGCCAGATCTGGTGGTCGTCGCGGATGTGCAGCACCGGTGTGAAGCCCGGGAGCACACCCGTGTAGTGCTGCATGCGCGGGTCGTCGCGGCCACTCGCCTCGCGCGGGTCGATGCTCTGGTCGGTGTAGCCGAACAGCGCCGGCTCGTAGCCCGCGCGCACGCCGGCCTTGGCGATGTTGTCGAAGCGGGCATCCAGCGGCGTGCCGTTGGCCACCACCCGGTTGTTCATCTGGTACGTGCCGGTGTAGAGGCACGCACGTCCGGGCGCGCACGGTGCTGCCTGACTGTAGTGGCGCGCCAGCCGCACACCCGCGGCGCACAGCGCGTCGAGGGCCGGGGTCTGCACGAGGGGGTGTCCGGCGGCTGAGAGGCACTCCCCGCGGAACTGGTCGAGCGTGATGACGAGCACGTTCATGCGCGGCCGACCCTACTTCCGGCCCCGGGACGGTGAATTCCCGGCGAAGTCCTCGCATTCGAGGACCGTTTTGGACGGATGATCCCTATTCTGTGTGCGGTGAGGCGGGCACTCTGCGTGGCAATCGCCCTCGTGGTCAGCACGGTGGCGACGACGTGCGGCATCGTCGCGCCGGCGCGCGCCGAGTCGCTCCCCGAGGTGCAGCGCTGCGTGGCCCGTCCCGAGCTCTGGCGCGGGGCGACCGGCGGAGGCGTGAAGTGCCTCCAGTTCACGCTGATCATGATGGGTTATCCGGTGCAGTACACCGGGGTGTACGACCAGGCCACCGAGAACGCGATCCGCTGGTTCCAGGCGACCAGGCCGCCGCTCGTGGCCGACGGGCGCGCCGGCGAGGCCACGCTGGTGCTGCTCGGCATCGACGCCGCGACGAACGGCTTCCCGCTCCCCACCAAGACCGAGCAGGCCGACGCGACGACGGCTCCGAAGGTCTGCATGGCCGACGCCCAGATCGACCCGAACGAGCGCGGCGTCTCGGTGACCTGCCTGCAGAAGCGCCTCGCCGAGCTCGGCTTCTACCAGGGCGCCATCAGCGGGCTGCACGACAAGGCCTCGGTCGACGCGGTGCGCGCCTTCCAGAAGGCGACGCCGCCCCTGCAGGTCGACGGCCGTGCCGGTCCGCGCACGCTGGCGGCGCTCGGCATCTGGAGCGGCATCACCGTCGGCAACGGCCGGCTGACGGGTCCGGGCCCGTTCCCCGCTCCGGTCCAGGACGAGCCGTTCTGGAACCTCACGGCCGCCGGCATCCCTTACTACAACCGCAGCACGCCGTGCACACCGTCGGAGGCCGCGGTCATCGCCGCCGAGTTCGCCAACGACGGCGCCGATGCGGCCACGCAGCAGTGGGCCGTGTACATCGCGTCTCGCGAGGGCGGTTGCCGCTTCGACGCCGTCAACATCAACGCCCGGACGAAGGACGACTCGCACTGCACGTTCCAGCTGAACGTGCTGTCGGGGATGTTCGAGCCGCACGGCTCGCTCGGGCGGCGCGGCTGGACGCCCGACCTCGTGAAGGCGTCGCTCGACGCGTGCGCCGACGCGGCGAGCGACCTGTGGGTGTACTGCGGGCGGGGGCCGTGGACGCCGCCCTACTCGTGCACGCCGCCGTGGGACGGCGCGACCGTCGGTCAGCCCGACGCCAACCTGCCGACGACCACGACGACCGAGCCGCCTCCCAGCTCGTCGACGCCCTTCGAGCCTCCAGTGCCCAGCATCCCCGTGCCCACCGCGCCACCGGCGCCGGCCGTGCTGGTCCCGGTCACGACGACGACTTCGACGGTCCCCGTCTGATCAGAGCCAGGCCGCCGGCCGGTCGAGGTGATCGCTGACCGAGCAGTCGGGCTCGAAGACCAGGAAGCGGTCGAAGCCGCGGAGGAACCAGCGGTCGTGGGTGACCGCGATGACCGTGCCGCGGTACTCGGCGAGCCCCGCCTCGAGCGCCTCGGCCGACACGAGGTCGAGGTTGTCGGTCGGCTCGTCGAGGAGCAGCAGCGTCGCGCCGGTCAGCTCGAGCAACAGGATCTGGAAGCGGGCCTGCTGGCCGCCGCTCAACGTCTCGAACCGTTGCTCGGCAGCGCCCTGCAGCTCGTACCGGCGCAACATGCCCATCGCCGGTCCGCGCACCACGTCGTGGCGGTGGAGGATGTCGAGCAGGCTGCTGCCGACCCAGTCCGGGTGCTCGTGGGTCTGGTTGAAGTGCCCCGGCACGACCCCTGCGCCGAGGCGCACCTCCCCGCTGTGCTCGACGGATGAGTCGCCGGCGAGCACGCGGAGGAAGTGGCTCTTGCCGGCACCGTTCCCGCCCAGCACCGCGCAGCGCTCGCCGTACCAGATCTCGGCGTCGAACGGATCGGTCAGCCCGTGCATCTCGAGCTGGTGCACCGCGAGGGCGCGCTTGCCGGTGCGCGCGCCGCGCAGCCGCACGTCGATCTTCTGCTCGCGCACCGTCTCGGGCCGATCGTTGCGCTCGTGGAACTGGCGGAGCCGGCTCTCGGCTGCCTTCAACCGCGGTGCGAAGGTGTCGCTGATCTTGGCCCGCCGGCGCATCTCGGCGACCAGGTCCTCGAGCTTCTTGCGCTCCTCGTCGTACAGGGACTGGTGGTGCTCGCGACGCTCGAGGTGCGCCTGGCGGGCGTCGTGGTAGGTCGCGAACGAGCCGCCGTGGGTCCACGCGCCGCTCGCCTCGACGGTGACGATCTTGGTGGCGGTGGCGGCGAGGAGCTCGCGGTCGTGGCTGACGAAGAGCACGGTCTTCTTGGTGGCGCTCAGCTCGCTCTCGAGCCAGCGCTTTCCCGGTACGTCGAGGAAGTTGTCGGGCTCGTCGAGCAGCAGGACGTCGAACTCGCCGCGGAGGATCGACTCGAGCGCCAAGCGCTTCTGCTCACCGCCGCTGAACGTGCGCAGCGGGCGAGTGGCCAGTTCGCCGTACGGCAAGTCGACCGCCCGTGTGCAGCACGCGTCCCAGAAGACCTCGGCGTCGTAGCCGCCTGCGTCGCCCC
Organism: Ilumatobacteraceae bacterium; assembly: GCA_050248155.1. Taxonomy (GTDB): domain Bacteria; phylum Actinomycetota; class Acidimicrobiia; order Acidimicrobiales; family Ilumatobacteraceae; genus VFMC01. Next base: position 8,125 of record JBFWSW010000086.1, read on the forward strand.
ACTCCGTGAGCGCGGTGGCGTACCGCATCGGGTCGTCGGCGACGGTCAACTCGGCGGCGTCGAGCCGGGCCGCCGCCCGTTGCAGGCGGTCGGGTGCGAGCGAGACGAAGAGGTCGCGCACCGTCGCATCACCATGCGCGACCAGTTGGCGCATGACACCCAGGTGCCCGTCGATCGAGATCGTGCCGCTCGACGGGGCGAGCTCGCCGCTGATCAGGCGCAGGAGGGTGCTCTTGCCGACACCGTTGGCGCCGACGAGCGCGACCCGCTCACCGGGGCCGACCGAGAAGCTGACGTCGCGCAGCAGCACGGCTCCGCCCGGCCGCGACCAGCCGACGTGACTCACCTGGATCGAGCCCACGGACCGCCGAGTGTAGGAGGGCCGCGCCCGACGTCGAGCGGCCTTTCGCCGTAGGTGCGACCAGGGTGCTGCGATAGCATCTCCGCCTACTTGGAGAGGTGCCAGAGTCAGGTCGAATGGACCGCACTGCTAATGCGGGGACCACCCTCAAAGTGGTCCGTGGGTTCAAATCCCACCCTCTCCGCGGCGTCGACGGCCCGATGGCGAACCGCCATCGAGGCCTCGACCGCGTGACCGCCTAGCACAGGCCGCGCGCCCGGTCGCGGACCCCTGCATTGCAATTGCGTGACGATCGGAGTAAACACTCGGGTCTCGTCTCACGAGGCCTGGTCGCCCAGGTCTGTTGCGGGGCCGGTGAACACCACGCATGTACGACGACATCGACAACGACCGGGACTTCTGGCAGGACGAACCGACCCGCCGGCTACCTCGGCTCCCGCAGCGAGTGGTCTCGTCGCGCTCCGACGGCGCCACCTACCGGGCGCGCACGCGCCAGCACCTCCCCGTGGTCAGCACGCCGCGCCGCAGTCGCCGGCCGCTCGACCCGTTCCTCGTGCGGCTCGGCCTCATCGGGTGCGTCGGGGTCGCCTTGCTGCCCCTCGCCTACACACTTCGTCACGGTGCCAGCGACGTGTTGCGCACCGCTCCGACCGGTGGCGCGGCTGCCCTGCCCCTCGCCGATCACCCGTCGTCGACGGTGACGGCGCCGGTCGTCGTCGGTGGTTCCGCGCTCGCACCCGATCCCGTGGAGACCCTCTCGACCGAGGCGCCTGCGGTCGCTGCCGCCGACGCCGATCCGGTGGAGACGACTGCACTCGACATCGATGCGCTCCCCCGTGCCGTGCCCGTGAACGACGTGGGCACCTCGTCCCCGGCGACGACGGCCGTGCCTGCCCGGCAGGTGAGCGCCACCGCGGCGCCGACTGCGCCACCCACCACTCGCCCCGCCGCCACGTCACCGGCCAAGACCGAGGCGAACGCGACGTGCTCGAACACCTATGAGGTGTCGGCCGGCGACTACTGGATCGGCATCGCCGGCAGAGCGAACGTGAAGCTGAAGGATCTCCTGGCCGTGAACGGCGCCACGGTGCAGACCCCGCTCTACCCGGGTCGCGACATCTGCCTGCCGAGGGGCGCATCGGTTCCTGCTGCCGGCACGCCGACCGCCACCACGACGGCGCGCACCAGCACGAACACCACCAAGCCGACGGTGACGACTGCGGCCCCCACCACCACGGTCACGATCCCGCGGCGCACCTACACGGCGGACGAGGTCGAAGCGATCATCCGCGCCGCGTGGCCGGACGACCTCGAGGACGAGGCCATCCGCATCGCTCGGCGCGAGAGCAACCTGCAGCCCACCGCGCACAACTCGTGCTGCTACGGCCTGTTCCAGATCTACTTCAACGTGCACAAGGGGTGGCTGAAAGCGCTTGGCATCACGTCGCCGCAGCAGCTGATGGATCCCGAGATCGCCGCGCACGCCGCGTACGCGCTGTACCAGCGCAACGGTGGATGGGGTCCCTGGGCCTTGTGACCCATTCGCGGCGGGGTTCTGTCGCAATCGTGTCACCGCGGCGTCGCAGTTGAGTCGCAGACCGGCCGCGGCCATCGACACGGTCGAGGCGACTACCTACCGTGCCTCTCGATCACTCTCGGCGGTCGAGGCGGATCTCCTGAACGTGGAGGCAGAGCGGTGCGGTGGCGGAAGACCGGTTTTCTCAGCATTGGTGTGTTGTTGGCGACGATGGCCCTCGCGGTGCCCGCGCCGGCAGTTCGTGCGGCGCAGCCCGAACCCAACCACTCGGGGTTGGTCCCCGATCTCCCGCGCACCAACACCCCGCGGATCACGACGGGTGAGATCACCGATCTCGAAGCGATCGGGAACCGGATCTTCATCGCGGGCAGCTTCAACTCGATCCAGAACAACGCGTCGGGCAACAACACCACCTACAACCAGCGGTACCTCGCGTCGTTCAACGTGAACACCGGTCTCGTCGACTCGGGCTTCCGCCCGACGTTCGGCGGCGGGGGCGTCACCGAGATCGAGGCGTCGCCCGACGGCTCACGGCTCTACGTCGTCGGCCGATTCGACTCGGTCAACGGCGTCACCAAGCGGCGCATCGCCGCGATCGACGCGACCACCGGTGCGACGATCAACGCCTTCACGGCCAACGCCGACGCAGCCGCCACGGCGGTCGACGCGACGAGCTCGACGGTGTACGTGGGTGGACAGTTCTCGACGGTGAACGGCGCTCCACAGGTCGGCCTCGTCGCGCTGAACGCGACCACCGGTGCCGTCGTGCCGAGCTTCGACAACGACCTCTCCGGTGGCATCGGCGTGGCCGGTCTGCTCACTGTGCAGGCGCTGAAGCTGTCGCACGACGACAGCCGCCTGCTGGTCGTGCACACGGGTCGTCAGGTCGCCGGGCAGGATCGCCAGGCCGCTGCGCTGATCGACACGTCGACCAACCAGCTCCTCCCGTGGCGCACCCGGCTCTGGGACGAGAACCTGCAGTTCATCGGCGGCATCACGCGGGTGTACGCGGCCGACATCTCGCCCGACGACTCGTACTTCGTGGTCACCAGCGGGTCGGGCGGCGACCGTCCGCCGATCAGCGACACCGCGGTGGCGTTCCCGATGTCGGGCAACGACGACGTCGACCCGCTCTGGATCTCGCGCCTGTTCGACAGCGTGTACTCGGTCGCGATCACCGAGCAGGCCGTCTACATCGGCGGGCACTTCAACTACATGGAGTCCCCGACGGCCCCCGACCCGTGGCCCGGTCTCGACAACGTGGGCTACGGGCGGGGGCAAGGGCTCGCCGGCTACGGCCTCGGAGACGACATCGTCATCCGCGAGCACGTCGGCGCCCTCAACCCGGTCGACGGCAAGGCGCTCGAATGGAACCCCACCTCGGATTCCTACGAGGGCAACAAGGCGATGCTGGCGACGCCGAGAGGCATCGTCACAGGCGGCGACGCGATCAGCCAGGGCGGCTACAACATCGGGCGCATCGCGTTCTACGACTTCGACTCCGTGCCGGCGCCCGGTGCCAACGAGACCACCATCGTCAACCCGATCGAGGGCCGGGTGGAGGAGTCCGACGTCGAGTTCGTCATCGACGGCCAAGCGACGGCCTCGAGTGGCGTGAACCGCGTACAGCTCGAGATCCAGGATCGCGACAGCCTGCGCTACCTGCAGGACGACCTGGTGACGTGGGGCTCGTGGAACGCGATCAACGCGAACCTCGCCTCCCCGGGTGCGAGCTCCACGGCGTGGTCGCTGCCGCTCACGTTCTCGGGCAACCACCGCTACCAGGTGCTGGCGCGCACGTTCGGCAACAACGGCAGCCGTGACGCGACCAAGGCGTCGAAGAAGTTCGAGACGTTCGGCCTGGCCGACGAGACGCCGAGCACCCGCATCACCGATCCGAGGTGGGGCGAGATCGTGCCGACGACCACGTTCATCGTCGGCGGGACAGCGAACGACGACGTCGGCGTCAACTCGGTCACGCTGACGTTCCGCGACGCGCAGAACCGCTACCTGCAGGACGACGGCACGGTCGACGTGGCCTACAACAGCTTCCGCGCCGACCCCGATGTCGTCGGCGCGGCGTCGGCGACCTGGTCCTACGAGGTGACGCTGCCCTACGAGGGCGAGTGGACCGCGCAGGCGATCGCCGTCGACACGGCGGGTCAGTCCGACCTGCGCAGCGCTGACGCGACCTGGCTGGTCAGCGAGACCGCGATCGAGCCGACGGTGTCGATCAGCGAACCGGCCATCATGATCCCCCCGACGACCACCCAACCGCTGGTCGTCACACCTGGTGCACCGATCACCTTCGCCGGGTCGGCCACCGACGACGAGGGCCTCGACTACGTCGAGATCTCGCTCCGCAACAGCGCCACCCGGGAGGTGCTCGCAGCCGATGGCACGTGGGGCACCGACGTCATCGCCGGCTGGCACCGCATCAGCCCCGCGACGAGCCTCGCAGGGACGAGCTACAACTGGAGCTACACCACGCCGTTCGACCTGCGGCCCGGCGTGTACACGTTCTCGGTGCGGGCGTTCGACGATCTCGGCATCCCGACGTCGCGGTCGAACCGAGGCTCGCTCACGATCAACTCCCAGGTGGAGGGCGACGCGTTCCCCGACGGTGCGCTCAACGTCACCGGCACGGTGACGGGGCTGCAGGACCTGCACCTCGACCTCGCCGGCACCGCGATCGACGACATCGGCGTCTCTGCGGTGCGGGTGAACATCCAAGAGCGCGACAGCCGCCTGTACGTGCAGCCCGACGGCAGCCTCGGCTCGCCGTACGCGCTGCTCGACGCGACCCTCGCCGCGCCGGGTGCCATCTCGACGACCTGGACGCTGCCGATCGATCTGCCCGGACCGGGCGACTACTCGGTGACTGCGTTCGCGTACGACACCTCCGATCAGCAGGATCCGACGACCAGTGGGGCGACGGCCAGCTATCCGATCTACCCGGGTGACCTGCCGCCCGTCGTCGACGAGGGCCTGCTCGCGCCGACCGACGGCACGCTGTTCCCCGACGGCCGCATCATCGTGAGCGGCCGCTTCGAGGACGACCAGCAGATGGCGGAGGGACATGTCGCGCTGCGCAACAGCCTCGGCCAGTACATGAGCAGGTCGGGCACGTTCAGCAGCACCAGTCCCTACTGGAACAATGTCTTTCTCACCAGCCAGGGCTCGCCGGGCTCGAACTTCTCCTACACCAGCCCGGTGCTGCCCGCTGGCGAGTACACGGTGCTCGTCCGTGGCGAGGACCAGCACGGCTTCACGACCGACCCGCCGATCGAGCGGACGGTGACGGTGGAGATCCCGGCCGGCAACCTCCCGCCTGTCGCCGACTTCACCTACAGCTGCGTCGAGAACGTCTGCTCGTTCGACGCACGGACGTCGACCGACGAGAACGCTCCTGCGCTCTCGTACTCGTGGGACTTCGGCCAGGGGTCCGGTTCGGGGCCCGTCCCGACCAAGACCTACACCGCTCCGTCACCGGTCGACGGCTACGTCGTCACCTTGACCGTGACCGACGAGTGGAACGAGATCGCGACGGTCCAGCAGACGCTCACGATCGTGACGCCGACCGGCAACCTGCCGCCCGTTCCCGTGATCAACCCGCCGTCGTGTGCCGACCTGTCGTGCAACTTCTCGGCCGTGGGCACCGAGGACCCGAACGACGGTGACACCGTGAGCCTCGTGTGGGACTTCGGCGACGGCACGCCGACCAGCACCTCGACCTCGCTGTCGCACGCCTTCCCAGCGGGCGGCACCTATCTCGTGTCGCTCACCGCGACGGACGGGTGGGAGAGCGCCGACACGACGACCTTCGAGATCACCGTCGTCGACCCGACCGATCCGCCGGGCAACGTGGCCCCGGTCGCCTCGATCGACGCACCGGTGTGCGTGATGCTCGACTGCACGTTCACGGGCACCGTGTCCGACACGGATGGCACGGTGACCGGCTACTCGTGGGTCTTCGGTGACGGCTCGACGGCCGAGGCCGGCGTGCCCGGCGTCGACGGCGTCGTGTCGGCCGCGCACACCTTCGCCTCCCCGGGCCACTACGTCGTGGTGCTCACCGCGACCGACGACCTCGGGACGTCGGGCCTCGATACGCAAGCGGTCGACGTGGTCGGCAACGAGCCGCCGACCGCCGCCTTCACCCAGGGCTGCACCGACCTCGTGTGCACGTTCGACGCGTCCGGTTCGACCGATGTCGCGCCCGGCACCATCGTCGAGTACTCGTGGGACTGGGGCGATGGTTCGCCGGTCGAGACCGGTACGCCGCTCGAGCACACCTACGCGACCTTCGGCGACTACACGATCGTGCTGACGGTGACCGACGACGGTGGTGCGACCGGCACGACCGAGCAGACGATCACCGTCGGAACGCCTCCGCCCCCGCCGCCGAACGAGCCGCCCGTGGCGGTCGCGACGGCGTCGTGCACCGATCTCACCTGCACGTTCGACGGGTCGGCGTCAGCCGATGTCGCGCCCGGTGCCATCGTGGGCTACAGCTGGGACTTCGGTGACGGCACGACGGGCGATGGCGCGGTCGTCGAGCACGTCTACGCCGCTGACGGCGACTACACCGCGACCTTGACCGTGACCGACGACGAGGCTGCCACCGGTGTCGACACCGAGTCGGTCAGCGTCAGCGAGCCCCCGCCGCCTCCGCCTCCCGCCGACGTCGAGCTGCGCGCCGCGAACGGCACGACCAGCTCGGGTGCGACTGCGTCGGTCACCATCCCTGCCACGGTGCAGGACGGCGATCAGATGCTCTTCTTCGTCACCGCCAACGTGGCGACGAGCGCGTCGACACCGGACGGGTGGACATTGCTCGGCACCGAAGAGGACGGCAGCCCCGACATCCGCACGTGGGTCTTCACCCGCATCGCCGACGCCACGACCGGTGGTTCGACCGTGGTGTCGACGCTCGGCACCGGCAGCGGCAAGTCGACTCGACTCGTGCTCGCCTACTCGGGCG
>JBFWSW010000087.1:0-8575 GCA_050248155.1 Ilumatobacteraceae bacterium
CGCATCCACGACGTGGTCGGCCGGGCGTGGACGGCGTGTGAAGCCGCCCGCGTCCTGTACTACCGGGTGATCGACGAGCGGGCCAAGCACCAGGCGCCCTCCCCCAACGCCAACATGGCACGCGTCGCGATGGTCGATGCCGAGCGCGCCGTGGCCGATGCGTGCGTCGAGCTCGGTGGTGCCGACGCCCTCTGCTACGACTCGGTGGCCAATCACCAGATCCGCAAGTCGATGGCAGCCGGCATCGCTGCGGGCACGTACGAGATCCAGCTCAACCTCGTGGCCCGCGAACACCTCAAGCTCCCGAGAGGCTGACCGTGGATTTCACCCTCGATCACGACCAGCAGGCAGTGCTCGACGCCGTCGACACGATCCTCGAACGTCACGCCGGGCCCGCGCGCATGCGCGAGCTCGGAGGTGACGAGCCCGCCTACGACGCCGATCTCCACGCTCGCCTGGCGGACGCCGGGTACCTCCACGTGTCGGTCGGCAGCTCGTCACGCCTCGACGCGGCCCTCGTCGTCGAGGCGATCGCCCGCCGGCTCGGCGTCGTCGCGGCCGGACACGCTGCGCTCCTCGCGCCCTCGCTCGGCGTCGAGGTCGAGGGACCTCTCACCGCCGTGAACGCCGGTGCCACCGGCGCTGCACGGTTCGCGGCCGACGCCGCCGCCGTCGTGGTGCTCGACGACGACGAGGTGCGACTGGTGCGTGACGTCTCCGGCGTCCCCCGTGTGGGGTCGCGCATGGGATGGCCCGTCGGCTCGGCCGCGCCCTGGTTGGCTGCAGGTCGGCAGAGCGAGACCTTGGCGGTCGATCCGGCCGAGGTGCGCACGTGGTGGCGGGTCGCCATCGCGTGCGAGCTGGTCGGCTCGATGCGGGCAGCACTGCAGCTCGCGGTCGACCACGTGACCGACCGCGAGCAGTTCGGGCGACCGATCGGGTCGTTCCAGGCGGTGCAGCACGGCTTGGCGCGATGCGCTGTCGCCGTCGAAGGTGCGCGGTGGCTGGCGTACGAGGCGGCGTGGTCGGGCGATCCCGTCGGCGCGGCCACCGCGGTGGCGGCGGCGATGCAGGCGGCCGAGCACGTGCGCCGCGACACGCACCAGTACACGGGCGCCCTCGGGTTCACCACCGAGTACGACCTGCACCTCTCGACGATGCGCCTGCCGGCGTTGGCGATCGAGGCGGGTCTGGCAGGCTCGCCGCGCGTGGCGGCCGCCGTCGGCCGCTGGTCGACCAGCTGATCCGCACCTCGCGGTCTCAGGGATCGATGTCGCGCGCGGCGTTGCGCTCCCACACGTCGAGCGCGTGCCGGGTGAGGTCTCCCGGCGCCGAGGGGAGCGGCGTCTCGCCGACCCGTCCGATCGGATGTACGTTCCGGCTCGTGGACGTGAGGAACGCTTCGGGCGTGTCGAGCAGCCGCTCGACGGGGACGTCGCGCTCGACCAGCTCGGGTAGCCACTCGAGGAGCAGCTCGCGGGTGACGCCTGCCAGGCAGCCCGATTCCAGTGTCGGGGTCACCAACGCACCATCGACCGCGAGGACGATGTTGCTGCCTGTGCCCTCGCACAGGTCGCCCTTCGTGTTGGCGAAGATCGCCTCGTCGGCCCCGTGCTCGTGGGCGAACCGGTAGGCGATGACGTTGTCGGCATACGAGATCGTCTTCAGACCGGCGGTCGGCCCCCGCTCGTTGCGCACCCACGGTGCGACCACCACGTTCGTGGTGGGTGCCCAGGGCGCCATCGGCGCGACCGCTCCGATCATGGTCGGCCGCGTCCCCACGCCGCCCGTGCCCATCGGTGCCGAGCCGGCTGTGACCGTGATGCGCAACCACGACGGCGACACGGCCGCCTGCGGAGTGGCCATCAGGTCCGCCGTCGCCGCCCTCGCTTGTTCGACGTCGAGCTCGATGCCGAGCGCGCCGAGCGATCGCTGCAGCCGGTTGAGGTGCCGGGTGAGCGCGAACGGGCGACCGTCGATCACCTTGATCGCCTCGAACGCACCGTCGCCCACCAGCGCGTGGTCGTCGGGACGCAACGCCGGTCTGCTCGGGTCGACCAGCCGCCCGTCGACCCACATCGCCACTGTCGACATGCCTCGATCCCCCTCTGCTCTTCCTGAGCGACAGGATAGAGGATACTGAATGTCGCTGGGACACGGCTTGCGTGACAGAATGAGTGTCCTGTATTTTCGTGTCCGCAGTGCCGACTGCGTGCCGCACGACCAAGGGGGATCAGTGGTGGACAGGGCGATTGTTGCGAAGCGCTCCGCCACGCCCCGGCGCGCGGGGGCGACGTGATCGATTTCGACTACGACGACGTCGACGCCGCACTCGCCGATTCGGTCAGAGGTCTGTGCGCGGCACGCCTGCAGCAACCGGCAGAGGGCACCCAGCCCGCGTTCACACGGGCGTGGTGGGCCGAGCTCGCCGGGCTCGGCGTGCTCGGACTGGCGACCGAGACCGGTGGTGGCTCGATCACCACGATCACCGCGGCGATGGAGCAGCTCGGCCGGGCCGATGCACCCGGCCCGCTCGTCGAGACCTTCGTCGCGATGCAGCTGCTGCCACCTGACACCGGCGAGCAGGTCGCCGCCGGCGAGCAGATCGCGACGGTCGCCACCAACCGCCCGGTCGCCTGGCTCCCGGTCGCCGACGTGGTCGTCGAGATCGAGGCCGGCACAGCCCACCTCGCGGCGGTCAGCGGTGAGATCGACGAGGTGGGATCGCTCGCCCGCGAACCATGGGGGCACGCCCAGCTCGAGCGCGTCGCCGAGCTCGGCGACGCGAGGCGAGCCCTCGCGATCGGCGACCTGGCCGTCGGCGCCTACGTGGTGGGCGAGGCCGATCACGTGCTCCATGCCGCCGCCGAGTACGCGTCCGACCGTGTGCAGTTCAAGGTCCCGATCGCCTCGTTCCAGGGCGTCTCGCACCCACTCGCCGACTCGTTCCTGCACGTCAGTGCGGCACGCGCACTCGTCCGCCGCGCCGCGTTCGCGCTCGACGAGGACGCACGCGGCGCGCTCGCGCAGGCGGCGACGGCGCGGCGGTCGGCCACGCGCGCCGCGCTCGACACCGTGCTGCGAGCGCATCAGACCTATGGCGCGATGGGGTTCACCGTCGAGGGGCCGATCGGCAACCGCTCTGCGAAGATCCGGCAGGTGAGCCTCGCTGCGTCGGCTCCGGGTGCTGCCGACCGCATCCTCGCCGCCTGGGGCATCTGACCACCACCCGCATCCGAGACCGCACACGACGACAGGAGCACACGACATGGCGATCGATCTCGAGGGCGAACTTCCCGGCCTCATCTACGACAAGCGCGACCACATCGCGTACATCACGATCAACCGACCCGAGCGAGCGAACACGCTGCACTCGTCGATGGTCGAGCCGATCAAGGCGATCTGGGCCGAGATCCGCGAGGACCCGTGGATCCGGTGCACCGTGGTCACCGCGACCGGCGACCGGTTCTTCTCGACGGGGGCCGATGTCGGTGCCGTCGCGTCGCGCGGCGGCGTGTCGGCCGGGAAGGGCCCGCTGTCGGAAGAGGTGCACTGGTCACCTCGGCAGAACCGGGTGTGGAAGCCGACCGTGACCGCCGTGAACGGCATGGTGGCGGGCGCAGGGCTGCACTTCGTGGTCGACGCCGACGTCATCGTCGCGGCCGATCACGCCGTGTTCCTCGACACGCACGTGAACGTCGGGATGGTCGGTGCGATCGAGAACATCGGTCTCGCCAAGCGCCTGCCGCTCGGCTCCGCGCTGCGAATGACGCTGTGCGGCAAGAAGTACCGGATGAGCGCCGAGCGCGCCCACCAGCTCGGCCTGGTCGACGAGGTCGTGCCAGGCGACAAGCTGCTCGAGACCGCCGACGAGATCGCCCATCAGATCGCAGCCAACTCGCCGGCTGCGGTGCAGTTGTCGATGCAGGCGATCTGGGGCTCGCTCGAGATGCCGTACACGCAATCGATGGAGTACGCGTGGGCGCTGCTCCGGATGCACTGGGACCATCCGGACTTCAAGGAGGGCCCACGCGCGTTCGCCGAGAAGCGCGATCCCGTCTGGCACGAGGACCCACGGCCCGAGCACTGACCGATGCACCCGAGGTTGTCCGACGACGAAGAAGCGTTCCGGCGCGAGGTCGCCGAGTTCCTCGCGGCGCGCGAGCAGGTCGACGGGTTCTTCTTCCACGAGGGCGACCATGCGTCGAAGAAGCGGAAGCTGTACGAGGAGCTCGGCGAGCGCGGGTGGCTCTCGCTCGCCTGGCCCGTGGAGGTGGGCGGCAAGGGCCTGCCACCGATGTACGAGTTCATCCTGTGGAACGAGATGGCGTACGCGCGGGCCGCACGACCGCCTCTCGGCCCGGGCATCGTCGCCAAGACGATCATCGCCTACGGCACCGACGAGCAGCGCGAGCGGTTCCTGCCCGGGCTCCGTGCGGGCACCACGTACTTCTCGCTCGGCTACTCCGAACCCGAGGCCGGCAGCGACCTCGGCGGCCTACGGACGCGGGCCGAGCGGCACGGCGACGTGTACGTCCTCGAGGGCGAGAAGCGGTGGACCTCCGCCGCGCACCGCGCCGACTTCCTCTGGGTGCTGTGTCGTACCGGCGAACCGCAGAGCCACAGCAAGGGCTTGACCATCCTCATCGTCGACGCCCGCTCCCCCGGTGTCACCATCTCGCCGATCCCATCGATCGACGGCGAGCGGTTCAACGAGGTGCGCTTCGATGCCGTCGAGGTGCCCGTGGCCAACCGGATCGGCGACGAGAACGGCGCATGGTCGATCATCACCGAGTCGCTCGCCACAGAGCGCCACGTGCAGTTCAGCCCGAAGCGCGTGCAGCGCGACTTCGAGGTGCTGCTCGAGCTCGTCGCCGGCACCGGCCGTCAGGACGACCCGATCGTGCGCGAGACCCTGGCCGATCTCGCCGTCCAGGTCGCCGAGGTCGAGGTGCTGTCGATGCTGATGCTCGGCGCGATCCAGCGTGGTGACGCCGGCGTCGTCGAGGCCGCATGCAACAAGCTGGCCGGCAGCGAGGTCGCCCAGCACATCGCTCGCGCAGCCGTCGAGCTGTGCGGCGCCGACGCATTGATCGGCGGGACGATGAGCGAGTTCCTGTGGCGCCAGACGATCTGCGAGACGATCGGCGGCGGCACATCCGAGGTGATGCGCGGTGTGGTCGCCCGCGTCGGGCTGGGGTTGGCGGCAAGGCGATGAGCGCGCAGGACTCACCGCTCGCTGCCTCGACCACGCCGCACACCGACTTCCTGCTGACCCGCCGCATCGGCGGCGCCAACCGGTGGCCGCTCGTCCTGCTCACCACCATCTACGCGCTCAACGTCGCCGACCAGTACGTCGTCCCGACCGTCTTCCCGCTGCTGAAGGACGAGTTCCAGCTGTCCGACAGCGCGCTCGGCATCCTCTCGGGCAGCTACGTCATCGTCGTCATGCTGTTCTCGGTGCCCTTCGGCTACATCGCCGACCGGTGGAACCGCACGCGGATCATCTCGTGGGGCACCGCCGCGTGGGGCGCGACGATGATCTTCACCGGTGCCGCGTGGAACTACGCCACGCTGTTCGTCGGACGGACCTCGCTCGGTGTGTGGGATCCGTGCGACAACCCGACCTCGCAGTCACTGCTCGCCGACTACTACCCGAAGGTGCAGCGGTCGAAGGTGCTCAGCGTCTACCAGGTCGGGCAGCTGTCGGGCGTGTTCCTCATCCCGGTCGCGGCGGCGATGGCGACCAAGTGGGGCTGGCGGTCGGCGTTCTACTTCCTCGCCATCCCGGCGTTCGTCGTCGCGATCCTCGCCCGCCGCTTGCCCGAACCGGTGCGCGGGCAGCAGGACCGCATCGATCTGGGCCTCGATCCGGCGGCTGCGCTGCCCGACGAGGCGCGGGCCGAGCCACCGACGTACCGGGAGGTGCTGCGCTGCCGCACCTTCCTCCTGATGGCGGTCTCGTCGACGGTGGGATCGCTGTTCTTCGGCAGCATCGGGACGTGGTCGCCGACGTTCATGGTGCGCTACCACGACATGACGGTCTCGCAGGCCGCGGGAGCGCTCATCCTGCTCGCGCTCGGCGGGCTCACCGGAGCGCTCGTCTCCGGCTGGGCCGCCGACTACGCCACCTATCGCGGGTTGCGCGCCGGCCGATTGGTCATCGCCGCCGGTTCGCGACTCCTCGGGTTCCCGCTGTTCCTGCTGACCTTCACGCTCGACAGCACGCCGGCGATGCTCGTCAGCTTCGCGTTCGCCGCGATGTTGCTCATCGCGCCCCAGGCTCCGCTGAACGCCGCACGTGCCGACGTGCTGCACCCCAACCTGCGCGGTCGAGGCACCTCGCTCGACATCGTCATGCAGAGCGTCGCCAGCGCGCTCGCGCCGGTGCTCGTGGGGTTCCTCGCCGACCAGTACGGCCTGCGCAACGCGTTCCTCATCACCGTCCCGCTGATGGCGCTGTCGGGCATCATCACGTTGGTCGCCGTGGTCACCTACGTGCCCGATGAGCGCGCGCTGCGCAAGCGGATCCGTGCCGAGGCCCTCGGCGCCGACGAGACTGCTACCGGCGATGCCGACACCGACGAGAGCGATCGGCGTCCCGGTGAGACGGTGGGGCAGACGGCGATCCGTCTGGCTCGCACCGCGCCGACGGTCGACGAGGGTGGCGACCTGCTGGTGATCGACCGGCTCGACGTCGGCTACGGCCAGATCCAGGTGCTGTTCGATGCCTCGATGCGCATCCCCGAGGGCGGTGTGCACGCGATCGTCGGACGCAACGGGGTGGGCAAGACCACCCTCCTGAACGCGATCGCGGGCTTGGTCGAGTCTCGCTCGGGTCGGATCATCTACGACGGGCTCGATCTCACCGGCGTTCCGCCGGAGCAACGGGTCAAGCTCGGGATCACGCTGATGGGCGGGGGCCGGTCGACGTTCCCCTCCTTGACCGTCGAGGAGAACCTGTGGATCGGGACCTTCCCGTTCCACGAGCACCGCGACCTCGTCGACGAACGGCTCGATGCCGTGCTGACGGTGTTCCCCGCGCTGCGCCCGCGACTGGGCCAGCTCGGGGGGACGCTCTCGGGTGGCGAGCAGCAGATGGTCGCTCTCGGTCGGTCGCTGATGGCCGGCCCGAGGCTGCTCATGCTCGACGAGCTGTCGATCGGCCTGGCGCCGGTCGTCACCCGCGACCTGCTCGGTGTGGTGCGCCGCATCAAAGAGCTCGGCACGACGGTCGTCCTCGTCGAGCAGTCGGTGCCGAACGCGTTGTCGGTCGCCGACACGGTGACGTTCATGGACAAGGGCTCGATGGTCCCGGTCGGCGCAGCATCCGACCTGGGTGATGGCAGCGTGCTGGTCGACATGATGATGGGGGTGGCGACGTGAGCGACGTCGATCGCGGCACGAGCGACCTCCTCGCCGACACCGAGCCGGCTGCCGCCGAGGGTCTTGCAGTCGAGGCCAGCCCCGATCGCCACCGCTTCTTGTTCCGTGCGGTGGTGACCGCCGGCATCGTGCTGGCAGCGGTCCTCGGGATCCGCGAGGTGATCGTCGAGCCCGTGATCCAGCTCGACGACGTGCGCCACAGCGACGCGGGCGTCCTGCCCGTGCAGGCCCAGGTGCTGGCACGCAACGTCTCGACGACCGACACGTACTGCGTCGAGATCACGCTCACGGTGACCGACACCGACGGCCAGACGCTCGAGTCGAAGGTGGCCGAGCCGACCACCGGGGACGGCACGCTCGGACCCGGCCGCAGCCTCAACTTCGTGGCCGTCTTCGACGGGCTCACGCAGCAGGAGATCGACGAAGAGCTCGACGACTTCTTCGCCTTCGTCACCCATTCGGATCGGTGCTGACCGGGCATCTCGTCCTTGCCAGACGGGCAAGAAGAGTATACTTTACTGATCGCCGACAAGATCGACGACCCGGGGGGATGCATGGCACGTTCACGTATTCGGATGACGGCGAGTGCGCTCGCTGTCCTGACACTGGTCGCAACGTCCTGCGGGGGCGATGACGACGACGACACCACCGCGACGACTGCCGGGGAGGTGACCACGTCCGCCGCCGCGCCCGAGACGACCGGCGCGCCCGACACCACCGCTGCGGCTCCGGACACGACCGCCGAGGCCTCGCCGGGCACGACAGGTGCGCCGGTCGAGTCGCAGACGATCAAGATCGGCTTCGCCTGGCCCGACCTCTCCGCGTTCGAGGCGGCCAGCCCCGCGTACGGCGTGGGCGACCAGGAGCAGCAGCTGCTGTCGGTGCTCGAGGCGTGGCGCGCAGACGGCACGTTGCCGGTCAACGGCATCGACATCGAGCCGGTGTTCGAGAGCTTCGATGCGCTCGACCCCGAGACCAAGCTCGCCGCGTGCCAGACCTTCGGCAACGCAGGCGACGTCTTCGCCGTCCTCGGCGCCCGCATCTTCACCGAAGGCGCCGAGTGCCTCGGTAGCCGCTTCCAGATCCCGGTGATCGACACCGACCAGGCACCCGCAGCAACGCTCGAGAGTGCCGCGCCGTACATGTTCACGATGAAGCCCGACACCAGCGAATCGGTGCGGCTGCTCGT
>JBFWSW010000087.1:8675-14940 GCA_050248155.1 Ilumatobacteraceae bacterium
TGGCGAACATCCTCCTCGAGGGTCTGAAGGGTGCCACCGACGGGGGCGCCGAGCTGACCGCCGAGTCGTTCATCGCCGCCGTCGAGGGCATCAACGGTCTGCCCGGTGCCTGGGTCGACTCGATCAGCTTCAGCGCCGACGACCACACCGCTCCGGCGACGGTGCGTGAGGTCACCTACGACGTCGACTGCCCGTGCTGGCGTGCTGCCGGCGACTGGACCGACATCAACGACTACCTCGGCTGACCGAACTCGTACGGACCACGACGTGCCCGCCGGCAAGCCCGGCGGGCACGTCCGCGTCCCACCCGACTCGCCCCCGCCCGTTCGAGTCGCCCCCGTCCCTCCGAGTCGGTGCGGCCCATCCGAGTCGCTGGAGTCACGCCCGAGTGCCGAGGGGCACCCCGGGGTGTCGCTCGACCCTGACCCCACCCGACCCCGGCCCGTCGGAGCCGGATGGAGGGGTGTCGGTCAGGCGGCGCCGGTGTAGACGTCGCGGACGGCTTCGTCGGTGCGCAGCACCGAGGGCGGGCCCTCGGCGATGACGACACCGGTGGCGAGCACGTAGAGGCGATCGACGAGATCGTGCATCACATGGATGTCGTGGTCGATCATCACGATGGTCGCCCCGAGCATCTCCCGCACCCGGTGCACGTGGTCGAGGAACGCTGCGATCTCCCGGGGCGTGAAGCCGGCCGTCGGCTCGTCGAGCAGCAGCACGTTGGGCTGCAACGCGACCACGCACGCGAGCTCGGCGACACGGCGTGTACCGGTCGGCAGCTGGCTGACCGGCCGGTCGGCGAACTCGGCGATGCCGACGAGATCGAGGATGTCGAGTGCCTCGGCCCGCTGGCGGCGCTCGAACCGCGGCGTCACCGGCCGCGCGCACACCGCGGACCCGAAAGCCGTGGCCCGCCGCTCCTGATCGAGCGCGACCATCACCGATTCGGCGGTGGTGAGCTCGGCGAACAGGCGCGCCGCCTGGTACGTGCGGCCAAGCCCCTGGCGGGCTCGCCGGTGCGGCGACAGATCGGTGACGTCCGAACCGTGCAGCCGCACACGTCCCGAGTCGGGCTGCAGGTTGCCCGACAGCACGTCGAACAGCGTCGTCTTGCCGGCACCGTTCGGGCCCATGAGACCGAGGATCTCGCCGGGCTGCGCCTCGATCGACACCGACGACAACGCGTGCAGGCCCCCGAAGCGGACACTGACGTCGATCGCCTCGATGGGGGGTAGCGGAGAGGAGGTCGGGGCCTCCTCGGCGACTGCTGTCGGCCGGGTGCCGATGGTGCGCACGGCCGCCGGCGCCGGAGCAGGCTGACGATCGGGCACGAGCTTCGCGACGACGCGATCGCGCAGCCGGAACACGATCGTCGCGAGTCCGGACGGCAGGAGGAGCAGGATGACGACGACCGCGAACCCCGACGAGAACAGTGCGTAGTCGGAGCCGAGCAGCCGAGGGATGCCGACGATCCAGAGCGACCCGAGGACGGCACCGGTGACCGACGTGATGCCGCCGAACACCGCCGTGACGACCAGGCTCAGCGATTCCGACGGCGCGAAGCTCGAGCTCGGGTTCGACGAGAAGTTGATCAGCAGCCCGCCGTGCAGGAAGCCGGCGAGCGATGCGATCGCACCCGAGATCGCGAAGGCCGTCAGCTTCACGCGCCGCGGTGACTGCGCCATGCTGGCGGCCGACAGCTCGTTGTCGCGCACCGCGATCATCGAGCGGCCGAGCCCGATGTGCCGCATCCGGTACACGCACCAGCTGATGCCGAGGAGCACCGCGAGGCACAGCCAGTAGTACGGCCGCTCCTCGTTGAAGTCGATCCCGAGGAACTTCGGTCGGGGCAGCTGGAGCGACGTGCCCTTCTCGTCGTCGACGTGCACGAACCAGTCCTGGTAGAAGAGCCAGCTGCTCGTGGCGAGGGCGAATCCCAGCGTCGCGACGGAGAGGAAGAGCCCGCGCATGCGCAGTGCGGGCAGCCCGATCAGCGTCGCGATCGCAGCCCCGATCAGCGCGACCAGCACCGCAGCCGGCAGGTGCGGGAGGCCGAGCTGATGCAGGCGTCCGCCCGCGGCCGCACCGATGCCGACGAACGCGAACTGACCGAGCGAGACGTTGCCCGCATAGCCGGTGAGGACGACGAGCGAGAGGCACATCATCGCGGTCAACGTGATGCTCGACAGCGACACCTGGTCCTGAGGAGCGACGGCGAAGGGCGCGACGACGGCGAGCGCCACGACGACGCCGAGCGTCACCCACTTCGCGATGCGGACCCGGGGCAGCGCCGCCAGCCGCGGGACGAGTGGGCGGATCGCGTCGGTGAGCGCCCAAGCGGAGTCGCCCGTGTCGCGCGAGCCGCGGCGGCCGAGACCGGGCTGGACGAGCATGCACACGATGATCAGCGCCGCCAGCACGACCTCGAGCACGCCGCCCACGGGGTAGTTCCAGATGATCAGCGCCTCGACGACACCGATGCCGATGCCGCCGAGGAAGGACATCCAGATGTTGCGCAGCCCACCGATCATCGACGCACCGAGCGCCCGCAGCAGCAGTGAGGGGCCGAGGGCGGCCGACAGCGTGAGCGGACGGGTCCCGCCGGCGAGGATCGCGCCGACGCTCGCGAGCAGACCGGCGATCACCCAGGTGTTGAACGAGATGCGGCCGATCGGGATGCCGGCCAGCTGAGCAGCCTCGCGGTTCTCGGCGGCCGCACGGCTGGCCTTCCCGAGCGGGCTCGCGTTCAGGTACCAGGTCAGGGCGAGGATGCACACCGGCGCGACGAAGATGATCAGCAGCTGGCCGGGGCCGAGCACCAGCGAGCCGATCGTCCATCGCCAGTCGAACGGCACGGGGAACGACTTGCCGGTCAGCTCGCCACCGCGTGGGATGAGCAGGTTGAGCCCGAAGCACACCTGGGCGAGGCCGATCGTCGCGACGAGGATGGTGAGCCGAGGTCCGCGCGACATCGGCCGGATGACCAGGGTCTCGACCGTGCCGCTCAACACGACGGCGCCGACCAGGGCGAGCACCAGCGCGAGCCAGTACGGCCAGCCGTTGTTGATGACGAGGATGGGGATGAGGACCGCGGGCAGCGCCCCCATCTCACCGGTCGCGAAGTTGAGGACCCGGCTGCTCCGGTAGATGAGGGTGAGGCCGACGCCGATGAGGCCGTACGTGAGGCCGGTGATGAGCCCGAGCACGACGATGTTGCTCTCGATGTCGAACCCGAGACCCGGAAGCGTGAGGGTCGCGGCGACCAGACCGGCCATGAACTTGTTCCCCCGAACTGGTTGAAGCTACGGTATTTAGCATACTCATTTGTCGGCGACGACGCGAAGAGGGGGCGTGATGAGGTTCGAGGGACGCACCGTGATCGTGACCGGTGCAGCGCGCGGGCTCGGCCGGCGGTACGCCGAGCGATTCGCAGAGGAAGGTGCCCACGTCGTGCTCGCCGACGTCCTGGACGACGTCGACGAGTCGGCCGCCGCCATCGCCGCAGCCTCACCCTCGTCGAAGGCGATCGCGGTCCGCGTCGACGTGCGCGACGAATCGGCGACCAGAGCGATGGCCGCTGCCGCGGTCGAAGCATTCGGCCGGATCGACGTGCTCGTGAACAACGCGGCGATCTGGGGAGACTACGAGGTGAAGCCCCTCTTGCAGATCGAGCCCGACTACTGGGACTTCGTCCTCGCGGTCAACCTGAAGGGCCCCCTGCTGTGCACCCGGGCGGTCGCACCGGCGATGATCGAGCAGGGCAGCGGACGGATCATCAACGTCTCGTCGATCGGCGCGTACATGCCCTCCGGCGTGTACGGCGTGTCGAAGCTCGGGCTCAACCAGCTGACGCTCGCGCTCGCCAACGAGCTCGGTCCGAAGGGCATCACCGTCAATGCGGTCGCGCCCGGACCGATCGACAACGAGGCCAGCCGCAAGCAGGTGCCCGACGCGGCGATGGAGCGGTTGAAGAACACGACGCTGATGAAGCGCCTCGGCGACGCCGACGACATCTACGGCATGATCGCCTATCTCGCGAGCGACGATGCGGCCTGGGTCACTGCGCAGACCCTGCTGGTCAACGGCGGCTTCAACTCGAGGCTGTGATGCAGCGAACCGGAGGTGAGGCCGCCGTCGCGGCGCTCGAGGCGCTCGGCGTCGAGCACGTCTTCGGCATCGTCAGCGTGCACAACCTCCCGATCGTCGACGCGCTGGGCCGCTCGACGATCGAGATGATCCCCGTGCGCCACGAGCAGGGCGCCGTCCATGCTGCCGACGGGTACGCGCGCGCCACCGGTCGGCTGGGCGTCGCGCTCACGAGCACGGGGCCCGGTGCGGCCAACGCGATGGGCGGGTTGATCGAGGCCTACCACGCCTCGTCTCGCGTGCTCATGATCACCGGGCAATCCGAGACGCGCTGGCTCGACAAGGGTCGGAGCACGATCCACGAGTTCCCCCGCCAGCTCGAGATGCTGCGCACCGTCACCAGACGATCCGAGCAGGTCCTGCACCGTGTCGATGTGTTCGACACGGTGGCCGACGTCGCCCGCGACGTCCTGAGCGGCCGGCCGCGGCCCGGGGCCGTCGAGATCCCGATCGATCTTCAGTACGCGAAGGCCGACGACAGCGCCGGTTCCCTTCGCCCTCCCGTGCGTCAGGCACCCGACGAGGCGTCGTTGTTGCGCGCCGTCGACCTGCTGGCGGCAGCTCGCCGACCGTTGCTCTGGGCGGGTGGCGGTGTCGTGTCGGGAGGTGCCGGCGGGGCGCTCATCGAGCTCGCCGAAGCGCTGGGCGCTCCGGTCCTCACCTCGGTCGAGGGCCGCGGCGCGATCGCCGAGGATCACCCGTTGGCGCTCGGCCCGAACGGTGACATGGCCGCGCTCGACACTGTGGTCGCTGCGGCCGACGTCGTGCTGGCGGTCGGCACGCGATTCCAGCTGGGCAGCAACCTGCAGATGGGCCTGTCGATCCCCGGGCGACTGATCCACATCGATGCCGACCCTGGCTCGATCGATCGGTTCCACCCCGTCGATCTCGGCATCGTCGCCGATGCCGACCTCGCCCTCCGTGCGCTGCTCGGCTCCCTTCCGGCCGATCGCACGCCACCCGAGGCCGACTACGTCGAGCGCGCCCTCGCCGCTCGCCGAACGATCGACACCGACGGCCATGCCGCGATGGGTGCCGACATGCGGCAGGTGATGGCCGACATCGCCGCCACGATCGGACGCGACGACATCGTCGTGAAGGACTCGACCGTCGCGGGCGTCGTGTGGGCCAACAGGCTCCTGCCGGTCCTGGCGCCGCGGACATCGATGCGGCCCGTGTCGAGCTCCATCGGCCCCGGATTGCCGCTCGCGATCGGCGCCGCCGTGGGCAGTGGCCGCCGCACGGTCGTCATCCAGGGTGACGGCGGGTTCATGCTCAGCATCGGCGAGCTCGCCACCGCGGTGCAGCTCGGTGCACCGGTCGTCGTCTGCGTCTTCAACGACCGCGGGTACGGCATCCTGCGGTGGATCCAGGACCTGATGCTGCAGGGTCGGCGCGCCGCAGTCGACCTGCAGACACCGGACTTCGCCGGCGTTGCGAGATCGATGGGCATGGCGGCGTGGTCGGTCGCGAGCTCGGCCGAGTTCGGCGATGCGTTCCGCGCCGCATGCCAGCTCGACGGCCCGGCGTTGCTCGACATCGACATCACCGGGTTCGAGCCGATGCAGATCGTGCCGCAGGCACCCTCGAGCCGCGGTCGCCGCGTGCGCTGATCAGAAGTCGGCGAGGACGGGGTCGGCCTCGTCGACGGGTAGCCGCAGCGCCCGCAGGGTTCCCGACACGCACGAGTAGTAGGTCACCGTCAGCACCAGCTCGACCAGTTCACCGGGTTCGTAGCGTGCCGCGAGCGGTGACCACACGTCGTCGGGCACGTCGTAGTCGCGGATGATCGCGTCGGTGAGCGCGAGCACCTCCCGCTCGACGTCGCCGAAGTGCTCGCTGGCTCGCCAGTCGCGCAACGTGGCGAGCTGCTCGACGGTCACACCGAACTTCAACGCAGCCGGATGGTGCGCGACCCACTCGTACGACGCTCGCGTCAGCTGGGCGACCCGCATGATGATCAGCTCGCGCAGGCCGCGTGACGTGGTGGAGTCGTGGCGCAGTGGCCACGCCATCGCGACCCACGCGTTCAGCATCGCCGGCGCGTTGCCGAGCGTGCGGTAGAGCGTCGGCACGTCGTGGCCTGCCTCGCGGAAGCGATCGAACACCGCGGCGAGGG
>JBFWSW010000088.1:0-14859 GCA_050248155.1 Ilumatobacteraceae bacterium
GACACCCGAGCTCGAGCCGGCGGACGAGATCCGGCGGCGCATCGACGAGGCCGCCACGATCGTCCCGCTCGAGCAGCTCGCGCTCAGCCCGCAGTGCGGGTTCAGCAGCACCCACCACGGCAACGACGTCACGGCCGACGAGCAGTGGAAGAAGCTCGAGCTCGTGGTCGACATCAGCCGGCAGGTGTGGGGCTGAGCATCCTCAGGTGCGAGCTTCGTCGCCGACCTGACGGAGCCGCCTGATCCGGTCGTCGTCGAGCGTCGCCAGCACGTCGAGCGCGGCCACGTTCTCGTCGATCTGCGCAGGCGACGTCGCGCCGAACAACAGGCTCGACAGGTGCGGGTGCCCCAGCGAGAACGCCAACGCGAGCTGCGCCGGCGCGGCCCGCCACTCGGACGCCAGGTCGGCGAGCGCCGGCGCCGCTGCCTTGCCTGCCGCGTGCACCGGGTTGTCCGGACCCTCCGACGCGCGGCCGGGCCGGCCGCTGAGGTACTTGCCGCTCAGCGTCCCGCCGGCCAGCGAGTACGACGCGACGAGGCCGACGCCCTCCTCGGCCAGGTGATGGGCCATCTCGGCGCCTTCCACCCAGTTCCGTTGCACGAGGCTGTACGGGAGCTGCGCGGCGCAGGGCGGTGGCAACCCAGCGTCGCGCGCGACCTTGAGCGCGTACGTCAGTTGCTCGGACTGCCAGTTGGCGATACCCCACAATCGCGCCTTGCCCGACCGGACGAGACCTGCGATCTCGTGCACGGCTGCTTCCACACCGAGCGCGTCGGGAGGCGGCAGGGAGTAGATGAGGTCGACGTGGTCGAACCCGAGCCGGCCGAGCGACGCGTCGAGCTCGTCGGCGGCGCTCTGATCGGGCCAGAACTCCCACCAGAGCTTGTTGGCAATGACGGCGTCGTCGCGGTCGGCGAACGTGCGACGGAACAGTTCGCCGAAGACGACCTCGCTGTAGCCGGTTGGGATCGGCGCGCGTCCGGTGTCGTCGTTGTAGCGGGCGTCGTCGTAGAAGTTGATCCCGACGTCGCGGGCGCGCGCCATCACCGCTGCGCCGTCGTCGCGCGACATGCGTTCGAAGGTCTTCCATGAGCCGAGCGAGAGCACCGAGACCTCGGTGTTCGATCCGCCCAGTTGTCGTCGAGGCATCGTGTCGATGCGCCGAAGGTAGTCGGCGCGTGCATCTCGGACGGCAGGCCGTGGCAAGCTCGGTCGGGTGAAGGTGGCGGTGCTCGTCGAAGGGCGCAGTGATCGGGCGGCGCTCGACGCGCTGGCATCGCGTCGTGGACTCGACCTCGAAGCGGCCGAGGTCGAGATCGTCGTGATGGGTGGGGCGCACGCGATCGGTCGGTTCGTGCAGCAGTTCGGGCCGGCCGGCGAAGACGTGCGCCTCGCCGGGCTGTGCGACGCGGGGGAGGAGCGACATTTCCGTCGAGGGCTCGAGCGCGGCGGGCTGGGTGTCGATCTCGATCGCGCGGGGCTCGAAGCACTCGGCTTCTTCGTGTGCGAGGCCGATCTCGAGGACGAGCTCATCCGCGCCCTCGGACACGACGCGATGATCGAGCTGATCGGCGCAGCGGGCGAGCTGGACTCGTTCCGCACCCTCCAGAAGCAACCGGTGCAGCGGACCTGGCCGATCGACCGGCAGCTGCACCGGTTCCTCCGCAGCAAGAGCGGCCGTAACACCCGGTACGGCCGGTTGATCGTCGAGGCGCTCGACCTGTCGGCGATGCCCCGGCCGCTCGACGCGCTCCTCGATCACGTGTGGGCCGTGCGCTGACCCTCGCCGAAGTGTTGCGGTTCTGTCGCGAACCGGCTTTACGGGGTTGGCCGGGCCGGGATCGGGAACGCTTCGCGGATGGCACTCCGTTCGTCGACAACGCACGACCGTCCGGACCATCGCGTCACTGTCGCAACTCCGGGCAGCGTCGACCGGACCCCTGCTCCAGGTACCCCAATCGACCCAGCGCAACGCCGCCGCAGGGCGAACGCGTTCGCGTGGGGCATCGTCGCCGCGCTGGCGATCGTCGTGGTCCTCGCTCTCGTCATCCAGAACAGCGAAGAGGTGATCCTCGACCTGCTCTGGTGGTCGATCCGTCTGCCGCTCGCGGTGGTGGTCTTCGGCGCAGCAGTGGCGGGCGCGCTCATCGCCGGGGCCGTCGCCCTGGGGATCAAGCGCCGCCGACGCCGCTGATCACGGCGCGGTGTACGCCCACGTCGCGTAGATGAGCATGTCCCCGTCGGCGACGCCGGCCGGAACGAAGGCGATGCGGAAGTGCCGCGTCTCGAGACGTCCGACGTCGCCTTCCAGCGACGAGATGCCGAGGATCCCGTCGGGGTAGATGCAGACCTTGCCTGGCGGTGCGGTGGGTGCGTCCGCAGTGCCCGTGCAGGTCGGGTCGTTGTCCGAGGCGTTGCTCGCGAAGTTGACGGTGTCGTTGGCGAGCGGAACCGGTGCGACGCCGGGCAGGTCGACGCCGATGCGATCGGAGTTGGTGTTGTCGGGCTGATGCGCGTCGAAGCTGATCTCGCCGGTGACGGTCTGGCCGCTGGCGATGACGCCGTTGGTGGAGCCGCCACTGGGGGTGAAGTAGCCGGTGATGTCGAGGATGGCATCGACCGGACCAGTCAGCGTGTAGAGCTTGACCGCGCCGGTGGCGGACAGGCCGACGATGCCGCCGTTGGCCTTCACCTGCTCGCCTGCGACGGGGTTGATGTTCGACGACGTCGGACGCGTGGCGTCAGCGGGGAACAGGGTGAGGAACCCGTTGATCGACGTGGGGACCGTGAGGTTGTACGAGATGGCGGTCGCGCCGGAGGGGATGGTGCAGTTGCCGTTCGTGCCCCACACCTGGCGAGTGAGCTCCTCGCCGGCGCCGAGCGGTGTGTTGCGGTCGCCGATGTTGTCGGGCGCCGGGCGGGTGTCGAACAGCCGGCACGGGGTGATCGGGACGAAGTTCGACGGTGACGAGCCAGCGGCGTGGGCGATCCAGCCGAGGCCGACGCCTCCGACCCCGAGTGAGACGGCGACGGCTGCGCCGATGGCCGCCCAGCGCGTGCGAAGCAGATGGACGTTGCGAAGTCGACCCACGATCTCTCCTTGATCTGGACGACGGTCAGTGACCGGGAGATCGTGAGAGTACGCCGCCGTCTCGGGCCAGGGATCCCGTTGCGGTGCGCGCTGGCGCACCCGGCGCGCGCCGCGCGCGATCCCCCGGAGGTGGTCGCGCGCGACGCCGCTCGTCAGGTGTGGTGCGTCACGGCGCGGTGTACGCCCACGTCGCGATCAGGAACAGGTCGGTCTCGCCGCCCCCGGCCGCATAGTCCATGTTGATGCGGAACGAGCGAGTCGGCAGGTTGCCCACCGTTCCGTTCATGAAGCCGATGCCACTGGAGGCGGAGAGGTAGATGCACACCTTGCCCGGAGGCGCCGTCGGCTCCGACAGGGTTCCGGTGCACGTGGCGTCGTTGTCTCCACCACCGCTCGCGAAGTTGACCGTCGCGTTCGTGAGCGGTGCCGGCGCCACGCCCGGAAGGTCGACCCCGACGCGGTCGGAGCTCGAGACTTGCTCGCTCCGGTGCGTGTCGTACACCACCTCACCCGTGACGGTCTGACCGCTGGGGATGACGCCAGTCCCGCCGCCCGCGGCAGTGAAGTAGCCGGTGATGTCGAGGATCGCGTTCACCGGTCCCGTCAGCGTGTACACCTTGATGGCGCCGGTCGAGGACAGGCCGACGATGCCACCGTTCGCCTTCACCGATTCGCCGGCGACCGGGTTGATGTTCGAGGACGTCGGCCGGGTCGCGTCCGCGGGGAAGATCGTCAGGTATCCGCTGATCGACGTCGGGACCGTGAGGTTGTAGGCGATCGCCGTCGCGTTCGCCGGGATGTTGCAGTTGCCGTTGGTCCCGGTGACCTGACGGGTCAGCTCTTCACCGGCGGCGAGTGGCGTGTTGCGATCGCCGACGTTGTCGGGCGCGGGTCGAGTGTCGAACAGGCGGCAGGGGGTGATGCCGACGAAGGTCGATGGCGCCGTGTTGGCAGCGTGGGCGATCCACCCGATGCCTCCGGCGCCCAACGACACAGCGACGGCGGCGCCGAAGGCCGCCCAGCGCGACCGGCCGAACGATTCTTTGCGTAGACGAAGCACAACTGGTCCTCTCATCCGTCCGGTCCTCGTGACCGAATCGTGACGAACAGTAGACGTTCCCAGCAGGGCCTTCGTCCGGCGCAATCACGCTTCGTGGTCGCCACCCGAATGGGTGATGCGCACCGTCACGACGTTTCGTCGCTGTCGAGTGATGGACGTCGGGGACTCGGTCGGCAACTTGCTCGCCCCTGGCCCTGCGTGAGCGATCGCGGGCGCGGAGCGTCGTCTGTGCGGTCACGGAAATCCCCGGCGACCTGGTTCCGGTGAGCGGCGAGGACTCGGACGGGTCGCTCGGAGGAGGGGCGGGTCGAGATCGTATACGGTCGGCGCGGTCGCGAAGTCGAGCGGTTGCGAGGGGTTGCGGTGTACAAGGTGATCTGGTTGGCGAAGTTCCGGCAGGACAAGTCGCGCGAGGAGGTGCTCGAGTGGTGGCGCGGGCACCACGCCGAGCTCGCGCGCGCGACACCCGGCATGTTGCGGTACGTGCAGAGCCACTGGACGCAGGCGCTCGATCCGGTCACCCAGCTGCCGACGGGCGAGCCGCCGGTCTGGGACGGCCACGCCGAGCACTGGTTCGCCGATCGTGAGAGCTACGAACGGGCGATGGCCAGTCCGGAGTGGGCGGCAACGCAGGTCGACGGGCCGAACGGATTCGAGCGGACCTTGCTCGGCGCCGAGCTCGAGGAGACCGTCATCAGCTGGCACCCGATGGACGACAGCCGCGACTCGATCTAGTTCTTCGACCTCCATCGTTCGCTCGCTCCGCTCGCTGTCTCCTCTCGGTCGAGTTGATCGGAGCGGCCTGCGGCCGCACCCAGCTTGATGTGCGCCTCACGGGAACCGTGTCGGCGCACGGTCACGGCAGGGAGCCCGTGTCCAACGCGGCAGTGTCGGTAGCGGGTCTAGCTGTCGACGGAGACGGGCGTCGGCACGCGTGGCCGTGTGAACTGCATGACGCCGTCGTCGACCGGGCCCTTGCGGAACATCTTGCGGTCGGCCGCGTAGTCCTGCGGGTTGATCCACGGCTCGCGGTCGCCCTGCTTGGGGAAGAGGTGCATCGCGCGCTGCATGTATCCGGACGAGAAGTTCTCGATCCACGGTCGGGCCGGCATGTCGCGGTCGCTCGGTCGCAGCCGCGGCGTGCACTGCAGGGTGCCGGTGTCACGCATGTGGTTGAGCAGGCGGCAGACGTACTCGCACGTGAGGTCGGCGCGCAGCGTCCACGACGCGTTGATGTAGCCGAACGACGACACGAGGTTGGGCACGTCGGAGTACGCCATGCCCTTGTACGACCACGTCTCCGAGAAGTCGACCGGCTCGCCGTCGACCACGATCTCCATCTCGCCGAGCCGGACCAGGTTGAGCCCGGTGGCGGTGACGATGATGTCCGCGTCGAGGCGCTCGCCGGATTCGAGCTGGATCCCCGTCTCGTCGATGGTGGCGATGTGGTCGGTGACCACCGACGCCTTGCCTGACCGGAGCGCCTTGAACAGGTCGCTGTCGGGCACCAGGCAGAGCCGCTGATCCCACGGGTTGTAGGCCGGGGTGAAGTGGCGCTCGACGTCGTAGTCGGGGCCGAGCTCCTTGCGGGCCATCGACAGCAGCTTGGCCTTCACCTTGTCGGGACGAGTACGGGTGCGGTTGTAGAAGAACTGCTGGAACCGGATGTTCTTCCACCGGGTCGCCCGGTAGGCGAGCGAGTCGGGGAGCGCCTTGCGCAACACCTTCGCGATCGGGTCGATCGACGGCGCAGACACGACATAGGTCGGCGAGCGCTGCAACATGGTGACGTGCGCAGCGGTCCGGGCGATCGCCGGCACCAACGTCATCGCCGTCGCCCCCGACCCGATCACCACCACTCGCTTGCCGGCGTCGTCGTAGTCGGCGGGCCACTCCTGCGGGTGGATGACCTGTCCGCCGAAGCGGTCGAGCCCGGGGATGTCGGGCTTGTAGCCGCCCCGATACGAGTAGTAGCCGGCGCACATGAACAAGAAGTTGCACGTGAAGGTCGAGTCCTCGCCCGAGTCGCTGCGATGGACGTGGACCGTCCAGCGTGCGTCGTCGGTGGACCACTCGGCCGAGGTGGCCCGGTGGTGGAAGCGGATGTGGCGGTCGATGCCGTGCTCGGCGACCGTCTCGCGCAGGTACTCGAGGATCGCAGGGCCATCGGCGATGGCCTTCGCCGCGGTCCACGGCTTGAAGCTGTAGCCGAGGGTGTGCATGTCGCTGTCGGAGCGAACACCCGGGTAGCGGAAGAGGTCCCACGTGCCCCCGATGTCGTGGCGGCCCTCGAGGATGAGGTAGGTGCGATCGGGGCACATCGTCTGCAGGTGGTAGCCGGCGCCGATGCCGGAGATGCCCGCTCCGATGACCAACACGTCGACGTGTTCTGGCGTCATGGCGCGCATCCTGACAGATCGCACTCGTGCCCCGGCGAGCCGGACGACTCGGCACGATGCGCCTCGGTGCGACCGGCTATCGTGACGCCCATCGCGCCGCTGGACGGCGCTGGGGGACCCGACGCCGGTGACGGCGGGGCGAGACGACAGGAGTGTCGACATGGCTGGTGCAGGTTCGATCCTCGGCAACGCGGTGCTCCGCCTCGAGGACCCGACGCTCCTCGAAGGCAAGGGCAAGTACGTCGACGACCTGGTCGAGGCCGGCATGCTGCACGTCAGCTACGCCCGGTCGACCGTGGCACACGGCAACGTCGTGTCCGTCGACGTCAGCGAGGCCGAATCGATGCCCGGCGTCGTCGCCGTGTACCACGCCGGCAACGACCTCGGCCTGCCGTCGTTCCAGGGCTTCCCGATGATGCCCGACACTCTCAACCGCCCGGTCTTCGCGAAGGACAGGGTGCGCTTCGTCGGTGAC
Source organism: Ilumatobacteraceae bacterium (assembly GCA_050248155.1). Taxonomy (GTDB): domain Bacteria; phylum Actinomycetota; class Acidimicrobiia; order Acidimicrobiales; family Ilumatobacteraceae; genus VFMC01. The sequence goes on from JBFWSW010000088.1 coordinate 7,027, forward strand.
ATCGTCGCCGCCGTGGTCGCCGAGTCGAAGGCGCAAGCGACTGACGCAGCCGAGAGCATCGTCGTCGAGTACGACCCCCTGCCTGCGATCACGACGCCGATGGCCGGTCTCGCGCCCGACGCGCCGCTGCTCTTCCCCGAGCACGGGTCGAACGTGTGCTTCGGGACCGACATCGGTCAGGACGTCGACCCGCTCGAAGGAGCCGACGCGGTGGCCGAGGTCACGATGGTCAGCCAGCGCCTCAGCGGCGTGCCGATGGAGACCAACGGTGTCGTGGCCGTCCCGGAGGACGGAGGGCTCACGTTGTGGGTCTCGCACCAGGCGCCGCACTCCATCCACGGCGCCTACGCGCCGATGCTCGGTCTCGACCCGGCCAAGCTGCGCGTCGTGTGCCCGTGGGTCGGGGGAGGCTTCGGACCCAAGGCTGCGGGTTACGTCGAGCACATCGTCGCCGCCAAGGCCGCGCTGGCGCTCGGAAAGCCCGTCAAGTGGGCCGAGACCCGCTCGGAGGACATGGTGTCGCTCGTGCACGGACGCGACTTCGTGATGACGGCCAAGCTGGGGGTGACCAACGACGGGAAGATCGTCGGGCTCGACGGCAACGTCGTCGCAGCGGCCGGCGCGTATCCGGCCATCGGCGCGATCTTGCCCATGCTGACCCAGATGATGTCGGTCGGCGTGTACGAGGTGCCCAAGGTGCGCTTCAAGACCGCCACCGTCCTCACCAACAACACCACGATCGGTGCCTACCGCGGGGCCGGACGGCCCGAGGCCACGCAGCTGATCGAGCGGGTGCTCGACGTGGCCGCCGACCAGATCGGCATGGACCCTGCAGAGATCCGCCGTGTGAACTTCATCCAGCCCAGCAGCTTCCCGCTCACGACGCCCACCGGTGCCAACTACGACTCCGGCGAGTACGAGAAGGCGCTCGATGCCGTGCTGCAGGCATCGGGCTACGCCGAGTTGCGCGCCGAGCAGCAGAAGCGGCGCCAGTCGGGCGATGCCAAGCAGCTGGGAATCGGCGTGTCGGCCTACGTCGAGGTCACCGCGCCGGTCGGGCTGCACGTCGAATTCGGCGCGGTCGAGATCCACGACGACGGATCCGCCAGCGTGTTCGCAGGCACCAGTGTGCACGGGCAGGGCCACCACACCGCGTTCGCGATGCTCGCGAGCGAGGTGCTCGGCATCCCGATGGACAAGATCAAGCTGGTCAACTCCGACACAGCCACCGTGCCGCGTGGCGCCGGCACAATGGGCTCGCGGTCGCTGCAGACAGCCGGCAGCGCCATCCATCTGGCGTCGAACGAGGTGCTCGACCGGGCGAAGAAGATCGCCGCACACATGCTCGAGGCTCCCGTCGACGACATCGTGGTCGGCCAGGGTGGCCTGCACGTCGCCGGTGTGCCCGCCCGCAGCACGTCGTGGGCCGAGCTCGCCGTCGCATCACGTGACGCGTCGAAGCTGCCCGAGGGCGTCGAGCCCGGCATCCTGCGCCACGAGCTCGACTTCGACGGCACCGACTCCACCTTCCCGTTCGGCGCGCACGTGTCGGTCGTCGAGGTCGACACCGAGACCGGCGGGGTCACGATGCTGCGTCACGTCGCGGTCGACGACTGCGGCCGCATCCTCAACCCGATGCTGGTCGCCGGTCAGCAGCACGGTGGCATCGCCCAAGGCGCCGCTCAGGCGCTGTACGAGTGGGTGCAGTACGACGAGGACGGCAACCCGATCACGTCGAACCTGATGGACTACGCGATGCCGTCGGCCGCCGAGCTGTGCAGCTTCGAGACGTCGAACACCCAGACCGACAGCCCGCGCAACCCGCTCGGCGCCAAGGGGATCGGCGAGTCGGGCACGATCGGCTCGACGCCGGCCATCCAGAACGCCGTGGTCGACGCGGTGTCGCACCTCGGGGTCACCCACATCGACATGCCGTGCACGGCCGAGCGGGTGTGGGCGGCCATCCAGGCCGCCCGCTGAACAACTCGTCGCGTCACGTCGCGACGGTCACCAGCTGACCCTTCCCCCGACGTTTCGCCTCGTACATCGCGCGGTCGGCTCGCTGCAGCCACAGCTCCGCGCCGCCGTCGGGATGCTCGGTGTCGACCATCGCGAGACCGATGCTGACGCCGACGCTGGCGAAGCCTCCGTCCTGCAGTGCGATGGGGACGGCCAGCTCGTCCAGCAGGCGTTGCGCGACCCGGTCCGCGTGCTGGCTTTGCGCGACCACGACGAACTCGTCGCCGGCGAGGCGGGCGACGATGTCGTGCTCGCGGACCGCAGACGACAGACGATCGGCGAACACGCGCAGGATCTCGTCGCCGGCATCGTGCCCGTAGGTGTCGTTCACCGACTTGAAGTCGTCGAGGTCGAGGAACAGCACTGCACTGTCGCGACGGGCGTCGAGTCGCTCGTCGAGCGCGGCCATCAACGCGCGGCGGTTCAAGAGCCCTGTCACGGGGTCCCGATGGGCGAGCTCGCGGAACCGTGACTCGTTGGCGCGCAGATCGTCTCGCAGCTCGACTTCTGCGCGCATGTCCGTCGCCGTCCCGATCCATCCGGTGATGCGCCCGTTGGGTTCGCAGATCGCCTGCGCCTCCGCGTGCACGGGGACGGTGGACCCGTCGGGGCGGCGATAGCGGAACTCGATGGCGAGTCGCTGCCCGGTCGACAGTGCGCTCGACCACGCCTGGAGGAACCGAGCGAGGTCGTCGGGGTGCAACGCATCGCGCCATCCCGAGCCGAGCGCCGCGTCGGCGGTCCGCCCGGTGAACTCGCACCAGCGGTCGTTGACGTACGAGCACTGGCCCCACTCGTCGGTCTCGAAGATGGCGACCGGCGAGATCGCGGCGAGGTTGCGGAAGCGCTGCTCGCTGTGAGCGATCTGCTCGTTGCGCTCGAGCTCGCACGTCACGTCGTCGAAGGTCACGACCGCGCCGATCGGATCCTCACCCGTGTCCGGCTCGATGGGCAGCACGGACAGCCGGAACTTGCGCACGTCGTCGCCCAGCACGACGTCCACGACCACACCGCGGGTGCACTCGTTCGCGTCGAGCGCCCGCCGCACGGGGTGGGCCGCACGTGGGATCGGCTGTGCCAGGGAGGCGACCAGGGGCATGTCGTCGATGGAGGTCCCGACGAGTTGCGCCGCTTGGATGCCCAGCAGGGATGCTGCTGCGGGGTTCGCATGGGTGCAGCGGCCGCCCCGATCGACAGCGATCACTCCTTCGGCGAGCGCGGCGACGACGTGGCGCTGGTGCGCCTCCGACGCGGCCAGCGCGTCGCGGGTCGAGGCCAGCGCAGTGATGTCGTCGACGGCGTACACCATGGCGGCGCGGCCGGCGAGCGTCGCGCTGAGCGTCGTCCACAGCACAACCCGGACGGTTCCGTCGGGTCGCACGATCCGGTACTCGACGGATCGCTCGACCTGCTCGCCCCGCGCGATCGCGGCCAGCCGACCCTCGATTCGGGGGATGTCCTCCGGGAAGACGTGCGCCCGGCGCGCCTCACGATCTCGGAGCGTGTCGAGATCGTCGACACCGAACACCTCGAGCGCTGCAGGGTTCGCATACGCCATCGAGCCGTCCACCGAGACGAGCACCGGCCCGGGGAGCAGGTCGACGATCGCGGTCTCGCGCACCGCGGCACCCGCCATCGGGTCGGCAGTCGCGAAGCAGCGCATTGCTGGATATCGGCTGTTTGGGAGTCGTTGTTGAGCCTCAATGCCCCGATTCGGGTGAGGTTTGTCACCCTCACCCATCGGGGACATACGCCGTCATGACCACGGCCGAGCCGAGATACTCGGTCGTCGTGACCGCACGCGGCGTGGCTGTGGTCGTCGCGGCGTCGATGGCGACCGTGCTGGGCGTCATGGTCGTTCGGCGCTGTGGCCTCGTGTTCGTCCTGCTCGGGCTGGCCGCGGTGGAGGCGACGGTCGTCGAGCCGGCCTTCGGATGGCTCCGTCGCTTCGTCCCAAGTGCCGTGGCGCTCACCACCGTGGTCGTCGGTGCACTGGCGACCGTCGCAGCAGCGCTCGGCGTGCTGGCGTGGGAGGTGGATCGTCAGGCCCAGGCGCTGTCCGATGCCATCGCGCGCTCCATCGAGTCGCTCGAGCCCGGGTCGGCCGCCGACGAGGTCGCGCAGAAGCTGCACATCGCCGATCGTGCGCAAGAGCTGCTCGACGGGATGGCCGGGCGGATCGTGGTCGGTGGCGACGGCGCGCTGTCGGGCGTCGCTCTGTTCGGTCAGGTCATCCTCGTCTCGGTGCTCGCCGCGTTCATGATCGTCGGCACGCGACCCCTGATCGATTCCGCGATCGGTGCGATCCGTACGGCGTCGGGGCGTGAACGAGCCCACGCGACGATCGCTGCAGTGCACCGTGACGCCGGAGGGTTCCTCCGGCGAACGCTCGTCGTCAGCCTCGCCCACGGCATCGTGGCCGGGCTGCTCTGCTGGGCGTTCGGTCTCGAGGGCAGCATCGGGCTCGGCTACTGGGTCGCGGGCACCTCGACGATCCCGATCGTGGGGCCGTTGCTCGGTTGGGCACCGGTGATCGCCGTCGGTTCGGTGGACGACCATCCTCTGTGGCTGCTGCTCTCGATCGCCGTGATCGTGACCATTGCGGACCGGGTCGCTCGACATGGTTGGGTGGGGAGCGCGCTGCGGCTGGGACCGCTCCTCACATTGGCAGCGGTGAGCGGGGGTTACTTCGCTGCCGGCTTGCGCGGTGCTGCCATCGGGGTCCTGGTCGTCGCTGGGATCGCGGCGGCGGTGCGGGCGCAGCCGGCTGACGCGCTGGGCCGAGTGACCGAGGCGATCGAAGGGCGGCCCGACGGGGACGACGATGGTCTGTCCGAGGTGAGGGTGCAAGCAGCGTCCGATGGCGAGTCGCCCCGGCTCCGCCTTCAGCCGAGCGTGCGCACAGCGGTGGTGTTCGTGGTCCTCGTCATCGGTGCGGCGGCGATGCTGCATCTCGCCCACGTGATGGGTTCGCTGCTGATCTGGGCGTCGATCGCCGCGTTCATCTGCTTCGGGCTCGATCGTCCCGCATCGGCCGTCGAGCGCGTGCTGCACCTGCCTCGTTGGGGTGCCGTCACCGCAGTGCTCGGCACGACGGCTGCTGTGATCGGTCTCGTGATCGGGCTCGCCGGGCCGTCGATCGTCGACAGCGCGACGTCGATCGTCGACGACGCGCCGCGCACGATCTCGTCCCTCGAAGGTCTGCCGGTCGTGGGCCCCGCGCTCCAGGACCGTGACGCCTCGCGACAGATCGAGGACTTCATCGCCTCGATCCCGGACCGGGTCGAGAGCTCGAACCTGGTGGACCGAGTGGTGAGCACGGCGGGCGACGGACTGGTCGGTGCCGCCCTGATCGTCAGCCTGCTGCTCGCCGCGCTGCTCGACGTGCCTCGGCTCGCCCGTGCGACCAGCCGGCGGGTCCCGGTCGTCTGGAGACGGCAGGTGAACGGCGTGTCGCGCGCCGTGTCGAGCGCCGTGTCGCGAGCGGCCGCAGCGTCGGCGTTCGTCGCCGCGCTCAACGGCACCGTGGTGATGCTCATCGCCCTGGCCCTGCACATCCCGATCGCGGTCGTGCTGGGGGTGTGGTCGGCGGGGTGGAACTTCATCCCCCAGATCGGCGGGTTCGTCGGCGCCTTCCCGCTGGTCGCGCTCGGCTTCGGCCAGAGCCCGACACGCGGGTTGATCGCGCTCGTGGTGTTCGTCACGTACCAGACCTTCGAGAACCATGTGTTGCAGCCGCTCGTCGGGGCACGGGCCATCCGTGTGCCGCCGCTCATCGGCCTGTCGGTGGCCCTGGTCGGAGGTGCGCTCGCGGGATTCGTGGGGGCGCTCCTCGCCGGTCCCGTGCTTGCGATGGCGAAGGGCGCCTGGGTCGAGCTCCGTGGTGAGCCACCTCCGCGCGTCGAGGATCGGTTTGGCCGTCGACGGATGCGGGAACCGCGGGCCATCAGCCACTGGACCCGGAGGACCACATGAAGCGCATCGACGTCGACGAAGCCCGACGGTTGATGCACAACGGCGCGCTGGTGGTCGACGTGCTGCCGGAGCCGACATACGCGAGCCAGCACATCCCCGGTGCGGTGAACATCCCGCTCAGCGCGCTCGACGAGCAGGCCGTGGCGGGGATGGACCGTGATCAGCCCATGGTGGTCTACTGCTTCGACCAACGCTGCGACCTGAGCGCTCGTGCGTCGGCGCGGTTCGATCAGCTCGGCTTCAGCGCCGTGCACGACCTGATCGGTGGGCGCGCGGCATGGACCGTGCTCGGCTTGCCGACGGAGGGGGAGGTGGGGGACCGAGCGTGGGCCTGCCGACACCTGCACGATCCGCCGTCGGTGAGCGTGACTGCGGCGATCTCCGACGCGCGTGCTGCCTCCGGGCGCGCCGATGGACCGGTCGCCGTGCTCGACGATGCAGGGATACTGCTCGGCTCGCTCGACTCCGCCGCGCTCGCGCTACCGGAGGACACCCCGGTCGAGCGGGCGATGGTCCCTGCGCCCGGGACCATCCGACCCGACGTGCCGCTCGACGAGGCTCTCGAGCAGTTGAGAGGCGACGGACTCGCGTTCAGCTACGTGTCCACTGCCCGCGGCGAACTGCTCGGCGTGCTCCGTCGTGACGACCATGTCTGACGACCGGGCCCACCCGTCCGACCGTCGCGTGCAGCTCGGCTGGTGGTTGAGCAGCGAAGAGCACGACCCGAGGCCGCTCGTGGATCTCGGGGTCCGTGCCGAAGCAGCTGGCTTCGGCGTGGCGATGGTGAGCGATCACCTGCAACCGTGGACGCGCCACCAGGGCCAGTCGCCGCACGCGTGGACGGTGCTCGGTGCGCTGGCCAGCGAGACGCGCGACCTGCGGATCGGCACGGGGATCACCGCGATGGTCCACCGGTACGATCCGATCAACGTCGCGCATGCCGCGGCGACGACCGCAGTGATGTCGGAGGGTCGCTTCTTCCTCGGGGTGGGCACGGGCGAGCGGCTGAACGAGCAAGCGTTCGGCCGCCGCTGGCCTTCACCGGGTGAGCGGCGTGCTCGGCTCGCCGAGGCGATCGACGTCATCCGCCGGTTGTGGGCGGGCGGGCCGGTCCACCACCGGGGCCAGTTCTGGCGGGTGGAGGCGTTGGAGCTCGCGACACGTCCTGCGATCCCGCCTCCCATCTACATGGCGGCGACCGGCCGGAAGAGCGCCATGTTGGCGGGTGAATCGGCCGACGGCGTGATCGGTGTGTCGCCCGACCAGCGCGTCGTCGCGGTCTTCCGCGGGTCCGGGGGCGAAGGCAAGCCGTGCATGGCGCAGCTGCACGTCTCGCTGGCGGCGTCGTTCGACGAGGCCGTCGACAACGCATGGGAGTGGTGGCCGAATGCGGTCGTACCGTCGCCGTTGCTCGGCGAGCTCGCTCGTCCCGCGCACTTCGAGTCGACAGCGCAGGCCATCGGCGCGGCTGGCATCGATCGCGCGGTCGTGTGCGCGGTGGGACCCGAGCCGGTCGTCGCCGCGATCGACCGGCTGGTGGGTGCGGGGTTCGACACCGTCCTCCTGCACCAGATCGGCCCCGACCAGGAGCGGTTGCTCCGCCTGTGTGAGAGCGAGCTCCTGCCGCACTACGCCGCCGCAGCCGCTCGAACATGACGGACGCGCATCGACCTGCGCTCGGGTCGCATCGGGCCAGATCGGGCTGACCTTCGGCTCTGGTGCAGTGCCGCATCGCGGCGCACCATCGACCTCGATGAGCACCATCGACGAGCACCGTGCCGCGCTCCGCCACAGTTCACGTTGGCTCGACTACCTGACCCGCCACAGCGGCCTCCCGGG